>JALESO010000063.1 GCA_022781925.1 Lachnospiraceae bacterium
CGCAATGGAAAAGTCGACTTTGATTATTCTGGAAACATTACTGCCAGAGTTGAAAAAGGCCGACTTATAGTATAAAATAATTAAAGATAGAAGCAGATAAACATAAACGGTTAGTAACAAGTTAGTAACAAATTTTTTTAAAGAATGGCTTAAATACAGGGTTTGCAGAAAAATAAAAATTAAGGGTATCTTAATAGTATTAAAAATTACGTCATGATAAAATGGTTACAGAACGGAAATCTGTAACCATTTTTGTGTTTTTGAGAATTTCCGGAGTGGAGGAGGAGCGCGATATGAGCAAAAAGAAAAAAATCATTGTAGCGGTAGTGATCATTGCCGCGGCAGCAGTAGCAGTTGGTTTTTTCCTGAAAAGCAAATTGGGGAAAAGCAGCAGTGGCGGAGATGCCGCTTATGTAGAGTCCGTGCAGTCTCTGGTCAACGGAGTAAACGGCGGCGGACAGAACCGGTATATGGGAGTGGTGGAGTCACAGGACACCTGGGATGTGAACCTGTCTTCTGACCAGACCGTAAAGGAAATTTTTGTATCCGTAGGGGACGAAGTGCAGGAGGGAACTCCGTTATTCGAGTACAAAACCGATGATCTGAGCCTTCAGATCGCACAGGCAAAGCTGGAACTGGAGAGCATTGCAAACCAGATCAACGATTACAACAATCAGATCAAGACACTGACCACAGAGAAAAATGCGGCATCCAAGGAGGAACAGTTTAATTATACCGTGCAGATCCAGAGTCTTCAGACCTCCATCAAGCAGTCTGAGTATGAGCAGCAGAGCAAAAAGCTGGAGATCCAGAAGATGGAAGATACCATGTCTCAGTCTACGGTGACCAGTAAGATCAACGGTGTGGTGAAATCCATCAATGAAAAAGGGGAAACTGATTCCTATGGAAATGAGCAGCCGTTTATGTCCATTCTGACCACCGGTGATTACCGGGTAAAAGGAACGGTAAATGAGACGAATGTATACGATCTTACAGAAGGCCAGAGTGTGATCCTGCGTTCCAGAGTGGATGAGACAAAGACCTGGACTGGAACCATTGAAAAAATAGATACGGAAAATGAAGAGAAGGATAATAACAACGGCGTATATTACAGTGGTTCTGACTCTGAAAATCAGTCCACAAAATATCCGTTTTATGTGACACTGGATTCTGCCGATGGACTGATGCTGGGGCAGCATCTGTATGTGGAACTGGATGAGGGACAGATAGAGACAAAGGACGGCATCTGGCTTTACAGCGGCTATATCGTACAGGATGACGATGCGGCATATGTATGGGCAGATAATGGAAAAGGAAAACTGGAGAAACGCAGCGTGGAACTCGGCGAGTATGACGAGGGCATGGATCTGTATGAGATCAAGTCCGGCCTGGAACTGACCGACATGATCGCATGGCCGGTGTCCGGATTCCGTGAGGGTCTGAAGACAACGACGAATGTGGATGAAGGCATGATGGAAGAGTTCCCGGATGATGATATGTATTCAGAGGATATGGGCGAAGACTATACGGAAGATCTGTCATCTGACGGGGAAGATATGGATGGTGCGACAGATTCTTACAGTCTGGATGAAGATATTGATACCGGTATGCTGGATGAGAAGGATCTGAAACCGGTGGTAGACGGAGAGGCAGATACAGGAAGTGCAGATGCTCCGACAGAAGAATAGGGGGTGTGCATATGCTTTTGAATCTCAGTCATATTTATAAGGATTATCAGCAGGAAAAACTGGTAGTTCCGGTGCTGAAAGACGTGAGTCTTTCCGTGGAAGAAGGAGAATATGTGGCGATCATGGGACCTTCCGGTTCCGGAAAAACCACATTGATGAATATCATCGGCTGTCTGGATCTGCCGACCAGCGGCAGCTATGAACTGGCGGGACAGGATGTATTGCAATGCAAAGACCGGGAACTGGCGGATGTGCGGCTGAACAGTATCGGATTTGTATTTCAGAGTTTTCATCTGCTTCCCAGAGAGACAGCACTGGAAAATGTGGCACTGCCTCTGATCTATGCGGGTATAAAGAAACCGGAGCGGGAAAAGCGTGCCGCTGCGGCACTGGATCGTGTGGGACTGGCAGACCGTGTGGAGTTCAAGCCGACACAGCTGTCCGGTGGACAGAAACAGCGTGTAGCCATTGCCCGTGCCATGGTAAATAACCCGAAAATCTTACTGGCAGATGAACCGACGGGAGCGCTGGATTCCAAATCCGGTAAGCAGATCATGGAACTTTTTGACCGGTTAAACGAGGAAGGTGTAACCATCGTCATGATCACACATGACGCCAAGATCGCTTCTTATGCAAAACGTGTGATCCGCATCATTGATGGTGAGATAAAGGAGGCGGCAGAATGAAAAATAAGAAAGTCATGAAACGTGTTCTTGTGATTGCCATTGTCGCAGCCATTGCCGGAGGCGGGATCGGAACCGGTGTCTATGTGCAGCGTTCCAAAATGACGGCGGAAGTGATGTCCGTGGCGGATATAAACAGTAGTTACTGGGGGGATGAGATCAGCAGTTCCGGTATGGTGACCAATGATTATTCCCAGACTGTGGAGATCACAAAGGACGATGAAATCAAGGAAGTATATGTGGAAGAAGGCCAGAAGGTACAGAAGGGGGATCCCCTGCTGGCACTGGACACCACCGTTGCTTCTCTGAATTTTCAGGGCAAACAGCTGGAAGTGGAAAATCTGAACAATCAGATCCTGATCGCCCAGAATGAACTGAAGAAACTGAAAAATACAAAACCGTATGTGGAGCCATCCACACCGGTAACACCGCAGCCTGCGACTCCGGTGACACCACAGGTGCAGGAAATGACAGGCAGCGCTTACAATTATATCTCCGAAACCGCTGTCCCATATAATCAGGATACCGCAGATGGAAGTGAGGAGGAACCGTACCGTTATTTGTGTACGGAAAATGCTTATGTGACCGGAAGCTTTTTATCTCAGACTGCGGAGGAGGGAATGCATGTCGTTCTTGAAATCCGGGAAAATAATGAAGTTTCCGGAGAACTGATCACTGCGTGGGAGATCGATGGAACGCAGATGGCGGTGCCGGACGCTGATACCAGGTGGTCCGTGTCAGATCATACCCAGCTTATGGATGATGCCTCTGATGCGGATATGGATGTTCCGGCAGTGGATGATGGCACCATCGCAGATGGTGGCGGATATACTCAGAGTGAACTCAATGACATGATCGCGGAACAGGAAAAGAAACTAAAAGACCTTGATCTGGATAAGCGGAAAGCAGAACTGGAAGTAGAAAAGTTCAAGGCAAAAAGTACGGATGGCGTGATCTATGCCACTGTAACCGGAGTCGTGAAGAATCTGCAGGATAAAGATGACCTGCCAAACGACGGCACACCTTTTATGGAAGTAACCGGTTCTGAAGGACTGTACGTGACCGGTGGAGTCAGCGAACTGCTTCTGGATCAGGTAAAACCGGGACAGACCATCAATGTTTCTTCCTGGGAGAGCGGAGTCAGCTGTGAAGCCGAGATCACCGAGATTAAGAACTATCCGTCGACGGAGGTTTCTTCTTACAGCGAGGGCAATCAGAATGTGTCCTATTATCCGTTTATCGCTTACATCGAAGATACCACCGGTCTGCGCAACGGGGAATATGTGGATCTGAACATGACGCTTTCCGATGAGGAAGATGGCAATGCGATCTACATTTCCAAGGGCTATGTCCGCACGGAAAATGGCAGATCCTACGTGCTGAAGGCGGATGAGAATGACCGTCTGGTGAAACAGTATGTAAAGACAGGAAAAATTATTTACGGTGATACCGTGGAGATCAAGTCGGGACTGACAGAGGATGACCGCATTGCGTTTCCTTATGGAAAGACAGCAAAAGAAGGCATTCGCGTGGTTGATTCTGACGGATCTTATTATTAAGGGGAGGTGCGTAACATGTTAGAAAATATTCGACTGTCCTTTCAGGGCATCTGGTCACATAAAATGCGTTCCTTTCTGACAATGCTTGGTATCATTATCGGTATTGGGGCAATTATTGCGATTGTTTCTACGATTCAGGGAACTAACGAACAGATCAAACAGAATCTGGTGGGAGCCGGCAACAATACGGTGACGGTTCAGCTGTATCAGGATGAGTGGACCTATGAAATGGAATACAATGGGGTTCCGGATGGAATCCCGGTGATCAGCGACGACACCATGCAGCAGATCCTTGCGGTAGACGGTGTGGAGGAGGCATCCCGTTACACCAGCCGCCAGGGATATGATACTGTATGCTATGGCAATACTTCTCTGTCCGGCGGTTATGTCATGGGTATTGATCAGAATTATCTGGATACCTGCAGCTATGCCATCAAGCAGGGACGTGGGTTTGACAGCAATGATTTTACAAAGTACCGCAAAGTGGCGATCCTGGATCAGGATTGTGCATCCTCCCTGTTTCAGGGGGCAGAGGTCATTGGAAAAACCATTGAGATTTCCGGGGAGCCTTACATCGTGATCGGTATCGCAGACAAAAAAGACGGTTTCGAACCGGTGATCAATTCCATAGACGATTATTATACTTATATGCAGGATAGCAGCGGAAGAGTGTTTATCCCGTCAACGACATGGCCCATCGTGTTCCAGTATGATGAGCCGCAGAGCGTGATACTGCGGGCAACGGATACAGATTCCATGGCATCCGCAGGGCAGGCTGTGGCAGATATCCTGAATGCAAACTGCAACAGTTCGGATGGAACGATTCAGTACAAAGGACAGGATCTGTTAAAACAGGCGCAGGATATCCAGGAACTGAGCCAGTCCACGAACCGGATGCTGATCTGGATCGCAGGCATTTCCCTGCTGGTCGGCGGTATCGGCGTTATGAATATCATGCTGGTATCCGTGACGGAGCGCACACAGGAGATTGGTCTGAAAAAAGCCATCGGTGCAAAGAAGAGCCATATCCTGGGACAGTTTCTGACAGAGGCAGCCGTACTGACCAGTCTTGGCGGTATTATCGGAGTAGTTGCGGGAATCATACTGGCGGAGATCATATCAAAAGTCAGCGAGATGCCGGTGGTCATCAGCGTGCCGGCAGCGATCATCGCAGTGGTATTCTCCATGGGAATCGGAATCATTTTCGGACTGCTTCCGTCTTATAAGGCGGCAAATCTCAAGCCGATCGATGCTTTAAGAAGAGAGTAAATCTTGCTTGTGTGGATGAAAAATTAAGGTATTGAAGGGGGCTGAGTTCATTTTGTCTTCTCAGCTAATATTCGCTTTCGAAGAAAAAATGAACTCAGTCCCCATTTACATATTGGCTAAACTTTAAATTTTTTCAACCTTATTAACTTTGCATTTCTTGAGGGAATAAATATGGGAGTTACAATATACTTGGCAATGATATATTTGATTTTAATTATGCTTGATATATTTGCCTTTATAAGAGGAAAGAAATATAAAAACTGGCTGCCATTTATTATAATTACACTGATAATGGTTGTTGGAATCATAATATTAGGATATTTATGGTTTACTTCACCAATGTAATTAGGAACCAAAATACTTGTATTAAACTATGCAGGGCAGTACAGGTAAGAATAGGCTTGAATATTGGCAAAAATCAGTGTATACTTTTGAAAGAATAAAATTTCCTCAGGAGGAAGCTATGATTGACATTAAGTTTTTAAGAGAAAACCCGGATATTGTAAAACAGAATATCAAAAATAAATTTCAGGATCACAAGCTTGGTCTGGTTGACGAAGTGATCGAATTAGACGCATCATCCAGAGCTGTTCAGCAGGAAGCTGATGATCTGCGTGCCAACAGAAACCGTATCTCCAAACAGATCGGTGCACTGATGGGACAGGGCAAAAAAGAAGAAGCTATGGCATTAAAAGAACAGGTTGCCAAAGATGCAGAGCGTCTGACAGAGCTTGAGGCACAGGAAGGCGAGCTTCAGGAGAAAATCAAAAAGATCATGATGACCATTCCGAACATCATTGATCCGTCTGTTCCGATTGGAAAAGATGACAGTGAGAACGTAGAAGTTGAGCGTTTCGGTGAGCCGGTTGTTCCGGATTTCGAGATTCCGTATCACACAGAGATCATGGAGAAATTCGATGGTATTGATCTTGACAGCGCAAGAAAAGTAGCCGGAAATGGTTTTTATTATCTGAAAGGTGACATTGCCCGTCTGCATTCCGCAGTTCTGGCTTATGCCCGCGACTTCATGATCGACCGTGGATTCACATACTGCATTCCACCATATATGATCAGAAGTAACGTTGTTACCGGCGTTATGAGTTTTGATGAGATGGATGCCATGATGTACAAGATCGAAGGCGAAGACCTGTATCTGATCGGTACTTCCGAGCATTCCATGATCGGAAGCTTCATCGACACTATGATCGATGAGGAACAGTTGCCGAAGACTCTGACAAGCTATTCTCCATGTTTCCGTAAAGAGAAAGGTGCACACGGTATCGAGGAGAGAGGTGTATACCGTATCCATCAGTTTGAAAAACAGGAAATGATCGTTGTGTGCAAACCGGAAGATTCCATGATGTGGTATGACAAATTATGGCAGAACACCGTAGATCTGTTCCGCAGCCTTGATATCCCGGTTCGTACCTTAGAGTGTTGCTCCGGTGATCTTGCTGATCTGAAAGTAAAATCTGTCGATGTAGAGGCATGGTCTCCGCGTCAGAAGAAATATTTTGAGGTAGGAAGCTGTTCCAACCTCGGTGATGCGCAGGCAAGACGTCTGAAAATTCGTGTCAAAGGAAAAGATGGCAAGAAATATCTGGCACATACATTAAATAATACCGTAGTTGCTCCGCCAAGAATGCTGATCGCGTTCCTGGAGAACAACTTAAATGCAGACGGAACCGTAAATATTCCGAAAGCATTACAGCCATACATGGGTGGAAAAACAAAAATTGAGTAATGAATAAGAGACGGCAAGGCCTGGCAATCACGTCGGGTCTTGCCGTTGTTGTAGATATGCAGTGATTCTGAGGAGAATCGTTTTCTGATAAATATAATTAGAAAGTATTATGAACGTATCCGAAAAGTTAGTATTGAAAAGCAGGAAAAACTGTGGTAGAATACCTACAATTTGTATACATGGCAGAAAAATGAATATTATGCATGAATAATGTATAATTATACAAGAAAAGAGAAAATTCCCTCTTTTTTTTTGCAACAAGCCAGGAAATACATGTTAAAATAAAAGTGTATATTGTAAAAAAGAGAAAGGACGGGCGAATAAATGAAAGCATTTCTGATTCTGGAAGACGGTACAGTATTTACCGGAACAAGCATTGGTTCGACAAAGAGCGTGATCAGTGAGATCGTCTTCAATACTTCCATGACTGGTTATCTGGAGGTTTTGACAGACCCATCCTATGCGGGACAGGCAGTTGTAATGACTTATCCGCTGATCGGAAATTATGGAATTACACCGGATATGGAGTCCAAGCAGCCATGGCCGGATGGATATATCGTAAGAGAATTATCCAGAATGCCAAGCAATTTCCGTTGTCAGGGAACCATTCAGGATTTCCTGAAAGAGCATGATATTCCGGGAATTGCTGGAATTGACACAAGAGCGCTGACAAAAATTCTGCGTGAAAAAGGAACCATGAACGGCATGATCACCACGGATGAAAATTACAAACTCGATGAAATTCTGCCTCAGCTTCATGTATACAATACAGGAAATGTGGTTGACAAGGTAACATGCAGTGAGAAAGAAGTGCTGAAAGCAGATGGCTATAAAGTAGCTCTGTTGGACTTCGGTGCAAAGAACAACATTGCACAGTCCCTGCACAAACGTGGATGTGAAGTTACGATCTACCCGGCACACACAACAGCCGAGGAAATCCTTGCTTCCAACCCGGACGGAATCATGCTTTCTAACGGCCCTGGAGATCCGAAAGCCTGCACAGATATCATCAAAGAAGTGAAAAAACTTTATGATTCAGAAGTGCCGATTTTTGCGATCTGCTTAGGACATCAGCTGATGGCATTAGCTACCGGCGCAGATACCTACAAATTAAAATACGGCCACAGAGGCGGCAATCATCCGGTAAAAGATCTGGAGACAGGCCGTGTATACATTTCATCTCAGAACCATGGATACGCGGTTGATGCAGACAGTCTTGACCCGGCAGTGGCAGTTCCTGCATTTACAAATGTAAACGACGGAACTAACGAGGGACTCAAGTATACAGGAAAGAATATCTTTACCGTACAGTTCCATCCGGAAGCATGCCCTGGACCACAGGATTCCGGATACCTGTTTGACAAGTTTATTGAAATGATGGGAGGACAGAAATAATGCCAAAGAGATCAGATATCAAAAAAGTATTAGTAATCGGTTCCGGTCCGATCGTCATCGGACAGGCGGCTGAGTTTGATTATGCGGGTACACAGGCATGCCGTTCCCTGAAAGAGGAAGGCGTAGAGGTTTGTCTGGTAAACTCCAACCCGGCAACCATCATGACAGATAAACAGATCGCAGATCAGGTATACATCGAGCCGCTGACCGTCGATGTGTTAAAACAGATCATTTTAAAAGAAAAACCGGACAGCGTACTCCCGACTCTGGGTGGACAGGCCGGTCTGAACCTTGGTATGGAACTGGCAGAATCCGGATTCTTAGAGGAAAACGGTGTAAAACTCATCGGTACCACAGCAGAGACGATTTTCCGCGCGGAGGATCGTCAGGCATTCAAAGATACCATGGAAAAAATCGGTGAGCCGTGTGCAGCTTCCCTGGTTGTAAATACAGTGGAAGACGGTATCAAATTTACAAATACCATCGGTTACCCGGTTGTACTGCGTCCGGCCTTTACCTTAGGCGGAAGCGGCGGTGGTATCGCCCACAACGAAGAAGAACTGGTTGAGATCCTGAGCAACGGTCTGCGTCTGAGCCGTGTCGGAGAAGTTCTGGTTGAGCGTTGCATCGCCGGATGGAAAGAAATCGAGTACGAAGTAATGCGTGATGCAAACGGAAACTGCATTACTGTATGTAATATGGAGAACATCGACCCGGTCGGCGTTCATACCGGTGACTCCATCGTAGTAGCACCGTCCCAGACACTGGGCGACAAAGAGTACCAGATGCTGCGTACTTCCGCATTAAATATCATTAGCGAGCTGAACATCACCGGTGGTTGTAACGTACAGTATGCGTTAAATCCGGATTCCTTTGAGTATTGTGTTATCGAGGTAAACCCGCGTGTAAGCCGTTCTTCTGCACTGGCTTCCAAAGCAACCGGATATCCGATCGCAAAAGTTGCCGCAAAAATCGCACTTGGTTACACGCTGGATGAGATCAAAAATGCCATCACAGGCAAGACATATGCAAGTTTTGAGCCGATGCTGGATTACTGTGTTGTAAAAATCCCGCGCCTGCCTTTTGATAAATTTATCACTGCAAAACGTACCCTGACCACACAGATGAAAGCAACCGGTGAGGTTATGAGTATCTGTACAAACTTCGAGGGCGCGCTGATGAAAGCCATCCGTTCCCTGGAGCAGCATGTGGACAGCCTTGTTTCCGATGAATATATGACACTTTCCTATGACAAACTGATCGAGCGTCTGAAAGTGGTAGATGACAGAAGAATCTGGGTCATCGCTGAGGCATGCCGTCGTGGAGTTTCTTATGATACGATCCATGACATCACAAAGATCGATAAATGGTTTATTGACAAAATCGCAATTCTGGTTGAGATGGAAGGCCGTCTGCGCAGCGAGGCTTTGACCGTTGATCTGCTCCGCGAAGCAAAACGTATCGAGTTCCCGGATAAAGTCATCGCTCAGTTAACCGGTAAAGATGAGGAATACATCAAAAACATGCGTTACGAGAATGGTATCACAGCTTCCTTCAAGATGGTTGATACCTGTGCCGCTGAGTTTGAGGCAAGCACACCGTATTATTATTCCTGCTTTGATGGTGAAAATGAAGCTGACGGAACTGCAAAGAAGAAAAAAGTTCTGGTACTTGGTTCCGGACCAATCCGTATCGGACAGGGTATCGAGTTTGACTTCTGTTCCGTACATTGTACCTGGTCCTTTGCAAAAGCCGGATATGAGACAATCATCATCAACAACAACCCGGAGACAGTTTCCACTGACTTTGATATCGCTGACAAACTGTATTTCGAGCCGCTGACACCGGAAGATGTAGAGAACGTCGTAAACATCGAAAAACCGGATGGAGCTGTTGTACAGTTCGGTGGCCAGACAGCCATTAAACTGACAGAGAGTCTGATGAAGATGGGCGTGCCGATCCTTGGTACAAAAGCAGAAGATGTTGACGCAGCCGAAGATCGAGAGCTCTTTGATGAAATTCTGGAGCAGACAGGTATCCCAAGAGCAGCAGGTGATACGGTATACACCGCTCAGGAAGCAAAAGCAGCAGCAAACCGCATCGGTTATCCGGTACTGGTTCGTCCTTCCTATGTACTTGGCGGACAGGGCATGCACATTGCATTCAATGATGATGAGATCGTAGAATTTATCGACACCATCAACCAGATTGCACAGGATCACCCGATTCTGATCGATAAATATCTGATGGGTAAAGAGATTGAGGTTGATGCGGTATGCGATGGCACCGATATCCTGATTCCGGGTATCATGGAGCATATCGAGCGTACCGGTGTACATTCCGGAGACAGTATTTCCGTATATCCGGCACCGACCATCAGCGACCATGTAAAAGAGACCATCGTAGAGTATACAAAACGTCTGGCAAGAGCACTTCATGTCGTAGGACTGATCAACATTCAGTTCATCGCCATGAACGAGGAAGTATATGTAATAGAAGTAAACCCGCGTTCTTCCAGAACTGTACCGTATATCAGTAAAGTAACAGGTATCCCGATCGTAGATCTGGCAACAAAAGTAATCCTTGGCGAGACCATCAAAGGCATGGGTTACGAGCCGGGACTGGCACCGGAGGCAGATTACATTGCCATCAAGATGCCGGTATTCTCCTTCGAGAAACTGCGTGGAGCTGAGATCAGCCTTGGACCGGAAATGAAATCCACCGGTGAGTGCCTTGGTATTGCAAAGAACTTCAACGAAGCACTGTACAAAGCATTTATCGGCGCTGGCATCCAGCTTCCGAAATACAAACAGATGATCATGACCGTAAAAGATGCGGACAAACCGGAGGCGGTCGGCGTTGCAAAACGTTTCGAAGCACTTGGTTACACCATTTACGCTACAAGAAGCACTGCAAAATACCTGCAGGATCATGGCGTAAATGCACGTCGTGTCAATAAAATTTCTCAGGAATCACCGAACGTTATGGATCTGATCCTTGGTCACAAGATTGACCTTGTTATCGATACACCGACACAGGGCCGTGACAAATCCAGAGACGGATTCCTCATTCGCCGAAATGCCATCGAGACAGGCGTTCACTGCCTGACATCCATGGATACGGCAAATGCGCTGGCCCTCAGCCTTGAGACAGCAAATGATCAGATGACGATGATCGATATCGCCACCGTGAAAAATCTGTAAAATCCTGTTTGTGTGGCTGAAAATTTAGTCTGTGAAAACACCAGTCATCAATCTTACCTCTGCAGCTAACAATCGCTTGCCGAGGAAAGATTGCCTGACTGGTGTTCTTTTAAATTGTGCTAATCACAAAGTTCAGTCATACTGCAGTCTGTGTGCCGCTCCCGCGAACTCGGCTGCAAAAGCGGCAGCCTCAGACACACTCACGCGGTCGGGTTATGCTCGCTCCGATAACGAAAATCAATCTACCGCCTTGCCTTGGAGTTTTTGTGTCCATCTTGTTCCGTTTATGCGTTAAAAACGATATGTCACGCGTGCATATCAGTTATGAAACATCTTGCCGCACGCGCTGATATACTACAATGATATATGTGATGAAACAAACAGCGAAGCAATCGTGTTGTAGCCAGTTCAACTATATTTTTACATTATATAAATCTGCACATGCGATAAAATGTCTCATAACTGATATGCATGTGTGGCACGCAGTGCGTGGTGTGAAGTGGCTGATTTCAGCAGCGTAGATACAGAAAACGGAAAATCCTGTCAGGGAAAGCGGTTAAGAGAACGACTGAACTTCACAAGTTTTTGCGCGAGTGGGAACGACCTCTTTTTCAGGCGTGGGAACGAGCGCGATGAAAACGACGTGAAGTGAAGGTAGTGAACGTCTAGCGTCCCGACAGGATTTTTCGTTTTCGTATTAAAAAAATAAATCTCAGCCAAAAACACCACAAATAAGAATTTGTGAAAAAAATGTCAAAATTTCGTGAAAGGACTGGATTTTTCAATAACTTTGTGGTAATGTAGGGACTGGGAAGAAATTTAATTACCTGTTTGTGGGTATTGCATTGTATGCATACGTGTGTTAAAGTTAACTTATAAGATTTTTCAAAGACCTTAGCCAGAAGAGCGAGGAACCATTGAAAGAGAAAAATAGGAGAGCGGAAACCGAGGTTCGGTGCACGAATCCTAATTTTTTTTACAGATTTTGTTAAAAAAATAACAGTCTTTCAATGACTTTTCACCCTTTCAACTGTGTTAAAAAAATGACAAAAGTGTACGAAAATCCTTTTTAAATTTTAGGAAAAATGACGGAGGAAGCGTTGCAAAATTTAGATGATAGTGCTAAAATAAGCATGTCTAGCGTTATTCTTTTAACATAATTACTAGAGGTATATTTTAAAAGTCAAGAAGGAGAGAAGAAAAATGGCAAAGAAAGTTGTATTAGCAGGCGCTTGCCGTACTGCAATTGGTAAAATGGGTGGACAGTTTGGAAATACTCCGGCTGTTGAATTAGGATCCATCGTTATCAGAGAGGCATTAAAAAGAGCAGGCGTTGCTCCGGAGCAGGTTGACGAGGTTATGATGGGATGCGTTATCCAGGCTTCCCAGGGACAGAACGTTGCTCGTCAGGCATCTATCAAAGCAGGTATCCCGAATGAGGTTCCGGCTTTCACACTGAACGTAGTATGCGGTTCCGGTCTGAAATGTGTAAACGAGGCTGCAAACATGATCATGGCTGGTCAGGCTGATATCGTTGTAGCAGGTGGTATGGAGAACATGTCCATGGCTCCGTATGCATTAAAGAAAGCTCGTTTTGGTTACAGAATGAACAATGCAACTATGATTGATACAATGGTTAACGATGCATTATGGGATGCATTCAACAACTACCATATGATGATCACAGCTGAGAATATCTGTGATCAGTGGGGATTAACACGTGAAGAACTTGATGAGTTCGCAGCAATCTCCCAGCAGAAAGCAGTAGCAGCTCAGGAGTCAGGAGCATTCGATGATGAGATCGTTCCGGTTCCGGTTAAAGTGAAAAAAGAGACTGTTATGATCACAAAAGATGAGGGACCACGTCCTGGCACAACAAAAGAGACTCTTGCAAAATTAAAATGCTGCTCCGGTAAAGAGGGCGGACTTGTTACAGCAGGTAACGCTTCCGGTATCAACGATGGTGCTGCAGCAATCGTTGTAATGAGCGAAGAGAAAGCAAAAGAGCTTGGTGTTAAACCGATGGCTACATTCGTAGCAGGTGCTCTTGGCGGATGCGCTCCGGAGATCATGGGTATCGGACCTGTTCCGGCTACAAAGAAAGCATTAAAGATTGCTGGTCTTACAATTGACGATATGGATCTGATCGAGGCAAATGAGGCATTTGCAGCTCAGTCCGTAGCAGTACAGAAAGAGTTAGGTTTCAGCTCTGATATCTTAAACGTAAACGGTGGTGCTATCGCACTTGGACATCCGGTAGGAGCTTCTGGATGCCGTATCCTTGTTACACTGCTTCACGCTATGCAGAAGAGAGACGTTACATACGGACTTGCTACTCTGTGTATCGGTGGCGGAATGGGTTGTGCTACAATCGTTAAAAAAGAAGCTTAATTTATTAGAAAAATTTTAGAAGGATTTACGAAATCCGGATCAATCTCCGGCATGATTGCGACATGCGAAAGTGTCGGAGATATTTTATAACTGATATCGTTAGTTATTTAACAGACTGCTGAAAAGCAGAAAAATAACAATTTAGATATGTGTGACTAATCTATGGACAAGATTGTTTGGGTATGGCAGTCGGTATGTTTCATGTTAGTATATAATTTCATTTTAAGGAGGACATATCATGAAAGTTGGTATTATTGGAGCAGGAACAATGGGATCTGGTATCGCACAGGCTTTTGCACAGACAGAAGGCTATGAAGTATATTTATGTGATATCAATGATGAGTTCGCTGCAAACGGCAAGAACAAAATCGCAAAAGGATTCGAGAAAAGAATCGCAAAAGGCAAAATGGATCAGGAGAAAGCTGATGCAATCCTTGCTAAAATTACCACAGGTACAAAAGACATTTGTACAGATGCTGATTTAGTAGTTGAAGCAGCATTAGAGGATATGGCAATCAAAAAACAGACATTCAAAGAGCTTCAGGACATCGTTCCGGCTGAGTGTATTTTTGCAACAAACACATCTTCATTATCCATTACAGAGATTGGTGCAGGCCTTGACAGACCGGTAATCGGAATGCATTTCTTCAATCCGGCACCTGTAATGAAATTGATCGAGGTAATCCAGGGAGCAAATACTCCGGATGAGTTAAGAGACAGAATCGTTGAAATCTCCAAAGAGATCGGCAAAACACCGGTACAGGTAAACGAGGCAGCTGGTTTCGTAGTAAACAGAATCCTTGTTCCGATGATCAACGAAGGTATCTGCGTATTAGAAGCAGGTGTTGCAAGCGTAGAAGATATCGATGCAGCAATGAAATTAGGTGCTAACCATCCAATGGGACCTTTACAGTTAGGTGATTACATTGGTCTTGATATCTGCCTTGCTATCATGGAAGTAATCTTCAGCGAGACAGGCGATCCTAAATATCGTCCGGCTCCATTACTTAGAAAAATGGTACGCGCAGGTAAACTTGGCTGCAAGACAGGCGTAGGATTCTACGATTACAGCAAGTAAGAATAGAATAAAAATACTCTCGAATTATAAGGGGTATAATCCTTATAAGATATATAAGAAGTTAACGGTCAGAATGACTGATATCCGGTTATTATATCGGAGAGTGGTGCCAGACATGTGCATTTTGCTACACATGTCTTTGGTGCCTTTTGGAGTTTTGACTGTGCTTCACTAAAAATGGAGGAAAAGTAAAAAATGGATTTCGGATTAAGTAAGAAACATGAAATGGCAAGAAGCCTTTTCAAAGAATTCGCTGAGAACGAAGTAAAACCACTTGCTCAGGAAGTTGACGAAACTGAAAAATTCCCAAGAGCTACCGTTGACAAAATGGCTAAATATGGCTTCCTTGGAATCCCGGTACCGAAGGAACTCGGTGGACAGGGCTGTGATATCCTTACATACGCTATGTGCGTAGAGGAGTTATCAAAAGTTTGCGGTACTACAGGTGTTATCGTATCTGCACATACATCCCTTTGTGTAGACCCGATCCTTACATTTGGTACAAAAGAGCAGAAAGAGAAATATGTTCCGGATCTTGCTTCCGGTAAAAAACTGGGCGCTTTCGGTCTGACAGAGCCGATGGCAGGTACAGACGCTCAGGGTCAGCAGACAAAAGCTGTTTTAGACGGAGATGAGTGGGTTCTGAACGGATCCAAATGCTTCATCACAAACGGTAAAGAAGCTGACGTATATATCGTAATCGCTGTAACAGGCAAAGTTGAGAAACGTGGCAGAACAATGAAAGAGATTTCTGCATTCATCGTTGAAAAAGGAACTCCAGGATTTACTTTTGGTGTAAAAGAGAAAAAAATGGGTATCCGTGGTTCA
>JALESO010000067.1 GCA_022781925.1 Lachnospiraceae bacterium
CCTTGAAATATGCGCACCCAACGTGCTTGTAAACCAGGTTACCAGACTTTCCATAAAATCCTCCTAAAATCATTTTCATCTCAGTCTGAGTTGAAACTCTGACTGAGATAAACGCTCCGCAAGGATGTGCAGTGATTCTGAAAAGAATATGTCAGCTTACGCTGACCAGAATCACGCACCAAGTCTCACGTGCGTTCGACTTGAACTTATATTCTGCATTATTTTACACTATTTTCACAGAAAAAGATATAAGGATTTTCTTAATATTATGCGAGTCTGAAGCATTTTATAATCTTCCTGTTTCCTTCAAATACTTTTCTACTTCTGACAGGAATTCATCCATCTCAGCATCAGTTCCAATGGTGATGCGCAGATAGTTGTCAATCCGCGGCTTTTTAAAGTAACGGACATAAATATCTTTTTCTTTTAATTTTTCAAACAGTTCCTCCGCCGGACAGCTTTTATGTGATGCAAAAATAAAATTGCTCCTGGAATCACGGAAGGTAAATCCAAGTTCGGTCAGACGCAGTTTTACCCGTTCTCTCGTCTGAATGATCTTATGTAATGTCTCCTCAAAATATGCCTGATCTTCGATGGATGCCACGCCGAGATCCAATGCAGTCTGATCCATCGTATAGGAATTGAAGGAATATTTTACATCATTCAGGTATTTGATCAGCTCCGGTGATGCCATGGCATATCCGATACGCATGCCCGCCATGGAACGTGACTTGGAAAATGTCTGAACCACGATCAGGTTATCGTACTTCTCCAGCAATGGCAATGCTGTCTCTGCCCCAAAATCCACATAGGCCTCATCAATGATCACGATGACATCCTGATTGTGCTGCAGCACGTCCTCGATCATCCCCTGGGATGCTTCCACACCGGTCGGTGCATTCGGATTCGGGAAGATCACGCCACCGTTTTCTTTATAATAATCCTCTTTGCGGATGTTGAAATCATCATCCAGTGGCTGTGTCTCATACGGAATACGGAATTCTTCTGCCCACACATCGTAAAAAGAGTAAGTGATATCCGGGAACAGGATCGGTTTGTCCCCGTTAAAAAACGTCATAAAGCACATGGCAAGGACATCGTCAGAGCCAACGCCCACAAATACCTGCTCCGGTTTCAGACCTTTCTGTTTTGCAATCGCATTCACCAGACGGGTACATGCCGGATCCGGATACAGTCTCAGACGGTCCGGATCCAGATGTTTCAGAGCCTCTGCAACGCCCGGTGCCGGTGGATACGGATTTTCATTTGTATTTAATTTGATCATGCGCTCCTTATTCGGCTGTTCCCCCGGAACATATGGAACGACTTTACGAATATTCTTTTCCCATGCTTTCATCATCACGTTTCTTCTTTCTGCAACAATTTTTATTTGCATCTGGCAGTTGTATGTTCACTGTCCATATACATTTACACTCTACCACACTAAAGTGCTTCTTGTAAAGAGTTTTATTTGCGCAGTAACAGCAGCGCATGCTCCGGTATCGTCACACGCAGCTTTTCATGCTGTGCCAGTGCTTCCGCCTGCTCTTTATCCATCAGGATACGCAGTGACGGAGTATCCTGGCTGTATTTCAGTACCAGCTCAGACTCAAACTGCTGTTCCAGCAGACGGTCCATGTACATTACAGAACTATTCTTTGCTTCTGCCAGATCGGATGACACTTCGATATAATGTGCACGCACACCCACAAACGTCGTATCCTCCGGGATTTCTTTTTCCAGTGCAAAACAGATGCCCCAGTCCGGCACATTCAGTTCATGCGCAGACAGCCGCTCTGCCGGTACAATGTTGCGGCAGCCGGAAATACGGGCAGCCGCCTGTGTGACAGGATTTGCAAAGAAATCTTTTTTGCCCTGTATCGTTTCCATATGTCCCTTGTCCAGCACACAGATACGATCACACAGATGGTACACCTCATCCCGGCTATGGGATACGAACAGTACCATCTTTCCGATCTCGGAAAGCAGATCCTGCAGTTCTTCTTCCACCTGCCATTTCAGGAAACTGTCAAGAGCTGACAGCGGCTCATCCAACAGCAGGATCTCCGGCTGTGACGCCATCATTCTGGCAAGTGCCACACGCTGTTTCTGACCACCGGAAAGCTGACGGGGCAGATGATGCTCCAGCCCTTCCAGACGGAAACGCCGGATGTAATCCTGCACGATGGATTTCTCCGGATTTTTTCCCATGCCCGCCATGATATTTTTCTCTACGTTCATATTTGGGAACAGGGCATAATCCTGAAACATATAGCCGACTTTCCGTTTCTGCGGAATCAGGTTGATCTTTTTCTCCGAATCAAATAAGGTCCGGCCGTTTAACACGATTTTTCCCTCATCCGGTGTCTCAATACCGGCGATACATTTCAGTGTCATACTCTTTCCGCATCCGGAAGCACCCAGCAGGGCAAACATTTCCTCCCCTGCGGAAAATGCAACATCCAAGGAAAAATTACCGATTTTCTTTTTTATCGCTACTTCTATTGCCATTTATCTCTCCTCCGATGTTACCAGCTCTGTGTATTCTTCATATTTTTGCCTGCTACAAGGTTCATCGCCACGATAATGCCAAAGGCGATCGCCAGAATGATGATAACCCAGACACCGGCCGTCAGATAATCACCATCCTGGATAACCATGGCGATCTTCTGCGAGATCGTCGACGTCTTGCCGAGGATATTTCCTGCCAGCATGGAGGTGGCTCCGTACTCACCCAGCGCTCTGGCGAAAGTCAGGATCGTTCCTGCTATGATACCGGGTCCCGCATTCGGTACGGCAACTTTCCAGAAAATCTGAAATTCTGACATTCCCAGAGTGCGGGCCGCATAGATCAGGTTCGCATCCAGCTGTTCAAAGGATGCCCGGGCATTCCGGTACATCAGTGGGAAAGAGATCACCGTCGCCGCAATGATACAGCCCAGCCAGGTCTGTACGACCTTGATACCGAACTGGTTAAATAAAAACATACCGATGGGACGTCTCTTACTGAATAATAACAGTAAGAAGAATCCGGCAACGGTTGGCGGCAGTACCATCGGCAGCGTCAGGAAACCATCAGCGATGGCCTTGGCACGCTCTCCTGCATGTACGACTTTTCTTGCCGCAAACAGTCCCAGAAAAAAGGAAATAACCGTTGCCACAATTCCTGTTTTAAAGGAAATGAACAACGGTGTCCAATCCAGATTTTTTATAATTTCCATAATTGTATCCATATACTTTTTCTCCCTGTTCTTCCTTTTGCACCCGTATAAATCCACCATCCTTTAACTTGGTATATATCCAGATCAAGTCGAACGCATGTGAGACTTGGTGCGCGATTCAGGTCAGCATAAGCTGACATATTCTTCTCTGAATCACTGCACTCTACACTTCGTTTCGGTCGGCCCAAAACCATTGTCTCCCAGACAATGTGCGCCCCTGCGGAGCATTTTATCTCAGTCGAGAATAATATTCTCTGACTGAGATAAAACCCGGGTAGTCGACTCTACCCAGGTTTCATCTGTACTTCTATGGATTTTGGAATTATACTGAGAAAATATACTGACGGTAACCAATATATTTTCTAAGGAAGTATCATCATTTACTGACTTAGTCTTCTACGTTTGTATCGAAGTAGTAGCTGTCAAAGATTGCTTTTGCTGCGTCAGATTTTACAAAGTTTACGAAATCCAGAGCTGCTTTCTGCTCTAACTCGTCAGCCTCGTCATTTTTAACCTGAGCGATCGGGTAGATAACGTTGCCTGTCAGATCATAGCTGATAACCTGAAGGATATCCAGTTTGTCTTCCAGTCCGTATGTATCAGAGTAATATACAGTACCAACTTCGTTGGATCCCTCTGCTACCTGAGTCTTAACAACACTTACGTTACCGCACTCATTGATCTCAACTCCGCCCAGAGCCTGGGAAACTACATCGGTCGGGATAGTAGATACATCCTCTACTGCATCCAGCATGCCGGCATTTACCATAGCCTGACGTGTGTATTTACCAACCGGAACACTTCCGTCTGCCAGAGCGATGCTCTTCGCGTCTTTCAGGTTCTCAAGACCTGTAACTGCTGTGCCGCTTCCTTTGTATGTAATCACTACAACCTGGTTGTTTACTACGTTGTGACGGGTTCCGTCTACTACTAACTGATCGTCGTTCTGTAAAGTATCCATCTGTTTCTGAGCTGCAGAGAAGAATACGTCACATGCTGCACCTTCCTCGATCTGTGCAAGCAGTGTTCCTGAACTGTCATAACTCGGTACGATGGTTACGTTTGGCTGAGTCTCATTGTATTTCTCAATTACTTCGTTTAAAGCGTTCTCAAGGCTTGCTGCTGCAAACACAGTGATCTGTGTGCTTTCAAACTGCTCAGAATCTGCGCTCTCCGGAGCTGCTTCGGAGCTGTCACTCTGCTCTGCTTTTGCAGATGTGTCATTTGCTGCTCCCTGATCTGTGTTCTGATTTCCGCATGCTGCCATGGAAAGAACCATAGCCCCCACCAGCATTAAGCTTACGACTTTCTTTTTCATTTCACTTTTCTCCTGTTTTCTTTTCATTTTTGTCATGTTTTGTCGTGTTTCATGTGTTTTTGTTATACTATATATCATTCTGTTTGTCAAGGATGTTATTGGTATTTTTTTGGTATACCAATAAACCCGAGAAAAAAACAGCCCCTAACAGAGCTGTTTTCCCATATTACTGACATCATAACCTGACATCGTTTCTGCTTCTTTCTTAAATTCCTCTGACCGGATGATATCCAGCAATTTCTGATATTCCGGACGCTTCAGATCGTTTTTCCGAAATACGATATCATAACTCTCCTGTTTCAGTGGAATAAACTGAATTCCATCCACCTGACGTGCTGCTTTCTCATTTCCGATCGCTACATCCGCCGTTCCCCGCAGCACATTCGTCGCTGCGATCAGATGTGAGGATGCAATATCTTCATATCCATGAAGACTGTCCGGGTCAATCTCCAGTTTTTTGCACATTTCATCAATGAAGATACGGATTCCACTTCCTTTTTCCCGATTGATCATCCGCACATCTTCTCTGGTCAGATCCTCAAATTTCTGAATATTTTTCGGATTTCCTTCTTTTACATAAAATCCCTGCCACCGCTTCAGCAGATGAAATACCGCTACTTTCTCGCCCGGCAGCATCCGCTCCACGTAAGGCAGATTATAAGTATCTGTCGCACCATCCCACATATGACAGGTGGCCACATAGTTTTCATTCTGATACATCCGGTAGAGTCCGGCATAGCTTCCCATCGGAGAACGGTATGCCTGCGTATGTCCGTCACTCTGGCTGTTATAAATCGCACACAATATATCCAGAAGCTGATCCTGTCCGCAGATCACGATATTCTCCGGAGATTCCGCCTCTGGTGTCATTCCCATATATTCATAGACATCTTTCCGTGCAATCCGAAACTGTTTTCCCATCTTCGTAGCCTTCAGATCGCCACGTTTAATCATTTCATAGACCGTATTTTTCTTTACCTGTAAAATCTCCGCCACTTCCAGCGGGGATAAAAACTGTTCATCCATGCAATATCCTCCCCACTCCCTGTATCTTCAAAAGGGAAACCTGCTCAGCTTCCGTATTTATTAAAAAAGAATATCTGATATATCCATTGTATATACATTATATATACGTTTAGTATAACTTTTGAAAAAAGGCTTTGCAAGCACATCTTTTTATGATAGAATATGCCTTACGGTTCGCCTGTGCAGATATTTTTATTTTTGCAAACTTCAGGCAGACCTATGAAAACATTTTCGGGGTGTGGCTTAGTCTGGTAAAGCGCTCGTCTGGGGGGCGAGAGATCGCAAGTTCAAATCTTGTCACTCCGATATCTAAAAAGGAATGCGGCATGTACTGATCACATGCCGCATTCCTTTTTATATGTATTAATTTTAGCTGTTGACTTAATAATTCTGAATATACCGTATCACACTGTTCACGCCGTTGAACCGGTCCGTGCTGATCTGATTCTTCAGATCCGTATCTGCGATATACCACACCTTCGCACCGGCGATCTCTTCTTTCTTCTGATCTTGGAACATCACGATAGCCACCGCAATGATCCCCTTGATGATCAGTGCTTCCGAATCTCCCCAGATGTGCAGCCTGCCATCCTGCTCCTCGCAGTGGATCCACACTTTCGACTGACATCCCTGGATCAGGTGACTGTCATCCCGCCACTTGTCCGGATATGGCTCCAGTTCCGCCCCCACCTGAAGCAGAAATTCATACTGCATCATCCAGTCATCGATCTCATTAAACGCCGTTACAAACTCTTTCTGAATCTCTTCTATCGTTTTCATTTTTCTTCCCCCAGTAACATTTCGGTAGTGTCAAAAACTACCCTTTTTTATTGTTCTAAAACGTTTAAAAACCTTGATTTATCGGAGGTTTGCAAATAAAAAGAGCATTACCCCCTTAAATGAAGTATAATGAGTTCACCACAAACACCATTACCTACAAAGG
>JALESO010000001.1 GCA_022781925.1 Lachnospiraceae bacterium
CTATTGTAGGTGCAGATGGTATTGAGTCTGATATACCTATTAATTTAAGTGGCGAGGAAGCGTTAAAGCTTAAGGAATCTGCAGATTCATTGAAAAAGATTATGGAGACAATTGAATTATAAATTTTACACATGGAAGGAGAAAAAGGCATGGAAGTAAGGTATTATATTTGTAAGCATTGTGGAAACATTGTTGAAAAGGTAAAGGATAAGGGTGTGCCTGTAATTTGTTGCGGAGAACCTATGCAGGAATTAAATGCCGGAGTGACAGATGCTGCTGTTGAGAAGCATATACCTGTATATGCAGTACAACACAATTATAACAGTAATATAGGCGGTGTATTAATATATTTACAAGGAGGAACAACGAATGAAATACGTATGTGATGTTTGCGGATGGGAATACGATGAGGAGAAGGGCTATCCAGAAGGTGGTATTGCACCTGGTACAAAGTGGGAGGATGTTCCGGAAGATTTTGAATGTCCGTTATGCTTTGTAGGAAAAGACCAGTTCTCAGAAGCATAAGGGATAGAGTTAATAGCTGAATAATATCATGCAGGCAGAGAGCCATTGGCTTTCTGCCTTAGTTGATTATAAAACTTGTTCAGATGTTTTGAAATATTCTGGCGTCTGATGATTTAGAATAGAATCTACATTTTGTCGGACAACATCCAGTTCATGTACCTGGCTTTTACAATCAGAGAGAACATCTTTGTAGGCATTCAGAGAGAGTTGTAGACTGGATTTTTTTTCATATAATTTCTTAAGGGAAGGTATGGTTTCCTCTGATAAATTCTGTTTTAACCAATCTCTGGCGGTCTCATATGCCTGAATTTCTGAGGCATGATTTTTTCGATAAAGTCCTTTGTTTTTGGAATTAAAAAATGCCGTATATGTCTTTTTATTGCTCAGATACTGCCCGGTATAATGAATTTGCTGGTTCAAATCTTTTAGTTGTAAGAATAGATTCGTGACCTGATCCTGTGCTTTTTGTTGTTGCATGTAGGAAGCAGCATAAGCTGATTCAAGGGAAGTTTTGTTATCTATGTCATGCTTTTGCAGATAGATGATCGTATTTGCCATCTGTTTTAAATTTGTGATTTTTACCTTATTTGCATAAGCCGGATTCTGCATGGCTTTTATATTTGTCTGTAGGTCTACAACCAAGCGTAAATGTGATTTTACAAAAATAATAGCCAGCGGATCTTTCTGAAGAAATACCTGTTCCAAGTGTTCTTTTCCGTAGCGTGTTCCAAGTGCACGTTCAGTAATCCGTTTATTACGCTCTGGGTGCAGGTAACTGTAACGACCCCGATGGTCAGTAACAGATATCTGGTATTTTTCAAAAAGCACAGATTGAAATTCTTCAAAATTTTTACAGACAGGGGCACATTCATCGATGACATCTCTGAGATACTGTTTCTGTGTTTGAAATTTTTCGGATGTTGGTTTTAAGCCGGAATCAATGATTTCCTGATTTATCTTATCAAGTTTTTTCTGGCCGGATTGCTGCAACCGGTATTCTCTATCTGTGATTTTTTTCTCAGCCGGGGAGAGTAAATCCACCTGGTGCAGCCCATGCTCTTGGCACATATCCATAATTTCCTTTTTGAAATATTTGGTGAATTTATCGGTGGCTCTATGTTTATATCCTGCTTCATGATCATGGGGCTGTGACATATAGGGAGCTCTTTCTGCCGTATATTTCCGCACACTGTTAATAACAATATGGGTATGGATATTTCCGGAATTGTTGTGCCCGTCTGTATGTGTGACGATAAGTGCCTGGTATCCTGGAAATATTTTCTTTGCAAGAGCCAGACTGAGGGCTTGTGCTTTTTTACCTGTCAGTCCACAATCCGTTACATCAGCAGGATCATAACTTATAATATAATGATGGCTTTTAATGTCAGATGCCTTTTGATTTTTATGAAATTTTTTATTTGTGATTTCACATTCTTTATCAAAAGATTCTGGTGTACATAAATGTCCGTCGATATAATACTCTTCCCGAAGGATAGGTCTGCCGGAATCATCAAGGATCTTTTTCCCATTATTTTCATCATGTTGAAAAAGCAGATAGTCGATCGAATCTGAATAATTCGCATTTTTGCTTTTGATATGTTTAAGAACCGCCATCTGTATCACCTGCCATTTCCAAAACTTTTTTCCTTAATTTGAAAAGATCTGCAATACACTGGTGGATTTCATCTTCTATGGCAAGAGAGCGCATACCGCCGGTATTAAAATATTTTGCGATCTGATTCAAATTGGAACCGATTTTTCCATATTCGCCAACAAGTTTTTTCAGATCGTCCATGTCTGCAACGATTTCATATCTAACAGGAACTGTTCCATTTAGAATTAGCTGTCGAATATATTCTGATCGTGATAATCCAGCCATAGTTGCAGCGCGATTTACAATATTCAATTCAATATCTGTAAGCTTGAGTGTGATAACATTTTTATATTTTAAGTGATTTTGTTTATTCCTTACAGTCATAGCATCTCTTTCCAAAAATTAATAGATATTTTTAAAATCCACTGAAATATCGGCTGTCCCGTCCGATAAAGATTCAGTGTTGCGCCCACATTTAATGTGGAAGCCAGATTAGCACATTTTGTGCCAAACGAGGGTATGGGGAAACGTAATCCCCATCAAGATAACGACTTAGAAGTAGGACCGAAACCATGAAAATGGGTTAAGGTAATACCTAAGTGGATCTTGCTCTTGAAGAGATGTACCCTTTCATAAAACGTGTAGGTACAGAGAATTATACAAAAGAGATTGGATAAAAAATAGAAAAATTATAGAAGAACAAATTGAAAGGCACCGGAAGAAACCGATGCCTCATTTTAATATGATCAGAAAAATCTGGTATTTTATTGCCCTGTGCTTCCAAATGCACCTGTTCCGCGTTCTGTGCCAAGTTCTAATACGAAATCTGCAATTACCACAGGTGTGATCACTAGCTGCCCGACGCGTGTATTTTTTGGAATGGTCTGGGTAGATGTACTTACATTGCTGATGATCGCATGGACTTCACCCCGGTATCCGGAATCAATCGGTGGAAGTTCGCAGACAAGACCTTTTACTGCCATGCTACTTCTGGGGAAAACATATCCGGCATATCCGTCTGGAATGATCAGTCCAAATCCAAGAGGGATTCTTGCAATCTCCCCCGGTTTTAAGGTGCAGTCATAAGGCATGAATACATCTGCACCGGCATCATTTTCGTGTGGTCGGAAAGGATGATGATCTTCTTTCAGCCCAAAGTCGATGAGTTTAATTTTCATGATGATTCACCTTTTTCTGTGCAAGCAGTGGATAGTCCGACTGCAGGATTTTATCAGGCGTCCAGATTTTGGGAATAGATCTGTTGCAGGACATTTGCTTTTCCATGCAGGAGCTTCTTTGACAGAAAGGTCCGGTCAGATCGGGGGCAAAGAGAATCGGACTCAACTGGTATAATTTTTCCCAGATTTGGAGCATAACGATACGTGTCTCATCTGTATTTCTTCTGCAGGTTCTCTGCCCGATCATATGTTTCCACTGGTAAGGTGTTGCACTGATGATCAGGACATTTCGCAATCCCTGTGGTGTCGCATATCCAGCAGCATCATGACTGATTCCGGCAGCGCAGAGTTTTTCATAATTATTGAGATCAGACTGACAGCTTTTCGTGTAGAGTTCCTGAATGTTTTCCTCTGCTTTGAGAATTTCATAAGGAATTGCAAATGCTGCATGTCCGGAATAATTGCTGTACTGCAAAGATGCGCTCATATATTTAACTTCATTCTGATGTCTTGTGATCTGTGTCAGAAAACGTCTGCTTGCGCCAACCACAGCAACGGTGATGACCATAAATTTCTGGACGGTTGGATGTGGAAGCCCCGCAATATGCTCTACTGTTTCTTTGCTATAGGTCTGATGATAAAGATCCATCAGATCTTCCATGTTTCGGATTGTATGGCCACGTTGCGTGAGCCTGGCCGCGAAAACCATATTCTGTTCTGCTTCCTGAATGCCGTAACAGTTCAGGATAGCTGTCTCAATGTGATTCATAGGCATGTTCCTCCTCTAAGAGTGCTTTCAGCAGGATCAAGTAATTAATGCAGTCAGTGATTTTTTCGTCCCATTGCTCCAATTCAAAATGAAACAGATTGGAATAGCACATATCGTATATGGATACGACATGCTTTGACATCATACCTGCAAGTGCAGCTTTTGGATCACAATTTTGTAAAGCTGCAGCCATCTTGAATGCACTGAGACGGTCTGTGTTGTCACCGGTGTATTCTTTCTTTTTGTGTGCAAGAATATCCGAACACTTTTTCATTTGAATTTCAAATACATCATTAAATTCTTCTTGAGTCATGTGATAAATCCTCCTTCTGTAATCAGGGGTTCTATGAAATGAACTGCACCGATCTGTCAGCTGTCCCTTCTGGCATGGTGCGATGCTGAGGATCATTTTATAGAAAAGCTCCTTCATAAATTGTGTGGGTGAAAGGGCTTATACAAATATTTAGCGAAATAAAAAGTTAAAAATTTTACCAGATTCTTTTGTATAGCACTGAGCTGATAAACGATAAGTGAAAGAAGTAATAACCACATATACATGAGGACACTGACACGATGGGACAGGTGCCATTGCTGATGTATACACATGGCAAAATGCTGGAAAGGATTGGTGGAGATAAGAATTAGAATATTACAAATTTATCGAATGGAAGAGGTAGAAGATGATCTATAACATTTATGCAGTAGGAGATTCTTTGCGGAATATCAGAAAAAAATACGGATATACACAAAATGATATGGCAGAGAGTCTAGGCATTAGTTATACGCATTATTCTCAGATTGAGCAGGGCAGGCATCGTATGAGTATGCAACTTATGATGAAGATTGTATCAAAGTATGGTGTGGATCCTAATAGTCTGTTAGGAATACAACTGCAAGGAAAAAGTACGGATGAAGAGATCTTGATTCTGGAACAAAAATTGAAAAATCTGCAACCTGTTGAACGAGAATATGTGATTTCTATATGTCTGATTTTGATAGAAAAATTACAGAACCTGAATAAAAATGTATAAGGAGAAAATACATGGCAAGAAAGATAGACATTCCAACATGGGAAAAGATAAATTTAACGCTAGATGAAGCCGCGGCTTACTCAAACATTGGAGTAAACAGGCTAAGTTCGTTGATTAGAGATCCTAATTGCAGATTTGTACTTCATGTTGGAACAAAAAATCTGATAAAGCGAAGAGAATTTGAACAGTACCTTAGGACAATATCAGATTTGTAAGAAAAGTAATTGAGGAAGAAAAGCCTGATATGTTAGAATAAAAATATCATATCAGACTTTTCTTTTATTCTGTAGAAAGGAAATACAGATGAGTAGAAAAGATTCTAAAGGAAGAGTTTTGAAAAAAGGTGAGAGCCAGAGAAAAAATGGATTGTATCAATATCGCTATAAAGATCTTACAGGAAAGAGAGAATATGTTTATAGCTGGAGACTTGTTGCATCCGACCGTATACCTGAAGGGAAAGAAAATTTACCACCTTTGCGTGAACGGGAAAAAGAAATTGAACTGATTTTACAAAAAGGAGGAATTGCATCAGAAATACAATTTACATTAAATAATATGTTTGATACTTATGTTATGCAAAAAAAGCATAAGGGAAAACCATTAAGTGAGACAACAAAAATCAACTATAAATCAATGTGGAATAATAATATCCGTGAGACTGCATGGGGAAATATGCGGATTGTGGATATTAAAAAGTCTAATATCGTTGATTTATTAAATTACATTACCGAAGATGGAAAATCTTATGGAACTGCATTATTTTTCAAAAAAGTATTGTCGGGTGTCTTTAATATGGCGATAGATGATGGGATTATAGATAAAAATCCAACGGTTCGTGTAATGGATGAAATCGAAGGAGAGCAAAAGATAAAAAATGCATTGACTGTTGAACAGCAGGAAGGTTTACTTGAGTTCGCAAAGGTTAATAATCCATACATGTATATGATATTGGTGTTTATGCTTGATACAATGTGCAGGTTCGGTGAAATGGCTGGCATTACGTGGAAAGATATTGATATGAAAAATCAAATTGTAAGTATTAATCATCAGTTAACCTATCGAAAGTATGAGGGAGATCCCCACGCAACATTTCGTATTACTCTGACCAAAGGTAAGAATACGCGAATAATCCCCATGACAAACAGATTACGTAAGGTGCTTCTTGATTTGAAAAAAGATTATAAGTACTTCCATACAGAGGAAACTGTGGATGGAATGAATGGATTTTTGTTTTGCACTATGAGAGGAAGTCTACAGGTTACGTCAATGTTTAATAGTGATTTGAAAGCCTTAGTGAACGAGTATAACAAGACTGCAGAATACCCGATTGATGAGATTAGTTCTCATACATTACGGCATACAGGATGTACCAGAAATGCGGAGGCAGGAATGGATTTAAGAGTACTCCAGTATCTGATGGGACATAAAAGTATGCGTCTTACCACTCTTATTTATAATCATGTACAGATGCAGCGTGCAAAGAATGCTGTTGTTAGGTTAGAAACACAGAAAGTACAGTCTATGTGAGAGTGTGTGAAAATGGTCATATTATTTTGTGTTTGAAATAGTTTATGGCGTACACCAATTTACACCAATTTTTACACCATCTATACACCATTTTTGGTGTAGATATAAAGAATTATAAAGAAATACATGAAAGCGAAAGTATAAAGAATCCAGTAATACCGGGATATGAGGTGATTTATAGAGTTATAAAAATATGTTCAAGCTTACAAAAATGTAAGAAAACTGTAAGTCAAATCGATGGCTTGAACCCGGTCCATTTGTTATGATAGTCTCAACAAAGAAACAAGCATGCTGAAACAAAAATAAAAACATTCTGCAAGACATGAAATTATGAAAATCATGCAATGTCGGGCAGAACACAGCAAAGGAGTGACCATTATGGCAATTTTGGAAGTAAATAATGTGAAAAAGATATACACGACACGATTTGGCGGCAACCAGGTACAGGCGTTGAGCAACATCAACTTTTCCGTGGAAAAAGGCGAGTATGTGGCGATTATGGGGGAATCCGGTTCCGGAAAAACAACCCTGTTAAACATTCTGGCAGCGTTAGATAAACCAACCTCAGGTGAGGTGTTGCTGAATGGCAAAAATCTGGTGTCTGTAAAGGAAAAAGAGATTTCCGCTTTTCGCCGGGATCATCTGGGATTTGTATTTCAGGACTTTAACCTGTTGGACAATTTTTCCTTAAAGGATAACATCTTTCTTCCACTGGTGCTTTCCGGCGTGGATCACAAGGAGATGGGAAAACGCATCCGTCCCATCGCGCAGAAGCTTGGAATCACGGAACTTCTGGAAAAGTATCCCTATGAAGTGTCCGGCGGACAAAAACAGCGTGCGGCAGTTGCCCGCGCACTGATCACCCGTCCGGAACTGGTACTCGCGGATGAACCGACGGGCGCACTGGATTCCAAGGCAACGGACGGTCTGTTGAAACTTTTCTCCCAGATCAATGCAGAGGGACAGACCATTGTCATGGTAACCCACAGCACAAAGGCGGCAAGCCATGCAAACCGCATTTTATTTATCAAGGATGGCGAAGTGTTCCATCAGATTTATCGTGGCAATGCGACAAACGAGCAGTTATATGTGAAGATTTCCGATGCGCTGACCGTATTGACGACAGGTGGTGAAGATCATGAGTAATATTTATGTACGTCTGGCAAAGACAAATATTCAGAATAACCGGCAGCTGTATCTGCCATATATTATCTCCGGTATCGTTACGGTGATGATGTTTTACCTGATGGTGTTCATCAATAACAATCCGGGACTGGATGGTATTCCGGGCTCCACAAACCTGAAAACAATCATGGCACTTGGTGTTGGTGTCGTTGCGATTTTTGCTTATATTTTCATTTTTTATACCAACAGTTTTATTATCAAACGCCGGAAAAAAGAAATCGGTGTGTACAACATTTTGGGTATGGAAAAACGTCATATTGCAAAAGTGCTTGGACTGGAAACGGTTTTTGTGGCAGTGATCGCGATTGTTTGTGGAATTTTATCCGGTATCGTGTTTTCCAAACTGATCCTGATGCTGCTTTACCGCATGTTGGGATTTCAGGAAAGCGTGTCATTTTTCATTGCAAAAGCAGGAATCAGGAAAGCAATTCTGATCTTCGGCGTGTTATATTTGCTGACCTTACTGTACAATCTGCTGCAGATCCGTCTGGCAAATCCTATTGAATTGCTGCGTGGCGGAAATGTAGGGGAAAAAGAGCCAAAGACAAAGGGCGTGATGGCAGTAGCCGGAGCAGCGTGTCTGGCGGTGGCGTACTATATTGCAATTACCACACAGAACCCGATCGAGGTATTATTCAAGTTTTTCCTTGCGGTTGTCCTTGTCATTGCCGGAACGTATTTCCTGTTCACCGCAGGAAGCATTGCCATTTTGAAAATGCTGCGGAATAATAAAAAGTTTTACTACAATAAAAAACATTTTACCGCAGTCTCCGGTATGTTGTATCGAATGAAACAGAATGCGGCAGGTCTGGCAAGTATCTGTGTGCTGTCTACCATGGTGCTGGTGATGATCTCCATGACGGTCAGCATGTTTGCCGGCGTGGATGACGAGTTGAAAGCGCGTTATCCGTATGAATTATCTTACACGATAAATGCAAATTCCATGGAGGAAAACGTAAACGGTCAGGAACTTTATCAGACAATCGCTGATACCATCGAGAAACAGGGCAGAAAAATCACGGATTCTTCTATGTGCAGTTATTTCCAGATTTTTATGAAGAGAAGCGGTTCTGAGTTCGAAATGATCAATCAGGATATGAACTATTCCGACATGGCGGTGCTGAATTTTCTGACAAGAGAAAATATGCTAGCCAATGACAGTTCTCTGAAAGCGGAGGATGTTCCGGAGCCGGAGGTTGGAAAAGTTGATATTTACAGCAAAACGAAATATGAGGACAGTGAATTTCACTTTCTGGGACAGGATTTTGCGGTGGATCATAGTTTTTCATATGGATCGGAGGCGGATTCTTATCTGACCGTAAAAGATATCCTTTATGTGGTTGCGGACGAGGCTACATTAAATCAGATGTTTGAACTGCAGAAGGAAGCGGGAAGTGACCCGGACACCTCCAGTATGTATTCCCAGTATGAGACACAGATCGAGTTTGAGTATGATGGCACAAAAGAAGAAAAACTGGCCTGTGCGGATGCGGTCAAAAATGTTGTCGCATCTCAGAGAAAAGAGGTTTCCGGTTATCTGGAGAGCAGAACTGATAATGAAAAAGAATTTTATGCTTTATATGGCGGATTGTTTTTCTTAGGACTGTTCCTTGGCATCATGTTCCTGATGGTTACGGTAATGATCATTTTTTACAAACAAATTTCGGAAGGATATGACGACAGAGAGCGTTACGTCATTATGGAAAAAGTCGGAATGAGCAATGCGGAAGTAAAAAGTTCCATCCAGTCGCAGATCCGGATCGTATTTTTCCTGCCGCTTGTGATGGCGGCTGTGCATGTAGCGGCAGCGTTTCCGATGATCCGCCGGTTGCTGGCATTGCTGAATCTGACAAATGTGCCGCTGTTTGTGACCTGTCTGATTGTTACGATCCTGGTATTTACCGCGATTTACTATCTGGTTTTCCGGATCACATCCAGAGCATATTACAAGATTGTATCCAGATAAAAGTAGAGAAATGATTGCCTGAAGTTTTGGTGTTACTGTATGCCAGCATGATCGATATATGGAGAAATATGCTGAGTGAACTGTAATGATAAAATTTCAGGCGATTTTGCGTGGAAAAATGACTTTGCTTGGTTGAATTTCGGCGAATTTAATAGTATAATTTTCATAGATTGTTAGAATTATAACAAAGAAACTGGAAAACAGATATGAGGAGGAATCTATCATGCTTAACTGGAAAAATTTAGATACCCTTGCTTCTTACGAGGAGCTGAAAAAAGTAGAGCCTGTCAATGTGGCAGAAGTAATGTCCGGGGAAAATGGCGCAGAGCGTGTAAAAAATTACAGCATCCCGATGATGGATGGTCTTACTTATAATTATGCTGCAAAAGCAGTAGATGACAAAGTGCTTGCAGCACTGGCAAAACTTGCCGAAGAAGCACAGCTGATCGAGAAATATGAGTCTCTGTATAACGGAGCAGTCATCAATACAGGAGAGAAACGTCTGGTACTTCACCAGCTTACCCGTGGCCAGTTAGGTGACGATGTCGTTGCTGACGGTGTAAACAAACGTGAGTTTTATGTGGCACAGCAGCAGAGAATCGCTGATTTTGCAAATAAAGTACATGCAGGCGAGATCACAAATGCAGCAGGCGAGAAATTTACAACTGTTGTTCAGATCGGTATCGGCGGAAGTGATTTAGGCCCGCGTGCCATGTATCTTGCATTAGAGAACTGGGCAAAAGTAAACAACAAATTCAAAATGGAAGCAAAATTCATCAGCAATGTTGATCCGGATGATGCAGCAGCCGTATTAAAGTCCATCGATGTGGCACATTCCATCTTCATTCTGGTTTCCAAATCAGGTACAACCTTAGAGACACTGACAAATGAGTCCTTCGTAAAAGATGCCCTTGCAAAAGCAGGTCTGGATGCTTCCAAGCATATGATCGCTGTTACAAGTGAGACATCTCCGCTGGCCAAGAGTGATGATTATCTTGCAGCATTCTTTATGGATGATTACATCGGCGGACGTTATTCTTCTTCTTCCGCAGTCGGCGGTGCTGTATTATCTCTGGCGTTCGGACCGGATGTATTTGCAGAGTTCCTTGCCGGTGCAGCAGAAGTAGATAAAGCAGCTACAAACAAAGATTTATTAAAGAACCCGGAAATGCTGGATGCGCTGATCGGTGTGTATGAGCGCAATGTACTTGGTTATCCGTCCACAGCAGTTCTTCCGTACTCTCAGGCACTGAGCCGTTTCCCGGCACATTTACAGCAGCTGGATATGGAGTCCAACGGAAAATCTGTCAACCGTTTCGGCGAGCCGGTTGATTATGTGACCGGACCGGTGATCTTTGGTGAGCCTGGTACAAACGGACAGCATTCCTTCTATCAGTTACTGCATCAGGGAACTGATATCGTACCGCTTCAGTTTATCGGATTTAAAAATAACCAGATCGGTACCGATGTCGTAATTCAGGACAGCACAAGTCAGCAGAAACTGTGTGCGAATGTGGCAGCTCAGATCGTTGCATTTGCTTGCGGTAAAGAGGATGAGAATCGCAATAAAAACTTTGAGGGTGGTCGTCCTTCCAGTATTATCATCGGTGAGCAGCTGACACCGAAGACACTGGGCGCATTACTGGCTCACTTCGAGAACAAAGTAATGTTCCAGGGATTTGTATGGAATGTAAACAGTTTTGATCAGGAAGGTGTACAGCTTGGTAAAGTGCTGGCAAAACGTGTACTTGCACATGAAACCGATGGGGCACTGAAGGTGTACAGTGATTTGCTGAATATTTAATGCCTTGGCTGCGTTTAGGTGGCTGAATGTAAGTCATGGCTATTGATTTAGATGGCTAAACGACAGGTTATGAATGGAACTCTGGAGATTTTGTCCCGGACGCTAACAATCGCTTTCCGGGAAAAAATATCCAGAGTTCTTTTTCAATGTTGTGAAGGTTAAACAAATTCAGATAGTGTATGAAAAGCAGGAAAAATATTCTAATTATTTTTTTAGGAACATTATTGACGAAATGCTAATAGTTGAGTATGCTACAAAGAGGAAAACAGGCGATATCCTGTTGGTGTGGCTGACACCTAAAATCCGAAATGAAAGCCGAATGATGATCGGAGAGTTGGCAGGCAACAGAAAAACCTGAAAGCAAAGCCAGACATATGAGCTGGAGAGTTGGCGGACAACAGAAAAATCAGTCTGTAAGGGAGATGCACAATGCTGAGGTATTGTAATCTCCCTTTAAATTTTTATAGATATAGAAAAAGTTGCCAGTTACCATTTATTTATTTTGAGTTTTGCGTTAATATAGCATTTGTGAAATATTCAAATCGAATATATGTGAGATTTGATGCATAATTCTGTTCGGCGAAAGCAGACAGATTTTTTCAGATTTACTGTACATCTTTGTGGAATAGAAAACTGAGAGTGTATAAAATAATTACGGAAAGGAAGATTAATATGAGTCTGATAAAAGGAATTCATCATGTGGCATTGAAATGCTGTGGCAAAGAGGAGTTTGAGAAAACAAAACAGTTTTACGGTGAGGTGCTTGGACTTCCGGTGACAAGAAGCTGGGAGGGCGGCATTATGTACGATACCGGAGCCGGTCTGATGGAGATTTTTGAGACGGAGGAGACTCCGCTGGAGACAGGAACGATCCGTCATTTTGCATTTGCTGTGGAGAATACGGATGCCTGTGTGGAAGCGGTTCGTACTGCCGGGTATGAGGTGTTTGTGGAGCCGAAGGATATCGAGATCGCATCTGAGATTCCGTTCCCGGCGCGTATTGCGTTCTGCCGTGGACCGGTTGGCGAAGAGATTGAGTTTTTCCATGAAAAATAAAGAGATACAGGAGGAAATGCATTCGTGAGAAAAGGGAGAGCGATTGCGTTATTACCGATCGCAGTTTTTCTGGTTCTGTATCTGGGACTTGGTATTTTATTTGAATATATTATGAAGATTCCAATGGGATTTTATAATGTACCGATAGTGTTTGCTTTTTTAGTGGCGATCCTTGTGGCCTGTCTGCAGAACCGCAAGGTCAGTTTTGATGAAAAACTTGGCATTATGGCGCAGGGGCTGGCGGACAAAAATATTATCACAATGCTGCTGATCTTTCTGACAGCAGGTGTGTTTGTCGGCGTGGTTGGCCGCAGCAGTGCGGAGAGCGTGGCATATTTTATGCTGTCCATCATTCCGGCACGGTTTTCGGTAGCCGTTTTATTTGGTGTGGCATGTTTTGTGTCTCTGGCCATGGGAACTTCTGTGGGAACGATCACGCTTCTGACACCGATTGCGGTGGCAGTGTCGAGCGCTTCCGGTTTTGGACTGCCGCTTTGCGTGGCATCTGTCATGGGCGGTTCCATGTTTGGTGATAATCTGTCTTTTATTTCGGATACGACGATTGCAGCCTGCAATGGACAGGGATGTGAGATGAAGGACAAGTTCCGGGAGAATTTCTGGATTGCGCTTCCGGCGGCGGTTGCGACGTTACTTCTGATTTTGATTCTGTCCTTCCGGACGGACATTTCCGGAACCGTGACAGAGAGTTATCATCTGCTTCAAATCGTGCCGTATATTCTGGTGCTGATCGGTGGAATCATCGGTGTCAACGTGTTTGTGGTACTGCTGATTGGAATTGTGTCCGGTGCGGTCATTATGCTGGCGGCGGGACATATCAGTCCGGCGGATCTGCTGGCGAATGTCGGAAACGGTGCTTCCGGGATGTTTGAGACCTGTATGGTGGCGATCCTTGTGGCAGCGCTTTGTGCATTGATCCGGGAATATGGCGGATTTGATGCATTATTGGCAGGCATCCATAAGGTGTTCAAAGGAAAAAGAGGCGGTCAGCTTGGTATGGGACTGCTGGTTGGCGCCATGGATGTGGCGACTGCAAATAATACCGTAGCTATCGTTATGGCAAATCCGATTGCAAAAGAAATGGCAGAGGAATACGGCATTACACCGCGAAAGACAGCGTCGATTCTGGACACGTTTTCCGCAGTTTCGCAGGGAATTATCCCCTATGGTGCGCAGATGCTGGTGGCAATTTCCGCGGCGCATGAACTGGGATACGATCTGTCGGCATTTCAAATCATGCCGAAGCTGTTTTATCCGATTCTGCTGCTGTTCAGTTCACTGGTATTTATATTTTTAGTGCCGCAGAAGGAAAGAAGAGACATATGAATTACGAAGGAATGATTTACCGTCCGCCAAGCGAGGCATACAGTCTAATTTTGCAGGTGACGGTGGGATGTGCGCACAACAGCTGCACATTCTGTACGATGTACAAGGAAAAAAGCTTTCATGTAAAGCCTTTGCGTGAAGTGGAAGAGGATTTGAGAGAAGCCCGAAGTTATTACGGAAACCGCAGCCTGCGGATCTTTCTGGCAGACGGGGATGCACTGGTGCTTTCACAGGAAAAACTGTGTACGATCTTACGTCTGTGCAGACAGTATTTTCCGAAGGCAGAGCGTATTACTTCTTATGGAACCGCACAGGATATTTTGCGGAAATCAAAAGAGGAACTTCAGGAGTTACATGAACTTGGTCTGGATATGATCTATCTGGGTGCAGAATCCGGAAGCCCGGAAATTTTGGAACATATCCACAAAGGTGTGACAGTGGAGGAATATGTGAAGGCAGCGGAGCGGCTGCGCGGAACCGGGGTCCGGCTCAGCGTGACGCTGATCTCCGGTCTTGGCGGGCAGAAAATGCTGGAAGAACATGCGATTGCATCGGCAAAATTAATTACAGCCATGAAACCGGATTATCTGGGATTTCTGACACTGCTTCTGGAGCCGGGGGCACCGATGCTGCAGGAAGTAAAATTCGGTGCGATGCAGCTTCTGACACCGGCGCAGGTGCTGGAGGAGATGGAGCTGTTTTTAACACATGTGGATTCGGAAGGAACCGTATTTCGTTCCAATCACGCTTCTAATTATATTTCCCTGGCGGGCAATCTGAACCGGGACATTCCGGCGATGCTGGAGAAAATTCAGAAAAGCAGGGAGCGGGACGCATTTAAAAACGAGTCTATGCGTAGACTGTAAATAAGAAAAACTGAATAAAATATTGTATGGCAGGAAAATTTTTCAAATTTCCTGTCATATTTTTTTGACTTTCTGCATATAAATTACCTAGAAATAAAAGTGGAACTTTGGGTTACAGGGAATCCGGCTTTATTTCGGGAATGGAGATGGTGGAATGCGAAGAAAATTCAAAAGACCTCTCACATTTTTACTGGCGTTGCTGCTCCTTTTTTCACTGACCGGGGCATCTGTACAGGCAGAAGAATCTGCGCAAGCAGGTATTTCTGATTATATGCAGACGGTTGTGATGCAGGAGGATGGTACGCAGAAAGAAGATGATGTGGGAGCGACTGCATCCACGGAAGAAAACGTGCAACAGGAGATACCGGAGATAAGTGCGAAGGAGCTGCAACAGGAAGAATCCCAAAAAGAACAGAGTGATAAGACGGATGGAAACGATGCTTTGCAGGAAAAAATATCTTCCGAGAATCAAACAGGTGAAACTGTGAATGATTCAGATGAAGAAAAAGATGCACAGAATGCAGCAGAAGCAGATTTATCTGAGACAGAAAATGCAGATGCTTCAAATGCAGGAACGTATGAAGGTGATATATCTGAAAGGGTATCATCGGGAGTAACGGCTCAGTTGCAGGATGTATCTGGAACATCAGCAACGGTGGAACCGCAGGCGGCAGGCAGCATCACAGTCGCCATTCAGGATGACATCGAGAATACCGGCACATTGACAGCACAGCTGACCGGTGATGCACCGAATGGTATTACACTGGAATGGTACAAACATGCGGAAGGGGGCAATACCTGGACAAAGGTGGAACGCCATAAGGTGACCGGTGATTTTTACAACGTGTCTGAGGATGGAAGCGCACTGAATGTGGCACTGGATAAAGGTGCCCGCTGTTACTATAAGGTTCAGGTAAAGGATGCTTCCGGTCAGCTGCTGGCGGAATCTGCAGCACTTCAGGTCAGCTACTACAATCAGTTGGAAAATGGTGATTTCGAGACACCGGCTACCACAAAGAATACCGGTTATCAGCCGTTCTATTCCAATGGGACCCCGGGGTTGATATGGAAAACCACTGCCTCGGATGCAGAGATTGAGTATGTCAGTGCTGCCACAGATAAGTATGATAAAAATACCGGAAAGACGCATGCACAGCAGTCCCAGGATTGGCATAAGGTGGAAGCAGCAGCCAGTGGAACACAGTTTGCAGAGTTGAATGCAAACGAACCGGGAGCCTTGTATCAGGATGTACTGACCACGCCCGGAGCAAAGCTGTACTGGAAGCTTTATCATCGGGGACGAGGCACAACAGCCTATGACAACACGCAGACAGATACTATGTATGTGCTGATCATGTCCACGAAGCTGGCAAAACAGTACAACGTAGATAATCAGACAGCAGTGCAGGATGTTATCACGAATGTACGGAACAGCACCGGGAAATATCCGGGAGCATCTGTGGCCACGATTACGGATGACAATGTGCAGTGGTATTACCATGCAGGAGACTATGATGTCAGTGAAAATCAGTATCTGACCCGGTTTTTCTTTGTAGCGGGTGCAACTGCTTATGATGGAAGTGGGGACACAAGTGCAAAAAAAGGAACGGTTGGTAATCATCTGGATAATGTGTCTTTCAGTGAGACGTTGCCGGATCCGAACCCGGATACCGGACATCTGCAGATCACAAAAACCGTGCGTGGACTGTCGGAGGACAATGCAGCCTCTTACAGTCTGCAGCTGAAGATCACAGCACCGGACCAGAAGGTAAAGACGGTAACGTTACATCAGTTCAGCCGGAATGAGGACGGCTCCTATTCCTGCACATACACGGAGACAAATGTTGCGGCAGGAACGTATCGGATCGAAGAGATTCTGCCTTCCGGCCTGCCGGATTATCGGGTGGATTCCACCTTTAACGGCGAAGAGGCAACGAAAGGAAATGTCACGGTGCAGGATCAGAAAACAGCTACAGCTGAGATCGTAAACACATACACTTACGATATTGTATTGCCGCCAACCGGTATCTCGGGGGCAGCCGTTCCGATGGCAGTCCTGGTCGTGACAGCATTTGGAGCGGGCACGGCATATCTGATTTTTTTCAGGCGGAGAAAACTGTTTCGCTGAAAAAAATGCGGATGAATCAGGCAGGTAGCATTTCATAAGGACAATGACAGAAAAGCTGAATCGGGCAGATAGCATTTGGTAAAGACAATGAATGAAAAAAGGAAAAATGGAAGAAGTATAACGATGTGGAAGAGATTTTGAGAAGTAGAAGAAATGGAAGGAAAGGAAACAGAAATAGTAAGCGTTCCATGCGCCCGGTTTCTGAAAGCCTGCGCGGGCAGTGGCGGTGGTTTCTGATCCGTCTGCTGATCCTCATTGGCATTTTATATGTGCTGTTTGGCTGCATATTTGGAATCACCACAGTCAAAAACGAGGATATGGCTCCGCGGATCAGCGCCGGAGATCTGGTGCTGTATTATCGCCTGGATAAAAAACCGGTGGCAGGGGATGTCATAATCTGTAAAAAAAATGGGAAGCAGTATGTGGGACGCGTTGTTGGGAAAGGAGGCGATTCGGTAGAGGTCACAGAGGAAGCAACGGTAAAAGTCAATGGAAGTATTGTGCTGGACCAGAATATTTTTTATGAGACACCGCAGTATGAGAGCGAGGTGAAATACCCGCTGCAGCTGCAGGAGGGAGAATGCTTTATTCTGGGAGATCACCGGGAAGGTGCGACAGACAGCCGCTATTTTGGCGCGGTGGATACACAGGAGATAAGAGGAAAAATCATCACCGTCATACGACGGAATCAGTTATAAAGGAAGGTAAAAGAGTATGAAAAATAGAGTGATCGGATGTGTATCTGCAATGACAATGGCAGGAGTAATGGCTTTTGGAGGATTTCAGGTTCCGGCAATGGCAGCCACCGGGGACAACGATGGAGTAATCCAGTTCCAGAAAGTGTTGGAAATGCAGAATGCAGCAGGTGCCAGCGTACCAGATGTGACCTATACTTATACGATTGTTCCGGGAACCGGAATCGGAGCGACAGCCACTTCACCGGAGGTCAAACCGGGTGTCGGTACACCGACTGTTTCGGATGTATCTTACACAAATGCAGATACGATCACAGCGCAGGAAGTGGCAAAAACCGGATCCATTACATTCCCGGAGGGAACCTTTACCGCACCGGGTATTTACCGCTATGTACTGACGGAAAGTGCAAACTCAAATACCGATATCACCGATGTAGACGGCAATGTACGATATGTGGATGTCTATGTGGTAAATGATGATGTAAACGGCGGCTACAAAATCAATGCTTCCGTATTTACCGAGGCGGCCGTGACACCGACCTTTGATGAGAATAACCGGGCACAGTACGGTGACAAAAACGATGAGATCACAGATAAGTATCAAACCTATGAGCTGAGTCTGGATAAGGTCGTTGAAGGAAATATGGGTGACAAGAACCGTAAATTTAATTTTACGATCAACTTCAGTGGCCCTGCGAATGCATCGTTTACCTTTGGCGATGAGACCGTTACGCTGGATGGCAGAGGAAACGGTTCTGTGAGCCTTGCACTGTCACATACAGATGTAGCTGCGGAGATCACAGGTATTCCGTCCACGGTTACTTATACGGTGACAGAGAACCTGAACAGCTCGGAAGGTTATGATACTGGTTTTGCGGTAGCAAAAGGAACTGGTGCTGCTCAGACAGTGGCAAAAGATGAGACTGCAAGTGATGCTACGAAAGTGACGGCAACGGAGCAGACCATGACAAAAGCAGACAATGCGGTAACGGTAACCAATACCCGTGTAACCCCATCTCCGACCGGTGTAATGCTGAGTGTGACACCGTATGCGTTACTGGCAGGTTTGGCTTCTGCCCTGGGTGCGCTGTTCTTTCGCAGAAAAAAATTATCTTAAGCAGTCAAAATGGAATCGACAGGAAACGGAAGAGTTAAAAAAGCAGCATCAGAACATGAAAAAGAACAGTGATATAAAATGACAGGAAGCAGGGAATTACAAACAAAAACGAAACAACTGGAAAAAGTAAAGATGCAGAATGTGGATGCAGAAGCATCAGACAGCCGCAGAATAACAATTGCAGAAAAGCTGCTACGGTTTGCGAACCGTGCGCTGAGCATTTTCGCAGCCTGCCTTATGGCGGTACTGTTTCTGTATGGAGGCTATTCGTTATGGGATACCTGGCGCATTTATCACAGTGCTTTTGTGGATGATGAACTGATGAAACTGAAACCTGTAAAGGGGGAGGATACCAATCCCTCTTTACAGGATCTGCAGAACATCAATGCAGATGTCTGTGCCTGGCTGACGATTGATGATACCAGCATCGATTATCCGGTGGTCCGTGGAAAAGACGATATGGAATATGTCAACAAAGATGTCTACGGCAATTTTGCACTGTCCGGATCTGTTTTTCTGCGCAGTGCAAATCAGCCGGATTTCTCGGATCCGTATAATCTGATCTACGGACACCATATGAGCAACGGAGCCATGTTTGGTGATGTGGTGGAATTTACGGACGAGGCATATTTTGCGGCACATCAGACCGGTACGTTGTATCTGCCGGAAGAAACCAGAGCAATCACAATCTTTGCCTGTGTGGAGACCGATGCCACAGACAGTCAGATTTATGGCTATATCGCAGAGCCGGATACCGCCGGTCTGATGCAGCAGCTTCTGGCCTATGTGCAGGAGCATGCCGTGCAGTATCGGGATGTCGGGGTGACAGCGGATGACTCCATTGTGGCATTGTCCACCTGCGCAGAGTCTGCCACAAACGGAAGGGTGGTGTTATTCGGAAAAATGGAAAGGAGGTGCGGGAGAAACACATGAAACAGAAAGATATGAGCCGGACAAAAGGGATGCAGTACAAATCCGGGAAACTGGATTATGGGATTGTTGAAAAGATCAGTGAGAGTAAAAAACGAGGCGTCCTGCTGCTGGCGCTGGTTCTGACATTCTGGTTTGTTCTGCTGACAGCACTGCCTGTCCTGGCAGCGGAGAGAACCTGCATGGTATCTGTTCCGGTGTCGGTACAGCTGACAGGAACTGCAGGCAGCGGACAGACACAGAATACTCCGGTTTTTACCGTGGTAATGGAAGCTGAAAATGACCGGAAGGAGCTTCCCATGCCGGAGCAGAACCAGATACAGATCGGAGCGAATGGGAGCGGAACATTCGACTCCATTCTGTATACAACGCCGGGGGATTATCAGTATCGGATCCGCCAGATCGCCGGAAATGATCAGGATATCGTGTATGATACCACAGAATACGATGTGACCGTGCGTGTCCTGAATGCGGAAGACGGCGGGCTGGAAGCAGAGGTGTGGGCGATAAAGCCCGGACAGTCAGAGAAGCAGAGCAGGATTGTTTTCCGGAATGAGTGGAAAACAGCGACGACACCGGGAACTGTGCAGGAACCGGTACAGACCGGTACCACAACCACGACGACTACTATGCGGACACCAAAAACCGGTGATATGCAGAATCCGACACTTTACGTGATTGTAATGATCATTGCAGCCGGAACAGCTATCGGTGTTAGTTTATATCGTAAGTATAAAAAGAAAGAAGAACTGTAAAGGTTCAGGAGAAAACAGTAATATTTGCAGAGTGTTAATAAGCGGTCTCGATAAAAAGATTTATGTGTAGATAAAGAAAAAGGAAGCACTTTCCCTGGAAGGCGATTGTTAGCCGACAGGGTAAGTGCTTCCTTTTTCGATTTACAAAACCTACCGAGATAACGAGAGAACACATGCTCAATCGTTCGGCTTATAATAGAAATGTCCAAACAGCCGCTCGGTTTTCACCACATTGATAAAGGCATTCGGATCCGCTTCCTTCACCGCTTTCCGGACTTTTTTACTCTCAGCGCTGGAGACCACAGAGTACACCACCTGGCGTTCCGTGTGTTCATAAGGACCCTCGCCATCCAGGATCGTGGCACCGTGATTGGTCGCTTTTGATATGGCCTGATATACCTGTTCTCCATGATTGGTGACGATGAAAAATGTCTCCTGCTGATATTTTTTATACAGCGCATGCAGTACCTGAGTGGATGCAAACTGGAAAATAATGGAGTAGAGCGCCTTGTCCCATCCAAACATAAATCCGGCTGCCACCAGAATGACAGCATTCAGTCCGAGAATGATATTAAAGGCATCCATGCCTTTTTTCTCTGACAGATAGATGGAGATGAAATCAGTTCCCCCGGTGGTGGAACCCATCAGCAGACAGAGACTGATGGCAAAACCATTGATGATGCCGCCGAAGATACTGATCAGCAGTACATCTGAGGTGATGGCGATGCCCGGGATCACATCCGTAAGCACACTGGTCAGCACAATGCACAGACAGGAGTAAAGGGTAAATTTTTTCCCGATAAAACGAAATCCAATGTAAATCGGAATCGCATTCAGGATCACGTTGATCACAGTATAAGGGAGCGCCAGTCCGAGGTACATCTGGGCACCACGCTGGATCAGCAGGGAAAGTCCGGTAGCGCCGCCCGGATACAGACCGCCGGTGCGGACAAAGGACTTGATATTCAATGCCATCAGCACAGAGGCGAGGCATACGACCAGAAGCCGTTTCAGATCTTTTTTTAAATCAAATTTCAAAATAAATTCCTCCTTCATATAGCAAATTCATTATTATACACAGAGAAACATTTTTGTACAGTAAAAGTTAAAAATGTTCCGGATGTTCCTGCATATATTCCCGGAAAACTTCCAGAAACAGCGGCACCGCCGGATTGGTTATTTCGTGTTCCCATGCAATGGCCAGATCCAGTGTATCGTTGCTTCCATCCAGCAAAGTGAAAGCCAGATTATTGGCATGCATATAGCTGCGGCTCCGATAAGGCAGAATGGAAATACCGGTACCTGCTTCCACTGCCTGAAGCAGATTTTCGTACAGATCAAACTGTTCCGTGATGCGGGGATGGAATCCAATCTGCGCACACAACTCCATAATCCGCTGGTTCATATATTTGGCATGATCCGGATGAAAAACCAGAAACGGTTCACTGGCCAGCTTGTCATAATCCAGAATCATTTTCTGCAGCGCCGGGTGATCTTTCCGGGTAACCAGACAGAAGGAATCCGACTGGATTTTTTTGACATCCAGAGAGGCAATCTGCTGCAGATCCGGCATCATGGAAAAATAGATATCCGCATCCTGACGGGCGGCGGATTCTGAAATCTGCAAAGCGTCCTGCCGTATCAGCTTGATTTTTACATGCGGATATCGGATGTGGAACTGATTCACGACATCCGGCAAAAACTGATGAGTGGGAGCGGACAGATGACTGATGCGCAGTACGGAAGGCTGCTCTTTTGCCAGTGCCAGTTTCTGCTTTGCCTGCTCCATGGCATCCAGAATGGATTTTGCATCTTCGAGAAAGAGCTCGCCGCTGTCTGTCAGGGTAACTTTTTTTGTATTTCGGACAAAAAGCTCCGTGTCCAGTTCCTTCTCCAGCATTTTGATCTGATGGCTGATGGCGGGCTGGGTCAGATAAAAATCCTGAGCTGCCCGGGAAAAGTTGCGGTATTTGGCTACGGCAATGAAATAGGCCAGTTGTTTCTGATCCATAAGTACCTCCGGTCTGCGTGTATGCTCACTTTTTTACAGACAAATTATTTTGATAAAAATATTTGCATAAATATCATGTCGAAATCAGTTATAAAAAATATTTATCAATTATGCAAAAATATCTGAATTTCACAAATGAAAATTCTCATGTTACAATCAATGTAACACAAAAAAGGTTAGGTGTAAACGAAAAACATGCAGGCATCAGGCCAGGTACTTCCCTACCGAAAGGCATGTTTTTTGGTTGCGATTCAGAAGGAGGAAATGGTATGGCATTTCAGGTTATGGGAGTTACTGCAGGAAGAAAAAACAGTAATTCAGAAATTTTATTAAAAGAGGCACTGCTTGTCTGTCAGGAGATGGGGGCAGAGGTTCGGATGATCAATTTAAAGGATTACAACATCATTGACTGTAACGGATGCACATCCTGCACCATGGGTATGTCCATGGGAAAATATACCGGATGTTCCCTGGATGATGCCGATGACAAAAAGAAGATCATGGATGTGATGCTGAATCAGGATGCGGTTATTTTTTCCGCACCGACGTATGATCTCATGCCGTCATCTTTATTTTTGAAATTTATGCACAGAAATCTTGCATATGAATCTGCATTTTTGACAAAGATCGGAGCAATCGAACCGAGAGACCGTGTCGGCGCACTGATCGCAGTGGGCGGTTCTACCCGTTCCTGGCAGTCCATGGCACTTGAGTGTATGCAGGCGACCACATTTACAAACAGTTTCAAGATTGTAGATATGTATATGGCCACACAGGTTCCGGCACCGGGGCAGGTTCTGTTATATGATGAAAAAATTGCCCGCGCAAGAGAAATTGGCAAAAATGTTATGGAAGCGCTGAAGACGAAACCGGAAGAGCGGAAATGGCTGGGTGACCCGGATTATGGATGGTGTCCGAACTGTCACAGCAATTCACTGTGTCTGGGTGAACCGCAGTGGAAAGGCCTGCAGTATCCGATTGAGTGTACCGTATGTGGTGCAGGCGGAGATCTGGAGCGTACCCCGGATGGTAAATGGAAATTTGTCATTGCGGCAAACGGATTGGAGCGTGACCGTACTACGGAGGAAGGCCGAGGTGTGCACTGTGACGAGATTGCAGAGACCCAGGGAGGATTTTTCATGGATCCGAAGAAACGGGAAGAAGTTGCGGCAAAACTGCCAAAATACAAAGAACTGAAATTCCCGGAACTGGATTAATTCGATATTATTTTGAAGAAAAGGAGCAAAAATTATGGCATTCACACATTTATTAAGCCCGATGAAAGTCGGCAACAAAGTTTACAAAAATCGTATCGTAAGTGCACCGATGGCATTCAGTCTGGTAGCACAGAATCCGATGGCAGCAGAGGTTTCTTATCGAAAATTGGAAGGACCTGCAAAGGGCGGAAATGCCTGTGTTATTCTTGGTGAGACAGATGTCAACTTCCGTGATGCAGTACGTATCCCGGGATTCAAACCATTTGACTTTGCAAAACCGGAAGAGGATATGGATACATTCAATGCGGTAAAAACATATGCAGACCGCATCAAAAAACATGACTGTATCGCACTGGCAGAGCTGGTTCACTGCGGAAAAGAGAAAGTTCCGTTTAACGATCAGCAGGAAGCCATCGGGCCGGTGGCCTGTACAAACTCCGCTGGAGTTCCGGTGCGTGCAATGACAAAAGATGACATGGATCGTATTGCAAATGATTTTGCGGTGGCTGCCACTTATATGCAGAAAGCAGGGTTTGACGGAATCCTGATCCACGGCGGACATGGATTTATTTTTACACAGTACCTTTCCCCGTTGATGAATACACGTACCGATGAGTATGGCGGATCTCTGGAGAACCGCGCAAAATTCCCGATTCAGATCTGCAAATCCATTCGTGAAGCAGTGGGACCGGATTTCCTGATCGAGCTTCGTATCGATGGAACGGATCATCAGCCGGGCGGAATCACACCAGAGGAGACTGGAAAATTCATTCAGATGGTAGAGCAGTATATCACATCCGTACATGTTACCTGCGGTATTTACGAGGAGTCTGTAAAATCCGGTACAGAGTCCAGTATGTTCCATGAGCACGGACTGAATATTGAGCCAGCATCTATTATTAAAAAATATACTTCTCTGCCGGTTGGAGCAGTTGGCGGTATCAACTCTCCGGAGCAGGTGGATCAGGCGATTGCAGATGGCAAGATCGACTTCGCAATTTTCGGACGTCAGATGCTGGCAGATCCGGAGTTTGCACAGAAATGCATGGATGGCGATGAGGCACAGATCCGCCGTTGTTTAAGATGCTACAAATGTTTCCCGGGATCTCCGGAGGAAGGCTATGACGACCTGCCATTCAACAGTGAACAGCTGGCGGTATATGTAGGTCACTGTACCATTAACCCGATGGCACATCTGCCATTTGACATTGAGCAGCTTCCGCCAGCCGAAAAAGGTTCTCAGAAAGTGCTGATCGTAGGTGGTGGTATCGCAGGTATCCAGGCAGCCATTACAGCGGCAGAGCGTGGACATAAAGTGACACTGGCTGAGAAATCAGACAAACTGGGCGGACTTCTGTATTTCACAGATGTAGATATCGACAAACCGGATCTGCGCAATTTCAAGGACATGATGATCCGTGAAGTAAAACGTCACGATGTGGAAATTCTCATGAATACAGAAGTGACACCGGAATTTATCAGAGAATTTGCACCGGATGCAGTAATCCTTGCAACCGGTTCTGTTCCGGCATGCCCGCCGATCAACGGTATTGAACATGCACATCAGGCAATGTCTGTATACGATGGAACCTGTGAGCCGGGCAAAAAAGTAGTCATGATCGGCGGCGGTCTGGTTGGCTGCGAGACAGGACTTTATCTGCAGAAAACCGGTCATGAGGTAACCGTAGTAGAGATGCTCGACCGTGTGGCAAACGAGTCCTTCGGTATGTACCGCGAGGCACTTGTCTGGGAGATGGAGAAAAATCATATGACCATACTTCCGAAAACAAAATGTCTGGAGATCACACCAAACAGCGTGAAGATTGAAAATGCAGACGGTGTACAGGAACTTGAGGCTGATACCGTACTGTATGCGCTTGGTATGAAATCTGTGGATTACAGTGCACTGAAAGAAGCTGCCGGTGATGCAAGTGTATTTGTCATCGGTGATGCGATCCATCCGGGCAAAGTAGATCAGTGTACAAGAACCGGTTATATCGCAGCTCTGAAAGTCGGTGCAAGTGAGGAATCCGTGGCTTATATCCAGGAGTAAGTCTTGCTTGTGTGACTGAAAAATATAGTTCTATGAGGAGAAATCCGTCAGTTTTGTCTCAGTGGCTAATAATCGCTCCCTGAGAAAAAACTGACGGATTTCTCCATTTTCGTATTGGCTTTTAATGATTTTTGCTTTCTTGATTTACGTTTTATTATATTAAATTTTTCATTTACGACGGCGCTGCGTGCCGCTCGTCAAGAAAAAATAAATTGAGGGCGCCATTTACATACTTGCGGGGGGACTTTTTGCGTGATAGTATGAACGCAGAAAAATAATAGAAATTTAGAGGAATTACCACTGTGAAAAGAGCAATGAAAACAACGACGGTACTTGCGGTTCTGGCAGCTGTCATATGTACAATTTTATATAGGGCAACGGAAAATGGTGTGATGTTGTCACTGGCTATTACGGCGGGAACCATCAGTTATCATTTTGTCATGCGCTATGCGGTGGCAGGCATTTTCAATCATGTGATGCACAATCAGGCAGATCTGTCACGAAAATGGTATCAGCAGAAAGTATGGGAAAAGAAATTATACGAGACATTGCATGTGAAACGGTGGAAAAGTAAGATGCCAACCTATGAACCGAGCTATTTTGATCTGCGTTTACATACGCCGGAAGAAATTGCGGGAGCCATGTGCCAGGCAGAGGTAAGTCACGAAGTGATCGTGATATTCAGTTTCCTTCCTCTGCTTACAGTTCCGGTATTTGGGGCATTCTGGGTATTTTTGATCACGTCTGTGCTGGCGGCACTGATGGATCTGTCCTTTGCGATCATGCAGCGGTATAACCGGCCGAGAATTTTGAAATTGTGCAGAGCAGGAAAGTAAGAGGCATGGCATGATGGGATGTTTTGGAACGATGGAAGATTGGATGAGACAGTTGTCTGGAGACGGAGTAAAAAGGAACGGATTGTAATATGAAAGCGGAGAAAGTATTAGACGATGATCTTGCATACGAGATCTTATCAGTAGTGGAGGAAATCCCGGAAGGGAATGTGGCGACTTATGGCCAGATTGCCCGGCTGATCGGCCGGGAGAAAAATGCCCGTCTGGTGGCACGGGTGCTTTCCCATGCGGAGTATTATGGCGAATTCCCCTGTCATCGTGTGGTCAATCATATGGGACGGACGGCACCGGGCTGGCGGGAACAGCGTTTCCTTTTGGAAGACGAGGGCGTAAAGTTTAAGGAAAACGGCTGTGTGGATATGAAAAAGTATCAGTGGGAGTGCTGAGTTACAATTATTATGTCAAAACAGTTAAAATAGAAATTGATTTTATACAGGATATGGCAAAATGCTGTATCCTGTCTTTTTTTATAATTAGTGATTAAAAAATATCAAAAACAGTGTTATAATGAGAAAAGTTTCTCAAAAACAGAACTTACATAGAAAATACATAAGAGGAAGAACAAGACATTATGACATTACGAGAACTTGAAATTGGAAAAAGTGCGGTCATCAAGACAGTAGGCGGTGAAGGTGCCCTGCGTCAGCATTTTTTAGATATGGGAATGATTCCCGGAGCAGAAGTGACGGTGGTTAAGCTTGCACCCATGGGAGATCCGATGGAACTTCAGATCCATGGTTATGAGCTGACCCTGCGTCTGGCGGAAGCAGATCAGATCGAGATTAATCCGATTGGAAAACGAAGCAATGAGCATAAGCGTACCGTAAAGGAACTTGGTTCGGAGCATCCGGGTATCGGTGAAACCGGAAAGTTTCATTCCAAAAAGGATGAGCACCCACTGCCGGAAGGTACGAAACTGACCTATGCACTGGTTGGAAATCAGAACTGTGGAAAGACAACGCTGTTTAATCAGCTGACGGGATCGAATCAGCATGTGGGAAATTTCCCTGGGGTGACCGTGGATCGTAAGGATGGTTCTATCAAAGGACATCCGGAGACGAATGTGACGGATCTGCCGGGTATTTATTCCATGTCTCCGTACAGCAGCGAGGAGATCGTATCCCGGAATTTTGTCCTGGATGAAAAGCCAAAGGCTATCATCAACATTCTGGATGCTACCAATATTGAGCGAAATCTGTATCTGACGATGCAGCTGCTTGAGATGGATATTCCGATGGTTGTGGCATTGAATATGATGGACGAGGTAATCGGAAATCAGGGATCCATTGATGTTAACGGTATGGAAGCACTGCTTGGTGTTCCGGTGATTCCGATTTCTGCAGCCAAAAACCAGGGGGTGGATGAGCTGGTACGGCATGCATTACATATTGCAAAATATCAGGAACGGTCGCTTCGCCAGGATTTCTGTGATAAAAATGATCACAACGGCTCTGTGCACCGCTGTATTCATGCAGTTATTCATCTGATCGAAGATCATGCACAGGCGGCGCAGATCCCGGTGCGGTTCGCGGCAACCAAAGCGATTGAAGGAGATCCACTGATCCTGGAGCAGTTAAAGCTGGATCAGAACGAGCGGGAGATGCTGGAGCATATCGTGCAGCAGATGGAGACGGAGCGTGAAGTTGACCGGAGTGCGGCAATTGCGGATATGCGGTTTGATTTTATTGAACGTCTGTGTGAACAGACGGTGGTAAAACCAAAAGAGAGTAAGGAACGTATCCGGAGCGAGAAGATTGACCGGATCCTGACAGGAAAATATACGGCGATTCCATGTTTTGTGGGAATCATGGTACTGGTATTTTATCTGACCTTCAATGTGATCGGAGCAGGTTTACAGACACTGCTTGAAATGGGAATCGATAAACTGTCGGCCATTGTGGATGCTGCGATGACAGCAACGCATGTAAATGGAGCCATGCACAGTCTCGTCATCGACGGCATTTTTACCGGTGTTGGAAGTGTGCTGAGTTTTCTGCCGATCATCGTGACACTGTTTTTCTTCCTGTCTCTGATGGAAGACAGCGGCTATATTGCCAGAGTTGCTTTCGTCATGGATAAATTACTGCGCAAGATCGGACTTTCCGGACGAAGTATCGTGCCGATGCTGATCGGATTTGGCTGTACGGTGCCGGCGGTTATGGCGACACGTACCCTGACCAGTGAGCGGGATCGGAAGATGACGATTCTGCTGACTCCGTTTATGAGCTGTACGGCAAAGCTGCCGATATATTCCTTCTTTGTCAGTGCATTTTTCCCGAAACGCGGTGGATTTATCATGGCGGGCTTATATCTCCTTGGCATTGGTGTCGGAATTCTGATCGCATTCCTTTATAAAGGAACATTATTTAAGGGCGAACCGGTTCCGTTTGTCATGGAACTACCGAATTACCGTCTGCCGGGAGCAAAAAATGTGACACAGCTTCTGTGGGAGAAAGCAAAAGACTTTCTGCAGCGTGCGTTTTCTGTTATTTTTATCGCAACGATCGTAGTGTGGTTCCTGCAGAGTTTTGATCTGCATATGAATATGGTGACGGATTCCGCAGACAGTATCCTGGCGGCAGTGGCCGGTGTGCTGGTGCCGGTTTTCCGACCGCTTGGTATGGGAGACTGGAGGATCTGTACATCTCTGATCAGTGGTTTTATTGCAAAAGAAAGCGTGGTATCTACGCTGGAAGTGCTGTTTGGCGGAAGCATTAGTACGATGATTACATCTCTGACAGCGGCTTCTATTCTGGTGTTCAGTCTGTTATATACACCTTGTGTGGCGGCAATTGCATCGATCAAGCGGGAACTTGGACGAAAATGGGCCATCGGAATGGTGATCTGGCAGTGTGTGATCGCATGGATCGCAGCATGGATCGTACATTTGATTGGTTTACTGACAGGTGTAGTCTGAAAAAATAAAAGTTGTGGGAACGATACGGTTTCAAGATGCCCCGGCAGGATGGAAAAAGTCCCGCCGGGGATTTTTTGACCGGAAATGATGCAGATGGAGCAATAGCAGCAGAATGGGGAATATGAATTGTAACTATTTTATTGATTGCAAAACATATGTTTGGTATAATGAAAGAACATTGAAATAGAAGAGAAAAAGACAACAGATAGCATGAGAAACAGGAAAAATAATAGAAAGTTTGGGAAAGGACAGACAGTATATGAAATTTTTTCATTTATCGGATCTTCATATTGGTTTGAAGCTGATTAATTGGGATCTGCGGGAGGATCAGGAATATATATTACACCAGATTGTCGAACTTGCAGTGCGGGAACGGCCGGATGCCCTGGTCATTGCCGGTGATATCTATGATAAAGCGGTTCCGTCAGCGGAAGCAATGGAGGTACTGGACGGATTTATTGCGGAACTGACGCAAAAACTGCCGGAACTGGTGATCATGATGATCAGCGGGAATCATGACAGCGCTTCCAGAGTGAACTGTTACCGGAGTGTGCTGGCGCGGCAGAATCTCTATATGATCGGTGTGCCACCGGTCCGGCCGGAGGAATTTATGGAAAAGGTTGTGCTGCGGGATGCGTATGGTCCGGTGAATTTTTATCTGCTTCCTTTTGTGAAACCGTCGACGGTGAAACAGATCACCGGCACGGATGAAAAAGGAAATAACCTGTCTTATGATGAGACGCTGCACCGGCTGCTTGCACGGGAAACTGTTGATACGGTTGAGCGGAACGTGCTGGTAAGCCATCAGTTTTATCTGCCGGTGGGAAAATCTGCAGACGAGGTGGAGCGTATGGATTCTGAAATCCGCACCGTGGGAAATATCGATGAAGTATCGGTAGAAGTATTGCAGTTGTTTGATTATGCGGCGCTTGGTCATATTCACAAACCGATGAAGGTGGGAAGTGAAGTTGCACGCTACTGCGGTACACCGCTGGCTTGTTCCGTCAGTGAGGCAGGACAGCAAAAAGGTGTCATTGAAGTGGAACTTGGGGCAAAAGGTCAGGTACAGACCAGGGTATTGCCGCTTCATCCGCTGCGCCAGATCCGGGTGCTGCGGGGAACGGCAGCGGAAGTGCTGGCGCAGGCCTGCGATGATTATGTGTCTGTGATGTTGACGGATCTGCCGGATTTTGATACACAGGACCGGATCCGTGCGGCGTTTCCATATCTGCTGGAAATCCGCCGGGAGACATTGCTACAGCGGGATTATGTGGGTGCACTGAAAGCACAGGAGAAACTGGATCCCTATGAGATCTGCTGTTCTTTTCTGGGAGATGTTCCGGAGAAAGAAATGGCGATATTGCAGGACGTTGTAAATCATGTGTTTACGGAGGGAGAGACAGAATGAAACCATTGAAATTAACGATACAGGCATTTGGTTCTTATGTCACGCCGGGAACCATTGATTTTGAAAAGCCGGAGCAGAATCTGTTTCTGATCACGGGAGACACCGGTGCGGGCAAGACGACGATCTTTGATGCAATCGTATTTGCCCTGTATGGAGAGGCAAGTTCGAGTGCGAATAAAAAAAGTGGAAATGAGCTGCAGAGTCAGTACGCCGATCCACAGCTTTCCCCTTTTGTGGAACTGACCTTTTCAGAGGGGGATGGTATCAGCCGGCAGATTTATACAGTACGGCGTACCCCGCGGCATATCCGTCCGGTAAAGCGCGGACATGGGACGACAGAAGAAAAAGAGACGGTGTCATTGCGGATGCCGGATCAGACGGAATTTTCCCGGAACAAAAAAGAGACAGACGAAAAGATCGTGGAAATCCTGGGGCTGACCAAAGGACAGTTTATGCAGGTGGCGATGATCGCCCAGGGCGAATTTATGGAACTGCTGCGGGCAAAATCCGATGATAAGAAAGAGATTTTCCGCAAACTGTTCAACACGGAGCCTTATCAGAAGATCGTGGAAGAACTGAGACTTAGATGTAAGGAAAAGGAGAAAGACATCGGAAAGATCAAAACGGTGTGTCAGACAGAGGCTGGACATATCACTGTGCCGGAAGCGTATGAGCGCAGGGAGGCGATACAGGAGATTTTTGCCAGAGTTGTGGATTCCAAACGGTTTCATGCAGAGGATATGGAACTGCTGTTACAGGAATTACAGCAGATGTGCAGTTCTATACAGACAAGACAGCAGGAAATACAGTGTACCACAGAAGGAGCAGAACAGGAACGCAGTCAGGCACAGGATCGTTTTTCACGGGCAGAGCAACTGCAGCAGGCATATGAACAGATGGAGAGCGCAGCAGCTGTGTTACAGCAGTGTGAGGAAAGTGCCAGAGAGATGCAGGAACTGGAGCAGCAGGTCCGGATCATCCGCGGTGCCTGGGAGATTTCCGACTGTTTTCAACTGGTGCAGAACAGTCAGAAAACGGTGGAGCAGACAGAGACGGAATTGAAGAAACTGGAAACACAGCTGCCGGGGCTGTTGCAGCAGGCAGAGGAATGTGCGGAGACGGAAAAAGCTGCCGGGGAACTCAGCCAGCAGAAAAACAGTGTATACAGTCAGGTATCCGAGCGGGTGGCACAGGCGTTGAAGCAGTTCCAGAAGATGACAGATACGCAGAAGGAACTTGAGGATCAGGAGAAAAAACTGCGTCAGGCGAAGCAGAACACCAAAGCGGTACAGACACAAAAGGAACAGCTGTCAGAACAGATCGCAGACTGGAAAAAGCAGGAGACGGAAAAGCAGGAGGCACCGACACAGCTTGCACGGCTGGAAAGTCAGCAGAAAAGCGTGCAGCAGCTGAACCAGGAAGTGAAAGATGCAAAGGAATCAGAAGAAGCATGGAATCGTCAGAAGAAAACACTGTTGAGGGCACAGCAGAACTTTCAGAAGGCGAGTCTGGAATATCGGCAGGAGCATGAGCAGTATGAAGCCATGCGCCAGATGTTTTTCAACATTCAGGCAGGGCTTATCGCAAGGGAACAACTGAAAACGGGACAGCCCTGTCCGGTGTGCGGATCCCTGAAGCATCCGGCACCCTGTGAACTTGCAGAAGAACACAGTACACTCACCCGGGAAAAGCTGGACGAGATGAGCATTTCCGTAGAAGCGCGCAGGGCGGAGCAGGAAACCTGCGCAGCGAAAGCGGAGGCGGCGTTGGAACTGGCAAACGAAAAAGAGACACAGCGAAAGGAAGCGTTGGAGCGGTTGTTTGGTCATCTGCAGGAGCATGGACGTGAGATTACGGAAGCGATGGAACTGGCACTGGCAGAAGCCGTGGTGCAGGATGAGATGCAGCAGTTAAAAGAAGCGGAGCAGCGGCTCCGTGTAGATGTCACAGAGTTGAGACAGGCACAGAAGCATCTTCAGGAGGCAGAGGAACGGACAGAGACGCTGGAAGCACAGTATGAGGCGGCACAGCAGAAAGAACAGGAAATCCATACGGCACTGGAGGGTATCCGTGCGGTGTTAAAGCAGCTGCAGGAGGAGCAGCGTTATACTTCCAAGGAAGCAGCGAAGAAAGAACTTGATACGGCGCAGAGAGAAAAAGAGCAGGCAGAGCATGCATCCCAAAAGGCTTCAGAAGCAGCGGAGCGGGCGAGACGGGCACGGGATGAAGCCCTGGCGCTGCAGAAGCGTTACCGGCAGGAACTTCCGCAGCAGAAAGCGCAGGTGTTACAGTGCCGGGAAAAATATGAGACCCGGATGGCAGCATTTACGATGACAGAAGAGCAGTGGCAGTCAATGATACGGCAGTATACAAGAAAAGATGCGGAAGCATTTCAGCAGAAAGTGGATGACTATAAGAACCGCCGGGCGCAGGCAATTGGCAGCTACCATTTCGCAAAGGAGCAGATCGGAGAACAGGAAAAACCGGATCTGGAACAGTTGCGAAAGAAATTGGATGAAGCGGAATGTAATTTGAAAACTCTGCAGACGGAGCGGGAACAGTGGGGCACATATGCACATGTCAACAGTGGAATCTATGACAGGCTGATGCCAATAATGGAGGAGCGTGCACAGATTTTGAAGGAGCATCAGCAGATCAATGATCTGTATCAGCGGTTGTCCGGAAATATCAGCGGATTCCGTATGGATCTGGAGACCTTTGTGCAGCGTCAGTATCTGGAGCGGATTCTGTATGCAGCTAACCGTCGGTTCCTGGAGATGTCTGCGGGACAGTTTGAACTGCGGATGTATGATCTGAACAAAGCCGGGGAGGGCAAAAACCGTGGACTGGATCTGATGGTATATTCCGCAGTCACCGGAAAAGTGCGGGAAGTCCGTACCCTGTCCGGCGGAGAGTCCTTTATGGCTGCTCTGTCCCTGGCACTTGGCATGGCGGATCAGATTCAGGAAAGTTCTGCGGCAATCCATCTGGATGTAATGTTTATTGATGAAGGATTTGGTTCCCTGGACGAACATTCCCGTAACCAGGCAGTCCGTGTATTGCAGGAGATGGCCGGAGGAAGCAAGCTGATCGGTATTATCTCTCATGTAACGGAACTGAAGCAGGAGATTGACGATCAGCTGCTGGTCAGCAAGGATGAAAACGGAAGTCATGTGCGCTGGCAGATCAGCTGACAGCGTGTGGGTTGTCAGGTCTGCCTGCAGAAGTGGGAATCTCAACTCAGACTGAGATGAAAAACGGTACAGGATCCGGGGAAACGGTTGAAAAGCAGTGTAATTATCGGTATGATGTAATGAGTGCAAACGAGTCAACATGCTTGCATGATTGACGAGTGACGAAATTATTGAGTGATGAAATCACGATGTAATAAGACTATAATTTTTTCAGGAGGAATATAACGTGAAAGTTTTAATGTTAAATGGAAGTGCGAAAGCAAATGGCAATACTTATACATCTTTGCTGGAAGTCGGCAAACAGCTGGAGAAAGAAGGCATTGAATATGAGATTTTCCAGATGGGCGGTGCGCCGGTGAGAGATTGTCTCGGCTGTGGTCAGTGCACAGACAAAGGCTGTGTGTTTGATGATGACAAAGTGAATGAGTTTGTGGCAAAGGCAAAAGAAGCAGATGGATTTGTATTTGGAACACCGGTGTATTATGCACATCCGAGCGGACGGGTGATGTCCTTCCTGGACCGCGCATTTTACAGCAGCGGAAGCAGTGCGTTTGCGTTCAAACCGGGAGCATCTGTGGCAGTGGCACGCCGTGGCGGCACAACCGCATCCTTCGATGCCATGAACAAATATTTTGGAATCTGTCAGATGCCGGTTGCAGGTTCCACTTACTGGAATCAGGTGCACGGAGCTGTTCCGGGAGAAGTCTGTCTGGACGAAGAAGGTCTGCAGACCATGCGGAATCTGGCCCGTAACCTGGCATGGATGATGAAATGCTTTGAGGCCGGAAAGAAAGCCGGTGTGGAACTTCCACAGACAGAACGCGATTACAAGACGAATTTTATCCGATAAGTTTTTAGACTGAGAGAAAAGGCAGGAGTTTGTATGGCGATACTAGGGATTGACCTTGGAACAACGAATTCACTGGGAGCGGTATACCGAAACGGAAAAGTGGAGCTGATCCCGAACCGTTTCGGTTCCTTTCTGACTCCAAGTGTAGTAAGTGTCATGGAGGATGGCAGCGTGGTGACCGGACAGATCGCAAAGGAACGTCTGATCACGCATCCGGAGGATACCGTGGCATCTTTTAAAAAAGATATGGGATCGGACCGAAAATATATACTTGGCGGTCGAAAGTTTCTGCCGGAGGAACTATCAGGATTTGTGGTGGGCTCCATCGTGGAAGATGCCAGAAATTATCTGAAGGAAGACGTGGAAGATGTTATTATATCTGTTCCGGCATATTTCCATGACAGACAGCGGGTGGCTACGAAACGGTCAGGAGCTCTGGCCGGTGTGTCAGTAAAGCGGATTGTCAATGAGCCAAGTGCAGCGGCACTGGCCTCTTATTTTGATACACAGCAGGAGCAGCTGTTTCTTGTGTTTGATTTTGGCGGCGGCACGCTGGACGTTTCCATTGTAGACTGTTTTGATACGATGGTGGAGATTCTGGCAGTTTCCGGAGATAACCATCTAGGAGGCGATGATTTTAACGAAGCCATTGCGCAGGGATTTTTGAAAGAACATCATGTGGATCAGAAAGATCTGAGTGCGACGGAATATGCCATTTTATTGCGGCAGGCAGAAAAATGCAAAATTGCTTTGTCTATGTTGCAGGAAGTTAAAATGACAGCTGTATTTGGCAGTCAGACGTATCAGAGTGTGTATACAAATGAGCGGGTGATGCGGGAGAGTTCTGCCATCTGGCAGAAAATCCAGAACGTATTGCGGCATGCTCTGCGGGACAGCCGCGTGGATCTGGAGGATATCGATGCAGTGATCCTGGCAGGTGGTTCCGGGAAGATGCCACTGGTGCAGTCTTATATGGAGCAGCTTTTTGACCAGACACCGCTGGTGACGGGATTCAGTGACCAGCTGATCGCCCGTGGTCTGGGTCTCGTCTGTGGTGTGATGGAGCGGAAGGACAAAGTGCGGGATTATATTTTGACGGATATCTGCCCGTTTACCCTTGGCACCAGTGTTGATAATGACGCTGATCGCCAGCATCCGTATATGAGTGCGATCATTGAACGGAATACAGTGCTGCCCTGCTCACGGATGCAGCGGTATTATACCGCTGCGGATTATCAGTCAGAGGTAGAAGTTGATATCCGACAGGGAGAAGAACTTTATGCAGAGGATAATCTGCAGCTTGGTATGCTCAAAGTACCGATTCCAAAAAAGAAAAAGGGGGAAGAGTCCGTTGATATCCGTTTTACTTATGACATCAATGGTATTCTTGAGGTGGAAGTGACGGTTGTTTCCACCGGAAAGAAAGTTTCCAAAATTTTGTCACAGGATATGGATGAAAAGGAAATCACGAAGCGCATGCAGCAGTTGCAGAAACTGAAGGTGCATCCGAAGGATGTGACAGAAAACAGGTTGATGATGGAGCGTCTTCAGGCGGTATATGAGGAAGCACTTCCAGAAACGAGGGAAATGCTTATGTCCTATATCAGGCAGTTTGAACAGATTCTTGCCAGTCAGGATCCACGCAGGATCCGCCGTTTTCGAGAATTTTTAGACAGGACGATCGCATCTGTGGAAAACTATGATCCATTTGCCGGAACGCTGAAGTTTCCGGAATGGAAGGATGATGGAGGAGAAGACGAACCGGAATAGAAGTAAATTCTCGTAGAATGTTTATCTCAGACGGAGATTGTAGCATTCCTGTTGGGAAAGATTTGCACTTATAGAAGAGGATGTCTTAATTTCGACTGAGATAAAATAAGGCAGATACAGTTGGAGGAATGAAAAATGGATAAACCCAAGGCATATGCCATATTGCAGATAAAACCGGGAAGCTCCCAGGAAGAAATCAGAGAAGCGTATGTTGCGCTGTCCAGACAATATCATCCTGAGGAACATCCGGAGGAATTTCAACAAATCCATGAAGCGTATATGACGCTGCGCAGGCGAGAGCGGGGACAGCGTACCCGGCAGCAACAGTCGACAGACCAGCAGGAACTGGCAGATACTGCGAAGATACATATTGAGGATGTTGATAAGCGGAACACAGTGAAAGAAGAGCAGATTCCGACAGATGCAGCAGAATCGGCAGACTTCCATGTGGAAGGGGAAACTGTTTCACAGACTGATGAGCCCGTACAGGCTGGTTCTGAGTGGAAGGAATATTCAGAACCGGAAGAATCTGTTGAATCGGAAGCTTCGCCTAGATATGATTTTGATGAAGTGCTGGAAGAAAGCCAGCGACAGGAAGTTCAGCGGCAGATTGATCTGATCCGGAAAGCTCTTGTGGAAATGGAGATGCTGCTGAAACCACCGTTTTGCAATAAGCAGAAAATGTTTCAGGAATATTTTCAGAAAGCGGAATATCAGGATGCTCTGAAGCAGCCGGCATTTATGGAAAAATTTGCGGAACTGCTGGAAGATACACGACTCAAGCCTGTGACTTATGATTATATTATTGAGTATTATCGGTTTCGCGGTCTGAATCCGGAAGATATGTATGAGGAAGCGGCAAAGCTTTACTATGTACTGGATGAAAAACGTGGAATGAAGAAAAAGAATCTCGGAGCTGTGAAGACGATCGTTGCTGTTGGAGCTGTGGCAGGTATCCGTGCGGGAACACGATCTGCGCATGGAAATGTTGGCGGATTCTTGGTGGTTCTGCTCGTTGTCATTGCGCTGATATATTTTCTTTACCGTCAGTTGTACAAGAATCATTCCAGTCTGTTTGCACAGGCGATCGTAGCCCTGTTATTGACAGTTTCACAGTTTGTCGTGCTGATGGGATCCCTGTATGCACCGCTGATGGGAACGGATGCGGGAGATGTTCTGGCAGTGTTTCTGTTTCTGATGGGTGGTGTATGGCTTATCGGTGTGGCCATCGCTGCGGTGGTGAAGAAACTGTTGTCTCTCAGACACAGAAATAGACAGGTAAGATAAGAAAATAGTTGTTGGAAAATGCCATTTGAAATGAATGGCATTTTTCGCTGCATGAAAAAATAAACTGACAATTAGAAATGAAATAAAAAAGATAACAGAAAAGTATTGACAAAATACAGAAGATGCGTTACTATAATGTCAACAAAAGAAATAAGAAACAGAGGTACAGTCCAATGAAATGAGAAAGAAGATTTCATAATTTAAGAACAGGAGGTACGGTCCAAAAGGAACATAAGTAATAAAATCATAATCTGAGAAAGTTGAAGGTGTAGACAATGAAATTACAGGAAATTCATTAAAAGCCCGGTCGTAAGAAAAAATTATCGATCGGGCTTAAATTTTGTCTTTTTTACACATCTGCAAGGATCATTGCAAAATATCCCCATTTCCAATACAAAGATTCAAAACTGTTTTCCAGATATTCATAAATATCCTCATCTTCATAGCCGGTCATGCGGGTCAGAATAACAATCGTATCACAGACTGTTTTGTAATGCAGCTCTTCCCGTCCGGAAAGCAGCCAGGCCAGAAAGACTGCATAGCGGATGGCTGCATATTCCATGCCAATCCACTGCAGGTGGATCTGCATACTGTTCGGATCACCGCCTGGAAGCAGCAGGTCTGAAAAGATCTCATTGGATAAAAAGGTTCGTAGCAGAGGTTCCTGTTTTTTCCATTCAATGTGAAATTGCTGCCATTTCCGGCACAAATCCCATTGACAGGAATCAGCAGAAATCTGGGTGGCAAGGTTTAGGAGCGGTGTCAGAAAACTCTGGTAAAGGCCTTCTTTCTGATAGTTGACAGCCAAATCCTGGAGCAGTTCGTTACACTCATACAGCATATCTTCCGGAGAAAAATCCATGGCTGTGATAGTATCCGTAAGCTGTGTCAGTGTTTCCGGTGAAAAATAGTCGGAAATGAGTGAGGGGGACAGAGTCTCTGTCGCAAGCTCGGATAATAGGTAAAAACATTCCATCAATGCCAGCTCCGGAGTGTAATCCGGACATTGAATGATCTGTAAAATATATTCCCGTACCTGGAAGAGAAGTTCTTTATCTTTCGAAACAGAGGAAAAGTCTGCGGGTTGTGGAAACGTAATCTGTGGCTGTGCATGCCAGAGATTCAGAACGGCAGGGCAGCCTGGCATCAGTGTGGCTTCTTGGTGTGAGGCAAAATCGTGATATTCTCTTGGAAACATGGTACAGGTTTCAGAGAGAATGCCATCTCCGTGAGCCAGCACAAGACGACAGAGTTTATCTTCGCGCAGAAACGGACATTTTTTCTGCTTATCCAGTGTGATGACACGCTGTTCTTCCCTGGTGGAAGTGTAGTCGGAGAGTTTTGGGTACTGGATCGGGGTATCCGCAGGTGGTGTTACCTGGCACCAGTGCTTATAAGTAGCGTCATCAATGTTGATTTTCCATTCCTGACAACAGGTAATCGGACATTTATCCGCAATGCAGACAAAATTTTTATAATAGCTTGGGTAATATGTTTTCATAATGCGTATTCTCTTTCTGTAAAAATCAATGGATATTGTCTCTGTATTCTAAAAACAGCTGCCTGTATTGTAGCATAATAATGCACAAAATTGCATCTGAAATGGGAGAACCCGATGGAGAAAAAACAGAAGGATTTTTCCACTCAGCCGTTGAAATATAAGAGTTTCTCCTTCTTTGTGCAATTTGTACAATTGCAAAAACTGCAAGAAAAACAGGATTGACAGCGGACCATCCACTCCGTATACTGGGGGTACATCAAAATCACAGGCACGAAACATTCTGTTTCCTATCAGCCTGTACGGACATGAGATATAGTTTGTGATCGCCCATGTCCGGTTTGCAACATCGTGTGCAGACAAGTCTTGAATCTGGCCATTTTGGCAGCAACAATCCATTTTTGATGAAACGAAAAAGGACAGAGATACGAATACATTTTTTTGAAAAAAGAAAACGAAACCGTATTTTAGAATCCGGAAAGGAAGCGGTGATAGCGTATGAAATGATAACTGACGGAAATAAATAAATTCTTGAATATTTGCAAAAATACATAACTTATAAATGCCAAGCTGAGTGAAGTTTAATGATTTTACCGGCGAAAGCGGAAGAAAAATAAAAAAAGGAAAACATATGAAGAAAAAACAGTTGATGATTATGCTTGGAGCTATGACCTTTGCGTTGATTCTCGGGACAGCTCCAATGGTACAGAATGTGGCAGCGGCAGGACTTCCGGTGTCTGTCAGTCGGAATGCACATCAGAATGCACTGGATCATAACGACATTATTGATTCTCTGAGAAAAGGATCCGTTACCATTCGAAAATATGATATGACAGCCGCACAGGCGGCAGGGGATTATGCTACGGATGCGTATAAAGCGACAGGAGAAAAAGATGCGGATGTGGAAACCAGGCTGGCGGATTATGCCGTGGAAGGCGTGCAGTTTTCCTGTCTGCGTGTAGGAAACATCGAGACACACAGTGTAAGGAAAGGAACAGTGACATCGCTGGAACTGGTGTATGAGATTCCGGAGAAACTGGCGGAAATTCTGGGATTGCAGCAGGCAGATGCTGTGGATATGAGCAAAGCGGAAGAGGCATATCCCTGCCAGAATGCCGGCGTGTGCCACTATGGCGGACAGCAGATCATGGATGCACTGGAAGGCATTTTAAAGGCAGATGAAGTGGCGGCAAAAAATGCATTGGAACGTTACCTGTACGATTATGGGACGTTGAATTCCACCACAGATCAGACAGCAGCCACTGGAGTTTTGAATCTGCCAAAGACGGATAAAAACGGTTACACCTGCGTGGATGATCTGGAACTAGGCCTGTATCTTTTTGTGGAAACAGAAGTGCCGGAGCAGGTGACAGATACTGTAAATCCATGGTTTGTGCAGCTGCCTTTTACCAGTGCGGATGGAGATATGTGGCTGTATGACATGAATGTATATCCGAAAAATCAGACGGGTAATCCGACGCTGGACAAGAGTGTCAGAAATGCATATCGTGATCTGGCAACGGCAAATACACAGGGGGATTCTGAAACGGATGAAAATGCTGCTGCTCCTGCAGGAGAGGATTACATCTACCGGGACACCACCACGGCTTCTGAGGGAAATCTGCTGGATTATATTCTGGTATCCAAACTGCCGCATATTACTTCGGAAGCGACATTTTTAAGCGAGTACACATTTCAGGATACACTGTCAAAGGGACTTGCCTACAACAAAGATGTGCATATTGCTTTTTATGACAATGCGACAGATGCAAATGTAAATAATACAGAAAATGCGGTGGCTTTGTGGAACCTGGAATCCGGAGATTATACGCAGGATTATGTGGATGTGACGGTCGGAGATCCGGTTACCGGGACACAGAATACAGATGGATCCACGCGGCTTACAGTGGCTTTGACAGAAGATGGTCTGCGGGCGATCAACGGAGTGGATGCGACTGAAGATCATACAGATAGTCTGTCTGATTATTATATGGTTGTATATTATACGGCAACGGTCAATTCCGATGCTTCCGTAGTGCTGGGAGATGAAGGAAATCCAAATCATGTCAGTCTGATCTGGAGCCGTACTTCTGATGGATATTACAATATGCTGGAGGACCAGAACTATGTATATACTTATGGTCTGGATCTGACCAAGACATTTTCAGACCAGAAAGGAAAGTTTGAAAATGTAAAATTTACACTCTACAACAGCACAGATGATTATTATGTCGTGGCGGACAAATCTCCGACGGAAGATGGAGTATATTATGTCACCGGAAAGACGGCGGAGGAAGAACTGGCTACGGTATTTATCCCGAATGCGGAAAATGGAAAGATGCTTGTAAACGGAACAGAAGCTGACCATTATCAGCTGACTGAGATTGCCACAGATAGAGGATATCAGCTGCTGAAGGACCAGATTCAGATCGACATATCCGCGTCAGACCGGGACATTATCGCATCGGTTGCCGGAGTAACCGGAATGGATGCGGCAGCAGTGAATGCGATTGTAAAAAATTACCAGGGCGGTATCTATGATGAAAATGGTAATCTGGTAACAGCTCAGCAGGATGAACTGACCGGTGCAGCAGCAGGGACACCGACGGCTGAACGGGCGAACGGAAGAACCATTGGAAAGACAGATCTGTATGTCGGAACTTTGCAGAAAGCATCTGCAAAGATTGATGGTCAGAATGCCCGTATGACGGAAGGCAACCAGTCGGTACTGCTTACTGTGAATAATACGAAAGAATTTCTGCTCCCACAGACCGGTGGAAAGGGTCTGTATCTTGTAACAATTCTGGGAGTGATTGCTGTGGCAGGCGGCTTCTATCTTGTATTTCGAAAAAGAGAATCCAGATCTTAAATTCAAACATGTTTCATAAAAGAATAATCAGAATATTGTTGATCGTAACCGGAGGTATGCTGCTGGTATATCCGTGGATCGGAAACTGGTTTTATGATCATACTGTCCGTTCACAGGCAGCCGGATATGAAAAGAATGTGGAAGCGAAAACAGATGAAAAACTTCAAAAGATGATGCAGGCGGCACAACGCTATAACAGGATACTTCAGGAATCTCAGGGGGCACTTATCTATCCGCCGGTAGAACCGGTTTGGGATCACGAAAATTATGAATCGGTACTGCGTATGGATGAAGATGGACTCATGGGATTTATTGAGATACCTCAGATTCATGTGTATCTGCCAATCTATCATGGCACTTCGGAAGCTGTGCTGCAACGGGGAGCCGGACATCTGGAAGGTTCGTCATTACCAATTGGTGGTCCGGGGACAAAAGCGGTGATTTCAGCACATACCGGACTGAATAATGCGGCAATGTTCAGTGATCTTACAGAACTGCAGGAGGGGGATCTGTTTTTAATCCATGTGCTGAATGAGACGCTGATCTATGAGGTATATGATATAGAAGTTGTTTTACCGGAAGAGACACAGATACTGGCGGCAGAGTCTGACCGGGATCTGGTAACGCTACTGACCTGTACTCCCTATGGACAGAATACGCATCGTCTGCTTGTGACCGGGCAGCGTACAGAGGGCGTGGGGCCTGGTGTGGATGATACAGTGAGGAAAAAGCGGCATACAGGCCGGAATTCTCAGTGGATGAACAGTTATGCAAAGGCAGTCTGCGTCGGTGTTGGAATGCTCGGTGGTCTGTATGTGGCAAGCTGGATTATCCGTAAATGTTCCCTGTCTGGCGTGAAATCGTTCCAGGCAGGAAGGAAGAAGCACGACAGGTAATGGAAATCTCGGGAAGGGGAGATTCATCAGAACAACGCATGGAAATACTTGGGAGTATGAATGCATTAGAATAGGGTATGAAAACGGAGAAAAGATGCTGAAGAAAAGACGGATAAAAATACTGGCTGGATGGCTGATGATTTTTATCGGGATAGGAATATTTGGGCTTCCGGACTACGAAAACCGAAAGGAAAACCAACGGGAGCAGGCACGGATACTTGCGTTTCAACGCGAAAATGATCCGGAAGACAGTTTGATGTATCACACAGGAGAACGACCAGAAGATTCTGGCAATGGCGCGACTGATATTTTTAAGAAGACGGAATCTTTAAAGCGTAAAATCCAGCAGTACAATGAGGATCTTGCCTCTGGTAACCAACAGGAAGTTTTTAATGCGGAAAACATTACAAAGGCTCCGGCATTTTTAACCGAATATCAGGACAAAATGTTTGGCTATCTTGAAATCCCAAAGATCGACTGCAGGATGTCACTCTATCTTGGAAGTTCTGATGCACATATGGATATGGGGGCTGCCGTGCTGGGTGGCACTTCCCTTCCACTGGGAGGGGAAAATACAAATTGTGTGATCGCGGGGCACCGTGGCTGGAAGCAGCGTGCATATTTTAAGCGTATAGAAGAACTGAAAACAGGGGATGAGATCCGGGTGACAAATCCATGGCAGTGTCTGCATTATCAGGTTGCGTACACAGAAATTATTCTGCCGACAGACAGTGAGAAACTGGAGATACAGGATGGAAAGGATATGTTGACATTGCTGACCTGCCATCCTTACCGCTCCGGTGGAAAATATCGGTATGCAGTGTACTGCCTGAGAATGAATGCGCAGCAGGATGTAACAGGAAATCTGACAGATGAAGAACGCGGACAGATGATACCGAAAATGGAAGCGGCACAGGTGGAAAACGTCACTGGGAGAACGGCCACTTCTGTTGGAGACATTGAACTGGAAGTATTTTTTCGAAAGGCAGGAAAATGTATCATAGCAGGCTTATTGGGAGTGTTGTGTGTGGTTCAGATAACACACGTGTTTCACAGATTTGCGCGGAGAAGAAAAGATGTGTATGGACGAAAGAAAAGGAGGATGCTTTGGATAGAAAGAAGAAAATAAAGAAAGACAGAAAAAATGGTGTACAGCCGTTGATGTATAACAGAAATATAAAGCCCAGATGGGGGCATCTGATATTGGCTGGTCTTTTATTTGCACTGGAAGTGGCAGCATTTCCGGCAAAAGCGCAGGAATTGCAATCAGACAGCACACAGGATATTGTGAGGGCATTTTCGAAAGGTTCTGATTCTGCAATTCAGTCAGTGGAATCACAAAATTTTGAAGAACAGATATTGGAAACACATACTTTAGAAGTTCAGGCGACAGTGAACTGGAAACTGGTTTCGCAGGAAATTAATGAGAAAAATGAGTATGTATATGATGGAGATAAAACAGACGACACCATGTCGGACAGGGTCTTACCGAAAGTCAGTGATGGAAGCTGGGGATATATTGTAAATGGAAAAGTGCAGGATACCGCATCTGTCAATGCAGCAAATCTTGCGGGCTGGTGGCATGTGAAGAATGGATGGGTAGACTGGTCAGATGGAATTTTGTATACAACTGATGGATGGCATAAGTATGTGGGGGGAAAAAAAGAGCTGACGGCGAATGAAACCGTGGAAAATAATGCGGCCGGCTGGTTTTATTTGAAAGATGGTACCGTTGATTTTTCCTATACCGGTCTGGCACAGAATGAGAATGGGGTGTTCTGGATGAATGCCGGAGTATTTGATACCGGGATGACAGGAATTGTCCCGGATACGATAGGTGTGTCCGCAGACGGTTCCGGATGGCTTTATCTGCTGGGTGGAATTTTTGATGCAACGGCGGATACGATTGCTGCAAATGAAGCTGGATGGTGGAAAATCCGGGACGGACTGGTGGATTTTACCTACAACGGTCTGGCTTGTAATGATACTGGATGGTATTACCTGGAAAATGGAATGGTGGACTTTGGATATTACGGAGCTGTCCAGAATGAAGCCGGCATCTGGTATGTGGAACATGGGCGCGTCAATATGGAATATAACGGCAGTGCCTATGGATACTATTTTTCAAATGGAAAGGCGCAATAAGGAGCAAATATGATGAAAACAAAATGTAAGAGGATATGTTTTATTTGGCTGGCTGTGATTTCCAGTATTGTAATGTTGTTTTCTGTCGTATATCCGGCGCAACCGGTTTATGCGTCACAGCGGATAGAAGAAAAGAAAGAAGGTGAGGCGGACGGATTGGAAAACACGCCGGGAAATACACAGGATCAGCCAGAAGCAGCCTGGCAGCAGATAGATGGTGGGAATGTGTGGAAGAAACCGGAAAGTATTGAAATTTCGGAAATATTGGATGCAATAGGACTGCAGAATGCATTAGCAGTAAAAATGAACAGGTTGGAGCGGGCATTGCAGACGATGACACTGACAAAAAGTGTACAGAAGATGTTTGCAGCCTATTATGCAGATGGAACATTTAACGGGCAGGAATCCGTATTGTATCTGGATCAGGAGCCGGCGTGGTGCCTGGAACCTTCTGAACTGGTAGGAAATGTAGGATCGGGAATCACCTATGCACTGGCGGATCCATCAGATGCAGCCCAGTGGCTGCAGAACCGATATGGATGGAGCTGGACGAAGATCAATAATCTGGCAAAAGCAGTATGCTTTGCAAAACAATATTTTGGTGATCATGGGCTGTGCGGATATGCATTGGTACAGGATCTGATCTGGTCTGAGATTCAGCCTTATGAAGATGCCGGAGAAGCAGGGTATTATCTGCTGACGAATGGCGCCGGAAATACCGCGTATGCGTGTGAACATTTAAAGACAAAAGAGAAAATGGATGAGGCAATCCAGGCCGTCTGGCAGCAGTTTTATACATATGATACACTGCCATCCTATCAGGGACAGACGATTTATCTGGTGCCGGGACAGACCTGCTGGATCCCGGATGTAAATAGTGTGACGGATAAAACAAGCTTTATCGTACCTGATGGTGTACAGGTGACACCCGGATGGAATGAAAACAGTGCCGGTATCTGGCTGAAAGTGGATGACAGTCTGGCAGGACGGACGATAACAGTGAATCTGTACAAGAATGAGATCCCGGCAGGAACAGAAGGTATTCTTGTATATGGAGCCACAGATAAGAAGCGGCAGTCGCTGGGACTCTGGTCAGGGGCGATATCACCGACCTATGGAAGCTTTCGTATCATCTGTGAACGCAATTCCTATCTGAACGCAAGGTACAGGGCCAGAGATGCAGTGGCACCTTCCTTTGATATCCATATCCAGAAAACGGATGCGCAGACCGGAGAAGATCTGGCGGGAGCGGTCTTTGAAATTTCCATGGACGGACGGAGAGCAGCATCTGTTGTGACGGATGCAGAGGGAAAAGCCGCTTATCATTGGAGAGGCGATACACTGTATACTTCTTATTATGAAAGTATTCAGCCGGTGAAAGCATTTTCTGATTGGAAAACTGCATATGAAGCTGCACGGAAGGTGGTGACACAGCAGGTGCAGGAGGCGGTAACACAGCTGAAATCCACAACGACGCACACCTGGCGGGTGGAAGAAATACAGGCACCGGAAGGATATGTTAGAAACGAAGAAATCTGGGAACAGACATTTGATCTGAATGCGCTGGCGGTGGAAGTACAGTATACGGATGTGCCGACGAATGGTTATCTGAAATTGCAGAAAGTATCCGGAAGTCCGGAAGTGACGAAGCAGAATCCTTGTTACAGTCTGGAAGGAGCAGAGTACGGTGTGTATCAGAAGCTGGAAGATGCGCAGAAGGACAGCAATCGGATTGTGACATTAAAAACAGATGAGACAGGCGTATCAGATATTCAGACAATGTGTGCGGGAACCTACTATATAAAAGAAGTGACAGCGTCGCCGGGTTATCTGCTGTGCACAGAAAAAACAGAGGACGAACTTCCGGAAGGCGTTCATCGTGTAACTGTAAAAAGCGAAGAGACAACGGAGTTTACCTGTGTGGAAGAACCGGCGGGAAAACCACTGACTTTACATCTGCAAAAATATGAGCAGGAAAATGGAACGACGGAATCTCTGGGAACAGCATCTTTACAGGGAGCCGTATTTGCACTGGAATATTATGCTGCAACGGATGCCGTTTCGGATGATATGCCCGCCGTTCGTACCTGGTATTTCCAGACCAATGAGAAAGGGCAGATAGACAGTGGCAAAGAAGGATATCTGATATCGGAACTGAAAGGTGAGGACGGAAGTGTGCTTCTATCGGATGCTTTGTATAAAGATAAAGAAGGAACTGTATTTTATCCGCTTGGTACCTATCGCATCCGGGAAATCTCTCCGCCAAAGTATTTCAGATTGGAAGGCACAATGAATTTTGCAGAGAGAACAGATATTAAAGAAGATGTGACAAGAGGCCTGTATGCGGTGCTGCGCCAGCCATATGCCGGTGCGGCAGCAGAACTATATGCAGGGGGAGGAAAGTCACAGGGTGAGATCGTGATCAAAAATCTGTCGGTTCATGCTTATGATACATTGCAATATGGTTCCATTACCCTTTATAAAACAACATCGGATGGAACAAAACAGCCGTTGTCCGGCGTAACATTTCATATGACAGGGCAGACAGATCAGGAGGAATACACGGCTGTCACAGATGAAGATGGAAAAGCAGCCTGGGAACATCTGGTGCCACAGACATATCTGATCACAGAGGTAAAAACCGCAGAGGGAAAAAATCTGCTGAAGGATAGTATTAAGGTAACACTGCCTCTGGAGATGGATCTGTCCGATCTCTTAAAAAAGGGAATGAGTACAGAGGAGGCTGTATATGATGCGGTAACTGGAAAATACTGCTTTTATGATCTGACATATAATATAGAAAACACAGCGGTTCTGGAGATGCCATTTACCGGCGAAACAGACAGGAAAAACTGTGTGTTGCTTATCTGTGGGCTTGGAATACTGGCAGCAGGTATTATGCTTAAATGGCATAGATCGAAGTGTAATTGCAAGTAAAGAGAAAGACTGTTTTGCAAATATTCTCCTTAGTAAGAACTGTTGCAGGGATAGATGTGTCGGATCTTCAAACTTTCGTCATTTGTTTTATTTATTTTATTTCAGAAAAAATGGTTGACGTGATACAGATACCTGTGCTATATTAGATGGGCGATGGAAGTAGGTCTTTTTTTTATGCCTAAAATTGAATGTACATGATTTTTCATGGACACACAGTTGCAAAGAAATTTAATGGAGGTGGAAAGTTGTGCGCGTAAAGATTACATTGGCATGCACAGAGTGCAAACAGCGTAATTACAACCTGACTAAGGATAAGAAAGCTCATCCTGAAAGAATGGAAGTAAACAAGTATTGCAAATTCTGTAGAAAGCATACATTACACAAAGAAACCAAATAATCCGGCGATGCAAAGGATGTGACAAAATGGAAGAAACCAAAAAGAATGATGTTCAGAAAAAGAGCTGGTTCGCTGGTCTGAAATCTGAATTCCAGAAAATTGTCTGGCTGGACAAAAAGTCACTTGGGAAACAGACCGTAGCAGTACTTGTCGTTTCCGTGATCCTGGGTGCGATTATCGCGGTACTGGATCTTGGTATTCAGTATGGTGTTGATTTCCTTGTAAATCTGTAGGAAGGCAAAGGTGAGTTTTTATGGCTGAGGCGAACTGGTATGTGGTTCATACTTATTCCGGATATGAGAATAAGGTAAAAGCAGACATTGAGAAAACAATTGAAAACAGACATCTGGAGGATGAGATCCTTGAAGTTCGTATTCCGATGCAGGATGTTGTTGAAATGAAGAACGGTGCGAAGAAGCAGGTTCAGAAAAAAATGTTTCCTGGATATGTGCTCATCAACATGGTGATGAATGATGACACGTGGTACGTTGTCAGAAATACCAGAGGCGTTACCGGGTTCGTAGGTCCGGGGTCAAAGCCGGTGCCACTCACGGAAGCCGAGATGAGACCGTTGGGAATCAAAGAAGAAAATGTGGTAGTTGACTTCAAAGAAGGCGACATGGTAACAATCATTGGCGGCGTATGGAAAGATACCGTTGGTGTTATCCAGAGCATGAATGAGAGTAAACAGATCGTGACTATCAATGTAGAGCTTTTCGGTCGCGAAACACCGGTAGAAATAAGTTTCGCAGAAGTGAAGAAAATGTAAGTGTAAGTAAAGGAACGATTACGAAAAATTCAAAGGAGGCAATCTCAAATGGCAAAAAAAGTAGAAGGATATATCAAACTGCAGATTCCTGCTGGTAAAGCTACACCGGCTCCTCCAGTTGGTCCTGCACTTGGACAGCACGGCGTAAACATCGTAGAGTTTACAAAACAGTTCAACGCAAAGACAGCTGATCAGGGTGATCTGATCATTCCTGTAGTTATCACAGTATATGCAGATAGAAGCTTCAGCTTCGTTACAAAGACTCCGCCAGCACCGGTTCTGATCAAGAAAGCATGCGGAATCAAATCTGGTTCAGGCGTACCGAACAAAACTAAAGTTGCTACTATCACAAAAGCTCAGATCAAAGAGATCGCAGAGCTGAAAATGCCAGACTTAAATGCAGCATCCTTAGAGAGTGCTATGAGCATGATCGAAGGTACAGCAAGAAGTATGGGTGTTACTGTAGCTGAGGACTAATTAACAAAAATAAGTGGGAGGGTCCTCTCCCGATACAACCACAGGAGGTTATAATTCATGAAAAGAGGAAAAAGATATGTCGACGGAGCGAAAAAAGTCGACAGAACAGTTCAGTATGAGAGTGCAGATGCAATCAAACTTGTAAAAGAGAATGCTACAGCAAAGTTTGACGAGACCATCGAACTTCACATCCGTACAGGTTGTGATGGACGTCACGCTGAGCAGCAGATCCGTGGTGCTGTTGTACTGCCGCACGGAACAGGTAAAACTGTTCGTGTTCTGGTATTTGCAAAAGGCACAAAAGTAGATGAGGCTCAGGCAGCAGGTGCTGATTTCGTTGGTGGAGAGGAATTAATTCCGAAGATCCAGAACGAAGGATGGCTTGATTTTGATGTAGTAGTAGCTACACCGGATATGATGGGTGTTGTTGGACGTCTTGGTCGTGTACTTGGACCGAAAGGCTTAATGCCAAACCCAAAAGCTGGTACAGTAACTATGGATGTTACAAAAGCTATCAACGATATTAAAGCAGGTAAGATTGAGTACAGACTGGACAAAACAAATATTATCCATGTGCCAATTGGAAAAGCATCCTTTACAGAAGAGCAATTAGCGGACAACTTCCAGACCCTTATGGATGCCATCATCAAAGCAAGACCAAGCGCATTAAAAGGTCAGTATCTGAAGAGCGTAACAATGACTTCAACAATGGGACCTGGTGTTAAATTAAACACTGCTAAATATGTGTAAAAAGTTTTGAATTGTTGTTGACATCACGTTGATACAATGATATAATTGCACCGTTGTGTGAAAACATGACGGTGCGTAATCGCAAGATTACAAAATTGCCGAAGACAGCAGGTGCCATTAAGGCATAAACGCAGAACCTGCCGAGGGAATTTACAAAACAGATGAATGTTTATGTAAAAAGAATTTTCTCCCTCTGTCTGCGTGGCAGAGGGATTTTTTATGTAGCATGGAAAGTGACTGCTTCCTATGTGAATGGATTCCCGTTTTCGTCTGAGGAAACAAAATTTAAGAAGGAGGTGCACGATTCGTGGCAAAAGTAGAACTGAAACAGCCTATCGTTCAGGAAATCGCAGCTCAGATCGATGGTGCACAGTCTGTAGTAGTTGTAGACTACCGTGGACTTACCGTATCTGAGGATACACAGTTACGTAAAGAATTAAGAGAAGCTGGTGTTGCTTATAAAGTATATAAGAACACATTAATGAATTTCGCATTCAAAGGCACAGATTTTGAAGCACTTGCACCGGTTCTTGAAGGACCAAGCGCAATTGCAATCTCAAAAGAAGATGCAACAGCTCCGGCAAGAATTCTTGCAAAATTTGCTAAAACAGCTCCGGCACTTGAAATCAAAGCTGGTGTTGTAGAAGGCGATTATTATGATGCAGCAGGAATGCAGACAATCGCAAGCATTCCGTCCAGACAGGATCTTCTTTCCAAATTACTTGGAAGCATCCAGTCTCCGATCACAAACTTCGCTCGCGTTATCAATCAGATCGCAGAGCAGGGTGGCGCTGCAAACTGCGAGCCAGCAGCTGCTGAAGAAACAGCAGAGGAAGCTCCGACAGCAGAAGAGACACCGGCAGAGTAATCCGGTCACAAAGCTGCAGACAGCGGCTTAAATTAAGAATAAGAAAAGATGAAAATATCGAAAAATTGGAGGTAAAGAATAATGGCAAAATTAACAACCGCAGAATTTATTGAAGCGATTAAAGAGTTAACTGTTTTAGAGTTAAATGACCTTGTAAAAGCATGTGAAGAAGAGTTTGGCGTATCTGCAGCAGCAGGCGTTGTAGTTGCAGCAGCAGGCGGAGACGCAGCAGGCGCAGCTGAAGAGAAAACAGAGTTCGACGTTGAGTTAACAGAGGTTGGCCCGAACAAAGTTAAAGTTATCAAAGTTGTTCGTGAGTTAACAGGCTTAGGCTTAAAAGAAGCTAAAGCTGTTGTTGACGAGGCTCCGAAGATGGTTAAAGAGGGTGCTGACAAAGCAGAAGCTGAGGATATCAAAGCTAAACTTGAGGCTGAAGGCGCTAAAGTTACTCTTAAATAATTTTATCCGAATTATTTGCACCAACCGGGAAACCGGTTGGTGTTTTTTGATGTAAAAAACAAAAATAATCCTTGACTTGGCAAAAAGTCTGTGCTACTATGATAAATGCACTATTGTGGTTTGATGGGGCTTTGTGCGCCCTTTTCAGGGATAGAAAAAGAAAACGAGAGGTGAAGCGTCAATGGAGAAAAACAGGATACGTCCGGTCATAAACGGAAAAAGTTTGCGTATGAGTTATTCGAGACAAAAAGAGGTTCTGGAAATGCCAAACCTGATTGAGGTTCAGAAGAATTCCTACAATTGGTTTTTGGAAGAAGGCCTTAAAGAAGTGTTTGCGGATATTTCGCCGATTGCTGATTACAGTGGACATCTGAGTCTGGAATTTACAGATTTCACATTGTGTGAAAAGGATGTAAAATATTCCATTCCAGAGTGTAAAGAGCGTGATGCGACATATGCAGCTCCTTTAAAAGTAAAGGTAAGACTTTATAATAAAGAAGCAGACGAGATCAATGAACATGAGATCTTCATGGGTGATCTGCCGCTGATGACAGAGACAGGTACATTTGTAATTAACGGTGCTGAGCGTGTAATTGTAAGTCAGCTTGTTCGTTCCCCGGGTATTTATTATGGAATTGCCCATGATAAGATCGGAAAAGAACTGTATTCCTGTACTGTTATTCCGAACCGTGGTGCATGGTTGGAATATGAGACAGACTCCAATGATGTCTTCTATGTTCGTGTTGACCGTACCCGTAAAGTGCCGATCACAGTTCTGATCCGTGCACTTGGTATCGGTACAAACCAGGAGATTATTGATCTGTTTGGTGAGGAACCAAAGATCATTGCAAGTTTTGGTAAAGACGTTTCTACAAATTATCAGGAAGGTCTTTTGGAATTATACAAGAAAATCCGTCCAGGTGAGCCGCTGTCTGTGGAAAGTGCAGAGAGCCTTATCATGGCTATGTTCTTTGACCCGAGAAGATATGATCTTGCTAAGGTCGGAAGATATAAATTTAATAAGAAATTAATGCTGAAAAACCGCATTAATGGACATGTGCTGGCAGAGGATGTTATGGATCCGAGCACAGGCGAAGTGCTGGCAGAGGCAGGTCAGAAAGTTGATCGTGAGCTGGCAGACGCTATCCAGAATGCGGCAGTTCCTTATGTATGGATCCAGACAGAGGAGCGCAATGCAAAAGTTCTGTCCAATATGATGGTTGATCTGCGTCATTATGTAGATGTGGATCCAAAAGAAGTCGGTGTTACAGAGCTGGTTTACTATCCGGTACTGGCACAGATTCTGGAAGAGCATACAGAACTGGAAGAGATCAAGGATGCAATCCGCAGAAATATCCACGATCTGATTCCGAAACATATTACAAAAGAAGATATTCTTGCTTCTATTAACTATAACATGCATCTTGAGTATGGTATTGGTAATGAGGATGATATCGATCACCTTGGAAACCGTCGTATCCGTGCGGTTGGTGAGCTGCTTCAGAATCAGTACAGAATCGGTCTTTCCCGTCTGGAGAGAGTGGTTCGTGAGAGAATGACAACTCAGGATCTTGAGACAATCACACCGCAGAGTCTGATCAATATCAAACCGGTAACAGCTGCTGTTAAAGAGTTCTTTGGTTCTTCCCAGCTGTCACAGTTCATGGATCAGAATAACCCTCTGGGTGAGCTGACTCACAAACGTCGTCTGTCTGCACTGGGACCTGGTGGTCTGTCCAGAGATCGTGCGGGATTCGAGGTTCGAGATATTCATTATTCTCATTATGGAAGAATGTGTCCGGTAGAGACACCTGAGGGACCGAATATCGGTCTGATCAACTCCCTTGCATCTTACGCAAGAATCAACGAGTATGGTTTCGTTGAGGCACCATACCGTAAAATTGATAAAACAGATCCTAAGAACCCGCGTGTAACAGATGAAGTTGTATACATGACAGCGGATGAAGAGGATAATTACCATGTAGCACAGGCGAATGAGAAACTGGATGAGAACGGATACTTCGTCCGTAATTCTGTATCCGGTCGTTACAGAGAAGAGACACAGGAGTATGACAAGACATTATTTGATTATATGGATGTATCTCCGCAGATGGTATTCTCAGTCGCTACTGCATTGATCCCGTTCCTTGAGAACGACGATGCGAACCGTGCACTGATGGGAGCAAACATGCAGCGTCAGGCTGTACCGCTTCTGACCACAGAAGCACCGGTTGTCGGTACAGGTATGGAGCCGAAGGCAGCTGTCGATTCCGGTGTCTGCGTTGTTGCAAAACGTGCCGGTGTGATCGAGCGCGCTTGCTCCAATGAAATTACGATCAAATACGATGATGACGGAAGCAAAGAGACAATCAAACTTACAAAATTCTCTCGGAGCAACCAGTCTAACTGTTACAACCAGAGACCGATCGTATTCAAAGGCAACCATGTAGAGGCAGGACAGGTTATCGCTGATGGTCCTTCCACATCCAATGGTGAACTCGGTCTTGGTAAGAATCCGCTGATCGGATTCATGACCTGGGAAGGTTATAACTACGAGGATGCTGTACTGTTAAGTGAGCGTCTTGTTCAGGATGATGTGTATACATCTATCCATATCGAAGAGTATGAGGCAGAAGCCCGTGATACAAAACTCGGACCGGAAGAGATCACAAGAGACGTTCCGGGTGTCGGTGACGATGCACTGAAAGATCTGGATGAGAGAGGTATCATCCGTATCGGTGCCGAGGTTCGTGCCGGTGATATTCTGGTTGGTAAAGTAACTCCGAAGGGAGAGACTGAGCTGACAGCAGAAGAGAGACTGCTTCGTGCGATCTTTGGTGAAAAAGCAAGAGAAGTACGTGATACTTCCTTAAAAGTACCGCATGGTGAGTACGGTATCGTTGTAGATGCAAAAGTATTTACCCGTGAGAATGGTGATGAATTATCACCGGGTGTAAACCAGGCAGTTCGTATCTATATCGCTCAGAAGAGAAAAATCTCTGTTGGTGATAAGATGGCCGGCCGTCATGGTAACAAGGGTGTCGTTTCCCGTGTACTTCCGGTAGAAGATATGCCGTTCCTTCCGAACGGACGTCCGCTGGATATCGTGTTGAATCCGCTGGGTGTACCTTCCCGAATGAATATCGGACAGGTGCTGGAGATCCATCTGAGTCTTGCTGCAAAAGCACTTGGATTTAACGTAGCAACACCTATTTTTGCCGGCGCAAAAGAGACCGATATCATGGATACTCTGGATCTGGCAAATGATTATGTAAACCTGACATGGGAAGAGTTCAAAGAGAAACATGAGGAAGAGTTACTTCCGGAAGTTCTTGATTATCTGTATGAGAACAGAGATCATCGTGAACTGTGGAAAGGTGTTCCGATTTCCCGTGATGGTAAAGTAAGACTGCGTGATGGACGTACCGGTGAGTATTTTGACAGCCCGGTAACAATCGGACACATGCATTACCTGAAACTGCATCATCTGGTAGACGACAAGATCCATGCACGTTCTACCGGTCCTTACTCTCTCGTTACACAGCAGCCTCTGGGTGGTAAAGCTCAGTTCGGTGGACAGCGTTTCGGTGAGATGGAGGTATGGGCACTTGAGGCTTACGGTGCTGCATACACACTGCAGGAGATCCTGACAGTAAAATCCGATGATGTGATTGGTCGTGTGAAAACTTATGAAGCGATCATCAAAGGTGATAATATTCCTGAGCCGGGTATTCCGGAATCCTTCAAGGTATTGTTAAAAGAGTTACAGTCTCTTGGTCTGGATGTAACACTGGAAGACGAAAACGGCGAGGAAGTAAAACTGCTTGAGACAAGCGAATATGGAAATACAGACCTGAATGCCATTATTTCCGGAGACAGAAACTTCAATTATGAAGAGAAAGAATCTTTCGGAGCAATGGGCTTCTCAAAACAGGAATTCAATGAAAACGAAGAGCTGGTAGATGTAGAAGAAAATCAGGATAATTCCGATACAGATGAATTTATGGATGCATTTGACGATAGCATTCTTGACGAAGAATAAGAGGAAGGAGCGTTGTAAATGCCAGAAACAAACAATAAAGAAGTCGGCACAAACATAGCGTTCGATGCCATCCGCATCGGACTGGCTTCACCGGAAAAAATATTGGAATGGTCCCGGGGCGAAGTAAAAAAACCGGAAACCATTAATTATAGAACTTTAAAACCAGAAAAAGACGGTTTGTTCTGTGAGCGTATTTTTGGACCGAGCAAAGACTGGGAATGCCACTGCGGTAAATACAAAAAAATCCGTTACAAAGGCGTTGTCTGCGATCGATGCGGAGTAGAAATTACAAAATCTAATGTTCGTAGAGAGCGTATGGGACATATTGAGCTGGCAGCTCCGGTATCTCATATCTGGTACTTCAAAGGTATTCCGAGCCGTATGGGATTAATCCTTGATATTTCTCCTCGTACACTGGAGAAAGTTCTGTATTTTGCTTCTTACATCGTTCTGGACAAAGGCGAGACAGACCTGCAGTATAAGCAGGTCCTGTCCGAGGCAGAATATCAGGAAGCATATGAAAAATATGGAAATACTTTCCGTGTAGGTATGGGTGCTGAATCCATCAAAGAACTTCTGGAAGCAATCGATCTGGAGAAAGATTCCGCAGAACTGAAAGCAGCATTAAAGACTGCTACCGGTCAGAAACGTGCGAGAATCATCAAGAGACTGGAAGTAGTTGAGGCGTTCCGTGAGTCTGGCAACAGACCGGAGTGGATGATCATGACTGTTATTCCGGTTATCCCACCAGATTTACGTCCGATGGTACAGTTGGATGGTGGACGTTTTGCAACATCCGATCTGAATGATCTGTATCGTCGTATCATCAACCGTAACAACCGTCTGAGAAGACTGTTAGAGCTTGGAGCCCCGGATATCATTGTCCGCAATGAGAAACGTATGCTTCAAGAGGCAGTAGATGCCCTGATCGATAATGGCCGTCGTGGAAGACCGGTTACAGGACCTGGTAACAGAGCATTAAAATCTCTGTCAGATATGCTGAAAGGTAAATCCGGACGTTTCCGTCAGAACCTGCTTGGTAAACGAGTTGACTATTCCGGACGTTCCGTTATCGTAGTTGGACCGGAATTAAAGATTTATCAGTGTGGTCTGCCAAAAGAGATGGCGATCGAACTGTTCAAACCGTTCGTTATGAAAGAACTGGTTGCAAATGGAACCGCACACAATATTAAGAGTGCAAAGAAAATGGTAGAGAAACTTCAGACAGAGGTCTGGGACGTTCTGGAAGAAGTTATCAAAGAGCATCCGGTTATGCTGAACCGTGCTCCTACACTGCACAGACTTGGTATTCAGGCATTTGAGCCGATCCTTGTAGAAGGTAAGGCTATCAAGCTTCATCCACTTGTTTGTACCGCATACAATGCCGATTTCGATGGTGACCAGATGGCTGTCCATCTTCCACTTTCCGTGGAAGCACAGGCAGAGTGCCGTTTCATGTTACTGTCTCCGAACAACCTGTTAAAACCGTCCGATGGTGGTCCGGTAGCCGTTCCTTCTCAGGATATGGTCCTTGGTATTTACTATCTGACACAGGAGAGACCGGGAAGCATCGGTGAGGGACATTACTTCAAGAACCTGAACGAGGCAATTCTTGCATACGAGAATGGTTATGTGAAATTACATTCCAGAATCCATGTACGTGTGACAAAGAAAATGCCAGATGGAACCGAGAAGACAGGAACCGTTGAGTCCACACTGGGACGTTTCATCTTCAATGAAATTCTTCCGCAGGATCTTGGTTTTGTAGACAGAAGCAAACCGGAAAATGATCTGGTACTGGAAGTAGATTTCCATGTAGGTAAAAAAGGACTGAAACAGATCCTTGAGAAAGTTATCAACATTCATGGTGCAACCACAACCGCAGAGGTTCTGGATGACATCAAAGCAATGGGTTATAAATACTCCACAAGAGCTGCTATGACCGTATCCATTTCCGATATGACCGTACCGGAGAAGAAACCGGCACTGATCAAACAGGCACAGGATACCGTAGATCTGATCACAAAGAACTACAAACGTGGACTTATCACAGAGGAAGAGCGTTACAAAGAGGTTGTTGAGACCTGGAAAGAGACCGATGATGAGCTTACACATGAGCTGTTATCCGGACTTGATAAATACAACAACATCTTCATGATGGCTGACTCCGGAGCCCGTGGTTCTGATAAACAGATCAAACAGCTGGCTGGTATGCGTGGTCTGATGGCTGATACAACAGGTAAGACCATCGAGCTGCCGATCAAATCAAACTTCCGTGAGGGACTTGATGTACTGGAATACTTCATGTCCGCCCATGGAGCTCGTAAAGGTATGTCCGATACTGCGCTTCGTACTGCCGATTCCGGATACCTTACAAGACGTCTGGTAGACGTATCACAGGATCTAATCATTCGTGAGACAGATTGCTGTAAGGACAGAGATGAGACTGCTGGTATGTATGTGAGTGCATTCATGGATGGCAAAGAGGAAATCGAGAGCCTTCAGGAACGTATCACAGGACGTTTTGCATGTGAAGATATTCACGATGCAGACGGAAACGTACTTGTTGCAGCAAATCATATGATCACACCGAAGCGTGCTGCTCTGGTTATGAGCAAAGGTGTAGATGAGAACGGAGAACCGCTTGAGAAAGTTAAGATCCGTACTATTCTTACCTGCCGTTCCAAAGTCGGTGTTTGTGCAAAATGCTACGGAGCAAACATGGCAACCGGTCAGGCTGTACAGGTCGGCGAGGCAGTAGGTATCATTGCTGCTCAGTCTATCGGTGAGCCTGGTACACAGCTTACAATGCGTACCTTCCACTCCGGTGGTGTTGCCGGTGATGATATCACACAGGGTCTTCCTCGTGTCGAGGAGCTTTTTGAGGCAAGAAAACCGAAAGGACTTGCCATCATCACAGAGTTCGCCGGTATTGCTACTATTAAAGATACAAAGAAAAAACGTGAGATTATCGTTACAAGCCCGGAGACAGGTGAGACAAAAGCATACCTTATTCCTTACGGTTCCAGAATCAAGATCACAGATGGTTCCTTCCTTGAGGCTGGTGATGAGCTTACCGAAGGTAGTGTAAACCCGCATGATATCCTGAAGATTAAAGGTGTTCGTGCAGTTCAGGATTACATGCTCCAGGAAGTTCAGCGTGTATACCGTCTGCAGGGTGTAGAAATCAACGATAAGCACGTTGAGGTTATTGTTCGTCAGATGCTGAAGAAGATCCGTATCGAGAACAACGGAGATTCTGATTTCCTGCCAGGAACAATGGTTGACTTCCTTGACTATGAGGAAGAGAACGAAAGACTGGCAGCAGAAGGAAAAGAGCCGGCAGAAGGTAAACAGGTACTGCTTGGTATTACCAAAGCTTCCCTGGCAACCAACTCATTCCTGTCAGCTGCATCCTTCCAGGAGACAACAAAAGTTCTGACAGAAGCTGCGATTAAAGGAAAGATTGATCCGTTGATCGGTCTGAAAGAGAACGTAATCATTGGTAAACTGATTCCGGCCGGAACAGGAATGAAGAGATATCGTTCCATCCGCCTGGATTCCGATATCGATGAGAATGCAGAGATCAACGCAGATGATCTGATGGGTGAAGATGTATTTTCCGATGGAGAAGATGTGGAAATCACTGAGACAGATTTAACTGCTGATGCAGATGTTGCAGATGAGACAATTCTTGAGGAAGAAGCTGTAACAGAAGAGTAAGCAGAACGAAAATAATATATATAGAAGAGACGGTGTCAGTAATGGCATCGTCTTTTTTTGTCTGATCATACACGTTATTAAAACCGGTACAGCTGTACACGTACATGTAGCTTTTCTTATTTAATAATTTAATAAGAAAAATGTGTGAATTTTGCATGTTTATGTATAAAAACAGAAAAATTGGGAAAATTTAAAAAATGCGCTTGACAAGTACGAAGTCAGTCACTATACTATTTTAGTGTGCATAAAAGCGCACAGGAAACTTTTTTACAAAATATACAGGAGGTGAATAGAATGCCAACATTTAATCAGTTAGTAAGAAAAGGTCGTCAGACAACTGTAAAAAAATCTACAGCACCTGCATTACAGAAAGGTTATAACTCTTTACAGAAGAGACCTACAGATGCATCTTCTCCGCAGAAGAGAGGTGTTTGTACAGCAGTTAAGACTGCAACCCCGAAAAAACCTAACTCAGCTCTTAGAAAAATCGCCAGAGTTCGTCTTTCTAACGGAATCGAAGTAACAAGCTACATTCCGGGTGAAGGTCATAACTTACAGGAGCATAGCGTTGTTCTGATCCGTGGTGGTCGTGTAAAAGACTTACCAGGTACAAGATACCACATCATCAGAGGAACACTGGATACAGCAGGCGTTGCAAACAGACGTCAGGCTCGTTCCAAATACGGCGCTAAGAGACCGAAAGCAGGTAAATAGGACCTGTAAAAGACCAATAGTATCACAAACAGAACTATTGTAAGTGTTGGAATTCTTTTTATCGACGATAACAGATAAAGATAGATGTTCCCAGCATGAACACATTAGAAAGACACATGTGAGTACCGTTGAATTAATCGATTAAGAAACTGCTGTGAAAGACAGCAAGCCAAGACCATGATTAAGGAGGGAAGTACCGTGCCACGTAAAGGACATAATCAGAAAAGAGAAGTTTTAGCAGATCCTATGTACAATAACGTAGTAGTTACAAAACTTATCAACAACATCATGTTAGATGGTAAGAAAGGTGTAGCTCAGAAGATTGTATACGGAGCTTTTGATCGTGTTGCAGAGAAAACCGGAAGACCGGCTATCGAAGTATTCGAAGAGGCTATGAACAACGTTATGCCTGTACTTGAAGTAAAGGCTAGACGTATCGGTGGTGCAACATATCAGGTGCCGATCGAAGTAAGACCGGACAGACGTCAGACACTTGGACTGCGTTGGTTAACAATGTTCTCCAGAAAAAGAGGAGAGAAAACAATGGCAGACAGACTGGCAAATGAGATTATGGATGCAGCTAACAATACAGGCGCATCTGTAAAACGTAAAGAAGACATGCACAAGATGGCAGAAGCAAACAAAGCATTCTCCCATTACAGATTCTAAGAGGAGGAAATCACCATGGCAGGAAGAGAATATCCGCTTGAGAGAACCAGAAATATTGGTATCATGGCTCATATCGATGCAGGTAAAACTACATTAACAGAGCGTATCCTTTATTACACTGGTATTAACTATAAAATTGGTGATACTCACGAAGGTACTGCTACCATGGACTGGATGGAGCAGGAGCAGGAGAGAGGTATCACAATTACTTCAGCTGCTACAACATGCCACTGGACACCGCAGAAAGAAAATAAACCTGCACCGGGTGC
>JALESO010000010.1 GCA_022781925.1 Lachnospiraceae bacterium
TGCCACGGTACTGTCACCATCAAAAGGCACGCGGCCGGTCACCATCTCATACATGACAATTCCCAGGGAATAGATATCACTCCGGTTACTGACATAACCGTTTCTCGCCTGTTCCGGGGATGCATAATGCACAGATCCCATGACATCGGAATGGATCGTATGCTCGGATACTGCACGGGCAATTCCAAAATCCGTTACTTTTACTTTACCATCCGTAGAGATAATGATATTCTGCGGTTTGATGTCCCGGTGAATGATATTTTTTGCATGGGCAGCCTGGATACCTCTGCCTACCTGAATCGCAATGCTCAGTGTCTCTTTGTAGTTTAACTGACCTTTTTTCTCGATATAGGTCTTGAGTGTGATACCTTCCACATATTCCATGACAATATAATGAATGCCGTTCTCACTGCCGACATCATAAATATTGACGATATTCGGATGTTCCAGACCTGCTGCCGCCTGTGCTTCGCTGCGGAACTTTGTCACAAAATTGGTATCTTCGCTGAATTCTTCCTTCAACACTTTGATTGCCACATATCTGCCCAGCGTATGATCCTTCGCCTTATAGACGTCAGACATGCCGCCGGTTCCGATCTGACCTACGATCTCGTAGCGATTGGCAATATACGTTCCATTTTTTAACATTCTGCCACCTCATCTGAATTAGGTTCTATTATGATAACGGTGATATTGTCCTTTCCACCGTTTTTGTTTGCCAGTTCAATCAGACGCTCCGCCTTGTCAGACAGGCTGCCTGTTCCATGTAAGATCTCAAGGATCACGGAATCCTCCACCATATTGGTCAGCCCGTCAGAGCACAGGATGATATACTCCCCTGCCCGAAGCTGCCGCTCAAAAATATCGATCTTCACTTCTTCGGACACCCCCACTGCCCGGGTGATGATATTTTTGTCTGGATGATTCCTTGCGCTCTGCGCATCCATCTGCCCTAAGCGCACCATCTCCTGCACCAGGGAATGATCCTGGGTTACCTGTGTGATCTCATCTCCGACAATATACAGCCGGCTGTCGCCGACATTTGCCGCAATCAGGGTTCTTCCCTGAATCACTGCCGCCACGACAGTGGTTCCCATTCCACGCATCTGCTGATGTGCATCCGCGTATTCTTTTAATTTGCGGTTCGCTGTCTCGATACTTTCCGACAGAATCGCAACCGCTTCCTCCTCTTTGCTCCCTTCGATGGATCTGACAATGTGTTCCACCACATAACGGGATGCAAATTCGCCTGCTTTATGTCCCCCCATACCGTCTGCTACCAGAAACAGATTGGGCAGTTTTCCTACAGCCTCTTCTGAGGAATAGAGATAGTCCTGATTCATTTCTCTTGTGTTTCCAATATCTGTAAGAGAACTTATCTTCATCTTCTAAGAGTCCTGCCTTTCTGAGAACCGCTTGCGCAACTGTCCGCATGCGCCATCTATATCACGGCCCATTTCTCTTCTAATAGTAACATTTATTCTGCATTTTTCAAGTTTATTTTTAAATTCCTGCACCGCTTTTCCGTCAGGTTGCACAAAATCCCGCTCCTTAATCGGGTTTACAGGTATCAAATTGACATGACAATTGATGCCCCGGATCAGTTCTGCCAGTTCTTTTGCATCTTCCTCCGTATCGTTCACACCTGCCACCAGACTGTATTCAAAGGTGACTCTGCGCCCTGTTTCTTCAAAATAATCCCGCAGTGCATCCACCACTTCATAGATCTCATAAGCCTTTGCCACCGGCATCAGCTCCAGACGTTTTTCCTGATTGGAGGCATGCAATGACAGTGCCAGTGTGATCTGCAGGTCTTCCTTGGCCAGATCACGGATCCGCGGCACCAGACCACAGGTGGATACCGTCAGGTTGCGCTGGCTGATATGTAAACCGTTTTCATCCGTGAGCATCCGGATAAAAGTCAGCAGATTGTCATAATTATCCAGCGGTTCCCCGGTTCCCATGACCACCACATTTGACACACGCTCTCCGGTATCCGCACTGATCCGGTATATCTGCTCCAGCATCTCCGCCGGTGTCAGGTTCCGTACCAATCCGTCCAGGGTAGAGGCGCAGAAACGACATCCCATGCGGCATCCCACCTGTGAGGAAATGCACACGGAATTGCCATGCTTATAACGCATCAATACACTT
>JALESO010000014.1 GCA_022781925.1 Lachnospiraceae bacterium
TGCGCCTCAAGCGACCTACCTGAAGCTGGCGGGCCACGTCATCGCTTCGTTCTGGTCTTGCTTCGGATGGGGTTTACATGGCTACGGCTGTTACCAGCCGCACGGTAGTCTCTTACACTGCCTTTCCACCCTTACCACTGCTCGCAGTGGCGGTATATTTCTGTTGCACTGGCCTGGGAGTCACCTCCACCGGACGTTATCCGGCATCCTGCCCTGTGAAGCCCGGACTTTCCTCACCTGCGGTCTTTCGACACTTGCAGCCGCGATCATTTGTCTTACTTGAATTGTATTCTTTTTACTTAAATTATTCTGCTATCTCTGTATACCGTCGTTATACATGAAAACAGCTTCCACCGATAAACTCTCTTAAGATCGAGTTGTGTCCGATATTCTCCCCCGGTACCGGAAGAAAATAATCCAGAAACTTCAGCAGACGTTTTGCCTCCGGATACTCCGGGCAGTCTGGATCGATGGAAAAGAGCAAAGGCTCCGCATATAATTTTAACACAGATAATTCATAAATCAAGGCCGAATTGAACATTACGTCCGCTTCTTCCTGATATGGGAAGATATTTTTCTCTTCTCCACGCCGCACGGAACTCCAACGCGCCAGTGTTTCCCTGGCGGAAGTGTTTCTGGTGCGGGCATCCCGTACCATACGGCGGATCAGCCGTCCGTCCGCAGTGGACAGATTGTTGTGATCGTCTATATTTAACTGTGTCAATGCACTGATATATATCTTATACTTGTTTTCTTTTGGCAGTTCATAGGAAAGTTTTTCATTCAGTCCGTGAATGCCCTCGATCACCAGAACGTCCTCCGCGCCCAGTTTCAGCGGTTTCTGACGATATTCCCGGTGACCGGTCTTGAAATTGAATACCGGAAGGGTCACTTCTTTTCCTGCCAGCAGGTCTGTCATACACTGGTTAAACAGCGCAATATCCAGTGCTTCCAGACATTCAAAGTCATACTCGCCATTTTCATCCAGCGGTGTCTCTTCCCGGTTGCAATAGAAATCATCCAGAGAGATCGGATGCGGTTTCAGACCATGCGCCGTCATCTGAATGGATAACCGGTGGGAAAATGTCGTTTTTCCGGAAGAAGAAGGGCCTGCGATCAGCACAAATTTTTTCCTGCGGTCTGCCGCAATGGTCTCTGCGATGTCACCGATCTTCTGCTCCATGTAGGACTCCTGCACCAGGATCATATCCTGGATCCGGCCGGATGCGATCACATCATTGAGTTCGCCAACGGTACGGATTCCCATGTCAATGCCCCACTGGGCGGAATCATTCAATGTGTTGAACAGTTTGTCACTGATCTCAAATTCTGCCACTTTCCGCGTATCTTTTCCCGGAAACATCAGCATGAATCCGTTCTGATAGGAAATCAGATCAAAATAGCTCAGATAGCCAGTGCCCGGCACCATATAGCCGTAATAATAATCCGGAAATCCCTGCAGTTCGTATACATTCACTCTGGAACTGCGGCGGTAACGCATCAGACGGACTTTGTCCATTCTGCCCATCTCACGAAACCGTGCAGATGCATCCTGGGTGCTCATATTGTATTTGACAATCGGAAGATCTGCTTCCACAAATGCCTGCATCTTCTCTTTCAGAGCCTGCAGCATCTTCTGATCCGGGACACAGATGGCATCCTTATGACGGAACTCACAGTAATAACCCTGTCCGATGGAATGCTGGACAAGAAGTTCCAGATTCGGATACAGCTTCCATGCCGCTGCCTCCATCAGAAGTGTCACACTCCTGCGATAAGTATCTCTGCCTGGTTTTTCGGCCGTGGTGATAAATTCCAGTTCGCCATCCCGGACAACGGACTGATTCAGTTCCCGGAGATCATTCTGATATTTTACCAGTACGATATCATCCGGTATCTGTGGCTGATACTCGTCCGCGATCTGCTGAAATGTCGTCTCCAGCGGATATTTCCGCTCTGTTTCCTGTATCGTGATCTTACATGTCTGCTGTTTCATATCTCTTCAATGCCTCCAGAATCAACTGTCTTTTTTCCTGTACCTGCACCATGCGGACAGTGATCCGCTCATTCTCCGGCTGTGCCGCAAGCTGACGGCAGACCGTATCCACAGTCCTCAACTCCCGCTGCAGCCATTCCAGCAGCACCGGATGCTTTTTCTGCAATAATACCGGTCCAAAGGCATCTTCCACCTGCACCTGAAGTGTCTCTTCTCCTCGGTCAGGTGCCGCTCCCTGCACCACTTTCATCATCGGATAATACTTTCCGTCCTCCAGGATCATCTCTTCCTCCAGAATCTGGAATCCGTGTGTGCGCAGATAGGTTCGCACCTGCGCAATCTCCGACTGTGGCTGGAGGATCAGTTCTTCCCTGCCGGTAAGTGCATGCGTTCCCTCAGATAAAATCTTCATCACCAGGCCGCCACCCATTCCGGCGATCAGTATGGTATCTGCTTCTCCCGGCTGCAACGCGGTCAGTCCATCCGACAGCCGCGTCTCGATCCGGCCTGAGAGCCCCTGCTGTTTGATATGCGCCGTTGCCTGCTGCAGCGGACCTTTTCCGATATCCATGGCTATGGCAGAAGGAATGACATCCTTCTGACACAGATAGATCGGTATGTATCCATGATCCGTTCCGATATCCGCCAGACGATGTCCCTTCGAAACCAGACTGGCCAGTGCAGACAACCGGTTCGATAAACGAATCGCCATATTAATCCAGATAATCCTTCAGTTTTCTGCTGCGGCTCGGATGGCGTAATTTCCGCAGTGCTTTTGCCTCGATCTGACGGATACGCTCACGGGTAACGTTGAACTCTTTTCCAACTTCTTCCAGTGTACGCGCACGGCCGTCATCCAGGCCAAAACGCAGACGCAGAACTTTCTGTTCACGGTCTGTCAGTGTGCTCAAAACTTCCACCAGCTGCTCTTTTAACAGGGTAAATGCAGCTGCATCCGCCGGAACCGGCACATTATCATCCTGAATAAAGTCACCCAGATGGCTGTCTTCCTCCTCACCGATCGGAGTCTCCAGGGAAACCGGCTCCTGAGAGATCTTTAAGATCTCACGTACACGGTCTACCGGCATATTCATCTCCTCTGCAATCTCTTCCGGAGTGGGTTCACGTCCAAGCTCCTGCAGTAACTGTCTAGACACGCGGATCAGCTTGTTGATGGTCTCTACCATATGCACCGGGATACGGATGGTACGGGCCTGATCTGCAATGGCACGGGTGATGGCCTGACGGATCCACCAGGTTGCATAGGTACTGAATTTATATCCTTTTCTGTAATCGAATTTCTCTACGGCTTTGATCAGACCAAGGTTCCCTTCCTGAATCAGATCCAAGAACAGCATACCTCTTCCCACATAACGTTTTGCGATACTTACTACCAGACGGAGGTTTGCCTCAGCCAGACGTTTTTTCGCTTCCTGATCGCCAAGTTCCATACGTTTTGCAAGTTCGATCTCCTCCTCTGCGGTCAGCAGCGGAACTTTACCGATCTCTTTTAAATACATACGCACCGGATCTTCAATGCTGACACCATCCGGTACGGACAGATCGATCTTCTCTACTTCTACATCATTATCCTCGTCATCGATCAGGATGTCGTCATCATCATCCGTAATACGAAGGACATCGACATGGTTTGCCTCCAGGAAATCCAGAATTTTTTCAATCTGCTCCGGACTCAGGGCAAAATCTTTGAAATGGTCATTGATTTCCTGATACTCGAGCATATTTTTTTTCTTTTTTGCCAGTGCAAGCAGTTCCTGAAGTTTTGCCTGGAATTTTTCTGCCCGCTCTGCTCTTTCTCTCATTTTCTGATCGTTTTTCTCTGCCATCTTGTTCATCCTTCCATGTTTTTAGTCTATATAGTTTGTCCTCAGTCAAATGAAATATGCATTTTCTGCAACTGCGCCAGCTGCTTCTTGTCTTCGATCAGCCGCTGCAGTCCCGCCAGATCTGTCGGTTCCAGTTTTCTGGAACGCACATCCATGCTGTTTTTCTTAATCCTGAGGATCGTTTCTTTTAAGGCTTTCTCTTTCTCCTGCCGGGTTTCCACCGGATGCAGACGCGCGTGAAACAACGCCGCTGCCTCCCGCTGCTGTTCCTCGTCAGTAAACCGGCTGATGATCTGTGCCGGATTGATCTCCCCTGCGGCATGCTGCTCATACAGCACCTCTGCCACATCATGAAAAATATCCTCTGTAAAATCATCCGGGCTGATATATCCTTCCGTCAGATCAAACAGACGCTCATCCTCGATCAGCCAGGTCAGAAACAGCCGCTGGGACTGCTTCATGCCATCTTCTTTCTTCTTTCTGTCGTTGACTCCGCTCTTTAACGGAGTACGCTCCCGTTCTCTGGTGAGCCCTCCCCGGGTTCCCTCGGAACGGACCACCGACCGCAGCTGCTCAAAACCGATCTGGTATTTTGCCGCCACAGCCTCAATATAATTCTCCCGTTCCAGTTCTTCCTCAAAGTTCAGGATTTTCTGGGCAACGGCATAAAAAAACTTTGTCTTGCTCTCCGGATCTGCCAGATCATAGTCCCGCTCCAGCATCCGCACTTCAAACATAAAACTGTTTTCCGCTTCGTCGATCCGTTTCTGATATTCTTCTGCTCCCAGCGCCTTGATAAATTCATCCGGATCCTTGTACGGCCGCATGTTGATGACTTTCGCCGTCAGTCCGGCTTCTTTCAGGATCGGAATGGCACGCAGGGCTGCTTTCACTCCGGCACCGTCACTGTCAAAGGTCAGATATACTTCCTTGGTATATCGTTTCAGCAGATTGGCATGTCCGGAAGTAAAGGACGTTCCCAGAGATGCCACCGCATTGTCAAATCCCGCCTGATGCAGGGCAATGACATCCATATATCCCTCGCACAATAAAATATGCGGTCTGCGGGATGCCCTGGCAAAATTCAGTCCGTACAAATTTCGGCTCTTGTCAAAGATCATGGTCTCCGGTGAGTTCAGATACTTCGGCTCTCCCTCGCCCATGACACGGCCGCCAAATCCGATGACCCGGTTGTTTGCATCCATGATGGGAAACATCGCCCGGTTCCAAAACTTGTCATAGCCGCCCCGGCGCTCGTCGATGGTGACCAGACCACTGTCCTTGAGGATATCATCTCCGTATCCCTGTTTTTTCAGATACTGATACAGATCATCACTGTATTTGTTGGAATAGCCCAGTCCGAAGTGCTGCATGGTCTCTTTGCTGAGCTTACGCTCTTCAAAATATTGCAATGCGTGGGCACCCTGCGGACTGCGCAGCAGCATATAGAAATACTTCGCCGCTACTTTGTTTATTTCCAGAAGCCTGCTCCGCCGGTCTGCGGCTTCCCGCTGTGCGGCAGACATCTCCTGCTTCGGAAGTTCAATGCCCGCCCGGTCTGCCAGGCTCTGCATTGCCTCCTGAAATGTAAAATTTTCATATTGCATCATAAAGGTGAAGACGTTCCCGCCTGCGCCGCAGCCGAAACAGTAATACATCTGTTTTCCCGGTGAGACAGAAAAGGACGGTGTCTTTTCATTATGGAAAGGACAGAGTCCAAAATACGTGCTTCCCCGTTTCTGAAGGCGCACATAACCGGAAATGACATCTACCACATCATTTCTGGATCGTACTTCTTCAATCAGTTCATCGGAATAGTAAGCCATAATACCTTCCTTCATTCTGTTACACTTTTATGGAAACGACAACTTTTTGTGTCGTTTAATATACCTGCCAGGATTTTGGCATAAAATACTCGCTGTATTTCGCCAGCGCATACTGATCCGTCATTCCGGCGATATAATCACAGACTACCCGGTCGTTTTCCTCGCCAGCCTCCAGCATCTGCAGATAATAGGCCGGCAGCAGGTCAATATGCTTCAGATAATACACAAACAGACGCTCCAGAAGTTCCTTTGCTTTCGTCTCCTCGCCCTTTGCCACCGGGTTCGTGTAGACGCTCTGGAACATAAACTGCCGCAGTCCCTGCATGGCCTGTGCCACATCCGCAGACATACAGATCTCATTCTTTTCCCAGCTCTGCTCAATAATGTCATGGATCAGCGTGTTCAGACGCTCCCGGGTGGAAAAGCCAAGCACTTCCCGGTATTCAACCGGAATGTCTTCTTCCCGCAGCACCTGTGCCCGGATCGCATCATCAATATCATGATTAATATATGCAATTTTATCAGATAAACGCACAATCTTGCCTTCCAGCGTCGATGGCATCAGGCTGGTCTGGTGATTTAAAATGCCATCTCTGACTTCCCAGGTAAGGTTCAGACCTTTTCCTTCTTTTTCCAGTTTTTCCACAATCCTGACACTCTGCTCATTGTGCCGGAATCCGCCTTCGCACAGTTCATTCAGCATGCCTTCCCCTGCATGACCGAAAGGTGTGTGTCCCAGATCGTGCCCCAGCGCAATGGCTTCCACCAGAGATTCATTCAGCCGCAGTGCCTTTGCGATGGTCCTCGCATTCTGCGATACTTCCAGGGCGTGTGTCAGCCGGGTCCGGTAATGGTCTCCCTGGGGGGACAGAAATACCTGCGTCTTGTGTTTCAGCCGCCGGAAGGATTTGCAATGCAGGATCCGATCCCGGTCACGCTGAAAAACCGGACGAATATCGCATTCCGGTTCTTCTCTGTCCCGCCCTCTTGAATTCTGACTCAATGTGGCATAAGGACTTAAATATGTACGTTCTGATAATTCCAGCTGTTCACGAATTGTCATACGATTGTTATACTCCCTGTATCTTGTTACAAGATTCTATAAAAAATTCATAAAACGAAAAACGTCCTACTTTATATATTCCGTATTCTTTTCCTGTTTCCTTTTTTATCTCACAAAAATTTCAAATAAGTTTTTTCTTCCTCAGAACCCACATGTGCAAAAATGCTTTTACAAAGCTTTCCTTTGCTCTGTTCTGAAAAGCTTACACATCTTCGATCTGCCAGTCGATGGGGGCAATTCCATTTTTCTCCAGAAACGCATTTGTCTGGCTGAAATGCTTACAGCCGAAAAATCCACGGTACGCAGACAGCGGACTCGGATGCGGAGCCTCCAGGATCAGATGTTTCGGATTGTTCAGCATGCTTTTCTTCATCTGCGCCGGACGTCCCCAGAGCAGGAATACGATCGGTCGGTCCTGTGCATTCACCGCACGGATGACCGCGTCCGTAAACTGTTCCCATCCAATGCCCCGGTGGGAGTTTGCCTGATGCGCACGTACCGTCAGTACCGTATTCAGCATGAGCACACCCTGCTTCGCCCATTTTACCAGGTATCCGTTATTCGGGATCTTGCATCCCAGATCATCATGCAGTTCCTGATAAATATTTACCAATGATGGCGGTACTTCCACATCCGGCTTCACGGAAAAGCAGAGGCCGTGAGCCTGTCCGTCATTGTGATAAGGATCCTGTCCGAGGATCACGACTTTGACATCTTTTAACGGTGTGAGATGAAACGCGTTGAAGATATCATCCGGATTCGGGAAAATCTGTCTCGTCCGGTATTCTTCCAGCACTTTCTTATATAAATCTTTATAGTATGGTTTCTTAAATTCTTCTGCCAATGGCTGCTGCCAGTCATTTGTAATTGGTGGCATACGCTCTCTCCCCCTTTTGTTTACCGGCGCACGGATACTCCTTTTTCTGCCAGATAATTTTTCAGATCCATGATCTCCAGTTCTTTATAATGGAATAAGGATGCCGCCAACGCCGCATCTGCTTTTCCTTCCGTCAGAGCTTCATAAAAATGCTCTTTTGTGCCTGCACCGCCGGATGCGATCACCGGAATGGATACGTTTTCCGCGATCAGACGGGTCAGCTCCAGATCATATCCCGCCTTCGTTCCGTCACAGTCCATACTGGTCAGAAGGATTTCTCCTGCTCCCAGTTTATCTACGTTCATCGCCCATTCCACGGCATCGATACCCACATCGACTCTGCCGCCGTTTTTATAAATATTCCAGCCGCTGCCATCTTCTCTTCTGCGGGCATCAATGGCAACCACGACACACTGACTGCCGAATTTGTCCGCCGCATCCGAGATCAGACGTGGGGTATTGATCGCGGAGGAATTGATGGAAATCTTGTCCGCACCTTCCCGTAGCAATGCACGGAAATCATCTACGGTGCGGATACCGCCGCCCACGGTAAAGGGGATAAATACATTTTCCGCTACTTTCCGTACCATGTCCACCACGGTATTTCTGGCATCGGAAGAGGCCGTGATATCAAGAAATACCACCTCGTCCGCACCGGCTTTATCATAAGCTGCCGCAATCTCCACCGGATCTCCGGCATCTCTCAGATTCACAAAATTGACTCCTTTGACCACGCGGCCATTATTGACATCCAGACATGGAATAATTCGTTTGGTAAACATTACGCGCGTCCTCCTTCCACTCCGGCAAAATTTTTCAGGATCTGCAGTCCTACGGTGCTGCTCTTTTCCGGATGGAACTGGCAGGCAAATAAATTGCCCTTTTCCACGGAAGCATGGATACAGGTACTGTAATCCGTCGTCGCAGTCACGATCTCAGGCTCCTCAGCATGCAGATAATAGGAATGTACAAAGTATACATACGGGTGTTCTTCCAGCCCCGCAAATAATCTTCCATTATTATGGAAATCCAGGGAATTCCAGCCGATATGTGGAATCTTTAATCCCTCTTTATTCGGAATCCGGCTGATCTTTCCTTTTAACAGACCAAGTCCCTCTACCCCCGGACTTTCCTCACTGCTCTCAAACAGCAGCTGCAGTCCCAGGCAGATTCCCAGAAACGGTGTCTGTTTCTCATTCAGCTCCCGGATCACCTTGTCAAGTTCCAGACGTTTCAGGTTCGCCATAGCATCACCGAAGGCTCCCACTCCCGGCAGAATGACTTTATCTGCATTCAGGATCGTCTGAAAATCGCGGGTGATGACGCTTTCCTCTCCGATATGCGCCAGCGCTTTTTCCACGCTTTTCAAGTTACCTGCGTCGTAGTCAATAATTGCAATCATCTTTTTTACTCTCCTCTTTTATTTCGTGCCAAGCTCCATCCAGAACTCCACGCCATCTTCATGGTTGATGACGCCACACTGCTGGTGGAAGGAATCCATGATGGCCTTTACGATGGACAGACCGATACCGCTTCCACCGTACTCCCGGGTCCGCGCCTTGTCTACTTTGTAGAATTTTACCCAGATTTTGTCAATATCTTCCTCTGGGATCGGCTGTCCGGTGTTAAACACGCTGACACGCAATTTATCTTCTGAACGTGTGTAGAACACGCGAATCAGTTTTTCTCCATCCGCATGGTTGATGGCATTACTCATATAGTTGGTGATGACTTCCTCCACTTTGAACTCGTCCCCCCATACCCAGGCTTCCTCCGAATCTTCCAGTTCCAGACGGATACCCTTCTGCTCCATCAGGATTTTGGTGGAATTTGCCACGCCACGGATCAGTTCTGTCATATCAAACCGCTCCATAATGACCTGATCATTGCCAAATTCCAGCTGGTTCAACGTCAGAAGTTTCTTCACCATACGGTTCATTTTATCCGCTTCATCAATGATGACATCGCAGTAAAACTCACGGCTTTCGGCATCATCATTAATGCATTCCTGCAGTCCTTCCGCATAGCCCTGGATCAGTGCCAGCGGTGTCTTCAGTTCATGGGAAACATTTGACAGAAATTCTTTCCGCATCTCATCGATCTGTATCTTTTTCTCAATATCATCCTGCAGTTCCACATTGGCAGTCTTCAGTTCAGAAATCGTCCGCTCCAGATTTTCCGACAGGCGGTTGATATGGTTGCCCAGTTCTTCCACTTCATAACTGTTGGACTGGTTGCTCTCATACTTCGCGTTGAAATCCAGATCCACCATCCGCTTGGAAATATCCGTCAGCTGCTGCAATGGTCTCGTAATGTGTCTTGTCGTAAAAAATGCCACAAGAAGGCTCGCTACAATAGCGGCTGCTCCCGCAAACAACAGAAATCGGTTGGAGATTGCCGCACTTTCCCGGATACTTTCCACTGCGGTACGCATCAGAACCATATCTCCGTTTTCCAAGACTCCAACCAGCACCAGATATTCGGAATCCAGACGGGTGTCCGTCTTTCGCAATAACTGATACTGATCATTGGAATACAGCACTTCCATTTTATCTCCATGCAAAAGGACATCCCAGAACTCCGTCCGCAATGCATCCAGATCGTTCACAGAAGAACGCAGTACCTTTCCGTCCTGCTGTAAGATCAACGCCATAATATTTCCATTGGAACACAGATTGTCAAAAGTAACGGCAAATTCGTCCGATTCCAGTTCATCCTGCGCACTTGCATTGGAGATTGTCTGATAGTTTTCCATCAAAAGTTCTTTTTTATTGTGCATATAATAACGCGGCAACAACGTGGTGTTCAATACCCAGCAAAGCAGGATCGCACCTGCCACCAGCAGACTGACAATAGACGTAACCTGCCGCGTCAGCGAATGTTTTTTCATACTACTCCTTATCTTTTATTTTGCAGACCATCTTATCACAGACCATATGGGGCTGCATATCCTTAAACTTCAAACTTATATCCCATCCCCCATATGGTCTTAATGTATTCTCCTTTGTCACCCAGCTTGCTGCGCAGTTTTTTCACATGGGTGTCAATGGTTCTTGCGTCTCCAAAATAATCATAATTCCATACATGGTTCAGGATCTTCTCACGAGACAACGCAATTCCCACATTTTCCATAAAATAAGTAAGCAGTTCAAACTCTTTGAAACTCATCTCAACATTTTTTCCGTCAATGGTCACGGTATGCGCATTTTTGTCCAGACAGATGCCACCGACATTCAGACTGCCTTCCATATTCAGCTGATTGGTGCGGCGCAAAATAGCCTCCACTCTGGCCACCAGGATCTTCGGGGAAAATGGTTTTGAGATATACTCGTCCACACCGAGATCAAATCCCATCAGTTCATCGCTCTCATCACTTTTTGCCGTCAGCATGATGATCGGCACTTTGGATGATTCCCGGATTTCACGGCATACTTCCCAGCCATTCATCTTCGGCATCATAACATCCAGAATGATCAGTGCAATGTCTTTGTCCTCATAAAACAGATCCAGTGCAGCCTCACCATCTCCGGCTTCCACAACATCAAAATCGTGCTTTACCAGAAAGTCCCGCACCAGCTTCCGCATTCTACTCTCATCATCAACCACAAGAATTTTTAATTTATCCATCATAAGTCCCTCCGGTCTTCTATCATTTTCAAAAATAGTGTCATATTCATATCAGATATTCTATGTTCAAGCAGAATATCTCTTTTATAAGGCTGAGTATATCTGATAAATGTGTCTATTTTATGGAAATAGCAGGGTGTATCACAGTTTATACAAAAAACGACACCTGAAAGCACGATTGCTTTCGGTGTCATTTTATGGAGATGAGGGGAATCGAACCCCTGTCCGAAATTCCAGCCACCGTACTTCTACGAGCGTAGTCACTGTATTGACATTCCCTCCGCCGAACACCCAGTAACCGGTTTTCGGTTTCAGTAGCTTCATATTACGCCCTTATACGCAAAGCTTTGTATAAGTCGTTTCCTGCATGGTCGATGCCTGGGTCCGAAAGTGCAGGTGCTCCCGGTCAGACAAGCTGCAACTTAGGCAGCCAGTGCTAATTTATTATTATCAGCGTTTATATTTAGATTTGAAATTTAACGCATTTCATGCGGCTCGCTTCTCCGGCTTTTAAAACCCCGTCGAAACCAGTACATCCCCGAATTACTTCGGCGGATCATGCCAGTTATCAGATACTTATCGTTCTGATCTTTGTTATTATATGGGATTTTTTTCAGTTCGTCAAGAGAAAAGCCTCCCGCTAAACCAACAGTTTAGATGTACCGTTACAGTTCACTCATCATATGCATTCAGATATTGATCATGCTTGCATGAGGAGATATCTGAATGCATAATGATGAAGGGAGCACCTTTTTATGAGCAAAAGTAGGAGCGTAGCTACGGAGAAGCCCGAAGGGCGTTTTGCGAATGGCGCGTGTGAGCTGTAACGGTGTACAGTGATTCCAATGAGAATATGTCAGATTACACCGACCAGAATAACGATATTTAATACAGGTTTTTCACTTTGAACTCCCGTTCTACTTCACGACGCTGATCTTTCTTTGCGATATCCTGACGTTTGTCGTACAGTTTTTTACCGCGGGCGAGGCCGATCTCCACTTTGATCAGATCCCCTTTGATGTAAACTTTCAACGGTACAAGCGTGTAACCCTTTTCTGCGATCTTTCCTGCCAGCTTGTTGATCTCGTATTTGTGAAGCAGCAGTTTCTTCGGGCGCAGCGGATCACGGTTGAAGATATTTCCTTTTTCATACGGGCTGATGTGCAGTCCATAGGCAATGACTTCCCCGTTTTCGATCCGGATAAAGGACTCTTTGACACTGCATTTTCCCATACGCACAGATTTCACTTCGGTTCCATGCAGTGCCACGCCTGCCTCATATGTCTCATCAATAAAATAATCGTGATAGGCTTTTTTATTATTTGCGACTAATTTGTATCTGTCTTTTCCCATAATTCTTCTACCTTTACATATTTACATATCATTCATTTCAGATTTTTCTGTTTTTTCAGGTTCCACCAGTTCAAAATCGATTCTGCGCACCAGCTTGTCCGTGCCGATGACACGGATTTTTACAGTCTGACCAAGTTTGTAACTCTTGCCGGTGTTCTCACCCACCATCTCGTAGGTGTCCTCCACATAGTTATAGTAGTCCCCGCGCAGCGTCGTCACATGCACCATGCCTTCCACGGTATTCGGCAGTTCCACATACAGACCATAGTTCGTGATACCGGAGATCACACCCTCGTACTCGTTGCCGATGCGGCTCTCCATGTACTCTACTTTTTTCATCTTGATGGTCTCACGCTCTGCCTCATCCGCACGGCGTTCCAGCTGGCTGGTCTGCTGCGCTACTTCCGGAAGGATCTTCCAGTAATGCTCGATCCGTTTCTCATTCATTCGTCCCCGCAGGTTGTCCTTGATGATCCGATGGATCTGCAGATCCGGATAACGGCGAATCGGAGAGGTAAAATGACAGTAATACTGGGCTGCCAGTCCAAAATGTCCCACACACTCCACGCTGTATTTTGCCTGTTTCATGGAACGCAGGGTCAGCCGCGAGATCAGTCCCTCCACCGGAGTATCTTCGATCTTTGTCAGCAGCTTCTGCAGCTCCTTGGGATGCACCTCATCGGAACCGATATGGATATGGTATCCGAAATTGTTGATAAAGGTGCTGAGTTTTTTGATCTTTTCGGTATCCGGCACTTCATGGGTACGGTATACAAAGGGCAGTTCCTGCCAGAAATAATCCTGTGCCACGGTCTCATTGGCCGCCAGCATAAAATCTTCGATGATCTTAGTAGCCGGATTGCGGTCATACGGTTTGATGTCCACCGGATGTCCCTGACTGTCCAGGATCACCTTTGTCTCCGGAAAATCAAAATCGATGGAACCACGTTTCCGGCGTTTGGCACGGAGCAGATCTGCCACTTCTTTCATATCAAAAAACATCTGTACAAAGTCTTTGTACGCTTCTGTCTTTTCCGGATCCTTCAGCGTAATGATCTTGTTGACATCCGTGTAGCTCATCCGCCGGTCTACATTGATGACGGATTCCGCAATGCGGTGATCCACGATATTTCCTTTGCCGTCGATCTTCATGATACAGCTCAGAGTCAGCCGGTCTTCCCCCTGGTTCAGGGAACAGATACCATTTGACAATGTATGCGGCAGCATCGGGATCACACGATCCACCAGATATACACTGGTGCCGCGTTTTAATGCCTCCACATCCAGTGCGCTGTGCTCCTGCACATAGTTCGTCACATCTGCGATATGCACGCCCAGCTGCCAGAAATCCCCGTCTCTGGTCAGCGTCACTGCATCATCCAGATCCTTCGCATCTTCGCCGTCGATGGTAACCGTCTGCCAGTCACGCAGATCCATACGTCCTGCCATATCTGCGAAAGTGACATCTTTTGCCACACGCTCCGCCTGATTCAGCACTTTCTCCGGAAATTCCATCGGAAGTCCGTAAGCCCGCACCAGAGACAGGATATCTGTCCCCGGATCATTCTCATGACCGAGAATCTCAATGACTTTTCCCTCCGGCTTTTTGCCGTTTCCGCCATAGGAGGTCAGTTCCACCACCACTTTATGACTGGTGACAGCACCTTTGGATCGTTCTGCCGGAACAAAGATATCCATATTGATCCGTGGATTGTCCGGGCGGACAAAACCAAAGGTCTTGCTTTTTTCAAAGGTTCCAACCACGGTCTTCAGACCATGCTCCAGGATCTTTACGACTTTTCCTTCCCGGCGTTTTCCACTGGAAGGAACCAGCGCGATCTGTACCACATCATCCTGAATCGCACCGTTGGTGCTACTCTCCGGAATAAAGATATCTTCCGTCTCACCCTCGATGGTAACAAAACCAAAGCCACGGGCATGTGCGGTAAAGACGCCGGTGAGGTTCGGGCTTGTCCCCTTTGTGTATTTTCCTTTTGATGAAACCTCGATCTTGCCTTCTGCTACCAGTGCATCCAGCACTTCCTGAAGTTCGTGGCGCTGTGCCTTCGGCACATTCATCAGAATGGCCATTTCTTTTGCTTTCATCGGCACATAGAACTCATCACAGATGAGACCATATACCGTCTGTTTTCTCTCTTCTAATAATTCTTTTCTCATACTATTCTATCCCCCACTGAAAACGCGGCAATTTTACGAACATCGATATATATATGATAGCAAATTCATCGTAATTTCCTAATCAAACAACAAAAGGCTGTCGATAACGACAGCCTCTTAGGTATTCTTACTGAAAACGTCCGATTGTCAGCACTGCAGAAATAATAAGGAAAAGTGCCAGGAGAACTCTTGTGATCTTAACAAGCATTCCTTCCATGGAACGTCCTTTATTCTTGCTCCAATAAGTATCGGCGGAACCGGTTAATGCACCCAGTCCGTTGTTCTTACCTTCCTGCATTAATACGATAACTGTCATGATAATACTTAATATAATAAATACGATCTGTACGATTGTTCTTGCGATTTCCACTGTATCCACCTCCCGCGGTTAAACTTTCATGTCCTAAGACACCCATAATCATTTAATATCATAGCATATCTGCCCGTAAAAAGCAAATATTTTTTTACCAAAGGCTCCGAAACCATTTATTCGGAATCACAAACACACACACGATGCCAAGCACAATGGCCGCCACCGCCTTAAAAGTCTCCAGCCCGCTGCTCATGGCTGCCGCCGCATCTCCGATCATGATATCATAGATCGTATTATAGATGCCGATCCCCGGCACAATGGGAAAGATGCCTGAGATCATAAACACATTCGACGGCACTTTCCGCCAGACCGCGAACAGCCGGGCACAGAACACGATGACCACCGTAGCCGCAAAACATGCCAGCGTATTGGAAAAACGAAGATTCACCAGCAGATACACCAGCCACCCCAGTGTTCCGGTCAGTCCGCAGACGATATACTGTTTTTTCGGTACATGAAACAGCACCGAAAATGCGATGGTCGCCAGAAATGCAGCCGCAAGCTGCCCGATAGCATTGATCAGCATTGTTTTTCCTCCCCCCGTTACAATTTTAATCCCAGTCCCACGCCTATGGCAATGGAACAGAATACCAGAATGGCATCCAGAAGCCGGACACAGCCCGACAGATAATCCCCATCCACGATATCACGGATTCCGTTGGTAAATGCCACTCCCGGGATCATCGGTATGATGGCTCCCGCAATGGCCAGATCCAGATGATCCGACACCCCGATCCGGTTCAGCACCACACAGATGACCGTCACCAGCAGTCCGCCGATGATATCCAGCAGCACCTTTGAGATATTGACCTGTTTCGCATCCAGGAAACAGAAAAACAGCTGCAGGATCACCCCGCACACAAAGGCGGCCAGACAGTCCCAGAGACTTCCGCCAAAGAGATAACCAAAGGCTGCCGCGCCTACACCGGAAGAAAGGACCAGTTCCCATGCCGGTTCGTTTTTCGCTTCCTGAATCTCCTGCAGACGTGCAAGTGCAGTGTCGATGGACAGATTCTCCTGCTCGATCCTGCGGGACAGTTCATTGATATCACATAATTTTTTCATATTTACGGATATGGAGGGCACATATTTCAGTCGCGTGGAGGTATGATCCTCCTGCTGATGCAGATTCACAAACAATCCGTTGGTGATGACATACATCTCCACTTCTTCCACCTGATAATGATCAGCCACACGCTGGATCGTCTCCTCTACCCTGGAAATCTCAGCACCGTAACAGAGCAATGCTTCCCCCATTCCGATAATCAGTTTCTGTAATTTTCTCAGTTCCTGCATAATCCCCTTTTATACCTCTGCTTCTGCAATATTCCTTCTTCTGATTTCAATATATTTTCTGTTTCAAAAGCAGTTTCCCGCCTTTATAAAGAAAAATCAAAGGCATTCTCCGCAAAATGTTCCCTCTGATACTCCATCAGATATCCGGTGAGTTTTCCCCGGTGGCACTCCGTGGTCCAGTCGATCATCTCCTCGATATGCTCCGCAGAGATCGCCCCCGCACTTCCAAGTGCCTCCAGATCCTTTAAGCTGTCCCGTTTGCAGATATCATACACCAGATCTTTCAGATGCTCTACGATCAGTGCCTCATACGCCTGTTTGCGAGTATCCGAAAGCTGCACCGGATATTCCAGCCGGAATGCCGCCATCCGGCAGCGGATCAGGATCTGGGACCAGTCTGCCAGCAATGCGTCATACGCCTCGTAATCATAGCGCAGATTTCCGTCATCATCCTGATAAAACAGCGCACTGATTTCCCCTTTCCGGTACACCGGGTTCTCCGGGACATACAGTTTCACACCATCCGCTTCCAGTTCCATACACTCCAGCCGGCCGCACTCTGCAAAAGCATCCTTCGGGATACGCTTTACTGTCTCCGGGATAAACACTTCCCGCAGGTTGGCACGACGCAGCGCCATGGCGCCGATTTCCGTCACCTCTGCCGGAATCTTCCAGGTCTCATTTTTGCCGAAATATTTGATCAGAAGGCTTCCGTTCTCTCCCCTCTGATAAAAAGCATTGGCATCATGGTAAAAATACCGATTCTCCGGATGTACCGTCATATACTGGATCCCGTTCATGCTCGGACTCCAGCCATAAGTATCCGTCACCGCATGTTCTCCCAGATCTTTCAGTGTAGACGGCAGTTCCAGTCCTTCCAGACTGATACAGCAGCGGAACGCATCCGCGCAGATCGTGGTCAGTCCTTCCGGCAGTGCGATCCTGCGCAGCGCCTGGCAGCTTTCAAAGGCTTCCTCCTCGATGCAGATCACACCTTCCGGCAGTTCCACCTCCTGAATGTACATCTGCCCCTCAAAGGCATGACGCTCAATGACTGTGGTTTTTGGATCCACCGTATACTGTGTTCTCTGATCCTCTGCCCGCACAGCCACCAGGGCATAACCGTCTTCCCGCTTCTCGTATAATCCATAGCCGTCGGAAAAATAATACGGATTCTCCGGTGCCACATCAATGGCTACTTTTCCCCATTCCCAGGGACGTTTCAGATTTTCCACCGTGGAAGGCAGGAAAATCTGCGTCACTGCAGTCACCAGCAGGATATTTTCCCCGATACGGCGGACACCTTCCTGCAGCACCAGCTGTTCCAGGCTCATACACATTTTGAAGGCGCCATCCCCGATATCTGTCACGCTGCCGGGCACTTCCACCCGCTCAATCAGCGCTCCGTAGGCGCTGAATGCCTCCGGTGCGATCACTTTCACCGGAAGCCCTTCTATCTCTGCGGGGATAGTGACATGAAGTTCCTCCCCGCAGTATTCTTCGATGACGATCCCGTCATCCTCAATCCTATATCTGTAACTGTTCCAAAGCATCTGCGATTTCCTGCTGTCTCTCATATAACTGATATTTTTTGTTGTATTTGAAATATTCTTTGCTGCCTTTTCTGCTGATAAACTTCATGCTGTCCGCATTGACGGTCAGATCCGTTACCAGGATCAGCATCTCGTTGCTGTCCCCGAAAATCTTCTCCACAAAAGCAAAGAGATTTGACAGTTCCTGACTGATCTCGTTACTTTCCGCCTGCATATTGGCCACCTGATCATCAAAGGCTTCCTTGATGAATAAAAATGCGGCATTGGCTTCCCGGATATCCCGCAGACGGAGCTCTTTCGCGTCCTGACGCAGGGTATGAAGGATCAGCTGATAGCCTTTTCGTGCAGAAGATGACAGCGCATTTGCCTTGTCCTCCTGCTCCATCTCCTGCTGCAGCGCATCCGCACGTTTTTCCAGAAGTGCTGCGGCATCTACTGTGCCATCTGCTGACGCAAACACAGCCTTGAGCTCCTTTAATACCGGAAGCAGCTGACGCAGGGCATCTTCCAGTTCCACGTTGTGGCGGATCTTCTCCTGAAGGGCATCCAGCAGCAGACCGAGCAGTGAAATACGCTCATCAAAAGCTGCATTTTTTGCACGTTTCCGTACATCCGCATCTGCATTTCCCGCCAGAATCTGTGCCACACGGTAATCTTTTTTGTACTTCTGATACAGATCATAATAGGAAGCAAATTCCCGTGCAATACGCTTATTGCGCAGATACTGTCCCACCAGCACTTCATCCACGGCAAATCCATTTTCCTCGTACAGATAAATGGTCTCTGAGAGATCCTCCCAGCCACGGGCCGTGACATAAGATTTTCCGTCCACGGTATTTTCAATCGCATAGAAATCCTGCTTCTTGATATCCAGATACGTCAGGATTGCACCATGCAATCCTTTATTCACCGCATATTTCCGCCAGGTCTCATAGTCTGCTTCCACTTCCAGCACTTTCAGTCGATCCATGGTTACGATATCGAACTCCCGGACAGAACGGTTGAACTGCGGAGGATTTCCGGCTGTGGCAACCACCCAGCCCTGCGGGATCTGATGCTTGCCAAAAGTCTTGTACTGCAGAAACTGCAGCATGGACGGAGCCAGTGTCTCGGATACACAGTTGATCTCATCCAGAAACAGGATGCCCTCGGTCTTGCCGGTAGCTTCCATGGTCTCGTATACAGACGCAACGATCTCACTCATGGTATATTCCGATACGTCAAACTCTGCACCCTGATATTTTTTGTGGCTGATAAACGGAAGTCCCAGCGCACTCTGTCTCGTATGATGCGTCATAGAATAAGAAACCAGCGCAATATCCATCTCCTGGGCGATCTGCTCCATGACAGCCGTCTTGCCGATACCCGGTGCGCCCAGCAGGAATACCGGTCGCTGCCGCTCGATGGGGATACGGTAATCGCCGTATTCATCTTTCATCAGATAAATACGCACCGCCTGTTCAATCTGTTCCTTTGCTTCCTGTATATTCATGTACTTTTATCCTCCTGTACTGTTGCTCCATTCACTTATATATCTTCTTCCTCCAGGATCAGCCGGATCGCCCACACCGGTACTTCCGGGATGGAATATCCTTCTTGGATAAACACAAATGCCGTCTGATAATCCGGCATCCGCTCCGGGAACGTTCCCTGTCCATCGGTAAAATAGATCAGTCCCTTCAGATCCTGAAATTCATGTCTGCGGATGAGCCCGTCCACATATTCAAACACCGGACGGAAATCTGTGCCGCCAAATCCGCACAGCTCCACATCCTGCATATACTGCTCAAATTCTTCATCCGTCGTAACTTTCACATCCCGCTGGATCTTCTCATCACACTGGATGATATGGATATTCACCCGCTCAAAATAACTTTCGCTGCTTTTTAAGATAGAATACGTCTTCCGCAGAAACCGCTCCACCGTCTTTCCCTGACAGGATCCCGATGTATCGATGGCAATGACAAACTCCCGGATACGCTTGTTTTCCCGGTACTCCAGGGGTTCCACCAGTGGCATATTGTCATACAGCTGCAGACCATAAGTATAGTAAATGTAGTCAAATTCATCGTCATTGACATGCATCTCTTCCCCAAGCACCGCAAACTTCCGCAGAAATTCCCCGTAATCGTATCGGTCCCGCAGCGTTGCATTCAGATTCAGCAGCAGGCTGCCTGCACCAAATCCCTGCTCATGGGAAAACATCTCCAGATCCGTCTTGGCATGCTGGCTGACTTCCTGCCATTCGCCCTGCCGCTGACCGACCAATGCCTCATCGATATCTTCCTGCTCGCCTTCTTCCCCGGTGTCCGCCTCATGACAGCCGATCATGGCTGTCCGTGTATCCGTAGTGATGCTGTCATTCCTGCGTTCCTGATTCTGTGTCTCCTTCACCGGGATCCACTTCAGATGATCATCCCACATAAACAATGGCTCTTCCCGGAAAAACTCTGCGCCCTCTGCCGGGTGTTCACAAAGCCAGCGATAGATCTTTTCCGCCGTCAGGATCGGTACCTGCGCCTGAAGTCTCGACAGGATCCGCCGCATCTGCGTATCACGCTCCAGCTTCACTGCCTGCAGATCCAGATCCAGTATCACCTGTTCCACTGCCAGATCCGTTGCCAGATCCCAGCACTCCCGGTCCAGTTTTTCATACTGGAAGGGATGGCTGAAAATGCAGTGCAGGATCATATGTAAAAATGCCCGGGTACATGCATTTTTTTCTTTTTTAAAGGCATGCAGCACATACTCCGGATTGTAGTACATCGTCTCGCCGTCCACGCCAAAGGCCGCCACACTGTCCGCCGCCACCAGCGGCATCCGAAACAGTGCCCGGTCAAGAAACCGCATGGATATCATCAGTTCATCCCTGGCGTACACCATAATCTTGCCCGCCAGCTCCCGTGCGGTATCCTGCTGCTCCTGTGTCTGTTCCATCTCCTGCATTCATTTTTCTCCTCTGTTTGTTAAAACTGTACCTGCCCGTTGCTGACCCACCAGATGCCGTATTCATTCTGAACATATCCCTGATAGTTAAAGTCCACACGACCGTTTGCGATCAGCCACCAGCCGTTTCCATTGTCCACCAGACCGTTATAGGTAAAGTCCACGCAGCCGTTTTTCACCAGCCACCAGCCATTTCCGTTATCCACCAGGCCGTTGCTTCCAAAGTTGACACGTCCATCCTGGATCATCCACCAGCCACAGGCATTCTGTGCCAGACCGGTATACTGGAAATCTACTTTTCCTGTGGTGATCTTCCACCAGCCGTAGGCATTTTCACAGACATCATCATCAAAATTTACTTTTCCTTCGCAGACTTTCCACCAGCCATACTGTCCGCTCACAATTCCCGGCAGGACATCTGTGGTCTGGAAGCATACCTGTCCACCATATACATACCACCAGTTGGAACCGTTCTGTTCATAGCCCACATAGCCAAAATCCACCTGGCCGTTGGTGATCTTCCACCAGCCGTAGGCATTTTCTGCCAGACCGGTAAAATCAAAATCTACCCGGCCATTGGTGATCTTCCACCAGCCATAGGCATTGGATGCCACTGTATCGCAGAAATTTACCCGGCTTCCGGTAACATACCACCAGGTATCATTTCCATTTACAAGCCCCTTTACCAGACCGTTACAGGTAAAAGTGATCCGGCCATTTTCCACGTACCACCAGTCGCCGTCTTTTACGACAAAACCGGTGTGATCATAAGCCCAGGAACCGTTTTTCACATAGATCCACTGGCCGTCCTGCTGCTGATACAGCCCAGTGTATGGTCTGCCGGAAGCATCTTCATAATCATAGTGATCCACCACATGCACCGTCAGTCTCGCCAGCAGCGTACCATCGGACATCCAGGCATCCAAATACTGATCTCCAACTGCGTCACCTGCTGTCAGTGTGCCGGTCCGGAAGTCATAGGATAATCCTGCAGACGTCACATAGCTCACCTGTTTTGACAAATAGACCGGATCCAGAATTCCCACCAGTACCATATTATTATTTTTACGCAGCGTCACCTGACTGACCGCCTGATACTCCGCATCTCTCCAGACGAAATTTCTCTGGCTTTCGTAGGTACCGTACACCACAGCGTACATATTGTCTGCCGCCACAATACCGTTTTCATTATGTCCAATCTGTGAGAAGTGAATATCATGGTGTATATCATTGATGCATGTCGGAATCGAATAAGCCCCATCTCTCATCGGATAGGTAAATACACCATAAGGATACCTGTTTTTAAAATACTGCGCCACCGCATCATCCGTGATCCACTGTTCATGTACATTGCAGACCACATAGACATTTGGCAGCTCCGGGCTGGTGCCCAGTCCGTACTGCGCAATACGCGGTCCGGTAAAATACACATCATCCGTGTATTTGTGGGTGTATGCCGCCGTTCTGGTGGTAATGATGCCACATTTTTCCACGGCAACCCGGGCAGTAAAATTCTGATACATATTCACAAAATACTGTCTGTAATCTGCTGCCTGGCTTGTCAGACTGTCCAGTTCTCCCTGCATCCAGAACATGAGCCGATTTCCTGTAGTATAATGTCCCGCTGTGATCTCCGCCTGATATACCTGCTGCATCAGCTGTGCTGTCACCACAGCCCGCTCATAGGTGTCATCCCCAGGTATCCACTGATAGATCCGGGAACCGGAATATGCCAGATTGGCAATCCACACTTTATCTCCGGTCCGCTGCCGCCATTCATAGGCAATGGCACTGTCCATGCCGCCTTTTCCCTTATTCGGAAGCACCTCGGTCGTCAGCGTATTCAACGGATATTGCAGCTCTGTTCCGGCCAATGAGGTACTGCTCGTCAGAGACTGCGGCACAAACTTGTTCGCATTATTGCTTGTTCCGTATTCTGACCAGAAAATATCTGTCATATAATTCGACGGATTCGTGGCCGTCGGCAGATAAGTGGAATACACCGTTCCCGCCGTATTCAGTATATTTTCGTCATTATCATATCCTGTATTCCAAGAACACATGCCTTCCATATTGCTCTGTCCTAACAGATAGATCATCGTCAGCCGCGCCGGTTTGACATCAATATGTAAATTCACATACTGTGCACTCCAACCGCTTCCCTTTTTCAAAACTACTGTTGCCGCACCGGTTCCTGTTGCTCTCAGCGTCGTATCGGATGTCTTTACCAGCACATCACTGTCTTTTGCATAGCTGACCTGGCCACTCTGCACCTGATACGACGTCACAAACTGCCCTCCGATCCGTTCAATCACATAATCCGGATAATCATTCTGGACCGAATACCGGTCATCATAATACATGGTCAGCGCAGCCTGAGTCTCCGGCTGCTGCGCCAGCTCCGACTGCTCTGAAATCTCTGATGCATAGACGGTCTGCACACCTGACAGACAGACGAATGCCGCACAGAAAATCCATATCAAACCCTTTTTCAAAATTTGTTTCATTAAAAATCCTCTTTTCCCATTTCCTGTACTCCCGCAAGCCTTTAAAAAAGCATTCGAAACGTACATTTTTAACCTATATCTGAACCTTTTTATGTAGAGAAGCCCCCTGCCAGCACAAAACTGTCCTGCGGCAAAAGGTGGGACTTCTCTTCCGTATTCACTTCTCATACCATTTCGTGAATACTCTAACACTAATTAGATAGCATAACAAATTTTCTTTGTCCTGACAAGACCTCCGTCTTCTTCTCATGCACCATTTTCTTTTCGTTTTCTGTTCTGTCCGCCAAAAAATTTCCTCTGTCAGCACACAGTTACACCGTTTCCTCAATCCGAAGCAGCTCATTATATTTCGCTGTGCGCTCTCCCCGGCAGGGTGCCCCGGTCTTGATCTGACCACAGTTCAAGGACACTGCGATATCTGCAATCATGGCATCTTCCGTCTCTCCGGAACGGTGCGATACCACTGTCTGGTAGCCGTTTCGTTTTGCCAGTACGATAGCCTCAAAACTTTCCGAAAGGGTTCCGATCTGATTGACCTTCACCAGTATCGCATTTCCGGCTTTTTTCTGAATGCCCTCTTTCAGACGTTTCGGATTGGTCACAAAGAGATCATCTCCCACAAGCTGTACCTGATCTCCCAGCCGTTTTGTCATCTCGCACCATCCATCCCAGTCATTCTCCTGCAGTCCGTCCTCAATGGACACGATTGGGTAACGGTGGATCAGTTCTTCATAATAAGAGATCATATCCTCTGTGGTCCGATGCACCGACAGTGAAATCGTGTCTGCCAGCATCCCTGCCGTCTCCGCCTTTGGCATTCCCTGATCCTTTGCATGCAGGATCTCCTGTGCCGAATTGCTCTCACACTGATTTCCTGCCGCCATAACTTCTGCCAGCTTCAGCCGGGTCTCGCCCGGAAAATCATACAGCCCGGAATCCTTATTATACAGTTCACTTGCTGCCACATCCAGTGCGAAGGCAATCTGCCGCCCCGGTTCATACCCGGCTTCCTTTACCGCACGCATCAGATAATCCAGCACTTCCTCCGCATTTTTCAGATCCGGCGCAAATCCGCCCTCATCTCCCACGGCAGTGGTATATCCCTCTTTTTCCAGAATCTTTTTCAATGTATGATACACCTCCACGCACCAGCGCAGCCCTTCCCGGAACACAAAATTCCCCTCCCGGTCCCTGGCGCCCACCGGCACGATCATAAATTCCTGAAAATCCACCGTATTGTCCGCATGCCGTCCTCCATTCAAAATGTTCATCATCGGAATCGGCATCCGGATCCCATACACACCGCCCAGATAACGGTACAACGGCAGGTTCAATGCCTTGGCACAGGCTTTTGCACAGGCCATAGACACCGAAAGCGTGGCATTTGCTCCAAGATTACACTTATTCTCCGTACCGTCCGTACAATTCAGGATCTGATCGATCAGCACCTGATTGGAGGCGTCTTTTCCCAGTAAAACCGCCTTGATCCGGTCATTGACATTCACCACTGCCTGATGAACTCCTTTTCCATGATACCGCCGGGAATCCGTATCCCGCAGTTCCTTCGCCTCATGTTCCCCGGTACTTGCCCCGGAAGGGACACTTGCCCGCCCGGTAAACACATGCTCCCCGTCCTTTACTTTTACTTCTGCTTCCACCGTCGGATTTCCACGGGAATCCAGAATCTCTCTCGCATATACATCCACAATTTCCAGATAAACAGCCATATGATTCGTTTCCTCCATATAATTACTTTTATCCTGCTTCCTATAACAGATATTTTTCTTACAGATACAGGATTTTTCTTACCTGACTCAAGTATCTGCTGTTTTCTGATTTTTATGTATACAAAAACGTGACTGAAAGTTACAACTTGCCGTCGTATCATCCAGTCACGTTTATCCCTTATATCATTTGTGATTTTTATTCTTCAACCATTACCCGACATCTTTTTTTGTAACATGCGATTCCATATCTGAGGATTGTTTTCATTACTTTTTTATATCAGCTTTATTTCATTTTCCTCGACTGTATACCGTCCATCGTCCATATGTGCCCGCAAAAACGGCACTTCTTTCCGATGATAAAATACATTGTGGTGGATCCACGCATCCGGATTGCCGGAAGGACTGATCAGTCCACCAAGATCATCCATGCTAACGTTATAGCGGAATTCATTGTGAATGGCTTCTTCCAGACAGAACATCACGCATCCGCCCTCGTTTAACCGGCTGTAATTGTACTGATAAAGCGTGCCGTCTCCGGAATCCGCATCCCATGCCATGCTGTCCTGATTCAGACGCATGTCCCGCATCTCATTATAAGTCAGCAGTGCATCTTTGCATTTCCACGGCCAGATTCCAGCGGCCACCTTGCCGCCACGGTTCTCCGGCTCCCGATAATACCTGTCATTCATTTCCAGGGCACAGCTGTCTCCGGAATTGTATTCCACCAGCGGCTTCATGGCATACATTACCGTGATACCGTCTCCGCCGATTTCTTCCACATAATTATCTGCGATATAGATATTGTGGTGTCCATACTGCGCAAACAGTTCATCCGGTAGTTCTGCCATCATAAATTCCTTACACTTGTAGCTGTATCCCACCGCAATGCCCCAGCGGCTGGTATGTTTCAGATGGCAGCCACGGACACTGACATTTTCATAACGGGCCACACCGGTCTGTGCTTCGTCCTCCGGTTTCAGACAGGTAAAATAAATACCGCCGTTGTTCATATGCTTGTCATATACATTTCCTTCCACATCATGAATGAACAGGTTGTTCAGATGAATCTCATGCAGCGTGCCACGATCCTTTGCAATCCCCGCCACACCGGTGCGGTTCATCTTGTGCGGTGCACTGTAATCTTCCCCAAACACACCACCACGATTCGTGATCTCCAGATCTGCCACCGTAATGTATTCACAGTCATACAGCAGCACTGCGGAAGACACATAGCCCCGATACACATGCGTCGGCGCATCCAGCTCCGTGCCGTAATCCTGATACCAGATGCCCTGTCCATTTGTCTCGATCAGCGGTCTTGCCCCATTTCCATATGCACCGATCCGGATCGGATGTTCTTTACTTCCCTGCACAGACAAATGCAGAAACTGTCCTTCAAATACCGATCCACGTTCTAAAAACACCTGATCTCCCGGCTGCAACTTCAATCGGTTTACTGCATACAGACTTCTCAGTGGCTGGCTTTCTGTTCCATCATTCGCATCATCGCCACGGAGCGCACTGACATAATAACAGCGACCGCTGTTCTCTGCTGCTTTCCGACTTTCCGCATCTTCCTTCTGGTGCTGCATCCGATTCCAGATGGATCTAAACTCTGTCGTCCATGTTTCTGCTCCTTTATCAACACACGCCTCTGACAGAGTTTCATTTGCCACTGCATCTGTCACTTCTTTCTCTGCATCCACTGCATTTACCCTTTGCAGCAACGTTTCTCCACTCATTTGTACACCACCAGCTTCTTCATCAGAAAGCAGCTCTGTCGCAGTTTCTCTGACAATTTCCTGATACTCACTCGCTTTTAGCCATTTTTCAATAATAACAGCGACTTCCTCATATGAGAACAGATCTCCATGATATCTGGTAAAAAGATCCGGATGCTTCTCATAAAACTCCCGTTTCTCCTCATCGGTATAAACGTGACATTTATGCGTTCCGACATGATCACCCTTGTATACCACAAATGCCAGCTGAATGGACTTTAATTCATAATACAGATACATCTCCGGTGTCATGTAACGCACACCATAAGCAGCAGTTCCCGCTTTCCAGGCATCTTCATTTTTCCAAGATGTTTCATTTCTGCGCTCCGACACAGTCTGTTCCACAGCATCCATGAATCCGTCTGTCGCTCCGCATCCATAGGATTCCGCCTGCGTATCCATGAAATCATTCCTCTGTTTCCACCTCTGGTAAAAACCTTGCGGACTACAATCGGCATATACCGCAAGCAGTTCAGCAATTCGGTATGCACCATACACCTCTAACCACTTTTTCTGCATTCCCTTCTCTTCCTCCCATCTTCAATCCACATATAATCTAATCATGTGAAATCAGTGACATTAACCAAACATTTACATTTTTCACGGTCAATTACTTTTTCATATATAAAACACTTAAAAACAGTTTCGTTTCTCATTGTGTAAATGGAACAAAGCCGCAAAAGAAACTCCAGGCAATAGACGGTAGGGCAATTTTCGTTATGGCTGCAAGGCTAGCCCGTCCGCGGGAGTGTGTCTGAGCTTGCTGATTTTGCAAGCGAGTTCGCGGGAGCGGGCGGAAATAAGCGGCGCAGCAGCCATAGAAAATTGTCCGTGTCTATGCCGGAGTTTCTTTTTCGGCTTGTTCCTCACCAAAAAACTTTATTTTTTCAAAATAATCGTAGAAAACGGCTTCATCTCTCCGGTCACATCACCGAAAAGAACCTCTGCCCCTTCCACTTCCGGTTTGAATGCAGTCGGAACCTTATTAAAGTTCTGGATAAAGATATATTCCGCATCCTCACTCTGGCGGGTGCACACTTCGATGCCCTCCGGGATATGCTGTGCCAGCGGTTTCTCTACACCTGCTTTTGCGGCAAGTTCCTCATAGATATCATCAAAGAATTTCTGCTCTGCATCGGCACAGATATAATATGCTTTTCCTTTGCCATACTCATTGACGGTCATGGCCGGTGTTCCTGCATAGAAATCTTCGCCATATACAAATAACGGCTCTGCAGTCTTTACATCTACCAGCTGGCAGAAACGCTCGCACTGATAAGATACATCGCCAACCACTGCTTTGACCACATTGGTCTCACCATCATACAGTGCGTCGATCTCTGTGCTGCGCAGTCCCATGACATCCATCAGACCGCCCGGTGTTCCGCCGAGTACACACAGATCGTTCTCATCTACCACACCGCTCCAGTAGGTCATAACAAATGTGCCGCCGTTTTCCACAAATTTGCGGACTTTCTCCTCGAATCCGGCACGGAACATGTAAAGCATCGGAGCAACCACAATCTTATAACCGTCCAGATCCTGTGTCATATCCGGCAGATCTACATTCAGACCAAGCTTGCGGAATGCATAGTAGGATTTTTCTACGGTTTCTTTATAGTACATACCTTTGTTACGCGGTCCCTGTGCTTCCTCAACAGCCCAGCGGTTCTCCCAGTCATAGATGACCGCCACTTCTGCTTTTGTTGCAGCATGTTTCAGTTCATCGATCTGCTCTAAGTCTGCACCGACTTCTTTGCACTCCTGGTAAGTACGCTCGTCCTCTTTTCCGTAATGATCGATCAGGGCACCATGGAATTTTTCGAATCCGCCACGGCCTTTTCTGATCTGGAAATACATGACACTGTCAGATCCATGTGCGATTGCCTGAATGGAAGCAGTTTCCAGCATACCCGGACGTTTTAACTTGCTGACAGACTGCCAGTTTGTCGGTCCCGGGCAGGACTCCATCAGGATAAACGGCTCTTTCTTGAGTGTACGCATGATATCATGCTGCATGCCGTTGTCCATGGCGATCAGACGCTCCGGTCCTTTGTGCCACTGCGGATAGTTATCCCAAGATACCACATCCAGAACTTTTGCCATCTCATGATAGTTGACGGTTGGGAAATTGTACATCAGATTGGTTGTTACCGGTTTTGTACTGCCTGCGTCCCGCAGTGCCTGAATCTCAGCCTTGCAGAAATCAATGGTCTGATCACTGACAAAACGTTTCCAGTCCAGAACCAGTCCGTGAATGGATGTCTCTCCCAGTGGTGTCGGGCTTTCAATCTGGTCAAAATTCTGATAATCATGACTCCAGAATGCGGTATTCCATCTGCGGTTTACTTCTTTGATATCGTTGTTATATTTTTTCTTCAACCAGTTGCGGAATGCGCTCTGACACATCGGGCAATGACACTCTCCGCCATATTCATTGGAAATATGCCACATCAACACACCCGGATGATCTCCGAAATGCTCTGCCAGTTTCATGTTGATCTGGCGTACTTTCTGACGGTAGATTGGGGATGTATAGCAATGGTTGTGACGCTGGCCAAAGATATTTTTCTGACGCATCTCATTCACACGCAACACTTCCGGATAACGGTCTGCCAGCCAGTGCGGGCGCGCTCCGGAGGGAGTAGCCAGGAATACATAGATGCCATTTTCATACAGATGATTGATAATCTTTTCCATCCAGTCAAAATCATACACACCCTCTTCCGGCTCCAGTTTGGCCCATGCAAAGATACCAAGGGAAACGGTATTCACATGTGCTTTTTTCATCAGACGGATATCCTCTTCCAAAATTTCAGGATACTCCAGCCACTGATCCGGATTGTAGTCTCCACCATAAATTAAACGATCAAATTTTACACCCATTTCTGAATTTCCTTTCTGAATATGACTTCTGATTCATCACTGAATCAATTTATAAAAACCGAAATAAAATATTTCCGGTTATGTTCTGTTTGAAAAACCCCACGGCGAAACCACCGTGGGGTTGCATAAGTTGCAATGTTAAATTATTTAACGGCACCTGTAATACCTTCTGCAAACTGTTTCTGAAGTACAAAGAAGACTACCATTGTCGGGATGGAGCAGAATAATACACCCATCATGATCATACCATAATCAAGTTTGTAACCACCTGTCATATTTGCGATCAACATAACCATGTTCAGAGAATCACCATCTGTCATGATTACCTTCGGCCACAGGTATGCGTTCCATGCATTCATGAAAGTAATAACTGCTGCAGCTGCATATGTGGATTTCATAACCGGCATATACATCTGGAAGAAAATCTTAATCTCACTCAGACCATCAATTCGTGCAGCCTCTACGATATCTACCGGGAATGCACGGGAGTTTTGTCGGAACATCATGATCATAAACGGCGTAGAAATCATCGGAAGGAAAAATCCGATTGCTGTATTGATCAAGTGTGCCTTTGTGAACATACGATACAACGGAACGATGGTTGCAACCTGAGGAATCATCATACCAAGAAGGATAACTGAGAATAATTTATCTTTCCATTTGTCATGATAAATCTCATATCCATAACCTGCAAGAGAACAGATAAACAGACAGATGATTGTCACGGAAATTGCATATACAAAAGAGTTCTTCATTGCCAGTGCCAGCGGCTGCTGATCGATCAGATTTCTGAAGTTCTCAAGTGCTGCTGTACCAAATGTTAATTTACCTCTCGAAATATCAACATAGTCATTTGTAGCAGCCATGATCATCCAGTAGAACGGGAATACCGATACCAGAGACACGATTGCAAGGAAAATATAAGTAGGAATCAGACGACGCTGAATCATTGATTTGTTTTTCTGTTTAGTCACGTGTATCACCTACTTTCATATTGATAAACGCAAGGATTGCCACAAGGATAAATACGAAGAATGACATTGCGGATGCGTATCCGAAGTTTGGGGAACGCACGAAACATGTATTGTAAATATAATGTGACATTGTAATGGTTGCATTTGCAGGTCCGCCGTTTGTCAGGTTTACTGACTCATCGAACAGCTGTAATGTACCGTTAATTGACATGATAAATGTCATGATAATTGTCGGTCTTAACAATGGTACGGTAATACTCCAGAATGTCTTCCATCCGTTGGCACCATCAATTTTAGCTGCCTCATATACGGAGTACTCAATGTTCTGTAAGCCGGCCAGGTAGAATACCATGTTGTAACCTGTCCATCTCCATACCAGAGCGATAATGATTACGAACTTGGCGCTCATGGCGTTTCCAAGGAAATTGTATCCTGTATCAAGGATACCAAGTCCGATTAAAGCATTATTGATAAATCCATCCTGAGCGAACAGGAAACGGAAGATCAATGCATAAGATACCAGAGATGTTGCACATGGAAGGAATACACATGTACGGAAGAAACCTCTCAGTTTCAAATCCCTGTTGTTCAGAAGCTGTGCAAGTAAAATAGCAAGCACCAGCATGATTGGTACCTGAATAATCAGGTAGAAAAACGTATTTCCAACGGAACGCAAGAATACTTTATCCTGGAACATACGCACATAGTTTGAAAATCCGGTAAAGTGCATATTCAATCCTCTACCAGTCTGTAAAGAAATAATGAATGCCTTCACCATCGGGAAAAAGCTCATAATTGCAATCATTGCAGATGCCGGAACAAGGAACGCCCAGCCAGCCGCTTTCTGTTTTGCAACTAAGGTCATGCCTCTTTTCTTAGGTTTCACCTCAAAACCCCCTTCGCAAATAATATTCGGGGAACTGCCAGGCAGCCCCCCGCATATTTTAAAAATAGGTTGTCATTTTAAAATCAAAAATGAATTACTGCATAGAAAATTCAACTTCAGCCTGTGCATCAGCAATTGCAGAATCAGTATCAGCACCGTTCATGATGTTCTGAACCTGTGTTCCGAGTGCATTACGTCCATCATAGTAGTATGGGCTTGTATTGTTTGCAGGTGTCAGTTTGGAGTACTCAACGATCTGTTTGAAGATTGGCTGATTGTTCCAGTATGCCTGTGGCTCTGCATATGCTGCGGAATCTCCTGCCGGAAGGTATGTAGCAATTGCACCTGTGGTCGGAAGAATCTTCTCATACAGCTCTACGCTGCCTGCAAATGTGCTCTTTAAGAAATCAATTGCCAGATCTTTGTTCTTGCAGTTGGATGTAATATACCAGGAAGAACCACCGTTGTTAGAGTAGTTTGTTGCGTTTGGAGTTTTGATCAGTTTCGGCATATTTGTGATTTCCCATTTGCCTGCTGTATCATCCATACCCATGATAGTAGCTGTGATCCAGTTACCATTGATAACACCACAAACACTTCCTTTTGTGATAGATGTTACATAATCATCCCATTTGTTTACTTCAAGGTAAATACCTTCGTCTACCATTGTTTTGTAGATGTCGATACACTCTTTTAATGCGTCATTGTCTGTCATAGCCGGTTTTCCATCTTCATCAAAGAGGGAAGCTCCTGCGGACTGAAGCATCATCATGATCTGATCCGGAGAATCAGCCTGTCCAGATAACATGTATACACCTGTTTTCTCTTTAACGTCTTTAGCGATCTCGATAAATCTGTTCCAGTCAATATCTGTCAGGTCTGCTGTTGTGTAGCCAGCCTGCTCAAGAATATCTGTTCTGTAAGCGCCGATTACAGCACCGTTGTCGAACGGAACACCGTAGTTTTTGCCTTTCACTGTAGAGTAAGCAAGTTTTCCAGCTGCGAACTGAGAGAAGTCAATTCCGGAATCTGTTAAGTCTGTGAATGCTTCCGGATAAGCTGTTACGAATTTCTGGTAAGAGTTATCCTGCATCAGAACGATATCCGGTAATGTGGAGAGATCTCCGCCTTCTGCTGCTGCGATTAATTTGGACTCACAGTCATCGGATAATGTCTCAACTACTTTGAGATTGAAATCCGGATGATCAGCTTTGTAGATGTTTCCAGCTTCTTTGATTGCCGGAATATTGAATTTTGGATCCCATGTCCAAACGGTTAAGGTGTCGCCACCCTCACTTGCTCCGCCATCAGCCTCAGCTGCTGCGGATGTGTCATTGTCTTTTGTGCCACCCTTGTCACCGCCATTGCTGCCACAAGCTGCCATAGAAGCTACCATAGCACCAATGAGCATAAGTGAAATTACTTTCTTTTTCATGTTTTCTCCTCCTCATGAATTATTCTGATGCATAAAGTCATTTGTTCATATTAATCAAATATCTTTTTATCTCCTGCATCAAGATGTACATATTATACTATACACATGTATACTGTTGTTTGCATTTTTTCTCACAATGCACGCATTTTTGACTTTTTACCGTCATGTTGCATATTTTTTGTTTTTTATGACAACTTTTTTTTATCTTTTTTGCATTTTTCTCTCTTTTTTGACCATTTTCTTTCACGTTTTCGTGTTTTTCACGAATGAAACAGGGAATTTCTACGATAGTTTCACCAATAACCGTTTGGTAATTTACCAGAATCTCTCATCTTTTCCTTATTTTTCCGTCAAAAAAAGAACCACATGGCGGTTATTCGTCAAGATAACCACACATATGATTCTCTTTTATCATTCTCTTTCTATGTTTACGATATCAGACATCTCAGTCTAAACGCACACAGATCCAATACATGATCTCTGTATCATGTCTTACCAGCCTTTTTCCACCAGTATGTTGAAATCTGCCAGTCTGGTCTCAAAATTCTCCGGTGACTTCTTCCAGTGGTACGGAGAAGTGCCCACGATCCGCTTGAAGTTGCGGTTGAACGTAGAGGTAGTGGAAAATCCCACTTTCACTGCGATCTCCTCCATGGAATATCCGGTCTTGCGGATCATATCACAGGCTTTCTTAATGCGGACCTGGTTCAGATAATCCACCGGTGTCATTCCCATATTTTCCTCAAACAGCCTGCGGAAATGCGATTCGCTCATATGACACACGGAAGCGATCTCTGCAATCTTCGTCGGATTGGCAAAATTGTCCCTGATATGCTCCAGTGCAGGACGGATCTGATCAAAGCCATTCTTCTGGCGCACACCTTCCGTCGCCGGATCAAGTTTGTTGTTCAGCCGGGCGATCATCATCATCAGAGACAGAGACAGTCCCTTGACGGTCTCCCGGTAAAAATCCGGTTTCTGCTGCATTTCGTAAAAGACAGCAGACACAATACGGTTCAGGTTCGGAACCGACTCTTTTTTTCCGATGTATGCTTTCCGGTTGATATTTTCCAGCATTTTCTGCTGCATCAGAATATCATCCGGATAGACCGATGCCAGAATTTTCTCCGGATCCACGAACAGATATGCCCAGGTGTTGCCATCCGGCCCCTCCGGCATCGTGCTGTGTGGAAAATTTGCCGGAATAATACTGATCATCCCGGTCTCAAAATGTACGGTTTCTTCTTCCAGGCGCATCGTACCATATCCCTGCATGCAGAGTCCGATCTCCAGCAGGTTGTGAAAATGAAGCCCATCTTCCTCTGTCTGGTATTTATTCTGCCAGTTCTGATTCTGTAAGGCAATCAGGAACTCGTTCTGCGGAATATCGTAATAGCGCAATTCCATTTTACCTTTTGCTTTTTTCATCGCATATACACCTTCTGTGGGTAAACACGTTTGATTGCTTCCAGCATGCTGTCATTCAGATCCAGCAGCACTTTGATCTTTTCCTTATTCTCGTACACGATCATTGTGTAATAAGGGATATCATCGTCATAAGAAGTATAATCAAACTTTTTCAGTTTTTCTGTGCCGCCGTTTTTTCGATATTTTGCCACTGCTTCGTGCCAGTTTGGTGCGATTACTTCCATGTCCTGCATCATCAATGTATGCGCTGTTTTCCGGCGTCTCTTTCCCCGGATCACCGCAATCGTCAGTACATCATTTTCCAGGCAGTATTCATACTCCCGGTCTGCATTGATAGAGAAAATATAGTACAGCACTGCAAACAGAAATGCCGGCAGCATCAAACCTGTATCAAAAATAATCGCAAGGATTACCAGTACCACCGCCATAACAACCATCAGGATTGATAACGGTTTGGCAAACCGCTTTGATTTCCGTTTTACCTGCTGCGTAATCTTATAGTCATTCATTCAGTCAAAAAATCCTTTCAGTCCGCATATCCGTTCGGATTCTGGCTCTGCCATCTCCAGGAATCAGCGCACATATCTTCAATGCCATACTGAGCCTCCCAGCCAAGCTCTTTCTTTGCTTTTGCCGGATCACAGTAGCACATTGCGATGTCGCCCGGACGACGCGGTTTGATCGCATAATTGATCGGATGTCCGCAGGCTTTCTCAAATGCATGAACCACCTGAAGTACACTGTATCCGTTTCCGGTACCGAGGTTGTAAATAGATACGCCCTCTTTGTCTGCCAGTTTCTCAACAGCTTTTACATGACCAAGTGCCAGATCTACGACATGGATGTAATCACGTACTCCGGTTCCGTCCGGTGTATCGTAATCATCGCCGAATACACCAAGGCACTCTAATTTGCCGATGGCAACCTGTGCCACATACGGAAGCAGGTTGTTCGGGATGCCTTTCGGATCTTCACCGATCTTGCCGCTCTTGTGTGCTCCGATCGGATTGAAGTAACGAAGTAATACCACGTTCCACTCCGGATCAGAAGTATGGATATCGGTCAGGATCTGCTCCAGCATGCTCTTGCTCCAGCCATACGGGTTTGTACAGGTTCCTTTCGGACACTCCTCTGTGATCGGGATCATAGCCGGATCTCCGTATACAGTTGCGGAAGAACTGAAGATGATATTTTTGCATCCATGATGACGCATAACGTCTGTCAGTACCAGAGTTCCGCCGATGTTGTTCTGATAATATTCGATTGGTTTTGCAACGGACTCGCCAACTGCTTTTAATCCTGCAAAATGGATGACAGCTTCGAACTTGTTCTCGTCAAAGATCTTGTTCATGGCATCTCTGTCCTGGATATCTGCTTTGTAGAATTTCACTGTTTTGCCTGTGATCTCCTGTACACGGTCCAGTGCTTTCTCACTGGAATTATAGAGATTGTCTACAACAGTTACTTCATAACCTGCGTTCAGCAGTTCGACACATGTATGGCTTCCGATGTAGCCTGCGCCTCCGGTTACTAAAATATGCATACTAATTTCCTCCTTAAATATACATTTTATAACTATTCCAGATCAGTTTACGAAAAAATATTCTTTTGTGCAAATATGATTCGCTTTTTTGCAAATTCGCTTGATCCGGAACAGTTATCATTCTATAAGCTTGCGATAAATCTGTCAAATGCTTTTCTGCCTTCCTCTGTGCATTTGTATACACCGGCATCTTCCAGCACTTTTACAAAGACTTTTCCAATCTCCTGCTGTAAGATCTCTTCCACATTTTCCTTTGTAAATGTGTACTGATCACGGAAAGTATCTACCCAGTCTGCATGTTTTTCAATGGTCTCGTTGGAGCGGATGTCTTTTCCTTCCAGAATATACTCAGCCAGCAGATCCATCTCATTTTTCAGACGGGCCGGAAGTACCGCAAGACCCATAACCTCGATCAGACCGATGTTTTCTTTCTTAATATGATGCAGCTCGGCATGCGGATGATATACACCAAGCGGGCATTCCTCTGTGGTGATGTTGTTGCGCAATGCCAGATCCAGCTCATATTTGCCGTCACGCATACGTGCGATCGGTGTGACGGTATTGTGTGGTTCTCCGTCTGTCTCTGCAAAAATAAATGCATCCTCATCGGTATATCCACGCCATGCTTTCAGAATATGATCTGCAAGTTCTACCAGTCTCTCATCATCGTTGCTGCGGATACGGATAACAGATAACGGCCAGTGAACGATTCCGGCTTCCACATCTTCAAATCCCGGAATGGTGATGGTTTTCTCGAACTCAGCTTTTTCCATGGCAAACGTATAATGTCCGCCCTGAAAATGATCGTGGCTTAAGATTGATCCGCCGACGATCGGAAGATCCGCATTGGAACCCAGGAAATAGTGTGGGAACTGTTTTACAAAATCAAACAGTTTGCGGAAGGTGGCACGCTCGATCTTCATCGGTGTATGTTCGCCGTTGAATACGATGCAGTGCTCGTTATAATATACATACGGTGAATACTGGAAGCCCCAGTTTCCGCCATTGATGGTGATCGGAATAATACGGTGGTTCTGACGGGCCGGATGGTTCAGGCGGCCTGCATAGCCTTCATTCTCCACACAGAGCTGGCATTTCGGATATGCGGACTGTTTTGCCAGTTTTGCTGCTGCAATGGCTTTCGGATCCTTCTCCGGTTTGCTTAAGTTGATGGTAATGTCGATCTCGCCATACTGAGACGGTACTTTCCAGCGGCGGTCTCTTGCAATACGATCCTTACGGATATAGTTGGTAGCCACGCTGAAGTTGTAATAATCATCTGTCGCTTTCTTCGGGCTTTCTGCATAATCCGCACGGAATTTTGCAATGACCTGTGCCGGGCGCGGAGTCAGACAGTTCATCAGCTTTGTATCAAACAAATCTCTGGAAACGACACCGCCGTCCTCCAGCACACCGCTCTCCAGTGCCTCGTCCAGCAGATGCTCCAGTGTATCTGCCAGATCGATCTCTGTGCCGACTTCTTCGGCTGTCGGTGCCTCATAATCATCTTTTTTCATCACTTCAAGAATCTGGTTCGTACTGTAAATACGCTCCTCCTCCGGGATCAGACCGGACTCGATTCCGTACTGCACCAGTCTTGCAACATATAAATCAGACATTTCGTATATTCCTCCTCATGATACTGAAAAATGTCATTTACTCTAATACTCTTCCGCCGTCACCGATCTCTACTACATAGAAATCAGCAGCATAACCGATTTTTTCCAGATATGCTTTTCCTACGTTTTCAATAAATTTATCGACACAGTCTGTTTTTACGATACTTACGGTACAGCCGCCAAAGCCTGCGCCTGTCATACGGGAACCGATGACACCTTCCTGCTCCCATGCGTTCTCAACCAGTGTATCAAGCTCGATACCGGTTACTTCGTAATCGTCACGCAGAGATACGTGAGATGCGTTCATCAGTTTTCCGAACTCTTCCAGATTGCCTGCTTTCAGGGCATCTACCGCTTTTAAAGTACGCTGATTCTCATAAACCGCATGTTTTGCACGGCGCTGACGTACTTCACTCTTGATCAGGTCTTTGTTTGCCTCAAACTCTTCCTCGGAAAGTTCGCCAAGTGCTTTGATGTCCAGTTTTGTCTGAAGTTCTGACAGAGCTTCCTCACACTCTGCACGGCGCTCGTTGTATTTGGAATCGCCCAGACCACGTTTTTTGTTGCTGCATGCGATCACGATTTTCTCATCTGCCAGTTTGATCGGTGCATATGTATAGGAAAGATCACTGGTATCCAAAAAGATTGCCTGATCTTTTTTACCCATTGCGATGGCGAACTGATCCATGATACCACAGTTTACACCGTTGAAGTTGTTCTCAGAATACTGACCGAACAGTGCGATGTCGATCATGGAAATATCATCGTATCCAAAGAGGTCACGCAGTGCCACGCCGGTTACGACTTCTACGGATGCAGAAGAAGAAAGTCCGGAACCGTTCGGGATATTTCCAAATAACAGCATATCAAAACCACAGTCAACCGGATATCCTTTCTCAATGAATGCCCAAACTACACCAAGCGGATAGTTGGTCCAGTCAAGTGCTTTGTCATATTTCAGATTGTCAAGGCTTGCCTCAATGACACCAAGGCTCTCAAAGTTTGTGGAATAAAAACGGAAGTTGCGGTCTTCACGTTTTCTGACAATTGCATAGGTACCAATGGTCAGTGCACATGGGAATACATGTCCGCCATTGTAATCCGTATGTTCACCGATCAGGTTTACTCTGCCCGGTGCAAAATAGCTGCGGATATCGCCTTCACTGCCAAATTTTTCTTTGAACTCTTTTAATAACTGCTCTTTCATCGAACCCCTCCATCTTCTTCATTCTCATTTTTTATTGCGTTTTAACTCTCCAGAGCCTGTGCTTCTTTTTCCGCTCTGATTAGTTTCATTGTACTTTCTTTCTTTTGAAATTCCTATATGGAAATGTGTGCAAAATATGTAAAAATGTTGTTTTTTTCACTTCTTTATGCTAATCTTGATTTATCATAGGGGGGCAGAAAAATGAGTGATTTTTACAAGGATTCTTACAAAATACGCAAATATGAACTTTTTTCCCTGTCAGTATGTAATGTAGGGCATCAAAAATGTGACCCAAATCACCACTGGGGGCCGGGCATGAAGGATCACTACCTGATCCACCACATCGTGACCGGCAAGGGCTACTATCACTGCAATGGAAAACTCTACACCTTAAAGGCCGGAGATTCCTTTCTGATCTATCCGAATCATGAAGTCTGGTACTATGCCGACAAGGAAGATCCCTGGGAATATTCCTGGATCGGTTTTACCGGAAATGACGCGCCTTCCATCCTGAAGGCCACGCGGTTCACGCCTTCTTTTCCGGTGACCTACAACAATATCCACAGCGGCGAGATCAACCAGCGCATGAACCAGATCTACAACACCCGGGGCAATGATTTCATCAACTCCGTGGAAATGGCGGGTTATCTGTACATGCTCCTTGCTATTTATATGCGGGAAGCGGAAAATAAGAACAAGCTGAGCCGCAAGGAAAGTTATGTCATCAAAACCATTGAGTACATTTCTTCTAATTACAGCTCGCCCATCACCGTCAATGATATGGCAGAATATGTGGGGCTCAGCCGCAGCTATCTGTGCCGGGCTTTTCAGGCGGTCTTGAATCAGTCTCCAAAGGAATATCTGAGTGAGTACCGCATCAAACAGGCTTGTTATCTGCTGGCACATGATGAAATGTCGATCATCGACATTGCAGAATCGGTAGGATTTGAAAACAGCCTCTATTTTTCCAAGGTGTTTCATAAACAGATGGGGATGCCGCCCACGGAATATGCGCGGCAGCACAAAACTCCCGCTTCTGGGGAGGCTTGAAATTTATTTTTTGTTTTTTATTTTATTTTTTATTTTTTTATTTAAGGCGAAATCAGAGAAAATTTCCTCACTCACTAGACGTTCATTACCCTCGTTTTACTTCGGTTTCATCGCGCTCGTTCCCACGCCTGAAAAAGAGGTCGTTCCCACTCGCGCAAAACCTCGCAAAACTCGGTCATTCACTTAATCGTTCGCTGAGGAAATTTTCTCTGATTTCGCCAACCACGTTATAAAAAACTATTCAAGCAAAGCACTCGTCTTAAAATTATAGTCTTTGCAGATGCAAGCTAACACATTCTCGCCAGAATTACTGAACTCTACATTTTATTCTTATCACTAAAAATATTCTTCACCCAATCACAAAGTTCAAACAGACGGCATGCTATGTTATCAATATTCGGCTCAGAATACCCCCTATAACTTTACTCGCATCTGTGTTTTTGCGCGTGCACATAATGTACATTTTTGCAATCCCGTATATGCACGCGCGGCATAATGCCACTGCGTAAATAGAACAAAGCTGGAAGCAAAACGCCAAGGCAAGGCGGTAGACTGATTTTCGTCATCGTAGCGAGCATAGTTCCGCCTCCGTGAGTGTGTCTGAGCACGCTGATTTTGCGTGCGAGTTCGCGGGAGGAGGCGGTAACAAACGGCGCAGCGAAGATAGAAAATCATTCGTGCCTGCATTGGCGTTTTGTTCCAGCTTGTTCTTTTATAAAAGTAAATTTTTACACGTTGATTTCCGCAGTCATTCCAAGCACTTCTTTATTTGCTTCCAGCACCGGATTTACATGATTCTTTAAGAAGTTATCTACCTGCAACGGCGCACGTCCCACATATTTGGACGGATCCATATTTGCCTGCAGTTCTTCCAGTGTCAGGCCGAAGCTCTCATCTGCTGCGATGAGTTCCAGAAGGTTGTTATCCAGACCGTTCTGTTTTACATTGGCACCTGCCTGCATGGAAAGCTGACGGATCTTCTCATGAAGTTCCTGACGGTCTCCGCCTTTCTTTACAGCGTCCATCATGATGTTCTCTGTTGCCATGAACGGCAGCTCGCTCATCAGATGTTTTGTGATGACTTTGTCATATACAACCAGTCCGTCTACCACGTTCAGGCACAGATCCAACACACCGTCGATGGCAAGGAAGCCCTCTGCCACGCTGAGACGTTTGTTTGCGGAATCGTCCAGTGTACGCTCAAACCACTGGGTTGCGGATGTGATCGCCGGGTTTAAAGCGTCGATCATCACATATCTGGAAATAGAAGCGATACGCTCACTTCTCATCGGATTTCTCTTATAAGCCATTGCGGATGATCCAATCTGGTTTTTCTCAAACGGCTCTTCCACTTCTTTCAGATGCTGAAGCAGACGGATGTCGTTTGACATTTTATGTGCGCTTGCAGCAATTCCTGCAACGACATTTAATACTCTCGTATCTACTTTTCTGGAATAGGTCTGTCCGGATACCGGATAGCATTCTTTGAATCCCATCTTTGCAGCGATCATCGGATCGATCTTGTCGATGGTCTCCTGATCTCCGTCAAACAGCTCCAGGAAACTTGCCTGTGTACCTGTGGTTCCTTTGGAACCAAGTAATTTCAGAGAACCGAGCACATAATCAAGATCTTCCAGATCCATCAGGAATTCCTGTGTCCACAGAGTGGCGCGTTTTCCAACAGTGGTCGGCTGTGCCGGCTGGAAATGTGTAAATGCCAGTGTCGGCAGGTTTTTATAACGATCTGCAAATTTTGCAAGCTCTGCAATGACGTTGATCAGTTTTTTGCGGACTAATTTCAGTGCCTCAGACATCAGAATGATATCGGTGTTGTCACCAACGTAGCAGGATGTTGCGCCAAGGTGAATGATACCTTTTGCTTTCGGGCACTGTACACCGTATGCGTATACATGGGACATAACATCATGACGCACCAGTTTTTCACGCTCTTTGGCTACTTCAAAGTTGATATCGTCTTTGTGTGCTTTCAGTTCATCGATCTGCTCCTGTGTAATGTCAAGGCCAAGCTCTTTCTCTGTCTCAGCAAGTGCGATCCAGAGACGTCTCCATGTACGGAATTTCATCTCCGGTGAAAAAATATACTGCATTTCTTTGCTTGCATAACGCTCGGAAAGCGGACTTGTATATCTGTCTGTACTCATAGTTGTTCTCCTCATTTTCTGTTAATTTTCATTGCGATAAACGACTCAGATCGAAAATGTTTCACATTTCCGATCTGTCCGTTACACTCACATGGATTTCTGTTCAGGAGTTCATTTCTGCAAGCAGAATTCTCTCCTGTCCAAAATCCACGTTCGTCGTTTATCGCTCATATTCACCGCGGATATCTTCCGTCGGCGGCGCTAACGGATAAGTTCCGGTGAAGCATCCCTCACAGATCGGCAGACCGTTTACCATTTCTTTCAGACGCTCAATGCGCAGATAACCAAGGGAATCTGCTCCGATGAGATCACGGATGTCCTCAATGGAACGGTTGTAAGCGATCAGCTGTTCTCTGGCAGGGATATCGGTACCGAAGTAGCATGGCCATAAGAACGGTGGTGCACTGATGCGCACATGTACTTCTTTTGCGCCTGCTTCTTTCAGCATATTTACGATCAGTCCGGATGTGGTTCCACGCACGATGGAATCGTCGATCATAATGATCCGTTTTCCGGCAACTGCTTCTTTTACTACATTTAATTTTACACGGACGCTCTGCTCACGGCTGCTCTGTTTCGGCTTGATGAATGTACGTCCCACGTAGCTGTTTTTCACAAATGCGGTACCGTATGGGATGCCGGATTCCATGGCATAGCCAAGGGCTGCGGCATTTCCGGATTCTGGAACACCGACAACCAGATCCGCCTCCACCGGTGAATCCTGTGCAAGGAATCTGCCGGCTTTGATTCTGGCGTCATAGACACTGATGCCGTCAAAGTGGCTGTCTGCTCTCGCAAAATAAATGTACTCAAAAATACATCTTCCTTCTTTGCACGGATCAATGGCATTTGTCATATCAGAAGTGATCTCACCCTCGCCATTGATGGTAACGACCTCACCCGGTTTTACGTCACGGACAAATTCCGCGCCGATGGTCTCCAGGGCACAGGTTTCCGATGTAATAATATACGCATTGTCACGTTTGCCAATGCATAACGGTTTGAATCCAAACGGGTCCCGGGCGCCGATGAGTTTTCTCGGACTCATGACCACGATGGAATATGCACCTTTCATTTTTGCTGCTGCACGCTGTACGGCTTCCTCAACGGTGCCGACTTTCAGACGCTCTCTGGCGATGTGGTATGCGATAACCTCAGAGTCAATGGTCGTCTGGAAGATTGCGCCTGTATATTCCAGATCATGACGCAGTTCATTGGCATTGATCAGATTTCCGTTGTGCGCCAATGCCAGTGTACCTTTGACGTAGTTCAGTACCAGCGGCTGCGCATTTTCTCTGGTGGAAGCTCCGGCGGTAGAATAACGCACATGGCCGACGCCGATGTCACCCTTCAGACGCTCCAGTTTTTCTGCATCAAATACTTCATTTACAAGCCCCATATCCTTGTAACTGGATACTTTTCCCTTCGGTCCCTGTGTCTCGCTGACCGCGATACCGCAGCTCTCCTGTCCACGATGCTGCAGGGCGAACAGGCCATAATAAATGCTAGATGCCACATCATGTCCGTCTAAATCATAGATACCAAAAACACCGCACTCCTCATGTAATTCGTCCTGTGCAATGGTCTGTTCCATTTTGTTTTCCAGCATGAATCTATTCCCTCCAACTATGCGGTCTATGCCTGGAATTTCTTTCCAGTCAGCAGTTCATATGCCTCTTTATATTTATCAACTGTCTTTTCAATTACCTCTTCCGGAAGCAGATAATCGCTGTCCGGATTTGCTTTTAACCAGTCTCTTACAAACTGTTTGTCGTAGGATGGCTGTCCTTTGCCCGGCTCATATCCCTCTAACGGCCAGAAACGGGAACTGTCCGGTGTCAGCATCTCATCACCAAGGATGACATTGCCGTTCTCATCCAGACCAAACTCAAATTTTGTATCTGCAATGATGATACCTTTGCTTAATGCGTACTCTGCGCATTTCTTGTAAAGGGCGATGGTGTAATCACGCAGTTTCTCCGCATACTCCTGTCCTTTGCCCGGATAGATCTTCTCCAGGTTGATCACGGTCTGCTCAAAGCTTACATTCTCATCATGATCTCCGATCTCCGCTTTTGTGGATGGTGTGTAGATCGGTTCAGGCAGTTTCTCGGATTCTTTTAATCCTTCCGGAAGCTTGATGCCGCAGACAGTACCGTTCTCACAGTAGCTTGCCCAGCCGCTTCCTGTAATATAGCCACGTACAATACACTCTACCGGCAGCATCTCAAGTTTCTTACATTTCATGCTGTTTCCATCGAATCTCTCATTCTGGAAAAATTCCGGCATATCTTTTACATCAGTAGAAATCATATGGTTCGGTAAAATATCTTTTGTAAAATCGAACCAGAACTCTGACATTTTTGTCAGGATCGTACCTTTTTTCTCAACTTTATTTTTTAAAATCACATCAAAGGCAGAAATTCTGTCTGTTGCAGTAATGATCAGGCTGTCACCAATATCATATACCTCACGTACTTTTCCCTCTTTCACCGGTTTGAATGTCTGAATACTCATAGCGATTGATTCCCCTTTTCTCTGTATTGTACTTATTTAGTTTCTGTATTTTCTGCAAATGATTTTATTTATAAACAGATTTTCCAGATAAAACGGAACACATTTATCAATATTTACAAATAAAACTTTCGCAACGTAATTTAAGTATAATACATTTGAAAAACATTCGTCAATCGACAAAGGCTTCAGAATGGAAAAGTACGTGTAGAAAATCCGGCTTTATTTATAAGTATTTTTGTATATATTTTCTTTTTTATTAGTATTGCTTATATTTATTTTCTACTCTGCTTCTATAACCGGCTTTTCCTGTACACTGCGGCGGTAGATCACAGCTGCAAATACCGCTGTCAGTGCTTCTGCCACCCAGAACGCATGCCATACACCAACGGCTCCCCAGATGCGGCTGAAAATAAATGCAAGCGGTATGATCAATACGACATAGCGGGATAAAGAGATCAGCAGGGATGGCATGCCTTTGCCCAGTCCTTCCAGGGCACCGCTGGCCGTAACTGATACTGCGGACAAAACGAATCCGAAACAGATGATATGCAATGCAGTGATACCGGTCTGGATCGTCTGCGGATTTTCCGCAAATGCGCCCATCAGTTTGCCCGGAATTGTCAGGCACAGGATCATTCCCACTGCCATGATACATGCATTCATGATCAGCGTCAGACGATAAAGCTGATTCACGCGCTTATGTTCTCCGGCTCCGTAATTGTAGCCGATCAGCGGGCGCATACCCTGAATGATTCCGTTGGCCGGCATGTATAAAAAGGTCTGCAGTTTATAATAAATGCCAAGTACCAGCACATAGGTCTGGGAAAATGCAGCCAGGATCGCATTCAATGCCGTCGTCAGCACGGATGTCAGCGCCATATTCAGGATTGCCGGGATTCCGATACCGTATAACTGACCGGTCACTTCTTTGGTCAGATGCAGATATTCCCGACGGAATGCCACCCGTTTTGGCTGTTTCAGATATACGATGATGTAGATAACTGCCGGTACACACTGTCCAAATCCGGTGGCCAGCGCTGCTCCCGCAATGCCAAGTTCCGGGAACGGTCCGATACCAAAAATGATCATCGGATCCAGTAATATATTCAGTCCACAGCCGATCAGCAGGCTTATCATGGTAATTTTCATATTTCCAATGGCCTGGTACATTTTCTCCATTGTCAGATTCACATTAATAATGATGGAAAACAAAAACGCGATGGTAGCATAACGCACTCCAAATGCGATCACGCTTGTGTCTGTGGTAAATAGTTTCAAAAAGTATGGAATACCGATGATGCACAGGATCATCATAATAATTCCGTGGAGCACAGAAAGCACCATGCCCTGAGTCAGTGCCTCATCTGCCTTTTTCCTTCTGCCAGCCCCCAGATGCTGGGCGATCATGGCATTGATGCCGACACCAAAACCAATGGCGACTGCGTTGATAAAATTCTGTATTGGGAACACCAGAGAAAGTGCCGTCATGGCATCCTCACTGATCTTTGCCACAAAATAACTGTCTACAATGTTGTAAAGCGAATTTACCGCCATGGAGATGACCATCGGAAGGGACATCGACAGCAACAGCGGAAAAATCGGTTTTTCTTTCATAAATGTCTCGTTCAATTACTTATACTCCTTCTACTATCATAAAGCTGATCTTATTTTGTTACTCATTTCTGATTTATTTGCGAATCTCAATCATATCATAAAAATACAAATTAAGAAAGCAGTCTATCACATACTCCCATAAACAGCTCCTCTTATCTGTCCGGACCTCGCACAGTTAAATCAATATCTTCTTTTCACAGAAATATACGCAAAAAAACGCCACACGACAGCGCAAAAATACTATCGTGTGGCGAAAGAGCTTGCTTATAAAGTAGCAATACGTTCTGAATACTTTTCAGAACGGTGCGGAAAATCCACGAATTACTTTGGTATTTATTTCTTAATCAATAAACTGTGACCGGTCATTTCCTCCGGCTGTTTTAATCCCATCAGCTCGATCAGTGTCGGAGCGATATCAGCCAGGCATCCACCTTCTGCCAGTCCGTAAGACGGATCTGCATTTACCAGGATAAACGGTACCGGGTTGGTGGTGTGTGCAGTATGCGGGTTACCGGTTGTGTAGTCAATCATCTGCTCTGCGTTTCCGTGATCCGCACAGATAAACAGGATTCCGTCTACGTCTTTGACTGCCTGTACGGCATCGCCTACCAGACTGTCCACACGTTCTACGGCTGCAACGGCTGCCGGGATCACACCGGTATGACCTACCATATCCGGGTTTGCGAAGTTGATGATGATCACATCGTATTTGTCGGATTTGATCGCTTCTACCAGATCCATACCTACTTCCGGAGCACTCATTTCCGGTTTCAGATCATAAGTTGCAACGTCTTTCGGAGATGCAACCAGCAGACGTGCCTCGTCTACGTTCGGTTCCTCCACGCCACCGTTGAAGAAGAAAGTAACGTGTGCGTATTTCTCTGTCTCTGCCAGACGAAGCTGTTTTTTGCCCTGTGCGGCAAGGAACTCACCAAAGGTATTTTTGATGGATTCTTTCTCGAATGCAATGATCTTGTTCGGGATGGTCTCATCATAATCTTTGAAACATACATAGGTCAGCGGAATGAACGGACGCTCAAATCCGGTAAATGCATCGTCACAGAATGCTCTGGTGATCTCGCGGGCACGGTCCGGACGGAAATTGAAGAAAATAACGGAATCATTTTCTTTTACAACAGAAACCGGTTTGCCTGCTTCATCTGTGATAACCGTCGGAAGCACGAACTCATCTGTCACACCATCTGCATAAGAAGCTTCCATTGCTTTCACTGCATCCGTTGCCTGTACGCCGGTGCCGGATACCAAAGAATCGTATGCTTTCTGGATACGATCCCAGTTGTTATCACGGTCCATTGCATAGTAACGACCGGAAAGAGATGCAATCTTACCTACACCGATCTCCTGCATTTTTGCTTCCAGCTGCTGGATATAATCTTTTCCGGAAGCCGGCGGTGTGTCACGGCCGTCTAAAAATGCGTGTACATATACGTTTGTCAGACCATGTTTTTTTGCCATCTCAAGCAGACCGTACAGATGTGTGATGTGGCTGTGTACACCACCATCGGATAACAGGCCCCACAGATGCAGGTCAGAATTGTTTTTCTTGCAGTTTTCAATCGCTGTCAGCAGTCCTTTGTTTTCAAAGAAATCGCCATCCTCGATTGCTTTTGTGATTCTGGTCAGATCCTGATAAATGATACGGCCTGCGCCGATATTCATATGTCCTACCTCAGAGTTTCCCATCTGACCGTCCGGCAGACCAACTGCCAGACCGGATGCGGCACCTTTTACAAAAGGATAGTCTTTCATCAGACTGTCCATTACCGGAGTCTTTGCCATTGCGATGGCATTTCCTTCCGGATTGTCATTTAAACCATATCCATCTAAAACCATTAATACGACTGGTCTTTTACTCATGTTTTCCTCCAAAAAATCTGTATCATGGAACTCCTGTCAAAACGTTATTTTCACAACGTCTTCATGCAGACAGGAACATTCATTTCGTTTGAGATAATTTCAGAGCCAAACGGACTTACGGATGGCTCTGAATTGTAAAAGCATTGTTAATATTTTCTTATTTGTTATAGTTAACGATTTTTCCGAAGTCAGCTTTCAGAGAAGCGCCGCCTACCAGACCACCATCGATGTCCGGTTTTGCAAATAACTCTGCTGCGTTTCCTGCATTTACAGATCCGCCGTACTGGATACGGATTGCTTCTGCAGTAGCCTCATCATAAACTTCAGCGATGCATGCACGGATAGCGCCGCATACTTCCTCTGCCTGATCAGAAGTAGCTGTCTCACCGGTTCCGATTGCCCAGATCGGCTCGTAAGCGATGACTGCTGTCTTTGCCTGATCTGCGGTTACGTTCTGGAATGCAATCTTGATTTGCATACGGATCCAGTCAAGGTAGATACCCTGTTTTCTCTGTGTCAGAGTCTCGCCACAGCAGATGATCGGTGTAATGCCATGCTCGAAAGCTTTCAGCACTTTTTTGTTTACAGTCTCATCTGTCTCTGCAAAATACTCTCTTCTCTCAGAATGTCCGAGAACAACGTATTTTACACCTGCGTCTACTAACATATTCGGGGAAATCTCGCCTGTGTAAGCGCCGCTCTCCTCAAAATACATGTTCTCAGCACCGATGCAGATGTTGCTGCCTTTTGCAGCTTCCATAGCCGGGATGATGTCGATAGCCGGTACACAGAATACTACATCTACATCATCATTAGCTACTAACGGTTTTAACTCATTCACCAGAGCAACTGCCTCGCTCGGTGTTTTATTCATTTTCCAGTTACCTGCGATAATTTTCTTTCTAGCCATTTCGCCTTTTCTCCTTACATTTCAATACATAAATTTCCAATTCGTACAAAACTTCCAAAAATTCCAGATATGGAATCAGTGCAAGGCAGATGAGACGCAGGCGTACATTACATAAAGGTACGTCTAGTTTCATCTAACGAAGCATTTATTTCATATATTGGATTGATATATAAATTTTTCAGAAATTCAATTAGTACAAGGCAGGGAATGTGAAGGCGTACAAAGTAGTACGCCGAACATTTCCTAACGCAGTAATCATTGAATTTATGGGAAATTTACTTGTCGTTTGCTGCTGCTACGCCCGGCAACTCCTTTCCTTCAAGGAATTCCAGGGAAGCTCCGCCACCTGTGGAAATATGTGTCATCTTGTCACCAAATCCAAGCTGGTTTACAGCTGCTGCGGAATCACCACCACCGATGATGGTTGTAGCATCTGTCTCTGCCAGGGATTTTGCAACTGCGATGGTACCTTTTGCAAGGATCGGGTTCTCAAATACGCCCATCGGTCCGTTCCATACAACTGTTTTTGCGGATTTTACTGCATCTGCATATAACTCAGCTGTCTTTGTTCCGATATCAAGACCTTCTTTGTCAGCCGGAATTGCATCAGACGGAACTACTTCTACTTCGATCTCAGCATCGATCGGATCCGGGAAAGCTGCTGCGATAGTTGTGTCAACCGGAAGAAGTAATTTTTTGCCGAGTTTCTCAGCTTTTTCCATCATTTCTTTACAGTAATCGATCTTTGTATCATCTACTAAGGATTTTCCTACTTCGTATCCTTTTGCTTTCAGGAATGTGAAGGCCATACCGCCACCGATGATCAGTGTATCGCATTTCTCAAGCAGGTTAGAGATTACGTTTAATTTATCTGCTACTTTTGCACCGCCAAGGATTGCTACGAACGGTCTCTCCGGTGTGTTTACTGCGTTTCCGAGGAAATCGATCTCTTTCTGCATTAAGTAACCAACAACTGCTGTGTCAACCAGACCTGCAACACCTACGTTGGAGCAGTGTGCTCTGTGTGCGGTTCCGAATGCATCGTTTACGAATACATCACAGATGGAAGCAAGGTCTTTGGAGAAAGCCTCTCCGTTCTTTGTCTCTTCCGGTCTGAAACGTGTATTCTCAAGAAGGATCACATCGCCGTCTTTCATAGCTTCTACGGCTGCTTTTGCGTTCGGTCCTACGACTTCCGGATCAGCTGCAAATTTTACTTCCTGTCCTAACAGCTCGGATAAACGTGCTGCAACCGGTGCAAGTGTTTTTGTTTTTTTATCTTCTTCTGTTTTTACTTTGCCAAGGTGGGAGCAGAGAATTACTTTGCCGCCGTCAGCGATCAGTTTTTTGATGGTCGGAAGCGCTGCAACGAGACGGTTCTCGTCTGTGATCTTGCCATCTTTTAACGGTACGTTGAAGTCGCATCTGCAAAGAACTCTGAGTCCTTTTACGTTAATATCATCTACTGTTTTTTTATTTAATCCCATGATATTGTCTCCTTATCCTGTTTATATACTTAATTTAGGAAAATTATAAAAATCAAGAAAATATGCATGCATAATCTAACTTTTTTCACAACTTATCTATGCATACTTTTCTTGTTGCGCCGAGCATATGCGAAGCAATTTTCATCTTATGCGAGTGCGCATTTTCATCCTGCTTTTAAAATTTATCGGAGATAAATTTAAAGCAGGGTCCGGTCCAAAAGACCGGACCCTGCAGTGAGTCTTTGTTCTACTTTTTATAGAGTTGTGATTATGCTAACTCTGCGAAGTATTTGATTGTACGAACCATCTGGCTTGTGTAGCTGTTCTCATTGTCGTACCAGGAAACAACCTGAACCTGAGTTGTTCCGTTGTCTAACGGAAGAACCATTGTCTGAGTTGCATCGAAGAGAGAACCATATGTCATTCCAACGATATCGGAAGAAACGATCTCATCCTCGTTGTATCCGAAGGACTCGTTAGAAGCTGCTTTCATAGCTGCATTGATCTCGTCAACTGTTACACTGCCTTCAACAACTGCGTTTAAGATTGTTGTAGAACCTGTCGGGGTCGGTACACGCTGAGCAGCTCCGATTAATTTACCGGATAACTCTGGGATTACCAGACCGATTGCTTTTGCAGCACCTGTGCTGTTTGGAACGATGTTAACAGCTGCAGCACGGCTTCTTCTTAAATCGCCTTTTCTCTGCGGTCCGTCAAGTGTCATCTGATCGCCTGTGTAAGCGTGGATTGTACACATGATACCGGATTTGATCTTAACAAGATCGTTTAATGCCTTTGTCATCGGAGCAAGGCAGTTTGTTGTACAGGAAGCTGCGGAAATGATTGTATCTTCTTTTGTTAATACATCATGGTTTACGTTGTAAACTACTGTAGGAAGGTCGTTTCCAGCCGGAGCGGAAATAACAACTTTCTTAGCACCTGCATTGATATGAGCCTGTGCTTTTTCTTTGGATGTGTAGAATCCGGAACACTCTAAAACTACGTCTACGTCTAAAGCACCCCATGGGCAATTATTTGCATCTGGCTCTTTGTAGATTTTAATCTCTTTTCCATCAACTGTGATAGAATCCTCACCTGCAGAAACTGTATCAGCTTTTGCATATTTACCCTGAGAAGAGTCATATTTTAATAAGTGAGCAAGCATTTTCGGGCTTGTCAGATCGTTGATTGCAACGATTTCATATCCCTCTGCACCAAACATCTGTCTGAAAGCAAGACGTCCAATACGTCCAAATCCATTAATTGCTACTTTTACTGCCATTTTTTCATTCCTCCTAGAATTAAAATGTATCCGGATCATCCGGTGGTTTATTTTTGGATGTCTCATCTGTTGTCTGTTCATTGATGCCTCATCCAATCTGCTTATATTTTAACGAATATGACTGACTTTTTCAATACTTTTCAGTCGCTTATTTTAAGTTTGTTAATTTTTTCACCATCTTGTTTCTTTTTTTCGCTTTTTTTAGCAATTTGTACAAGATTTCCACATGGTTATTTCCCATCTTTGATATTATATTCCAAGAACTCTGCTTTGTTTTTGTACTAATTGCATAAAACTTTTTCCTTTTTTTAGAATTTTGATCATTTTTCCTATTCAAAATGCACGGATTGGATTGACAAACATGTGATGCTATGTTTATCATAGTTTCAGAAAACCGCGTAACCACGCTGTTTCCCACGGTTTATATTTTGCATAATATACAATATAAGCCTTATATCACCCTTGAAAGGAGCTATTTTTCATGCTTTGGGATACACATATGCATACACATTTTTCCGGCGACAGCGACGCTGACCCGGCTGCCATGGCACGCTCTGCCATCGCAAAAAATCTCTCCGGGATCTGCATTACGGATCACCTTGATTATGATTACCCGGATGAACCGGATTTATTCACCATTGATTTTTCACAATATAAAAATGAAATCGGACAGCTGCAGGCAGACTTCTCCGATTCCCTGCACATCAATTTCGGTCTTGAGATGGGATTACAGCCGCATCTGGCGCAGAAACATCATGAAGTGCTGCAGAAGATGGATTTTGACTTTGTCATCGGCTCTTCCCATGTGGTACACGGCATTGATCCGTATTATCCAGTCTATTATGAAGGCCGCAGTGAACATGCCGCCTATCTGGAATATTTTGAATCCATTCTGGAAAACATTGCTGCTTTTGATGAATTTGATGTATACGGACACATTGATTATGTGGTGCGCTATGGCCCGGAAAAGAACAAAAATTACAGCTACGACAAATACAAAGATGTGATCGATGAAATCCTGCGGCAGCTCATTGCCCGGGGCAAAGGCATCGAGCTGAACATGGCAGGTTTTAAATACGGACTCGGACATCCGAATCCCACAGAAGAGATCCTGCACCGCTATCACGAACTGGGCGGCGAGATCATCACCATCGGTGCCGACGGACATGCCCCGGATCAGATTGCCTGGGATTTTGAAAAAGTACCGCAGATTTTAAAAACTGCCGGCTTTGATTATTTTACGGTCTTCACAAAACGGAAACCGGAATTTCTTCCTGTTTTATAAAATTTTATAAAATAAAAAGAAACTTCAGGAAGAATCCCTCAATTTTTTCACACACTGTTTCAACCGTTCAAGTGTGTAATCCAGTTCTTCTTTTGTATTCTGGACACCCAGGGTAAAACGGATGGCCTCATATGCCTGATGCTCACGCTTTCCGATGGCGAGCTGCACGTGGGATGCCTTCTGTGCCCCGGTGGAACATGCGGAAGCGGAGGAAGCACAGATTCCTTCCAGATCCAGCAGCGCCACCACCGCCGGACCGTTCACCCCGGCAATGCTGAGATTCACATTGTTTGGCAGGCGGTTTCGGCGGCTTCCGTTGATGCTGCTGCCCGGGATCTCCTCCAGCAGCCGCCGGATAAAATAATCCCGCAGCCGGCTCTCATATGCCATCTTTTTTTCCAGGATCGCGGCGGAACAGACCGCCGCCCGGCCGATCCCCACAATGCCCGGTACATTCTCGGTACCGGCCCGCATTTTCCGCTCCTGTCCGCCGCCATGGATCATCGGCTGAAGTTTCAGGACTTTTCTGGCATATAAAAATCCCGTTCCTTTCGGACCGTTAAATTTATGACCGCTGGCAGACAGCAGATCGATGTCATCTTCTTTTACATGAATCGGAATCTGTCCATATGCCTGCACGGCATCCGTATGAAACAGAACCTGTTTCTGATGGGCGATCTGCCCGATCAGATGAATTGGCTGAATGCTTCCGATCTCATTATTTGCATACATCACGGACACCAGCACGGTATCCTGCGAGATCGCCCGCTCCACCATCTCCGGCTGTACCATGCCTTCCCGGTCCACCGGCAGATAAGTGACACGCACCCCCTGCTTTTCCAGATTTTTGCAGGTATTTAAGATTGCGTGATGCTCGATGGCAGATGTCACGATATGGGGTCGGCGCCGCTTTCCGTTCTGTACGACATAACGCAGCGCCCAGTTATCCGACTCCGTTCCTCCGGAAGTAAAATAAATCGTGTCCTTCTCCACGTTCAAGGTATCCGCGATCTGTCCCCGGGCTGTCTCTATGGCACGTTTGCTCTCCTCCCCCAGTTCATATCCGGAAGAAGGATTGCCATAATATCTGCTGTAATATGGGATCATTGCATCCAGCACTTCCGGAAAAGGCTGCGTCGTTGCAGCATGATCCAGATAAATCAACCGTTTCATATAATCTATACCATTCCTTTCGGTTCTGACCAATTTTTCTCTGCATATATTTATAAAAAATCCACAGGCAAAAGGGATTCTCTTTCCCATGAACTCACATGCAAATCCTCTGAAACACAACCTCATATCCGGTACGCTGCTGCTGACACTGACCGGAATTTTAAGCAGGATCATCGGTTTTTATTATAAAATATTCCTCTCCCGTACAATCGGTGCAGAAGGACTCGGTATTTATCAGCTGATTTTTCCGGTATTTGCCCTGATCATTTCGGTGTCTGCTGCCGGGATCCAGACTGCCATCTCCCGCTACTGCGCCCAGTGCAGACAAAAACGCCAGGCCAGAGCCTATCTGAGTGTCGGACTGTCTGGTTCCCTGCTGCTATCTGCCAGCTGTGTCTGGATCATATGGCACTACGCTCCGCAGATCGGGCTTTCCCTGCTGGAAGATGTCCGGACAGTCCCGCTGCTCCGCATCATGACCCTTTCCCTGCCTTTCGCCTGTATCCACGCCTGCATCAACGGCTACTATTATGGTCGAAAAAAAGCCGTCATCCCGGCTATTTCACAGATTCTGGAACAGGTCATCCGTGTCGCAGGCGTCTGGCTCGTGGCTGACATCCAGATGCAGCGGGGACAGTTTGTGACACCACAGATTGCAGTCTGGGGCATTCTGTTTGGCGAACTTGCTTCCTCTCTTTACTCCGTCACCATGGTCTGCTTTTTTTCAGAACGTACGGAAGATAAAAAGACAGTACCAAATCCATCGGTACCGCCTTCTTCTATCCGGCTGACAAAAATTGCAAAGGATCTGTGCTCTATGGCAGTTCCTCTCACCTGCAGCCGTATTTTGTTAAGTTTATGTCAGAGTGCGGAAGCACTGCTGATCCCGATCAAACTCCGGGATTTTGGTTATGCAAACAGTGATGCCCTGAGCGTCTATGGTATCCTGACCGGCATGGTTTTTTCCACCATTATGTTTCCGTGCGTGCTAAGTAATTCCCTGTCTGTTATGCTGCTTCCGGCCATCGCAGAAGCGAATAGCCGGAAACAGTATAACCTGGTGCAAAAAGCCATCCGGAGAACCACACAGCTGTGTGTCATTCTCGGTCTTGTGTGTACCTCCGGATTTCTGCTGTGCGGAAACTGGATCGGCATCCATCTGTTTCACAACACACTGGCAGGTATTTATGTGCGCACCCTGAGCTGGATCTGTCCGTTTTTATTCCTCGCAAGCACACTGTGCAGCATTTTGCACGGACTTGGCAAGGCTACCCTCACCATGCTGATCAACCTGGCTGGTGCCGCCATCCGCATTATATTTGTTTTCGCAGGAATCCCCCGCATTGGACTGAGTGCTTACCTCTGGGGCATGCTGGCCAGCCAGATCCTGATCTGTGCGCTCGCATTTTTCTGTCTGCATCATGCACCTGAATATGTACCTGAGAAGTGAAACTGAACGCATATTTTTCGCTCATTCTCCGAAGACTTCTCCCAGACGTTCCATCGCTTCCACGATCATACTGCGGGGACTTGCAATATTGATCCGCATAAACCCTGCCCCCTCCGGTCCGAACATAGAGCCCTCATTAAACCAGATTCTTGCATCTTTCAGGATCTTCGCATTCAGTGCTTCCGCAGACAGTCCATATTCCCGGAAATCCGCCCAAAGCAGATAGGTTCCCTCCGGCTCGATGAGATGGACTTTGGGCAGATGCTCTGCCAGATAATCACGGATGTATGTAATGTTTCCCTGCAGATATACACGTAATTCATCCAGCCACTGTGCACCATATTCATATGCTGCCTGACAGGATACCTGTCCGAACAGGTTTGCATCGGAGTAAAATACTTTGTCCATCTCTGCCTGGAAGGTCTTTCTCAGTTCCGGATTCGGGATCATAATATTGGACAGCTGCAGTTCTGCCAAATTAAATGTCTTACTCGGTGCCGTACAGATCACTGCATTGTCTGCATATTCACTCAGTGTACCAAAACTGGTGTGATGATATCCCTCATATACAAAATCACAGTGTATCTCATCCACGATCATGATGACTCCATGCTTTTTACAGATTTCGGCAGCCTGACACAGTTCTTCTTTTGTCCAGACACGGGACACCGGGTTGTGCGGGCTGCAAAGCAGAAACAGTTTTACCTGTTCTTCTGTGATCTTGCGCTCCATATCTTCATAATCCATGTGATATTTTCCGTTTTCCATAACCAGTGGATTATTCACCAGTTTTCGTCCGTTTTCTTTTACCACATTGGTAAATGGATGATAAACCGGGCGCTGGATCATAACGCTGTCCCCCTCTTTTGTGTAAGCACGGACTGCTGCTGCCAGCGCAAATACCACACCCGGAGTGACGATCACCCAGTCTTTTTCCACCTGCCATCCAAACCGCTCAGAAAACCAGTTTTTCAATGCATGATAATAGCCGTCACCCAGCATGGAATAACCGTATATACCACGGTCTGCCACTTCTTTTAACCGTTCTTTCACTTCCGGAACCGTCTCAAAATCCATATCTGCCACCCAGAGCGGTAATATATCCGCCGGTAATTTTCTTTTTGCAATCATATCCCATTTATAACAGTCCGTTCCATGACGGTCTACTATTTTGTCAAAATCGTATTTCATACATCCTCCTTAATCCTCGTCAAACAGAAAACGGAGCGGATATTTACAATCCACTCCGTCATTTAAAAAATAGTTCGCTTTGCTCACTTCCTGTAACAGCGGATATTCGCAATCCACTTCGTTACTTGCTCATAAAAAATAGTTCGCTCTGCTCACTATTTTTTATACTCGTGATAAGTACTCGCCTGTTCTTGTATCAATCTTGATTACGTCTCCCTCATTTACGAATAACGGAACGTACACAGTAGCACCTGTCTCAACAGTTGCCGGTTTTGTAGCACCTGTTGCTGTATCGCCTTTGAAACCTGGCTCTGTCTCTGTGATAACAAGTTCAACGAACATCGGCGGCTCAACTGCGAAGATATCTCCGTTGTGGGCAAGCATTGTAACTGCCTCGTTCTCTTTTACGAATTTCAGAGCATCACCGATTGCATCTGCACTCAGAGCGATCTGATCATATGTCTCTGTATCCATGAAGTAATATAAATCACCGTCATTGTACAGATACTGTTTCTCAGATCTGTCAACGTGTGCTGTCTCTACATCCTCTGTCGGACGGAATGTTTTCTCTACAACACCACCGGTTTTAATATTTTTTAATCTTGTTCTGATAAAAGCTGCGCCTTTTCCAGGTTTTACGTGCTGGAAATCATCTACTCTGTATACATTGCCTTCCAGCTCGATTGTAACACCTTTTCCGATTACCTTTCCTGCGTTTGCCATTCAAAAATCCTCCTTGTATGTTAAGACTCTCGGTCTTTTCTTCTATTACCACAAATATATGGTAATTATTACTTCTATCTATTCTATATGAAAAACCGTGATTTTTCAACCTTTTTATAGACTATTCCTCAATTTTATGGATCATATCGATACGTGTCTGATGACGGCCACCCTGGAATTTGGCATCCAGCCATGCATCCACAATTGCTTTTGCAGTCTCACTGCCTACAATTCTGGCACCGAAAGCAATGATATTTGCGTTGTTATGTTCTTTTACGAGACGGGCTGTTACCGGCTCGGAACATACTGCCGCACGTACCCCTTTTACTTTGTTTGCAGCGATAGAGATACCGACACCGGTTCCACAGATCAGCACACCACCGTCCGCTTCACCTGCTGCTACCATACGTCCGGCTTTCTCGCCGTACTCCGGATAATTACAGCTGTCATGTGTATCTGTACCGATATTGATCACCTCATGACCTTTCTCTTCCAGATATGCCTTGATCTCATTTTTCAGTTCTACTGCTGCATGGTCATTACCAATTACAAGTTTCATTGTTCTTCCCTCCGTTTTTTCATTTATCCTAGGATTGAGTCCTGTCACCGATATCATTTTCATATTCACTGTTTATGTCCGTGACAATCATTTCTCACTCTAATATACTTTTATGTGTCTTTCTGTATCTGCGGTAACCAATCAGCACAATGGCTTCCAACCGCCGTTTTAAAACAATCTGAATTTCTTCCTTCCAGTGGATTTTCTTTACCATTATGGATGGAATTCCTGTCCGATTGGCACCAAACACATCGGTAAACATCTGATCTCCGATAAAAACCGTATTGCCCTTCTCCGTATGCATCTGCTCCATAGCTTTTTCATAATTTTTTGTTGATGGCTTATGCGCATCATAAATATACAGAGAATGCACAGAATCCGCAAATGGTTTTACCCGCGGCTCCTGATTATTAGAAATCAGGCAGGTGGCAAATCCAATCTCATGCAGATGTGCAAAAAGCTGTTTCGCCTGATCATTTGCAGGTGCTCCATGTGTTACCAATGTATTATCAATATCAAAAATCAATCCCCGGTATCCGGACCGGTACAACCGGTCAAAATCAATCTCATATGTAGAGGATACATACAGATCCGGATAAAATTTTTGAAACATAAACCACCTCCGTATTACATGCATAAATTGATGTTTGGGTTAAAAGATGCCATACGAATTGTTTCGTACTCCCACAATTCTAACCTCATAAATTTTATTTATCCAACACTTTTTTTAGTTCTTCCACAAACGAATTTACATCTTTGAACTCCCTGTAAACCGATGCAAATCTCACATATGCCACTGCTTCCAGATCCTTGAGCTTATCCATCACCAATTCCCCGATGACACTGCTTGGGATTTCTTTTTCTTCCATATTGAAGATTTCAGTCTCCACCTCATCAATAAGCTGATTGATCTGGTTAACGGACACCGGGCGTTTGTGGCAGGCGCGCAGTACACCATCCTCGATTTTTGAACGGTTATACTGTTCTCTGGTATTGTCTTTTTTTATAATGATCAGCGGAATGGTCTCCACCTTCTCATAAGTCGTAAATCTCTTTGCACAATCATCACAAAGTCTTCTCCGGCGGATGGAATAATTATCATCTGCCGGTCTGGAATCAATGACTCTTGTATTATCGCTGCTGCAATAAGGGCATTTCATCGCTCTTTTCCTCCGTATTTATAAAATTGCTTAAAGTTTACGCAGACATTTTTCTGCACAAATGTCTACCAGTATTACATCCGGTCCGATCCGAACAATTTTTTTCCAGTCTATGACATATTCCGTGTCACAGCCTACCAGATGAAACCACTTCGGAGGTCCCTTTATGATCATCGCACATATCTGTCCACTGCATTCGTCAAATTTCAGATCACAGACACATCCCAGACATTTGCAGTCAGAGACATTGATAACCTCTTTTTTTGAAAATTCACATAAACGCATCCTGCACTTCCCGGATTTTTTTGTTCTTTTATCTTATTCATAGTTGCCAGGAACGTGCATATGATACTGCTTTATGCAGCTATGCTGCTGATGCATCAGATTATTTTTTATATACGCTTATTCTCTTGTGAACTGCCCATTGTTTAAAGCCAATAGGCATCCTGCTTCAATCGTTTTATACATTGAAACGGAACAGGATCACATCGCCGTCCTGTACCACATATTCTTTTCCTTCCAGTCCTACCAGACCTTTTTCACGGGCTGCAGCCAGTGAGCCGCACTCCAGGAGATCTTTGTAGTTTACAACCTCGGCACGGATGAATCCACGCTCAAAATCAGTATGGATCTTTCCGGCTGCCTGCGGAGCTTTGGTTCCTTTTTTAATGGTCCATGCTCGTGTCTCATCCTCACCTGCAGTCAGATAACTCAGCAGACCAAGTAAGCTGTAACTTGCCTTGATCAGTTTTTCCAGGCCGGACTGTTTCAGTCCCAGATCTTCCAGGAACATTGCTTTCTCATCATCATCCAGTTCCGCGATCTCCTGCTCAATCTGTGCACAGATAACAAATACTTCAGAGCCTTCCTCTGCAGCCAGTTTGCGTACATTTGCCACATGCGGATTGTTTGCGCCGTCATCAGCCAGATCATCCTCGGATACGTTGGCAGCATAAATCACCGGTTTTGCAGTCAGCAGATTGTAAGAAGCAAACCATTCCTGATCATCTTCATCATCGCCTACCTCAAAGGTTTTTGCCAGCTGACCGTCCTCCAGATGTGCTTTGATCTTCTCTAACAATTCCAGCTCTTTTGCCAGTTTCTTATCCATTCTGGCACCTTTGCTTGTTTTGGCGATACGGCGCTCCAGAATTTCGATATCAGAAAAGATCAGCTCCAGATTGATGGTCTCAATATCACGGGCCGGATCTACACTTCCGTCTACATGAACAACATTTGGATCCTCAAAGCAACGTACCACATGTACAATTGCATCTACTTCACGGATGTTTGCCAGAAACTGGTTTCCGAGTCCCTCACCTTTGCTGGCTCCTTTTACCAGACCTGCAATATCTACAAACTCAATAACAGCCGGTGTCACTTTCTTGGAATGATACATATCTCCCAGTAATTTCAAGCGCTCATCCGGTACTGCTACGACACCCACATTCGGGTCAATGGTACAAAACGGATAGTTCGCTGACTCAGCACCGGCTTTTGTCAGTGAATTGAACAGGGTACTTTTTCCTACGTTTGGCAGTCCCACGATTCCTAATTTCATTTTCTCTATTTCCTCCTATAAATCCTTTGATTTCAAGGGATTTCAGCATACTTATTTTTGCAAGTGGGCCATTTCGTGGGCCATTACATTGCCATAAGTGCTTCCTGCTACCAATTCCATTTCTTTTTTCTTCCTCGGTAATATGAACTGAATGATACCCTTGTCAAATTCTTTTCTTTTTAAATCTTTTCCCATATTTCAGCTTCTTTCATAAGAAGCCCCAATACAGCACCTTGTATTATACCATAGCATTTTATCTTTGTGAATATTCATTTTTATCTAATCTCCTGTCAATGCACCTCATTCATAATCTAAAAAGCGCCGTATTGCTACGACGCTTTTGTCTTGCATAGAAGCTATTCTGTGAGATAACTGATACAGCTATGTGCTGCCACATTTCCTTCTCCCACTGCTTTTGTATACTGATACGGACGACCGGTGCAGTCTCCCGCTGCAAAACAGCCGGGCAGATTTGTTTTCTGGGTGCGATCCACTTTGATATGTCCATTCTCAATCTCTAATCCGGAAACGAGTTTGGAGGGCGCAATGGCATTGCGCAGACAGAAAATGCCGTCAAGCTCCAACACCTTTCCGCTTTTTAACACGAGACCGGTTACCCGGTCACTGCCCTTTATTTCCAACGGAAAGTCTTTCGAAATCGTAACATTCTCTTTTTTTATCTGACTGTCTGAAAACATTGGAAAATAAGTTACCTTTGCTGCCAGATCTGCCAGATATTCTACTTCATGCTCATATTTTGGATCATTACACAGTACTGCGATTTCCTTATCTTTGTAGAACATACCATCGCAGGTAGCGCAATAACTGACACCCCTGCCGAGTAACTCGTCTTCACCCTTCAGCAGTTTTGCTGTCATCACACCCATGGCAAGGATCAGTGTTTTTGCCTCGTAGACTTCATTGTCTGCCAGTACCATGTAATACGTTCCGACTGACATAACATTTGTCACTGTCTTTTCTGTAATATCCAGACCGGCGCTCTGTATGTGATCTGTAAAATGAGAAAACAATTCCTGTCCGGTCAGCTCCGGAAATCCCGGATAATTTGTAATTTTTTCTGCTTTCTGCACTTTATCACTCAGATTTTTGGAACCGAACCATACAAAACTTTTTTTGTAAGTTTTCAGGTTCAATGCTGCAGATAAGCCTGCCGGACCGGTTCCGATAATAATACAATCATACATGTTTGCGCTACCTCCGTAATTCTTTTCCTCAACTTAATCACATTTTTTTCTTCTGCAAATCACAGAAACCACAGTTCTTCTTTCGTCGTTGAAATCGACGCCGCACCTGCATCCAATGCAGCAATAATATCCTCTTTATCGGAAATCAGACCGCCTGCGATCACCGGAACGGACAGTGTTTCTGCCATCTGGCGGATAACCTTTGGCATAACACCGGGCATCAGTTCCACACAATCCGGACGAATCGCTTTTGTACATTTTTCCACATTCTCATAGGCTGCGGAATCAATAACAAAAAAACGGTGCACGGTGTATAGCCCAAGTTCTTTTCCACGGCGGATCTGTGGCTGTTTTGTGGAAATGATTCCATCCGCATTTGTTTCTTTTCGAATATAATCCACACTGATCTCACGACTGGAAAGTCCGTTCACCAGATCCATGTGTACAAATGCAAGTTTCCCTGCGGATTTAACATGATCTACGATTTCTGAAATGGTGCAGACATCTCCGAATAAAATAAATACGATGCCACTCTCGGACTGACAGCAGCGTGCCAGTCCCTCCCTATCTCTTGCCGCTGCGATCACCGGACAATCTTCCAACTGTTCCTGAAATGAATTCTGAAGCATGCGTTTCTCCTGTCTTCTTCCCTCTGACTGATACTAATAGCGATTTGTGTCCGCTACCATCTGTAAAAATGGGGCATCACACTTCTGACATTTTTACTGACGTTTTTCAATAATAAATAAATAACTTCCGTTTTTCTCCTGAATGCAGAATTCCTGCACCAGACGGAACTGTGGATGCAGACGCAGCTGCTTTTTCACCAGACCCATCTCTCTGGAGAAAAAGATCATGCGGCCATCCTCTGTCAGTACCTCATCTGATTTTTCAAAAAATCTGCGGTACAACACATCCAGTTCCGGTTTTGTCAGATTGCCAGCCGGAAGATCTGTGACGATCTCGTCAAATTTATAGTCATGCACAAAATCAAAATAATCACGATTGATATAATTTATCTGCATTCCTGCAATTTTGCTGTTCACCCGTGCTTTTTCAACAGCCTCCCCGAAACAGTCAATGCCATAAGCATTTCGTGCCGGCACCAGAAACCGGCGCTCGATCAGTAATGTTCCTACACCGCAGAACGGATCCAGAATCTGTGCATGCTCCTTCAGATACGGTTTTGCCAGTGCCAGCAGCCCTGCTGCCATAGTTGGTTTCATGCTGGCTGCCACATAATATCTGCGGTAGTCAAACCGGTGATCCGGCAAAGTATACAGCTTAAGCAGCGGTACAAATCCACCCTCACGGTTCTGCAACAGACGAATTTCAACTTCATAGTGGGAAGTAGAATTGATCAGCTTTCGTGCAAAAGCCTTCTCAATGGCTGCTGCTGTCTGTCTGGAAAAACTGCTCCGCTCCTCAAGAGCCATTCCGCCGGACACACCGATCCGAAAATAGAACGGTGCTTCTCCCTTATGTGTCTCTGCAAGGATCTGCAGCAGATCCGAAGCTGCCAGCTGCGCTGCCAGGGTTTCCGGTTCAGAAGACAGGACATGTTTCTCTGTCTGTGTATGAATGACAAAAAGCAATTCCTGAAACGTACGGATCTTCATCGTATCTTCAAAATCAGATACTATGGTACGGACTCCGGATTTCAATATTTTTTTCTTTCCGGTCACTTGCTCTGCCAGCACATCCCGAAATGCCGGCAATGTTAAAAGCAACACTTCACTGGAACGGTTCCATCCGTTAAACGTATGTTTTTTCACGCCTTTTTTCTGAAGGATCAGTTCCTGCAATGCATGCAGTTCTGCCTGGGTATGCTTCTTTTCCTCTTCCGGAGCATCATATTCTGCCAGTTCCTGCAGCCGCTCTTCCAGCTGAGGCAGATACTCGCTGCAGTCAATCGCAGAAAGTGCCTGTACATAAGCTTCCCGGACAAACAATTTGTCCTCTTCCTCATAAGCATCCATCAGCACATCCAACGCATCCTGACAATGTAATTCGCCGAGAATAGCTGCCGCATTTTTCCGCACCTTCGGGTCTTCATCCACCAGGCATTTCATAATTTCATCCAGACGGTTTCCGGTCATGGTGAGAAACACCTTTTTCTTTGCTTCATCTTTCAATTCTTTTTTCAGGGCAATCAGACTTGCTCTGCGGTCTGTCCCTTTTTTTATTTTTTCATAAAGTTCTCTCATCCATTTTCTCCCGTGTTTTGTGTTCCTGTATTGTTTTCTCCTGCCTGGATCGCTGTATCCACATCTGCCTTAAACTGCTGCCAGGCATCCTCATGCTCCACATAATACAGCGGGCAGAGTTTTCCGGTCACATCATAATGCCGGATCACTTGTTCTGACGTCAGTCCGAATTTGTTGCACAGCCATGCTGTCAGACGTATCACGGACTCATAAGTCTCCCGGTTAAAGGATCCGTCATCCTTTTCGTAACAACATTCAATGGACAGGGTATCACTGTTTCTGTCATTAGAAGCATAGGCAATCTCCGCCGTCGGTATACACTGCACGATTTCACCTTCCAGACCAACGATAAAATGCGCACTGGCTTTTGTCGTATGCGTATCTTTCAGATTTTCAAAGTAGTTCCGGTTTGCGATCGCTGTTGCTCCCGGATTGGCTGTATAATGGATCACGATACCGTTTACCTGTGTCAGAGCCGTCCCCGGTCGTGAGTACGGATTGACTGTCAGCAGTTCCACATCCAGATCCGGCCGGCTGCCATCAATGGCAGAAAGTCCTGACATCTGCTGTGCCGCATTCTGCGTCTTCTGATGCTGTGCCACACCGAAAATCACAAGAAGAATCACGGTCAGCGTTCCCAATGCCATCCAGACCCTGGACAGATCATACCGCTTCTTTCTATTTTTTCGTTTCTTTTTCTTGGTTGTGCTTTTCTGTACCTTCTTCTGTACTGCCATCGTCTCTGACTTCCTTCATCTGCCAAACTTCGCTCTATGTCAAACGATATCCCGTTTTATCAGTTGTTTTTAAAATAATTACGTGCTGTCTCCAGTGTCTGTGCCAGTTGTTCCTGCGTATGTGCCGCAGAGATAAACATTGCCTCAAACTGCGCCGGAGCCAGGTAAATGCCATGATTCTGCATATAATTGCAATAATCCGCATATGCCTTTGTATCTGACGTCTTGGCAGTCTCATAATCATATACTTCCTGTGTAGTACAGAACATACTTCCCAGAGAACAGATATGGTTTACCTGATATCCTCTGCCGCTCTCATCCACGATTTTCTGCAGTTCTGCAAAGAAAGAATCGGCGGTTTTATTTAATTTTGTATATACTTCCGGATGTTCTTTTAAATAAGTCAGCTGTGCAATACCTGCTGCCATCGCCACCGGATTGCCGCTTAATGTTCCTGCCTGATACACAGCTCCCACCGGAGATACCATTTCCATGATTTCCCTGCGGCCACCGTAAGCACCTACCGGCATACCTGCACCGATGATTTTTCCAAAAGTGGTCAGATCCGGTGTCACACCAAAATGTCCCTGTGCTCCGTCTGCCTGCATACGGAATCCTGTAATTACTTCGTCAAAAATCAGCAGCGAACCATATTTGTCACAGATATCACGCAATCCCTGTAAAAATCCTGGTTTTGGTGGAACCGTACCCATATTTGCTCCCACCGGCTCCACAATGATCGCCGCAATCTGCTCACCATACCGGTCAAAACAGTCCTGCACGCTCTCCAGTGAGTTATAATCTGCTGTTACAGTATCCGCTGTGCAGCCGGCCGGAACGCCCAGAGAATCCGGAACACCTGCTGTCATGACACCGGATCCGGCTTTTACAAGCAACGCATCGGAATGTCCATGATAACAACCGTTAAATTTGATGATTTTGTCTCTGCGTGTAAATCCGCGAGCCACACGCACGGCACTCATCACAGCCTCCGTACCGGAGTTTACCATACGCACCATATCAATAGATGGAACCATACTGCAGACCAGCTTTGCCATATCTACTTCAATAGATGTCGCTGCACCGTAGCTTAATCCGCGTTTTGCATACTCCAGCACTGCATCCAGCACCAGCGGATGGTTATGTCCCAGGATCATCGGTCCCCAGGATCCGATAAAATCAATGTATTCGTTATCATCTTCATCCCACATCAGCGCTTTATCTGCTTTTTTGATAAAACGCGGTGTGGATCCGATCGATCCGAACGCACGGACCGGAGAATTAACGCCACCCGGAATATATTGTACGGCTTCTTTAAAAAGTGCTTCTGATTTTGTGATTGCCATTATCCGATTCTCCCTTCATCCATGCATTTTGCAAGTTCTTCTGCAAAATAAGTAATATAAATATCGGTGCCTGCGCGGAATGCAGATACTGCCATCTCACACATAATGGAAGTTTCATCGATGAAACCTGCTGCTGCAGTAGTTTTTACCATAGAATATTCTCCGCTGACACTGTACGCTGCCACCGGAATATCCGTCATATCCTTTACTTCACGGATCAGATCACCATAAGCCATGGCCGGTTTTACCATAACGATATCTGCGCCCTCCAGCACATCCTGATCCACTTCCTTTAACGCTTCTCTGCGGTTGTGATAATCCATCTGATACGTCTTACGGTCACCAAATGCCGGTGCTGACTCTGCTGCATCACGGAACGGTCCGTAAAATGCAGAAGCAAATTTTGCAGAATATGCCATGATCGGTGTATTGATATATCCGTTTTTATCCAGAATTTCACGGATTGCACCGACTCTGCCGTCCATCATATCGGAAGGTGCCACCATATCTGCTCCCGCCTGTACCTGAGACAGCGCCGTCTTCTGCAACAGTTCCAATGTCTTATCATTGTCCACATCATGACCGCAGAGCACACCGCAGTGACCATGGGACGTATACTCGCACATGCACACATCACCGATCATATACAGATCCGGGAACAGTTCTTTTGCTTTGCGGAAACCCTGCTGCACAATGCCATCCTGTGCATACGCACCGCTTCCCAGCTCATCCTTGTGATCCGGGATTCCAAAAAGCATGACACCGCCGATCCCTGCTTTACTCAACTGCTCCAGTTTTTCCTCCATACGATCCACACTGTAACGGTACTGTCCCATCATGGATGGGATCTCTTCCTTAATATTTGTTCCTTCTACAATAAACATCGGATAGATCAGAGAAGATTTATCCATTCTGGTCTCCCGAACCATTTTTCTTAAATTTGCACTTGTCCGCAATCTGCGGGGACGATTGATCATTTCCACTTTTATTTCCTCCTCATGCTCGCCTGTCTGTCATTCCTGTCCTACTGTTCTTCTATTACTGAAACAATGGCATCCACAGTCGCTTCTGCTGCCACACAGACATTGGTAAATCCAGCCTTTTCTGCTGCTTCTTTTGTCTGTGCACCAATGCAGACAGCCTGCAGACGGCTGATGTCCGCATCTGCCATCATTTTTCTGAAACCACGTACCGTAGAAGCACTGGTAAATACAATCATTGCTTCTTCTTTTGTCAGATCCGGCAGTTCCACCACCGGTGATTCCTTCTCTATGGTATCATAAATCGGCAAATCTGCAATCGTAACTTTTTTCTGTGCCGTAATTTCCCCGATCAGAGCCTGACTACCAAGTCTTGCCCGTGGAATCAGGATCCGGTCACCGTCTTTGCAGTCCGCTCCGACACACTTTCCAAGATGCACCGCATCATAAATCTCCGGCATCAGATCTGCCATCAGTCCGTAGTTCTGCAGACGGCTGGCTGTGCCGGCTCCGATTACCGCAATCTTTCCGGCACAAAACCGGCGGATATCCATCTTTTTTTCCCGCAGCAGTGCAAAAAAGCAGTCTACTCCGGAAGGTGATGTAAATACGAGATACTGATAGCTCTCCAGCTCCTCCAGGGCAGCTCCCTGCTCCGGCAGTTCCTCTGCCCGATATGGTGCAATGGAAATCGTCGGCAGTTCCAGCACTTCCGCACCCAGGCTGCGCAGACGCTGTGAAAGTTCTTCCTGACGTTCCCTCGGACGTGTCACAATGATCTTTTTGCCAGACAATGGCAGCTTTTCATACCATTCAAACTGATCCGCCAGTGCGCACACTTCTCCGATCACAATGATAGCCGGTGTCATCAACGGATGTGCATGCAGTTCCTCCGGCAGTTTTTCCAGTGTGCTCACCAGCCTTGCCTGACGTGACGTGGTTCCCCGGCTCAACAGTGCCGCCGGTGTATCTTTTGCTTTTCCGGCATGCATCAGTCCGTCACAGATATCCCCCAGGGCAGATACTCCCATTAAGAATACCAGTGTTCCCTCCAGTTTTGCCAGTGTGGCAAAATCCAGTTCCAGCGGTTCGTCTTTCTTTTTATGTCCTGTAATAATATGTACGCTGGAGGCAAAATCACGATGGGTGACCGGGATTCCGTTGTAAGCCGGCACCGCAATGGCAGATGTCACCCCCGGAACCACCTCGTATGGGATTCCATGCTCTGCCAGAAGGGTCAGTTCCTCACCGCCTCTGCCAAAGAGGAACGGATCTCCGCCTTTTAAGCGCACCACACGTTTTCCCTCCTGTGCCTTGCGCAGTAACAGCCGGTTCATCTCCTCCTGAGGCATAGTGTGATTGCCGGAACGTTTTCCCGCATCAATTTTTTCGGCTGCATCCGGCATCATCAGCAAAATGCTGTCTCCCACCAGCCGGTCATACACCACGACTTCTGCCTGTTCCAACACACGTTTTGCTTTTACCGTCAGCAGTTCTGCATCCGACGGACCGGCTCCTACCAGCCAGACTTTCCCCTGATTCATCTATTCTTCCTCCTGTTTTTCAACATCTCTATTTCATATTCTGCTCAGATTGCAGCTGACTGCTTTAATCTGCGGGCCAGCGCGATACCGAGATTCTCTGCCTGAGAAACCGGTGCTTCCTGTACCTCTTTCACGGTTTTTCCACTGCATTCCTCATAATACAGTCCACGCAGTACCACGGTATCTCCCTGCACCACCGCATGCGCGGCGATAGGAGAAGAACATCCTCCGTCCAGTTCCCGGATAAAAGCACGTTCGCACACAGATGTGATACGGCTCTCCTCAGAACAGAATCCCTGCAAAAATGTATAATCCTCACCGATGCGTCCCTGCAGCGCCAG
>JALESO010000016.1 GCA_022781925.1 Lachnospiraceae bacterium
AAAATATTATATAAAAATGTACAGTTAGTCTGTTTGTCTTAAATGATCTTTTAGCCTATATGATTTTCCTGATATGGGCACTACATGTGCATGATGTAATATTCTATCCATGATTGCATTTGCAACTACTGCATCATAAAACTGCTGTTAAGCCGCATCAATTATCATAGAAGATCTGAATTTACAGAAAAAATTTCACACCGTCGAGAAAACAGGTGAAGGGATACAAAAATCCCCGAACCTGTTTTTCTTGTTTTTAGAGAAAAGGTCACTCCCGCTGGCAACACTTCTGCTTTTCTCATAGTCTCAGCATTTATGATATATCCAATCCACCAGACAATCCCCATAACGATCCACCAGCCACGCAATCGCATCCTCAGTATCCACAGCATCCCCCGGCTGTATTTCCTCACAGGATTTCCAGCATTGCACCGGCATTCCCGCCAGCTGCAAAATTTGTTTTGCCGCCTCAGAAGCTTCCTTTACTCCCAGCATTCCCCAGTCCATCTGATCCAGCAGATGTGCAAAAAGAGACGTATATGTCACAAGCCGGTCATCTCTTTTTATCCGGTCAAGACAGGTCACAAAATCCGACCACTTCCCAACCGGCTGCTGCCGTTCCTTACAAAGCTTCTGATACCTCTCCCAGAGATGATCCCGGGTAATTCCAAAGCGATCCATCCGGTTCAGTATATCATGCTGATACTCCGGTCCCATATAGCAATGATTATACAGAGCCTGCTTCACTGCTTTCTTTACAACAAGTCCTATGTATTCGCCCAATTTACAATGTTTTCCCGCATTTGTCAGGTAAACCGGAGACTCCGGATTGCTGATAACGATCGTGCCGTCCGTTCCGGAACCGGTGGCAAGCCCATGAGAGTAGCGGCTCGGCGCCAGAAGTTCCTGCACGGCAGCCGTCTTTGCCTCTGTACAGGTCACCAGCGCATTTACCAACGCCCCCGGTGCCAGATCGGCATCAATATGAAGCATGATATTGATCGTTCCGGACATCACTTCAAAATAATTGCCGGCACGTTCATGCCAGGTCGTCGGATCCCCCACCCGCACCGCATTCACGTTGATTCCCGCTGTAACGATCGCCGTGACCGTAAAATCTTCATATTTCATATATTCAATCGCCGCATTCTCCATATGTGCAGCAGTAGAAAGACCGGTACAGGTTTTCGGATCCAACCCAAGCTGCTTTGACGCAAGCAGCTCCATATGTTTTTCATAAGTTTCTGCCTCAATATCGCAGGGCATTCCCCCGCCCGGATTACAGTCATTGTTAAACACCGCCGTCAGATCCCGGCGGAGTCCACCGTTATTCGGCCCTGTACTCAGCACATCCCTTGCCCCCGCAAACCGCAGAACCAGTGACTTTTTATAATGATGTAATTCATCGCCCCCCGGAAAATCCAGTATCTTCATAATTCATTATATTTCCTTCTCACATTTTGTATTTTCAAATAATTGTTTCAACCTTTGTTGAACCCCTTTGGCTCAGGCAGCCCGTTTCTTCCATTATTATATCTACACCGCCTGATAAACACAAGATTTTACATTTGAATGAAGATTTTATATCCAAATATATCCGAATGAATATAGTAGAAAAAAGTATGAAAAGCATTTATAATAGAAAAAATAAAAGATACCACTAACAAAAATTATGAATCAGCATTGGAGGTTTTCCATGACAGAAAAAAGCTTATTTTCGGGCGAATCAAAAAGTATTGAATACAAAGTTACCGTACCGAAAAAAAGTGACAAATACATGAAAACAGTGGTTGCATTTGCCAATGGCAGAGGTGGAAAAATCATTTTTGGCATTGACGATAAAACATTAGAAGTAGTTGGCATGGATGAAGATAATATTTTCAAAACTATGGATGCCATCACAAATGCAATTTCTGATTCCTGCGAACCGCGAATTCGTCCGGAGGTAACATTACAGACAATAAATAATAAAACGGTAATCATTGTTGAAATACTCCCCGGTGCTTTGCGCCCTTACTATATCAAATCCGAAGGCATAATAAACGGAACGTATGTAAGAGTATCCGGAACTACGAGACCGATTGAAGGATATATGCTGAAAGAATTGATCCTTGAAGGGCAAAACCGATATTTTGACAGTGAACCATGCAGAGAATTGACCGTCACGGATGAGGATATTCAAAACCTTTGCCAAACCATGAAAGAAACAGCGATTAAAAACACATGGCAGGACAGCGAAAAAGCAAAGATTAAAGACATTACCAAAAACACCTTGCTGTCGTGGGGCGTCCTGGCAGAGATTCAGGGAGAAATTTTTCCGACAAATGCTTATGCACTCCTGACCGGAAAGATGCACATGCAGCCAATCATACAATGCGGGCTTTTTAAAGGAACGGACAGAGCCTATTTTGTAGACAGACGGGAATTTGATGGTCCGATTCAAGATCAGGTAGATGCTGCCTATCAATATGTGCTGGAAAAGATCAACATGGGCATGCAGATCCATGGCATTTACCGACAGGATGTGTACGAATTACCAACCGACAGTGTCCGTGAGCTGATTGCAAATGCCGTTGCACATAGAAGTTATCTGGAACCAGGAAATATACAGGTTGCAATATTCGATGATCGACTGGAAATAACTTCACCGGGAATGTTATTAAACAACGTATCCATTAAAAAAATGAAAGAAGGATATTCCAAACCACGAAATCCGGCAATCGCAAATGCCTTTGCATATATGAAAATCATCGAAAAATGGGGAACCAGTATTCCGAGAGTTTTCCAGGAATGTAAGGAATATGGTTTACCGGAGCCCGCACTGATTGATTTTGACGGTGATTTTCGGGTAAATATGTACCGACGTACACCACAGGTAAGTGAAAATACGGTTACAGAAAAGGTAACAGATAGGGTTACAGATAAGGTTATAGATAAGGTTACAGATATTGAAAAAAATATTTTAAATTTAATTTCAGAAAAACCAGAAATCACAACATCCTGTCTGGCCGATTCATTATCAGTCAGCAGAAAAACTATTTCAAAATATATAAAATCGTTAAAAGAAAAGGGGATAATAGAACGAATTGGTTCTGACCGAAAAGGCTATTGGAAATTTCATCAGCACTAATTAATTATCAACAATCCCCCTTATCCATTTGCCAGCACGAATCACAAAAGGCGGTATTCTGTCGGAATTTCCTTCAGAATATCGCCTTTGCTACCTTATCTTCAAACTGATACCAATTACTGATTCTGCTAAATCCTCGCCTATCTTTCGACATCATCTCTGATACGATACGCAGACACACTGCCAATCCCAATCTCACCTCTCCGGTGTCGCCTTACAGATCCCGGACTCCACCGCATAAGCAATAAACTTTTTCACCGCCGGAGATGCCTGCGCGATAGAGGGCAGTGCGATCCCCATCTCAATATAATGCTCCGGCACCGTCGGCAGCGTCACGATATCCCGGCTGGTCCGCGTCGGAATACTGATCTCGTTCATAATACTGATCCCCAGACCTTTTTCGATCATGGCAATCGCTGTAAAGGAATCAAAGGTTGACAGATAGACGTCCGGTTTCACATGCACCTCATCCAGCATATCAAATACATCCTGATCCTGTCCGTGCTCCGGCATGATAAACCGCTCATAACGACAGGCTTCCACCGGAAACACATCGTTTTTCGCCATGGGATGATCCGTCGGCAGCACCGCCACCATACGATCTTTCATCAGCGGCAGCCAGTCATAATTGATCGTATCCGAACAGTTGAAAAACGCAAGGTTCACCGTTCGTTCATCCAGATATTGCAGAATATCCTGCTGCGTGCCCTCATACAGCTGAATACGGATATTCGGATATTTTTTCTGAAATCCGCTGATCAGCGACGGCATCCACACTGCCGCCAGACACTGATACGCAGCGATGTTGATCGTACCGATGGACAGCCCACGCATTTCCGATGCAGTCTGAAACAACCGGTTTTCCGATTCCAGAATTTCACGGATCGTCGGCCGCAGACGACGTCCTTCCTGCGTCAGACTGACCCCTTTTTTGCTGCGATAGAGCAGTGTAAATCCCAGTTCTTCCTCCAACGCCTTGATCAACTGACTGACCCCGGAGGGCGTATACCCCAGTTCTTCCGCCGCATTCTTGATACTTCCGGTCTCCGCCGCACTCAAAAAAGCCTGATATCTTGATGTATCCATAGCAACCCCCTGTTTATATCTATCATCTGCATAGTTTATGTATTTCAACCCGTTATTTTAACCTTCCTGTCCTCATTATATCCGTATCCCCTCCCAAACTCAAGAAATACATCATAAGTAAAAACCATTGACAAAACAGATTTTCCCTGTTTATAATTTACTCAGATCCGCCGAAGCGGAAATTTTTTTGCGCAATGATTAGATGTAACTAATTTTTTATAGATATTACTAAGTCTTTTGTAGCGGAGGAAACCATGATCACAGACACAAAAGCAAATACACACAATCACAAATCCACAAACCACGGGCTGACCCAGGACGCTTCCTTTTCCCAGCAGGAGCTGGAGGAAGATCTGCTGGAAACCCTCTATGGCTGGTGGAAAGAGGGCCGTTCCGTGGAAACCACGCAGCTCTGTCTGTCCATGAACATCAGCCAGCAGAAGCTGCACACCCTGGCAGATCAGATGGTCGCACACGGTTATCTGGAAAAAAGAGACAACTGGGAATCCATGAAGCTGACCCCATATGGCAAAGATCAGGGAGCAGAATGTCTGGAGCGCCACCAGTACCTGACACAGTTTCTTCAGATGATCTGTGGGCTGGACAAGGAACAGGCCGAGGAAAACGCCTGCCGCATGGAGCATGTGGTGGACACCGACGTGATGCACGGCATCCGGGATTATCTGAAATACGGCGACCACTATGACCGCATGATAAAAAACCTCAACCTTCTTACATTATATAAAGAAGGTTCTTACTGGTTCCGGGGCGAAATCTATGACACGAACCAGCGCTATCCGCGGATTCTGGCGCAGGAAGACCGCTTGTATGAAGAAAACATTCTGCTGGAAGTGCACGAAAACCGCAGTTTCATCTATCTGCAGACGAAAGAATGTCAAAACACAGCAGCCACACTGTCAGCATCCGACCGGACAACTCGAACATCCCACGCTGCAACGCTGACACCGGATTCCGAACAGCATTCCCCGCTGCCAAATCTCTGGTATCTGCAAAATGGCACCTGGAAGCTTGCCGAGGACACCGCAAAAGGGATCCAGATCCCGGCGGATTCCTTTGAATTCACCATCGGGGCCACCGACATTATCCGGGAGGGCACGCTGATGATTGGCTTTACCGATGCCATCCGGCTGCCGGAAGAAGAAGACTGCCGGGAACTGAACATACACATTTGGTAAAACCCAGAATTACTATATATCTGGTAAAAACAGAAACCACATACCGGACTTTACGGAAAACAGCCCCATCCCATTACATTTACTTTATCTGAGTATTTATTTTATCTGAGGAAAAAATAATGGACACAAAGAAACCTACCAAACGGAAAATCAGACCTACCATGCAGCAGCTTGGCTACCTGTCCGAACTGCTCCAGACAGGCAACGGCCGCGGTGCCTTAGGACAGATCGCAGAGACCTGCGGCGTAAACCACAGCTCCGTGGTCCGCTATCTCAAGACCTGTGTGGAAAACGGTTACCTGAACCCGGATTACTCCTTTACAAAAAGCGGACTCGCCTACATCCAGAGTTATCAACAGCTCATCGAAGAGCTGCGGATGTATCTGCGCCGCATCGGGATTCCGGATCAGGAGCTGGACGAAAACGTGCGCGACATGGTGGAAAACATGGACTACTACACGCTGTCCTCCATGATCCGCAACGATCTGAAAATGAAAAACGTATACAGCGTCGAAAAACAAAAACATGTTACCACCAACTTCATCGGAGAGATCCTGCGCTACGGCAACTTCAAAGTGCAGTTCATGATCTACCGCATGTCGGAAGCAGGCGGCGGCCCTTCCATGGCAGACCGTGGATTTGAAAAACCCGCCAACTTAAAACACAACAAACGTGGAAGCTGGCTTGAGCTGAAAATCTGCGACATGAACGCTCACTCCCGGGGCAACGGCGAGAACATGATCGGCCATATGAAATCCCTGAAATACGAGCAGAGCGGCGTCATGCACGAAGCCGATATCCGCGACAACATCGTCCGGATCCCACTCCAGGCCTGCAGATACCATTGCAGCCAAGGCGGTGCCGTCCGGGGCATGATCCCCATCACCCTGACCTGCAGCGTCGGCAGAACCCACATGCCGGAGAGCACCGCACTCCTTATCTTCTGGTTATAACCCGGCAACCTTATTCAGCTTTATTGCAAAACAATTAAAAATCGAAAAAAAATTTTCCAAAACGCAGAAAAACGAAAACTCTTGTAATACAAGGCGTCAGCCCCTTTTACATTTCGTGCACGCCATGCACGAAACACGAAAAAAGAATTGACACACGTTTTTCTGCGTTTTATATTATTTTTGTTAGGTATGACTTATTTTTAGTAGTCATCACATGTGACTGTTCAGAATGCAGCAAAATAAAGAGGGCGCTGAATGAGTTGCATTTTTTGTATGTATGGGTTAGATATATCTAATATTTATTAGTATCTCGATTTATATATTAGTAACATCTAATACCAAAATACATACTTTTATTAATTTTCATTTTTTATAATGACGAATGACCGTTTTTACTCATGATACTTATTATAGCAACCATGATCTGGCAGCCATGATCTAATCGTCATGATCTAACAGTCATATTCACAAAATAATCATTATCAAACCTGAATCATCAATTTTTTCAGAAACGATACAGAAACGATATAAGCTAAGAACTTCTTACAGAAAGGTGGAAAAACATGTTCAACAAAGCAAAACAGAAAATGATGCGCGGCTTATCCCTGGCGATCGCCGGCATCCTGTGTGTGGGCGTCATCCCTGCGAATGTACATGCTGAGTCAACTGCAGATCATACACAGCTCACCGCACTGATCCAGGAAGCACAGAAATTGGATGTTTCTTCCTATTCCGATGAAACCAACGCCTTCTTCCAGGCAGCCATCGCTTCCGCACAGGAGACCGATGCCAATGCCGATGCCACGCAGGAAGCCGTGGACGCACAGGCGCAGCTCCTGATCGACACCTCCAAAGCACTGGTGGAAAATCCGATCCGAACACCCTCTACACCGGTGATTACACCGTAGAAGGCAAGCTGCTGCAGGAGACCAGCGACAGCGCCTCCATGAGCCAGGAAGCACTGGAGGACACCGCACTGAAACTTCATGTGGCAGAAGACGGCACAGCGACCTTAAAGCTGTCCTTCCACTCCGTACATTATCTCGGCCAGGAAGGCTACCTCGGAAGCTTCGCATACTTCGAGGGCTACCACGCAGACTACCCGAACCCGTTAAAGGAAGGCTACACCGCCACACCGGCCACCGTCCTTTCCCGGTATGAAGATTTCACAGACAGCTTCAACGATCCGGTGAACGGCACCGACAGCAACGTCAAAGGCCAGCGCTACATCCATGAAGTAGAGATGCCCATCGACATCACGCAGAGCCAGTTCTGGGTACAGGTATACGTTCCGGTCATGGAGAGCATTTCCGTGGGCGGCGGCACAAAGGAAGCCCGCCTCGTCCTTGACTGGTCCACACGCAAACAGATCGCCGGTCTGGACACCGACAAGACCGCGTTAAAAGCAGCCGTTACCCAGTTAAACACACTGAAAAAATCCCTGACGAACAGCAACAGCACCGACACAGCCCGCAACCTGCTGGACAAGGCCATCGCAGCCGGTACATACGTCAGTGAAAACTTAAACGTCAGCCAGGACATGGTCGATGCCATGACCACCGCTCTGGCCTCAGCGGCAAAAATCGTCACCACGGACAGCATTCCGGTGGACAGAACCGCTCTGGAAGCAGCGCTGACCCAGGCAAAAACATATCTGACACAGACAGACAAATACACCACGGACACACTGAACGCACTGACACAGGCCGTTCAGACCGCCGAGGCAGTTTACAACGATGACGCTGCCACACAGACAGACATCATCACACAGTGCGATCTGCTGAACCGCGCCGTGCAGTCCCTTCAGGAGAAAACACAGAACGACACCACAGACATCCGCAACCTTTCCGACGGCGTCTATGCCATCACCGGAAAAATGGTAAAAACCGACAAAGAGACAGCTTCCATGTCAAACGAAGCCATCAACCATACCGTAAAACTTACCGTGAAAAACGGCACTTACTACATCACCCTTGACTTCAAGGGCCTGAAGATCGGCACCAAATACGGCTACTTAAGCCAGCTGAAATACTTCAAGACCGGCTACACACTGGATAAATTCTATGCGCCGCAGGGCGATCTCGCAGACGTAACCATTCTGGATTACCAGAAAAACAGCGACGGCAGCCTTGCATCCGACCAGTACGGCACCAACTATCCAGATCAGGTGCAGTTCCCACTGATCCCGGAAGCCTTAGACGACGGCTATGTACCGCTTCAGGTATTCGTTCCGGTCATGGAAGCCATCGCCGCAGACACAGGCACACAGCCGGTTTACCTGAGTCTCGACTGGAGCACACTGCGTGCCACCACAGATTCCGACTCCGCCTTTACTGACGGTGACAACAGCAATAACGGCTCCGACAACAACGGAAACAATAACAACAACAATAATAACAATGGAAACGGCTGCACAACCGGCTGGATCGACGGCGGCTTAAACCAGAGTCTGAATCAGTGAAGCGGCTTGAACGGCGGCAGCGGACTCAATGGCAGCAGTGGTCTGAGCAGCAGCGGATTAAACTCCGGCCTGAACTCCGGTTTAAACAGCGGACTTTCCGGTTCCAACGGACTGCAGTCCTTATCCTCTGTTAAAACCATGGACGACCCGCAGACGTATCTGTGGCTGACCATGGCATGCGCAGCAGCCGCAGTCCTGCTTGGTACCATGACTTTCACCCATAAATCCACCGTATCCGACCGCAAAAACAAAACACCCCGTAAATAGCAATTAACCATACATAAAGAGAGATGAGATACATTTTTATGAAAACGCAAAGACACAAAAAGAAAACAGGAAAACTGCTGAGCCTGATGCTCGCCCTGATCATGATATTTGCAGGGCTGAACCTCAGCGTACAGCCTGCCCAGGCAGCCACCGGTTCAGTATACACATGCAGCATCGTTCCATCCTACCGTCACCCGCTGACCGGAACCGTCGAAGATTCCGGCGGAGAATCCTCCTATGCCACAGGACAGGGCATGGTAAACGGATGCGTCTACTCCACAGGTATTCTGGAAGTGACCTCCGATGGCAAATATTATCTGACCATCCGCATGAGCCTGATGGACTACACCTCCGGACACAACTTCCAGGTGCAGACCACCGGTGACTCCGGCTGGAGCAAGACCGTGTACGGCCAGACCGGTTCCGGTTCCGACTCTAATGGAAACACCGCCGACATCTGTATCCAGGTGCCGAGTGAAAAATGCATCATCCGCGCAAGCATGTATGTCGAGCCGATGGGAAGAGACGTTATCTTTTACATTTACCCGAACAACTTCCAGGCTGGAAACAGCACAAACATGAATGCCACCATGGTAACCGCCAGTGCAAACAGTGACGCCAGCGCATCCCAGAGTGCTTCCGGCAACGAAAGCGCCAGCACAGCGCAGAGCGGCAGCGATCAGACCGCACAGAGCAGTGGACAGAGTTCCGCAGTCAGCGGTAGCATCAGTGCAGGTTCCTCCAGTCTTTCCACCGGAAACCTTACCTCTGGTCAGGGACTGACCGCCGATGCCTCCACAGATGGCACCACCACGGACGGTGAGACCACCACTCCGACCCTTGGCAATAACGACATGACCGGCACCCAGACCGATACCACACAGAACAGTTCCGAGATCAACAGCGCCGAAGGTCTGAGCCTGTCCACAGCCACCGACGCAGACAGCGACGACGATGGCACCACAGGCACATCCGGCAGCAGTACCTACACCGTGGGCGAGCAGATCGCGATCCGCATGATCCCGCCACTGGTAGTCGGCGTGGTACTGATCGCAGCAGCGGCAGCCGTTGTCTACTATTTCCGCAGAAACTGGTATCGCTGGGGCGGTGGAGAGGATGATGACGACGATGAAGAATAAAATTGCAAAACGCATCCTTGCCTTTGGTCTGACCGCCCTCATCGGCTGTCAGGCACTGGCGCTGACCGGCTGCGGCAGCACCAGAGACCAGCTGGGAACCTCCGCGGAGACAGAGAGTTCCGTGTCCGACACAGAAGGAAATACAGCCAATTCCGACACTTCCGGAGCCAACGACACCTCCGGTTCAGCCAATACCTCAGATACCTCCAACACCTCAGATTCAACTGACTCAGCTACGAAATCCACCAAATCTGCAAAATCCTCCGACACGGATGTCAGCAGTCTCTTAGAGATCAACGATCCGAAGGAAAAAGCAGCAGTGGAAGCAGCGAAGAAAAAAGTACAGGCATTGTCCGGAGAGCCGCGCATCATCGCCACCTCCCCGGCAACCGCCGAGATCTGTGACCGTCTGGATCTGGATCTGGCAGGCGTGTGCAGCACCACCACCTCATCCATCCCGGACCGCTACGCCAGCCTTCCCACCGTGGGAACGGCCATGAGCCCGGACATGGAAATCGTCTCCTCCCTGAGCCCGGACTGGATCCTGAGCCCGTCCTCCCTGCAGAGCGACCTGCAGCCGAAGTACGAAGCCATCAACACCGACTGGGCATTCCTGAACTTAAAGAGCGTACCCGGCATGTACCGCTCCATCCAGGAACTGGGCGAAATCTTCAACCGACAGGAAGAAGCGCAGCAGCTGGTAAACGAATTTACCGAATTTTATAACGACTACAAGACAAAAAATGAAGGAAAAGAGCATCCGAAGGTGCTGATCCTCATGGGACTTCCGGGTTCCTACATCATCGCCACGGAAAACTCCTACGTGGGAAGCCTTGTGGAGCTGGCAGGCGGTGAAAACGTCTACGCCGGCACCAATCAGGAATTTCTGACGGTAAACACCGAGGACATGAAGACAAAGGAGCCTGACATCATTCTCCGTGCCGCCCACGCACTGCCGGATCAGGTCATGGAGATGTTCAACGAGGACTTCGCCACCAACGACATCTGGCAGCACTTTGACGCAGTCAAAAACGGCAGAGTCTACGACCTGACCTACGAGCTCTTTGGCATGAGCGCCACCTTCAAATATCCGGAAGCATTAGAAGAGCTTCAGCCGATCCTCTACCCGGAGAGCGACGCCGACACACAGAAAGCCAAAGAAAACAGTGAGAAAGCGCAGAAAAATGCCGAAGACTCCAATGCAACCGAAAAATACAACGACATTCAGAAAAGTAACAAGTAATCAGGAGTAATGACAAAATGAATCATACAGACACAGAACAAACCTCCGCAGCACAGCAGGATCTGAACCGAAAGCACCGCAAAACAGCCCGGGCGACCCTTTCCTTTGTCATCATGGCATTACTGCTCATCGTACTGTTTTTCGCAGCAGTAAACATCGGCAGCCTGAAAGTAAGCTTCCCGGAGCTGGTAAAAGGCGTGTTCCACATTCAGGAGAGTGACACCGTGGCCACCATCGCAGACCTGCGATTCCCGCGAATCTTCATCTCCATCCTGGCAGGCGCGGCCATCGCCGTATCCGGTGTGCTGTTTCAGGCAGTATTGAAAAATCCCCTGGCTGACCCGGGCATCATCGGTATCTCCAGCGGCGCCAGCTTTGCGGCAGTGCTGATCACCGCCTTCGCACCGGCATTATTTTTCTTCACACCGTTATTTGCCTTCCTGGGCGGCGTATTTTCCTTCTTTCTGGTGTACAGCCTCTCATGGAAAGGCGGACTCAGCCCGCTGCGTATCATCCTGGTAGGTATCGCCGTGGATGCCATGTTCACCGGACTTTCCAGCGGACTCAACTCCATGTCCGGCGGCAACATGTCTGGCGTGGCAGCCATCGTAAATGGCAACATCACCATGAAGACCTGGGACGATGTAAAGACACTGCTTCCATACGTCCTCATCGGACTGGTGCTTTCCGTGCTGGCATGCTCCACCTGCAACCTGCTGGCACTGGAAGACAAGACCGCCCGCAGCCTTGGTGTAAACGTCAACCGTATGCGTATCATCATTTCACTGATTGCCGTACTGCTGGCAAGTATCTCCACCGCAGTGGCAGGCCCCATCAGCTTCCTCGGACTAATCGTTCCCCACATCGGCAGGCTGCTGGTAGGCAGCGACCACAAAGCGCTGATCCCGTTTTCCATGCTGCTCGGAGCATTCACCTACCTGCTGGCAGACACCATCGGAAGAACCATCGCGGCACCGTATGAGATCTCAGCATCCATCATCATGAGCATCATCGGCGATCCGTTCTTTATCATTCTGCTGAGGAGGTCAAAGAAATATGCAAACTAACGACGCAGTAAAAGACACAATAAATACAAAAGAAAATCAGGAAATCACCGCTACCATCGACACAGAGACAGTGAAAGCAGCCATGCAGAAACACCCTGATACAGATACAACTGATGCATCAGAACCTAAGAAAAAAAAGAAAAAGCCCGCCATGGAAGTTCGCGACTTATCTTTTTCCTACGGTAAAAACAAGATCCTGAAAAAAGTATCCTTGAAAATAGAAGAGGGAAAAGTCACCACCATCATGGGAGCCAACGGCTGCGGCAAATCCACCCTGTTTTCCCTGATGACGAAGAATCTGGACGCCCGCAAGGGACAGATCTTCCTCCGGGGCAAAAACATCCGCAACCTGACCTTAAAAGAATTTGCCCGGAAAGTGTCCATCGTACAGCAGTACAACACTTCCAGCAACGATATCACCGTAGAAAATCTGGTGGCCTTCGGCAGAACCCCGCACCGCAAACCGATGCAGGCAGCCACCCAGGAAGACGAACAGCTCATTGAATGGGCGATGGAAGTCACCGGCATCGTGGAATACCGTGACCGTGAGATCAGCCGTCTCTCTGGTGGACAGCGTCAACGTGTATGGATTGCCATGGCGCTGGCGCAGAATACGAAGATCCTGTTCCTGGACGAGCCTACCACCTATCTGGACATCCGCTATCAGGTGGAGATCCTGGAGCTGGTGCGCAAGCTGAACCGGGAATACGGCATCACCATCGTCATGGTCCTCCACGACATCAACCAGGCGATCTACTTCTCCGACAACGTCATCGGCTTAAAAGGCGGCGTCGTAGGATTCGCCGGAGATCCGGAGGAAGTCATCACGAAGGAGAGTATCCGTGATCTGTACGGCATCGAGCTGGATGTCACCCAGATCAACGGCAGAAAATTCGTCCTGACGGTGTAATTAAGAAATAAAGGTAACTTTACTATTCCTATCGGAATTATTTACCATAAAAAACACACCAACCAACCTTAATACACATACCGCAACCAAATAACCTCTACCCAAGAAAGGTACACACATGAAAGAAAAGAAAAACCCAATCCGGTTTCTGTGGGTTCTCCTCGGATGCCTCTGCCTGGCCCTCGGCACCATCGGCGTCGTGCTTCCGATCCTCCCCACGGTACCATTTTATCTCGTAACCCTGTTCTGCTTTGCAAAAGGGTCTGAAAAATTACACACCTGGTTCCTCGGAACGAACCTGTACAAGAAAAACCTGCAGAGCTTCGTGGAGCACAAAGCCATGACATTAAAGACCAAGTTCACCATCGTGGGAACCGTCACCGTCATCATGGCCATCGGATTTATCCTGATGAAAAACGTTCCGATTGGACGGATCTGTATCGCCATCGTCTGGATCTGCCACGTATTATACTTCTTTGTCCGTGTCAAGACACTGAAGCCATCCGACGCAGAAGCAAACGATAATTCCTTGGAAAAACAGGTGTAACCCATGATAAAGACGAGACTGATCCGACTTTTAAACAAGTCAAAAAAATACATTGTATACCAGGTGCTCTGGCAGTATCTCTCCCTGATCTGTCAGATCCTGCTCATCGCCTCCGCAGCGTCCCTTCTCGGCTCCCTGCTGGACGGCACCCTGGATACCACCGTCCTGACGATACGGGCAGTCACCATCTGCATCTGCATCGCCCTGCGGGTATTCTGCGAATACCGGGTATCACGGGCATCCTACGCAGCAAGCGTCCATGTAAAACGCATCCTACGCACGAAAATCTATGAAAAACTCCTGCGACTCGGCACATCCTACCGGGAGCAGGTCACCACATCCGAAGTCGTCCAGATGTCCGCAGAAGGCGTGGAACAGCTGGAGATCTACTTTGGAAAATATCTGGCACAGTTCTTTTACAGCATGACCGCACCGATCCTGCTCTTTGTCATCCTGTGCCGGGTCAACTGGCAGGCGAGCCTTGTACTGCTCATCTGCGTGCCCCTGATCCCGATCTCCATCGTGGCAGTTCAGAAGATTGCAAAAAGACTGCTGAACAAATACTGGGGCATCTACACCGGTCTCGGTGACAGCTTCCTGGAAAACCTGCAGGGACTGACCACACTGAAGATCTACCGGGCAGACGAGCAGAAAGCAAAAGAGATGGACGTGGAATCCCAGCGTTTCCGTCAGATCACCATGAAGGTGCTGACCATGCAGCTGAACTCCACCAGCGTCATGGACATTGTCGCCTACGGCGGAGCGGCAGTGGGTATCATCGTAGCCCTGCGCCAGTTCTTTGCCGGAAGCCTTGGCTTCTCCGGCGCGCTGATGATCATCCTGCTGGCATCCGAATTCTTCATTCCGCTGCGGCTCCTTGGATCCTTCTTCCATATCGCCATGAACGGAATGTCCGCCAGCGACAAGATCTTCGCATTTTTAGATCTGCCGGAACCGGAGCCAAAAGAAGCCACATTATCCGGTGAAAGCCTTGGCATCCACATGGATCACGTATCCTTCTCTTATGAGGAGAGCCGTCAGATCCTGGACGACATCTCACTGGATATCCCGGCGGGCAGCTTCGTCTCCCTGGTGGGCACCTCCGGCTGCGGCAAGAGTACCATCGCCGGACTGCTCATGGGACGAAACCGCGGTTATGACGGCAGCATCAGTATCACACAGGCGGACGGCACCACCCTGGAGCTCTCCGACATCAACGAGACCAGCCTGATGCAGCACATCACACTGGTTTCCCTCAACAGCTACCTGTTCAAAGGCACCGTGGAAGAAAATCTCCGCATGGGAAAACCGGACGCTACGAAAGACGAACTCTGGAGCGTACTCGAACAGGTAAACTTAAAAGAATTCTTAGTACAAAACGATGGACTTCAGGCACCGGTGGCAGAGAAAGGCAGCAACTTCTCCGGCGGACAGTGTCAGCGTCTGGCACTTGCCCGGGCACTGCTGCATGACTCCCCGGTCTACATCTTTGATGAAGCCACCTCGAATATCGACATGGAGAGTGAGGAGCAGATCATGCAGGTCATCCACCGTCTGGCGGTGACCAAGACCATCATCCTCATATCCCACCGTCTGGCAAACGTCGTCGATTCCGATGTCATCTACATGCTCGGAAAAGGAAAAATCGTGGAACGCGGCACCCACACCGCACTGATGGCAGATCAGGGCACTTATCAACACCTGTATCAGACCCAGTGTGAGCTGGAGCAGTATTCCACAGGAGAGGAGGCGATCCGATGAGCGGCAATACGCAGAATGATACACAGAATATGACACACACAGTTGACGGCACGAAAAAGCGCCGCAGCGCCATCCAGATCATGGGACGGCTCATCGGCCTTGTGCGCCCCCTGCTGCCCATCATGTGTCTGGCAATCATCCTCGGCATCGCCGGATACCTCTGCGCCATCTTCCTGACCATCCTGGCAGGATATGAGCTGATCCGCGGACTGCTGATGCTCATGGGCGCCAGCATCATCCCCGCAGGCACCGGCCTCTTTGCCGGAGTAAGCACTACGGGCATGTTCGCCCTGCTCATCATTATGGCGGTATGCCGCGGACTGCTCCACTACGGAGAGCAGTATTGCAACCACTTCATCGCATTCAAGCTGCTGGCCATCATCCGCCACAAAGTATTTGCCGTACTGCGGAAACTCTGCCCGGCAAAACTCGAAGGCAGAGACAAGGGAAACCTGATCTCACTCATTACTTCCGACATCGAACTTCTGGAAGTATTTTATGCACATACAATCTCACCCATCGCCATTGCGGCAGCCATCAGCATCCTGATGACCATCTTCATCGGCTCCCAGCATCCGCTGGCAGGCGTGCTGGCACTGGCAGGCTACATCGTCGTGGGTGTCTGCATCCCGCTGATCATGGGACGGGCAGGCGCGGACCGCGGCATGGAGTACCGCACCGCTTTCGGTGACCTGAATAGCTTCATCCTGGACGGACTCCACGGTCTGGACGAATCCATCCAGTACGGCTGCGGCGAAAAACGTCTGGAGCAGATGAACCAGCGTTCCCGCCAGCTCGGAGAAAAGCAGAACCAGTTAAACCATCTGGAAGCCATCCAGCGCAGCGTGACAAACCTCGCCATCCTCGGCTTTTCCTTCGGCATGCTGTTTCTGATGATCCACTTAAACCTGCAGGGCGCAGCCACCTTCAGCCAGACACTGATTGCCGTCATCGCCATGATGGGTTCCTTCGGCCCGGCGGTGGCACTGTCGAACCTGTCAAATAACTTAAACCAGACCCTTGCCAGCGGCGAGCGTGTGCTCTCCCTGCTGGAAGAAGAGCCACAGGTGGCAGAAGTCAGCGGACAGCCATCCATCGATGCCTTTACTGGTGCCGAAGCCACACAGGTGGACTTCTCCTATGGAGACGAGCAGATCCTGTCGGATTACAACCTGACGATCCCGAAGGGCAGCGTAGTGGGACTTCACGGCGCCAGCGGCTCCGGCAAATCCACCCTGCTGAAACTCTTCATGCGGTTCTGGGATGCCACCTCCGGACAGATCCGTATCTCCGGCAGAGACATCCGCGACATGAACACCGCCGACCTGCGGGACATGGAATCCTACGTCACACAGGAGACCTGGCTTTTCCATGACACCCTGGCGAACAACATCGCCATCGGCAGACCGGGCGCCAGCCGGGAGGAGATCATCGAGGCAGCGAAGAAAGCCTCGATCCACGACTTTATCAGCTCCCTGCCCGACGGCTACGACACCCAGGTAGGAGAGCTGGGAGACACCCTCTCCGGCGGCGAGCGGCAGCGTATCGGCATCGCCCGCACCTTCCTGGCAGACAACGACTTCTGGCTGCTGGACGAGCCTACCTCGAACCTGGACGCACTGACCGAAGGCATTATCCTGAAGTCACTGCAACAGGCAAAAGCGGACAAGACCATCCTGCTGGTATCCCACCGCATGTCCACCATGAACCTGGCAGACATCGTGTACCACATGGACAGCAGCCGCAAGTCCTGATCATACACATCGGTTTATATAGATAGACCGATTGATAGCTTGATAGCAAAAATTTTGGAAAAGGAGGAAAACGCAATGGAAATCGGACAGTCTCAGGAAGATTATCTGGAAGCCATCTACCTGCTGCACCAGTCAGGTGTCGCAGTAAAGAACTGTTCCCTGGCGAAGAAAATGGGCAAATCCAAACCCAGCGTCACCGTCGCCGTGCAGACACTGGAGCAGAAAGGCTATCTGGAAAAATTGGACCATGGCATCCTGCGCCTGACAGAAAAAGGCGAGAGCCTTGCCATCCGGATCAATGAGCGCCACAACTTCTTTCACGCGTACTTCACCAGCATCGGCCTGTCAGAAGAAGAGGCACAGAAAAACGCCTGCGCCATCGAGCATGTGCTCAGCGAAACCTGTTATCAGAAAATGAAAGCTGCCCTCACGCAGTCCTGATATACCATACGTTTCATAAAATGGCACAAAATAAAAAATGGCAAAATACAGAAAATGTCAGCACTTCATGAATATTCCTGAATATTTATGAAACACATAAAACCCCAAAAATTCTAAAAAAGGAGAGAGAACAACATGAAAAAGAACAACGTAACCGGCACCTGGCTGAAACGTGGACTTTCCATCGCGATGTCCGCAGCAATGGCACTCAGTGTATGCAATGTCTCCGCCCTGGCAGCAGACAGCAGCAAAGCAGCCACACCTGACAGCACAGACCGCAAAGTGACCTACCTCAACGCCCCGGTGGCAGACGGTGTCTACCGCGGAACGGTAAACATGAAGCAGGCCAGCCGCCCGGATCAGTATTCCATGGGAAATGCAGCCCTCCGCGGCAGCGATTCCTACAACAACAATCACCCGGAGGACGCAGATTATCAGTCCCTGATCATCGTCAAAGACGGTGAGGCCACCGCTCTGCTGGAGTGGATGCCGATGTCCTTCTTAAATACTTACGGCTTCATGATGGAGCTGGACGGCATACACACTGATTACGCTACCAAATTCGGCGTACCAGATCAGTCCATCTCCGTACTCAGCGAGTCCGAGATCCTGACCACCCATCAGACCGTAAACGGCGACGTAGTCTATGACCCGTTCAACGACCCGTCCTCCGAATCCGTATTCAATGCCGCAGCCAACAAGCAGCGCCCGGCATATTATGGCAAAGATGCCTCCGTCGTAGATATCGAAAACGAAGCATATCCGTGGCTGGTAGCCATCGACGTGACACCACTTGCCATCGGTGAGTCCGGCGGAGACGCAGCGACAAACCTGCCGACCAAAGCCAGCGAGTTCACCTCTGACAACGCAGCCTTCACCCACGTATTCGTACCGGTTATGTTCTCCATCACACCGGCATCCGGCGATCAGGACTCCCGTATGGAAGTAGACTGGACCTCCCTGACAAAAGTCGCTGACCCGGAGAACGACCTGCAGTATCAGCTCTATGAAGCAGCCCATGTGGAAAAAGGATCCGCCAGCGATGCCGCATGGAACCTGTATCAGCGCACACTCAGCGAAGTAGAGACACAGATGAGCAACCGCTGGAACAGCCAGAACCTGTCCGCCGACAGCAAGAAAGTCGCACTGGACTACACAGGCATCAGCGAGGAAGAATCCGCACAGCTCATTCAGGAATTAACCGATGCCAGAGCAAAACTTGCCAACAACGAAGGCGAGACACATCCGGACGGACTTGCCAGCGAGGCAGCCGCAGACGGCAACTGGTATTACTACCGCAACAATGAGGTAGCCACCGATGTGAATACCGTAGCAGAAAACGCTTACGGCTGGTGGTGTGTAAAAAATGGTAAAGTAGACTTCTCCTACACAGGACTCGCCCAGAACGAGAGCGGCTGGTGGCGTATCGTAAATGGTGCCGTTGACTTTGGCTGCACCGATCTGACCAGCAGCGAATTCGGATGGTGGTACGTCCGCGGCGGTGCCGTAGACTTCACCTACACCGATCTGGTAAACAGCTCCTACGGTTGGTGGTACGTCCGCAACGGACAGGTAGCCTTCGACTACAACGACCTGGTAAACAGCTCCTATGGCTGGTGGTATGTCCGTGGCGGTGCCGTTGACTTTGGCTGCACTGACCTGGTAAACAGCTCCTACGGCTGGTGGTATGTCCGTGGCGGTGCCGTTGACTTCGGCTGCACCGATGTGGTAAACAGCTCCTATGGCTGGTGGTATGTATGCAACGGTTCTGTAAACTTCGGATTCACCGGACTGGCACAGAACGCTTACGGCTGGTGGTACATCGAGAACGGTGCACTGAACTTCGGATACACCGGATACGTGAACTGGTACGGCACATACTACTATGTACAGAACGGACAGGTAATCTTCTAAACCTGGTAAATCACCCGGATTTCGACAAAAACAATTAAAAGTTGAAATTTTTTTCAGACACCGTTTTTTCACAGAAAAAACACAGAAAATGCTGAAAACTCGCGGTTTTCCGGCATCCTTACATTCCGTGCACGCTGTGCACGGAGTGTAAAAAAGAGATTGACAACAAATAAAAACATCTTATATGATATCTGCGACATCCAAAAAATGTCATTTTTTTCGAGCTAATAGTTAGTATATGCTAATGCATAGTATCAGATGCTAATTTTAATCAACTAAGTATAACGGAGGGAAAGATGAGAAAGAAATACTTAACAAAATCACTGACCGTTGCACTTGCCATCATGACAGCAGCAAGTACATTCTCCGGCGTAGGTGTGTTAACTGCACAGCCTGTATACGCAGCAGAAGCACAGAGCGATGCCGACGTACAGACACAGGCCGACGAGACCAGTGACAAGATCAACTGCACGATCGACGGTGCTGTTGTCTATGGTAAAGGAACCGTCAAAGTCGTATCCGCCACATCCACAGAGAAAGATGAAGATGGCAACGATGTCTACAAAGCATATGTCGGCGACACCGTTACATTCGAGATCACACCGGAGGAAGGCTGGAAACTGGACAGTGCCGTTTATCTGAACGCTTCCTGGGCAGCACCAAGCATTACGCTGACCCCGGTGGAAGGCAAGGATAACCAGTATACCTGCACCGTTCCATCTGATATTTCTGCTTACGAAGGAAACGGAAGCTTTGCTATCTCTGTCACATTTGCACCGATTCTGCCAGATGGACAGGTAGAGATCAAGAATACAGCAGAGCATATTACCACAGATGCACTTGGCGCAAAACCCGGTGACAAAGTCACATTGAAATCCAACAGCACTATGCTGTCCCGTTACTATGCACCGACAGTAACCGATGCAGATGGCAATGCCGTTGGGGTAACCCTTGAGAGCGCTGTCCGCGATGAGAACGCAGACAATAAATGGGAAGTTACATTCAGTTTCATCATGCCGGAGACAAAGGTAACCATCGATGAGAGTTCTCAGCGAAAGGGTTCCTTTACTCTGACCACAAACGATGATGCGAAATTTGCAAGTCATGTCAAATTCAATGCTTCCAATAGTTTCTCCAGTACAGAGACAATTACCGTAGACAATGTTATCGACGGCAAATATTACAAACATACTGTTACATCCACAGGACAGGTGGCTGACAAGACCACACGTACTGCCACACTGAGCAGCAAGACAGATGCTACCAGCACCTATACCCTTCCGAGATACCATGACATCGAAAACGTCATCCATGTAGAATTCGAGGAAGTATCTACTTACAAGCTGGAAAACAAAGCAACAGACCTCACTGGTGCTACTTTCACTGTAAATAACGGTACACAGGCAGCAGAAGGCGATACTGTTACCCTGTCCCTGCAGCCGACCACCACAGAAGGATATTTCTACGATGGAACGACCCTTCCGACTGTTACGGACGCAGAAGGCAATCCGGTGACTGTTACTGCCGCTGAGACTAACACCGCATCCGCAGCTACATTTACCTTCACAATGCCTGCAAAGGACGTATCCATCAGCTTTGACAATGCAGCCATCACGCAGAAAGAGTTAGAATCCGTTACTATCGCAGATGATGCAAAAGAGTATCTCTCCACCAGCGACATCACAGAAGCCAGAGAGGGTCAGATCATCCCACTGAATCTGAACAACGAAAGCGGCAAAGTTCGCTTCGTAGAGATTCAGAAAGAGGACGGTAGCGTAGAATATCTGGCAGCAAGTCAGGCAACCAGCTACACCATGCCGGCTGGCTCCATTACCCTGTCTGTCATTGCCCCGGACAACTGGCTGGAGGACGGACATTATGACAAAGAGCTCTATGCTTCCACCGCAAGCACTCTGGTCGTTACTGATGCAGAAGACCTGGCAGCCATCGGCAAACGTCTGCAGGACAATGATCCTACGATGGATGGAAAGACCGTTACCATTGCAAAAGATATCGACATGAGCAAATACGCATGGATCCCGGTTACCTATTCCAAATACAGTGCCACAGTAACTTTCAATGGAAACGGTCACAAGATCACCGGCCTGAACAGTATTTCCACCAATACTGGAGTAGGTAGTTCGAATTACACGGGTATCTTCTTCGGTCAGGAGCCATCCTTTGCTACCATGACCGTAAATGATCTGACCTTTGAGGGCAACTGCCATGTATATGCGGCAGGAGAAACATGGACTTTGTATGTAGGCGGCATTTTTGCCAACGGTGGACATTTAAACGGTGTCACCAATAAAGTAAATATTGAAATCAACGGTTCTGCATCTACTGTGGCTGTTCATGGTTCCGGATTCAGTATATATGATTTCAATAACAGTGGTATCGACAATACCGTAACCTTTGAAAACTTCAAAGCAAATAGTGTGTCAGTAAATGGTCTTGGTGTCGGCATTCAGACAAGTGTAAAGAACAGTTACAGCAATTCCAACATTGTATTCAGCGACAAGGCATCCGTAAACAAATTCTTCTTCCAGGGTCTGGCTGGCAGCGGACTGACTAACGCAGCTAACTATTACTACGGTGGAACGATCACAAATGCACCGGAAAACAGCGAAATTTACGGTATTACACAGAATGGTACGGATGCAAACGCACCGCTGTTCTCCTATATCACACCGCTGACAAAAGACGGACAAGGCAACGACGATTACTTATCTGCCGTAGACCGTGATACCAACAAGATCGGTAAGTTTACCAAACTGGTTTCCGCTCTGAACAGCTGGGTAGAGGACAACCAGACAGAGGACAACGCTTATCGCACATGGGAGACCGATAAAGAGACCGGCAAACCGGTATTAAAAGCAAAAGAAGAATCCGTTTCCAATAAGAAATATGACATCACTTCCGAAGTAACCGGCAAAGAATACGGTGAGACAACAGTTGATACGGAAGCAGCTTCCGACAGCAAAGTAACCGTATACGTTTCTCCGAAGCAGTTTTGCAAGCTGAAGAACATTTCCGTAGTGACCGCAGACGGCAAAGAAGTAGAAGTAACCAAAAACGAAGACGGTACCTACAGCTTCACCATGCCGAAGAGCGCCGTTACCGTAAAGACAGAGTACGCTGAGACAGCCTATGCCATCACCACTACTCAGACCGGCGAAGGTACCGTATCCGTACAGGGTAACGAGACACTTTCCGCTGAAAAGGCCAACGAGGGTGAGACCGTAACTGTCAAAGTGACAGCAGACCGTCTGAAATACGCAACCGGCGGCACCGTAAAAGCTACCACAGCCAGCGGCAAAGAATTAGAGCTGACACCGGTAACCGGTATCAACGGTACCGACGGACATTCTTATACATTTACCATGCCGGATGAGGCAGTCACCATTTCTGCTGATTTCCAGGATGCAAGCAGCTACTACAACGAGGACGGCTCCTTAAAAGAGGGTACCTACAAGATGAAAGCCATCTTCGGAAGTACCTACGACATCGACAGTGACAAGATCACAGGTGCCATGGGTTACGAAGAGCAGTACACAGACGTAACCGTCAAAGTAGATAAAGATGGTAACGTAAGCGTGGCAGATTATGAGATGCCGGGTGTTAAGAGCCCGATCGGTTACGCAGGCGGCGGCGAGCTTCTTGTAAAACCAACTGCTACACCGGACAGCAACGGTAACGGAATCATCAAAGGTTCTGACGATGCAGGTGTCGTAGATGCCAGCGATGCAGCCGAGAAGTATGCAAACTTCAAGAAAGTATACTCCATTGTTCCGACTGTTACAAAGACAGGTACGATTAATCCTGCTACAAACGCAAGAACAGATTATGACGGAGATTTCTATTTTACAAAGATCGTAAGCGGCGATAAACAGGTAGGTGGTTTTTACAATAAAGAGAACGTAGAGTCCGTAAAACTGACGGATCTGTCCTCTGCTACCGGCACAAAAGTGGCACCGTTTAACTACAACTTCTCCGGCGTAAACTACATCAGGAACGATGCAGATTATGCAAACCAGAACGTACTGTTCACCACATACATCACAGAGATGGCTTACATCTCCGAAGTATTATTCCGTATGGACTTCTCAACCATTGAGAAAGTACAGGATTCACAGGATCAGGAGACCGTTCAGGATCTGAACGTAACCGTATACTCCGCGTGTGAGCCGGGTGGCACCAAGACACCGCCTGCAACCATCGACGCCATCAAGAGTGCAAAACTCGTGACAAAAGCTGACGGCAGCAGACAGATTGAATTCGAACTTGGCGAGACCGTAGTATTCGGACTTCACGGACATATGGGAAGCATTCGTACTTACAATTCTGCAAGCATGCAGGATACATTCAAAGAGGTTTCCAAGAACGATACTACCAACCTGGTATCCGCAGCATACAGCGACTGGTACACAGACAAGATCAACACCGAAGCAGACAGCGTAGCTTATGATCAGGAACCGGTAGCCGTTACAGACAGCAGAGGATATGTATACTTTACAAAAGACGGTTCACAGTTTACCGCTTCCTCTACGACCACAGACCTCGAAAACAACCTGGTTTACCCGGGCAAAGCAGTCATCGACGTACCGGATTACTTCGATCTGACAGACAACAACGAGATCTACATGACAGGATTTATCGATGGTATGTCCAAAGATACAAACCTGAAACTGAAACTGACAGAGAAATCTGCCAACACCAAGAAGACAGGTACTGCTCACATTTCCCAGTTCGGTGAGTATGACGTAGACGTAGAAGTAACTGTTGAGAATGACATCATTACAGATGTAAAAGTAACAGGAAAGAACTTCGCAGGTACACATGCAAAACAGAATGAGCGTACACTGCAGGATGCCATTGACGGCTTAGAGGGTATGTATGTAGGCAAATCCGCAACGGATGTCAATGCCATCGCAGGTGTGGATGTCGTTTCCGGCGCTACTTACTCATCCAACGCCATCCGTGATGCGATCCTGAATGCCCTGGATCTGGAGATGCCAGAAGAGGAGATCACAGTTCCGACCGAAGCACTGAAACCGGGCGTATACAGCGTAGATATCGCTTACTACACAGACAAAGTAAAACACAGCCTTGTAGAAGACAACAAGAGATCTGCACAGATCGTCGTAGACAAAGATGGCAACATGACTCTGACCACAGATATCATCAACGGCACAGACAAAGAGCCATTATATGTTTACAGCTTCAACGGCTACTATGCAGATAACGATACTTCAAAAGCACTGAAGACAGATGCCGCAGTAGAGACATCCGACATCGAATTCTCCGATGACGTATTCTCCGCTGACAGAAAAGTAGTTTCCAAAGTATCCTTCCCGTTAGAGGGCGGCTTTGCAGCGATCTACAACACAAACGTAAGCATCTATGTACCAGCTATGAAGATCCTGAACGGAACCGTATCCGGCATGGACTTCGTAAACGGACAGTTCAGCGCAGACAGCTTTGTAAAAGTTTACTGGGACAGCATCAAAAAGACTGGTGATATCGATGACAGCCGCGACAGCCATGAGTTCGGTTCAAACAGAATCAAACTGGCTGAGGGCACATACTCCATCCCTGCAAAACTGCTGAACGCAACCAATCCTTCCCAGGATTCCATGGCAGCAAGCTGCATCAAGGGTGCGACCATCAAAGTAGACAAAAACGGCAAAGCAAAAGTAACCGTAGATCTCGGCGCAGTAAGCTTCGCAGGTATCACCACATACGCAAGCAACTGGATGATCTATCAGGGAACAGATATCAACAGCGACAAAGTAGCTGCTGAGTATCATACAAACGAGGACGGCAAAGTAGATCAGATCACATTTGATCTCCCGGACAACAGCTATGACGGTGTATTTACAAACATGTATGTAGACCTCATGGGATACAGCCCGGATGCATACTTACAGCTTGACTATGCAAATGCAAAACTGATCGACACTCCGGCTCCTGCTCCTACTCCGGATCCGACACCGACACCGGAACCATCCACAAAAGAGAACGGACTGGCAAATGAAGCTGCTGCAAACGGCAACTGGTATTACTACATCGACGGTCAGGTAGCAACCGGTGTCACAACCGTAGCTCAGAACGCAAACGGCTGGTGGTATGTAAAGAACGGCCAGATCGATTTCTCCCACACCGGATATGTAACATGGTATGGCACAACATACAAAGTACAGAACGGTAAAGTCGCTTGGGAAGTAAGATCTAAATAATAAGCACAAACTTTAAAAATCCTTCTCCGGATAAAAATCCGGAGGAGGATTTTTTACTGAAAAGTCATTTTGCATAATTCAGAAAAAAGTATTTGTGCATGATGTATACTATTTGAACGATATCGTTAAGTTTTACTTAATACATCCCTAATATACAGTAGCTTTACTTCTTTTATCATGTATAATATAATAATATCAACAAAGGAACAGAACACAAATAATTAACATAGATAGAAGGAGGACACTACAATGAAAATGTTCAAAGATTTATATAAAAAAGCAGAAGAAATGAGCGCAGAGAAAGTTTTAAACACAAACAGCATGGCAAATACATTATCCGCAAAAGAGGAAGCTTTAAAAGAGGCTTGGCGAAAAGATCAGAAAGCACTCTTTACAGAAGCTATGCAGACAGAAGACGACAGCACAGAGGGCAACTTACGTCAGAAATTCTGCTAATCCATTAGATAAAAGCATATATCATGTATCTATCAGGTATATGCATTAGATTTAAGAAATTTTATTCCAATCCAATAAAATACCTTCCTTTAAGATTTCAAAAGAACTTCCAGTCATCATACCCCCCGCATAAATGATGACTGGAAGTTCTTTTTTTACAATCATTCAACCGCAAATGCATCCAATACCTGATGCGCACTTTTAGTCAATGTAATCAAACGTAACCAGACATATTTTATTAACTGATATTCTAACTCTGATACAATTCCTTGAAATCCATCATATAAAAGGAATTCAGCAGATACAGCCGGTTCTCGGAATCCTCCAGATCCATATCCAGAAGTTCCTTCAGTCTGGAAATCCGGTAATTCATCGTACTGCGGTGGATATGCAGCTCCGATGCCGTGATCTTGATATTCCGCTCATTGATCAGATAACGCTGCAAAGTATAAGTAAACTCCGTATCATGCTCCTTGTCATACTCCATGAGTTTCAGCAGCTGCGGCGCACACAGCATCTCCGGCAGCAGCACCTGGGAAGCCTGACGGAAGAAGTAGTGAAACGCATACTTTTCAAAGTAATAGATCGGTTCCTGCAGATCCTCGCTCAGTCCCACCTCATGGGCGATCTGCGTCTGCCGGTAATAATATCTGAAATTCATAAAATCATGTCCCTGCATACTGACACCGGCCTTCAGATTGCCAAGACTCAGGAACTCGCCGATATACGCAAAGAAGCGATCCGTCGCCATGTCCTCCAGCGTCAGGTTCAGCACCAGAATAATCTGATACTCATTCCGGAAAACACAACTGTTCGGAAACATATTCGCCAGCCGGTGTGTCAGATTCGTCGCCGTGTGGATGGCATTATCACTTTTCTGGCAGAAGTTCGTGATGCACTGAAACGTATCATCAATATGCCAGTTATAATAGCTGAATGGATTCGCCAGCTGGTTTTTCGTATAACTTTTGCCATCGATCATACCCTTAAACAGAATCGACAGCACATTGGATGCATCACTCACCAGCAGCATACCCTGCTGCATTGCCAGCGCAATATTGTCCGCAAAAAATTCCAGCAGTTCATAATCCCGCTTCCGGATCGGCGCGCCGATCTCATCCAGACAGACACGTCCCACGTACACCCATTCAATCCTCAGATTCACATATAATGTACGATAGCCCGTCGCTTTTGCCGAGAAAACATGTGCCCCATAGGTATGTAACGTCTTGTGATATTCCTCGGAAGACTTGAAGGTATTCAGGATCTCCAGCGGCAGATAATACTTGTCAAAGGTCTCGTCATACTGCCAGGAGAACTGCCCCGCCATTTCGTTTGCAATAGCCAGAAGTTCATTGTTCCGGTCATGGATAAAAATCGGTTTTTCAAAGATAGGGATGCACAGTTTACACATTTCTTCCAGCGTGGCATTGCGCTGCATCGCCTTCCGGATTTCCATTTCCCAGGAATTATATAGGAAAAATATCTTTTGAATATCGTGATAAAGCCTTGTCATATCTGTGTTTTCCGGAAAAATCAGACAGATATTATTTTTGAACAGATCTTCCGGCGGTTCACCGATACACAGACAGCCCCAGGCCGCCGGAATGGGATGTGATATAAAATATTCTACATGTTCCAGAAGCATATGATCCGGCAGGTATTCCTGCCCCTCCATCGCTTCCTGAACCCCCATAAATTTTATTTTTACCAGATCAGAATGTCCCGTCATACGCGGATGATATTCCGCCAGACACTCTTCAAAAACCACCATACTCAGATACATAAACGCCCTCCTTCGCAAAAAATCCCTTCGTACATAATATACGAATGAACGATAAAAAAGTCAAACATATTAGCGAATTTTCAAATACATCCATACGGTCTATGATACAGATATAGAAAAAAATCCGGACCACTTTTTCAGTAACTGATCATTTCTATTGGTAGTTTTGATTTTATCGTATTTATGGTTATTATTTATGGGTTTTACAACAAACATGTAAGGAGGACTAGGTTATGAACTGGGGTGTACTGATCGCAGTACTGATTTATGAAGTGGTATCCATCGTTGGTATCGGTGCCTTTATGGCATACAAAAATAAGAAAAAAGGCGGTGCGGAAAGCGGAAGCTTTGCATTCGCCGGCGGTGGCCTTCCGGCTTCCCTGGTAGGTATCACGCTTGCCCTGACCCTGCTCGGTTCCGCACATAACTGGGGAACCTGTCAGAACGCGGCATCTATGGGTGTAATCGCAGCATGGTTTGGTATCGCATGCGTGATCATGATGGTAGTCATCACACAGATCACAGGTCCGTGGATCCGCAGGACCGGAGCAAAGACCATCGGTGATTTCCTGAACAAAGTATTTGGTAAAGTACCGGGAACGATGATTTCCTGTGTAAACGCAGCATTAAGTATCGCAATGGTCTGTCTGGAAGTAGAGACCATCGCCATCACACTTTCCTTCCTGACCGGATGGTCTTATATGATCAGCGCCATCGTCGGCGGTATCCTTGCAATGCTCTATGTATTGCTGGCAGGTATGAAAGAGATCGCATGGCTGAACCTCTTAAACGCAATTTTAATGTATGCAGCACTGATCGTTGTATTTATCTGCCTCTGCTTCAAGCTCCCGGGTGGCTGGGATCAGGTAGAGGCTACCATGACAGCAAGTGCTGATACATCCTGGATGACAAGCATTTTCGGAAACAAAGCACTGATCGTAGGCTTTGCGATCCCGTCCGCACTTGGCGCCACCATGTTCCATGGTATGGCACAGACCGGTTATCAGCCGGTTGCAACTGCAAAAAACAATCATGAAGTAAAGAAATCCCTCTGGTTTGCAGGACCGATCAACGGTCTGTTCTGCATCATCCCGGCCCTCATCGGCGTGGCTGCTTTCTCTATCCTTGCATACAGAAACGCAGGTTCCATGATGATGACACCAGCCATGCTGCTGGATCTGCTTCCGAAGCCGGTCATCGCATTACTGGCTGCAGGATTTTTAGGCGTAGACCTTTCTTCCTTTGCCGTTATGGCACTGGCACCAGCTACCCTGATCTCACATGATATGTATACACTGTACAAACCAAACACAACAGAGAAACAGAAATCCACCTTATCCCGCGTGATCATCGTCATCATCGGTATCGTAAGTATCGCCATCTGTAACTTCCAGCCGGCAGTTGTAGACATGGTAAACTGGTGCTTCTCCTTCGGAATCCCGGTATTTATCATGGGCGTCATCGGACTGTGGTGGAAACGAAGTGCAAAAGCTTCCGTTATCACATTTATCATCACATGGATCGTTGTATGTATCTGGTCCACGTTCGGTTTACAGAATGCACTTGGATGGGCAAACTTCCATGTAAACTACATCTCACTGATCGTTGCTTTGATCGTTGGTGTGATCTCAACCGCCGTATTACCGGGCAAAAAAGGATTATTTGCCGGTAAACGCGCATAAAAGGAGGAAAACATTATGCATATGTGTGTGACAACTATTATCTATACTGCTATAATGGTATTTGCAATAACCGGTATTGGCTTTGCCATTGGTAAACTCAACAAATTCGGTGACAGCGATGAACTGGTCAACCTGGATGACAAATAAGGGAGGGTATGAGAAATGACTACGACACAGATCTGGATGTTATGTTTTGTTGGGGTTATGGTTCTGCTGATGATCCTGTCCGCTGTATGGAATCAGATGGGCAAAAAGAACCGGGAAGAGCTGGACAAAAAGAATTAATATATCTGATAACACTATATTGTTGAACAAAAAGGAGAACTGAAAAAATGAAGGAAATGACACCAAAAGAGAGAGTAATGGCCTTTTTCCGCCATGAGCCGGTAGATGAGCTGCCGACTGACGAAGGTATCTTCGTTTTATTCAATCCGGAAGCTTACAAGGAGCGTCCTTCCCATGAGCATGGCGGAGTAGACTGGTTTGGAGTTCCGTGGAAATATGAATCCAGCGTGGATGCCATCGCACCGGATCATTCCGTTGATCCGATCATGGAAGACATCTGTGACTGGAGAGAACTGGTAAAATTCCCGGATCTGGATGCATGGGACTGGTCCAAAGTAGAAGAGATCGATCACATCAGTGAGATCGACCGCGAGAATAAAGTCTTTGAGATTATGTTTGTAAACGGACCGTTTGAGCGTCTTCACATGCTGATGGGATTTGAAAATGCATTATGCGCATTGCTGACAGACCCGGAAGAAGTAGAAGAATTCTTCAACACTTATATGGAATGGAAGATCAAGCTCATGGAGAAAGTCATCGAATATTACAAACCGGATGTTCTGATGTTCCATGATGACTGGGGTACCCAGAATAACATGTTCTTCTCCCCGGATGTATGGCGTTCCCTGATCAAACCACAGATCAAGAAAGCAGTTGACCGCTGCCATGAACTGGGCGTACTTTTCGATATGCATTCCTGTGGAAAGATCGAAGCCATCGTTCCGGAATTCGTAGAACTCGGTATCGACGCATGGCAGGGAATGGAGATCAACGATATTCCAAAACTGAAATCCATCACCGGCATGAACCTCGGATATCACACCACACCGGACTATCAGGGATATCAGACAGAAGCCCTGGCAGGCACTCTGACCGAAGAGGATCTGCGCAAACGTGTACGTGAAGTATTCGAAAAAACAGCCGAAGGATACTGCTATTGTCCGATGTTCCTTCCGTTTGGCGGATGGTCCACGGAAGTGATGATCGACGAGATCATGAAATGCGGCAAAACGATTTACAAAGATGTATAAATTATCATCTATACGCAGATACATAATTTTATAATACATAAGTAAATCACTTTTCAGATGTATAACAGAATGCTATGACATCAAGCATATTATTTATTTTACTTATTGCCCGAGGATGCGATATACTATAACCTATAAGAGGAGGAGGAGGAAAACACTATGTCTATTATTAATGATATTTCAGATGCTTTACAGAGAGGAAAGAAAAAAGAGGTTACAAAACTGGTTCAGCAGGCCATCGACGAGGGCGTTGACGCAACAACCATCTTAAAGGACGGACTTTTAAGTGGTATGAACATTATCGGTGAGAAATTCAAAAACGACGAAGTATTCGTACCGGAAGTATTGGTTGCAGCACGTGCCATGAACGCAGGAACCGCATTATTAAAACCACTTCTTTCCGGAGAAGCAGCAGAGCCACTTGGAAAAGCTTGTATCGGAACGGTAAAAGGCGATATGCACGATATCGGTAAAAACCTGGTTCGTATGATGATCGAAGGAAAAGGCATCGAGATCATTGATCTTGGCGTAGATGTTGATCCGCAGGACTTTGTAAAATGTGCCATTGAGAACGACTGCAGCATCATCTGCTGTTCCGCACTTCTGACCACTACTATGCCGATGCTTGGTGAAGTAGTAAAAGCAGCAGAAGAAGCCGGTATCCGTGACAAAGTAACCATCATGGTTGGTGGTGCTCCGGTAAACCAGGCATTTGCAGACAGCATCAATGCTGATATCTACACAGAGGATGCAGCTTCCGCAGCAGACGCAGCAGCAGCAGTATTCGAAGGTTAATCCGATCACATTTTTCATCGGATTCCTATCATAATGTATTATAACTGAACATGATTTTTGGCGGGTGCTGCCCCATGCAGCACCTTGGCCATTATTATTTTTTACTTTTTTATCCTACTAAAAATATAGGTATTGGAATAAGGAGGGCTTTTACCATGACAATGAATATGAAACAGTGGGTAGCAGATGTGATCGCAAGTAACAAAAAGAAAGCATTACCGGTACTTTCTTTCCCGTCCATCCAGAAAATGGGAATCACCGTAGCGGAGCTGATCAACAGCAGTGACAAACAGGCGGAAGGAATGAAGATCATCGCTGATTCCTGTCCGACCGCAGCCAGCGTAAGCTTAATGGATCTGTCTCTGGAGGCAGAGGCATTCGGTTCCACCATCCGTGTATCTGACGATGAGGTTCCGACGGTTATCGGATGCATTGTTTCCACAGAGGAAGAAGCTGATGCACTGAAAGTACCGGAGATCGGCGCAGGCCGTACCCAGATCTACATCGATGCCATCGAAAAAGCATGCAAACTCATCACAGACAGACCGGTTCTGGCAGGCGTTATCGGACCGTTCTCCCTGGCTGGCAGACTTCTGGATGTATCCGAAGCACTGATGTACTGCTACGATGAGCCGGATATGGTACATACCGTGCTTCAGAAAGCAACGGAGTTCCTGATCAATTACTGCAACGAATACAAGAAAGTAGGCGCAAACGGAATCGTAATGGCTGAGCCGCTGGCAGGTCTGTTATCACCGGCTCTGGCACAGGAATTCTCCGCTGATTATGTAAAACAGATCGTAGACGCTGTGCAGGATGACAATTTCATCGTCGTATATCACAACTGCGGAAACACAGCTGTAAAGACCATCGACACCATCGTGACAAACGGCTGCCTGATGTATCATTTCGGAAATGCCATCAACATGGCTGAGATGATGACTCATGTTCCGGAGAACCTCGTTGCCATGGGTAACGTAGATCCGGCCGGAGAGTTCAGAAACGGAACCGCAGAGAGTGTATACAACCGTACAAAAGAAGTGATGAGCGAGTGCTGCAAGTACAAAAACTTTGTCATTTCTTCCGGATGTGATATCCCGCCGATGTCTCCGTGGGAGAATATCAATGCATTCTTCCAGGCAGTAGATGATTTCTACGCAGAATAATATATAATTTGCTATGCAATATTACAGAAACAAACATCACTTACCACACAGGATAATACCAAAAAGCCATAAACCACATGTTGTTTCTATAATATAATAAGATAAGAGGGCAAAAGCTGTCGGCTGGCAGCTCTTGTCCTTTTGTTGCACTCTGTTAAAATACTTATAAGAAAAAGTACACAAAGGAGGAGTATTTTTTATGATTGGGATAGGAATCGACACCGGCGGAACCTGCACGGACGCCGTCGCTTTCGATATGACGGAAGGACACATCCTGGCATCCGCCAAATCACAGACCACACACGACCACCTGGAACAGGGCATCGGAAGTTCTCTGGACAAACTGCCGGCAGAACTGCTGCAGAAAGCATCTTTTCTCGCACTGTCCACCACACTGGCGACCAATGCCTGCGTAGAAAACAAAGGCGGCCGGGTGTTCATGATTTTTATCGGTGTCAGCGAAAAAGTCGTCCGTAATTCCTACCGGAGCTATGGATTTGAAAGTCTGGATGATATTTTATTTGTGGAAGGAAATGCAAAAGAGCATACGGAACCCGGATGGAATCTTTTTGAAATGGAGATTGCAGAACGGCTTTCTTCCTATGACAGTGTCGCCATCGCCCAGATGAATGCAGAGGAAAACGGCGGTGCCTATGAGCAGAAAGCGGCAGAAATCCTCCGCAGACACAGCTCCATTCCTGTCGTATGTGCCTATCATCTGTTCCATGACCGCAACGTGATCCAGCGTGGAGCCAGCGCACTTCTGAACGCCCGCCTGCTGCCGGTCATCGATGAATTTCTGGAAGCGGTACGTTACAGCATGAAGCTGCGCAACCTGAATTATCCGGTGGTCATCATGCGCAGCGACGGTTCCCTGATGAACGAGACATATGCCCGCAACCACCCGGTGGAAACGCTGCTGTGCGGCCCTGCTGCCAGCGTCATGGGCGGCGCCTATCTGGGGCATTATGAGAAATCCGTCATCATCGACATGGGCGGAACCACCAGCGACATTGCACTGGTAAAAAATAACCTGCCTATCCGCGCAGACAACGGCATTCAGATTGGCAGCTGGCGCACCTTTGTCAAAGGACTTTATGTGGACACTTTCGGTCTGGGTGGAGACAGCGAGATCTGTTATCACGAAAGTGAACTTTTCCTGTCCGACCGCCGTGTCATGCCGCTGTGCATCCTGGCGGATCAGTACCCGGATATTTTCCGGATCCTGAACAATCTGGATGAAGATTACTGGAAAGGCCACTCCAAGCCGATGTATTCCTTCTATATAAAGCAGAAAGACATCGATGGAAATCCGCGCTACACAGAAGAAGAACAGACACTGGTCAGACTGCTGGAAAATGGTCCGCTGAGTCTGGCAGAAACAGCCCAGGCCCTTCACACCGATGTATACAAACTGAACCAGCAGCGTCTGGAGGACGAAGGCATCATCCTGCGCAGCGGTCTGACTCCTACGGACATGATGTGCATCCGGGGCGACTTTACGTTATATGATGCAAAAGCCTCCCGGCTGGCAGCTGCTTTTCTGGCAAAATCCACCCACCACACGCCGGAGGAAATCCCGGCACTGGTGTACGAACTGGTAGCAAAGAAGCTGTACAAAAACATCGTCCGCATTTTACTGGAAGACCGTTTCCGTAAAGCAAAAGGATACACCTACACCGATGAGATCGACCTTCTGGTGGAAGAGTGTTTCCGTTTTTCCAAAGACGGACAGGACAACCCGAACCATCTGATTCAGGCATTATTCCAATCAGATGCCGTACTGGTGGGTGTCGGCGCACCGATCCATGTCTTTCTCCCGGAAGTAGCAAGACTCCTTGGCACCACCTGTTTCGTTCCGCAGGAAGCCGGTGTCACCAACGCCCTCGGCGCCGTCATCGGTGATATCCGTGCGGAAGAGATCATCCAGATCAAATCCAACTACGAGATGAATTCCGAGGAAGAGACCAAAAGCGGTTACTATGTCTACGGCACAAAAGAGCCGCAGATTTTTGAATCCTACGATGATGCCCTTGCCTATGCAAAAGAAGCCGGAGAAGCTGCCGCCCGTGCAAAAGCACTGGAACGGGGAGCTGTGGAGATCAGCAACGTCCTGTTCCGGGAAGAACAGCAGAACGCCATGGCATACGGTATGAATCTGTTCCTCGGCTCAGAGGTGCATGTGGAAGTCATCGGAAAAATGGGCTTCACTTCCTGATAACTGAGGTGAACTTTTCTTATATAGACTTTCTTTTTTCTCCATATTATAATAGAACACAGACAGCAAATACTAAGAAGTATCATGGACATACTTTTACACCATTGCAGCACATTTGTTCCATACCTGACAGTATTAGTATTATTACTATTCATACTGAAAAAACACAAGGAGAATCAGAAAGCAAGATGTGGACAGAACGGGATATCAGAGAACAGACAGATGAACAGACCTTTTACCGCGGAAAATTACTGGAAAGCACCAACGGTATTCTGGAATTTTCCACCTTCGAGACAGAAGGTGTGTACGGTGACCAGGAGCTGAACCTGCGCGCCACCATCCGCGGCACGAATAAAAATAATTACGAAGTGGAAGCCACCATTTATTATGATGAATATGACGAACCGCAGGACATTGACTATTACTGTCCATGCGAGGATTTTTTATCCTCTGACGGCATCTGCAAGCACTGCGTCGCCACTGTTCTATACTATATGCACTCCGGCGGACGGCCAAAGACAGCAGCTTCCCCGTTTTCCACTCCGATTTCCTTTGCATCAGAAGCAAACCGCATTGATGCTTCTTATGGAACTTCCTATGGAAACGCTTCTTCCTCTTTATTTTCGGAAAGCAGAAACGTTTCCGGTGAGAGCATCTGGGGACATGCCGCCCGCACGGACAACAGCATGCAGCAGATTCTCCGCCAGTTCAGCAATCAGGAAAACTGGATGATCACCGACGGAGCTCTGACCGGCCGCATCCATCTGGAACCAACACTGGATATTTCCGGAAAAACGCCATCTGTCTCCCTGCGCATCGGAGACAAAAAAATGTATGTGGTAAAAAGTATTCCGGAACTTGTGCAGCATGTACAACACACAGAAATGCACAGCTATGGAAAAAATCTGGCTTTTGTCCATCAGCTGGAGGCTTTCGATGACACTAGCCGTCCTCTGATGTCATTTTTCATCCGTCAGTATCAGGACTACAACTACTGGTACGGCACGGATGTCCGGAATTTTACACTGAAAAATGAACTGCTGGATGCATTTCTGGAGACGGTGGCGGACTCCGGCACCCTGCTGGAGCCTTCCCGCAAGGATCAGGGGCTCTGGTATCTCACCACGGAAGAATATAAGAAAAAACTGACCCTCACCGCTGTGGAAGGCGGTCTTGAGCTGAAGCTGGAGCAGATTCCCTCTGCCGCAAGTCTGGACTGGAACTACATTTTTAAGGATCAGAAGATCTACCGCAGCAGTCGCCGCACTCATCAGGCCATCAACCTGTTTGAAGACCGCATGACCGGCTGGTGCGGCGGGAAATCCTTTATCGCAGAGTCCGATCTGCCCCTGTTTGCCCGGGAAATGCTGCCGGAGCTGGAGAAAAAGTATCAGATCATAAAGGAAGATTTTTATCCGGAAAACTATCTGCCGGAGGATGTCAGCTTCCGCCTGTATCTGGATCTGCCCCAGCGGGATATCATCACCTGTGATCTGGTGGCAGACTACGGAAACGACCGGGAGTACCATGTCTTTCAGACGGAGCAGAAAAAGCAGAACCGAAACATCCGGCAGGAGGCGAAGACCGCGGCGATCCTCTCCGGCTATTGCAATGCAATGGATGATCTCACGGGACTTCCCACCATTGCCGAGGACAGTGACAGGATCTATGATTTTCTGACCCGTGGACTGGTGGAATGTGAAAAAATCGCCGATGTCTACATCTCGGACCGCCTGAAAAAGATCCAGGTCATTCAGCCGCCGAAGGTATCCCTTGGCGTATCCCTAAACGGCAACCTGCTGGATTTTGATATGGAAGCAGAGGGCATGAGCCTGGAACAGCTGGCTTCTCTGCTGTCCCGATACAACCGCAAGCGGAACTACTACCGGCTGAAATCCGGTCAGTTCGTCACCATGGAAGAGAGCAGTCTGGACACTCTGGCCCAGCTCAGTCAGGGACTGATACTGACGGAAGAACAGCTTGCCTCCGGCCATATCTCCCTGCCAAAATTCCGTGCCTTATATCTGGATGCACAGCTGCGGGATGATGAATCCCTCCCAGTGAATAAAAGCCGGGAATTCAAGGAGCTGATCCGGAATATGAAAACCGTTGAGGACAGTGACTTTGAAGTTCCGGATGCTTTCCGAAAAGTGCTGCGGGAATATCAGAAAAAGGGCTATCTGTGGCTGGAAACACTGTACAGCAATGGGTTTGGCGGTATTCTGGCGGATGATATGGGACTTGGAAAGACCTTACAGGTCATTGTATTTCTCTATGCGCACTACATCGTACAAAGTGAAACCAACAGGAACACACTGATTGTCTGCCCGGCTTCTCTGGTATACAACTGGGCGCAGGAATGTCAGCATTTTGCACCGGAACTTCCAGTCTGCACCGTAGCAGGAACCGCTGCTGAGCGGAGAGAACTGCTGGCTTCCCTGGCGGAGCATCCGGGGCAGATCCTGATCACATCCTATGATCTGCTGCGCCGCGATATCGAGCAGTATCAACAGCTGACCTTTGATTATCAGATCATCGACGAGGCACAGTTTATCAAAAATGCCACGACGAAAGCTGCCCAGGCAGTCAAACAGATTGACTCCCGGTTCCGTCTGGCACTGACCGGAACCCCGGTGGAAAACCGTCTGGGAGAACTCTGGAGCATTTTCGACTATCTGATGCCCGGATATCTGTTCAGCTATTCCAGATTCCGGGAAGAACTGGAGCTTCCGATCATTCAGCAGCAGGATGAAGATGCCCTGCATCGGATCCAGAAAATGATCGCACCGTTTATCCTGCGCCGTCTGAAGAAAGATGTGCTGAAAGATCTGCCGGATAAACTGGAGAAAAATATGTATGCACGGATGGCAGGAGAGCAGCAGGAACTTTATCAGGCCCATGTCCAGCGACTGCAAATGCTTCTGGTCAAACAGTCTCCGGAAGAATTTGACCGTTCCAAAATCCAGATTCTGTCCGAACTGACCAAACTGCGACAGCTTTGCTGTGATCCAGCACTTCTATATGAAAACTATATGTCCGGCTCCGCAAAACTGAATCTCTGTCTGGAACTGATCCAGAATGCCATGGAATCCGGCCATAAAATGCTGGTATTTTCCCAGTTCACCACCATGCTGGACCGCATTGCAGCACGGTTGAAAAAGGAACACATTCCATATTTCATGCTGACCGGCGCCACCGCAAAGCAGGAGCGTATCCGTCTGGTGACCGAATTCAATCAGGACGAGACACCGGTGTTCCTCATTTCTCTGAAAGCCGGCGGCACCGGACTGAACCTGACCGCAGCGGATATCGTCATCCATTACGATCCGTGGTGGAACACCGCCGTACAGAATCAGGCGACAGACCGTGTACACCGCATCGGTCAGACAAACCGTGTGCTGGTCTACAAGCTCATCGCCCAGAACAGCATCGAGGAAAATATCGTGAAACTGCAGAAACAGAAAGCAGAACTTGCAGAGCAGATCCTGGGCGGCGACAACCTTGGAAGTCCGTCCTTCTCCCGGGAAGAACTTCTGGAGTTGTTAAATTAGTTTTTAACGGACATTTATAGGCTGAGTTACCGACATTTATTGATCACAATATCTGATAACTCAGCCTTATTTTTTTCTTTCATTTCACCAAAAAGCGGATGGAAAAAGAAATTCTTTTAAAGAAACGGACATTTATAGGACAACTCACAGACATTTACTGATTACTATTCCTGTATACAAAACCTCTTTTTCCGGAACTAACGGACATTTATAGGATTACTTACAGACATTTATAGGCTACATTTTTGACAATTTCCATCCAGATCTATCATAACTCCACAATGATCCCTTGCATATTCCCACTTCACGACATAAAACATCATAAAAAAACGCATAATTCTATTGTATTTTATTCACCTTATTTGAAAGAAACGGACATTTATAGGACAACTTACAGACATTTACTGATTGCTAGATTTGTATCCAAATCCTCTTTTTCTGGAACTAACGGACATTTATGGGATTACTCACAGACATTTACTGATTACTATCTTTGTATACAGAACCTCTTTTTCTGGAACTAACGGACATTTATAGGATAACTTGCAGACATTTACTGGCTGTTAATAAGTTTTTTTCCTTGCATTTATACAAATATACTGTGGATAACAACATCCATAAATGCCCTAAATGCCAAGCTGTAAAGATCTTATATACAAAAAACCGGCAGATCGTCCTGTTGACAACCTGCCGGTTTTATTCTACATCATTTTATATCACTTCAAAACTTACCTGTATTCGGTTTGAATATGTTCTATTTTACTGACTATTCTTTATTTCGTTTACGGACTATTCGCTTTCTTTTTCCATATTTGCAAAATGATCCAGTCGCATCTGCTCCATATACTCATCAAACTCCACCGTTTCTTCCGGTGCCTGACCTTTTACCTTGTGGATCGGATTATCTTCATACCCATTCTGGATCGCAGAAGTCATCCATCCGATCAGATTGCGGATATTTTCCTGCTTGCAGGCCAGTTCATAAGCATATTCAATCTTGTTGATGTCATAATTTGCAACCTTCAGCAGCGCTTTCGCCTGAGAAATCTTGATCTTTTCATCAATGATATCCATCACTTTGTCGATCAGATCATCCAGTTCTGCATCATCCGGTGTCGGAACTTCTTCCTCAACCGTCGGCTCCACGTTCATATCTTTCTTTGTCACTTCAAAGTCAATACCGTAGATCTTGCCGCCGCGGCCGCTTCGCATCAGATCATATTTTACGGAAATATCAGATTTTTCATTGATCTCATTTACCGCCACATCCAATACACGACGCTTGAAATCGCACCATTTATCAAAGGATTTCAGCTTTTCATGCACCAGTTCATTTACAATATAATCGTAATCAATCTCTTTTTTCTCTAATTCACGCTGAATATCACGGTTGATCTTACCTTTGTCATCCTTGATCTGAACCGTACCGAGATGAAGCTTGATTTCGGAAACACCATATTTTATATGGAAGACATTGCCGGTCTCCTTGTCATATTTTGAATGATAAGCACGCGAAGAAAGCAGCTCATACAGACGGTATGACCAACCGGAACGAAATGATAACATCATCGGAATATTCAACATTGTAAAATTGGCTTTCAGATCATAAATATAATCTTTGATCTCGGGCTCAAACTTAATCTCCATAGTACCGGAACCGGATTCGTAACTTACCACACCTACCAGGCTCATACATTTGAAGCTGCCATCCGCAGATTCGATAAACATGGTACGTCCTGCCAGTGAAGTGGCTACATCTTTCAGATATGTACCCATCGCATTTCCGGTCACATGCAATACTTCTTTAATTTCTTTCGTCCGGAGTGTTGCTACCGGACGTCCCTGATCGCTGAGGCGTACTTTTGTCAACGCCAGTGCCAGCACCTTATTTTCCAAAAGCGATGCCCGGTACACAGAAGAAATAAGGAAATTACTTTTCTTCAGAATGTCGGGAAACATCGTTTTTTCCGATTTCGCAATTTCGTTCTTTGTCATTGGTGTCTCTCGTCCCTTTATAAACAGTAAAAATTATATCCTTAATTATGCCTTTAAATCCTCAATTTGTCAACGAAAAAACTGTCAGACTTTTTCCAAAAAGTTATCAACACCCATAAATGTCCGTCAAAACATTTTTATCCATCCTATATTTGTCCGTTATTTTGGGTGTGCATCCCATAAATGTCCGCTATAACTTGTGTAGCATCCTACATTTGTCCACTAAATAGCTGATTTGATACCCATAAACGTCCGTTTCTTTATTTTTTACATCCCAAATTTGTCCGTTAAAAATCTTCAGCTCCCATAAATGTCCGTTAAAACACCTGTTCGATACCATATTTGTCGTACTGTTCCAAAAAATGGGCCTATAAATGTCCGCTAAAAAATGGGGGATCCTACAAATGTCCGTTAGTTATTCGACTATTATCCCAAATTTGTCCGTCAAAAAAGTATTTTCCGAAACTTACGGCACAATATCTGGGGATTTTATTTTTTTACTGCATCCCATAAATGTCCGTCAAAACGTTTGTTCACCTCATTTATGCCGTTTCTTCCAGGAAACTATCCCAAATTTGTCCGTTAGTTAGGTAAAAATCAGCAAAATCATCCTATATTTGTCCGTTAGTTGATAAAAAAGGCTCCCATAAATAGCCGTTTCTTTCTGTCGCAGCCTCCCAAATTTGTCCGTTTCTTTCGGATTTCAAATTGTAAAACAATTCATTTTTCCTCAATTATGCCGTAAGTTCCATAAAATAGTCCCATAAATGTCCGTAATTTCGTTAAAATGCATGAAAATTTAGCTCTTTTTTCTTTTTAACGGACAGATATAGGACCCAAATATGCCTTTTTCTTTGCCTAAATATGCCTTTTTCTTCGCCCAGAGCCGGCTTTTTCTTTGATTTTCCAGCCATCCCACATTTGTCCGTTTCTTTACCCATGTATTATCGCAACTTTTCCTACCCCTCACCGTTAATTGTCCTATAAATGTCCGTACTTTATTTTCATAACCCCAGTAAAATCAACACTTTTCGACCTTTTTCATGCCTGTAATATAAAAGAATAGAAGATTGTTGTTTACAAATAAATAAAAAGAATAGAATATTATCAACAACGGCGTTGTTCCCTGTCGATAACCTCCATTTATTTTGATCCACAATGCCGATTTTTTCTTTTCTTCTTAGAACAACAAGAAAAAAAACTTCAATACTTAACTTAAATTTTTTTTCTGATATACTGGAACAGGTTGTTGTTGATAAGTACAGCAACAATTTATAACGAAAAAAATACATAATTATCAACAGAAGGTGAAAATATGGAAAAAGGGATTGAAATCGTAGCAAGATATCATTGTCCAAAGGAGTATTTTGTAGAAGTTACAACAGAAAAATCTGTTCTGGCAGGAAGAGATTACTGGTTATGTAAAAAAAACAGTCCACGAAAAGTATTTATGTTCAGCGGAAAATTCAAAAATGAAGATCAAGAAGTACATCAGATTATCGATCAGCTGAAAAGCAGTGTAAAGAAATACGAACAACTGTAATAACCGGAAGTTGTATATTTGGAGGGAAGTTTGTCGGAACACCGGCGGTATCATAAGAAATACTTATTATAAAAAAGATGAGAAAAACAGCAGCGAATTCTGTACATTGGATTCGCTGCTGTTTTTTATACATTTAATGTATAATTATTCATTTTAAAAATTATTTACTGAATGTAAAAACCGGATCCTTTCTGGGTCCGGTCTTATGGGGAGAGTGAGTTATGAAAAATTTATCTATATAAAGGAAATAGTTTTTTGTCGCCTCTGAATGTGCCAGTGTTGGTTAACTGACTACCCTCAGAAGCTTTTTATAAGTATCAAGTCTTACATCTGTTTCACTTGATTTATTTGATACTGTTATATTACTTGGAAATTGTGTTCATTTTGTGGCGTAAATATGAAGAAAATGGAAAGTATCTCTTAACAAATTATAATCATATAAATTTATGTGAATGCTCTTTGTTATCTAAATAGATTTGGGTGTAAATTGCAACAATTGGATCTGCATTTCCATAATGCGTGTGAATTGTAACAATAGGATTTGTGTTTCCTAAATGTATGCTAAGGATTTATTGACGTGTGTTTTTGATAATGATAAACTGGAAATATCAGGATGCATGCGGCATTCCTGCACGAAAGTATGGGAGGTATTTCATTATGGAACAGCAGATTTTTACCAACGAGAGCATTTTATCCTGGTTACAGTATTTTGCAAAAAATACAGCCATTGATCTGGAAAAAGTAAAGATGCTCGATATCACCCGAAAAAATAAGAACCTGATTCCAACGGTAGAATCACACAGAGCCGTGCTCGTATTTACAGAAGCTGGTATTGCAGATATTTTTTACCGGATGTGGAATGCGGGACTTGGCGATTGTGAAGTCTGGTACAACGAAGGATCTGAGCCGGCAGGCGAGATCAAACATGATAAAGTAAGCAATATGATCAATCGTGGCATTAATGCTTCCGCAGGTATGTTGATTGTCAACGAGCATGCATGCAATACTTACAAGATTGGTATGGACAACCATAATTTCAAACGTGGTTCCATTCATTATGTAGGAAGTGAGATCCGTTCCGTTATTTTAAATAAGATGCATGTAGGTCATCAGGACGATATCTGTGTCATCAGCGGCGAGAGTATTGCCATTGAGGCGGCACTGATCGCCACAGAGGGCACTGTCATTGCCGTGGAGTATAATAAGGACGACCGTGCGACTATGGAAGAGAATATCGATCATTTCGGTTTGCACAACATTCAGGTTATCGATCATGTGGACGAGGAGACCATGAAGGACTGTCCGGTTCCGTCACTGGTATTTATGGTGGCATCAGCCAGCATGGAGCAGGAAATCGCATATCTGACAAAATTAAATCCAAAGATCAATATCGTGATCTATACCCTTGATTTTTGTGTGGCTGCATCTATTTCCGCCATGTTTGAAAAATATGGCATCAAAGATACAGAAGTTATCCAGGTATCCGTATCCAGATTGAACAGCAAAAATTCCTTTGAACAGCAGCCGGCTCCATGGATCATTTCCGGAAAGGCAGACTGTTAAGATGGCAAAAGTATTATTGTTTCAATGTGAAAATGAGCGGGAGATCCGCCAGATTCTGACTCCGATGAAGATTCAGGCGGTGTCCGTTCCGAAGACGAAGTTTCATATGACGTTAAAAGAACTTGAACGGGAGGATGATGAGGAAGGCTATTTTGAAGGAGCTTATCCGGAAGGCAGCATGATCGTGATGTGTGACTTCACAGAGAAGCAGCTGGATCGGCTTCTGATGGATTTTCGTAATCGCAACGTAAAAATAGACTATAAAATGGTTATGACGGCTACAAACGCCTCCTGGGACGTTTTACACGTATATTTTGAAGCTCAGCGGGAGAAGATGATGTACGAGATGGCGCAGCGGGACAGAAAGCGTTTTTAGCATCTTTCCTGGTGGCTGAAAATTTTGGTTTGTGAATGCATCAGCCATCAATCTCACTTTTTTAGTTAACAATCGTAAATGAAAAGAAAAGAAGAAATTTTCCTCTGCAAGCATTTATTAGCTGCGGAGGTAAATTTCTTCTTTTCTTTATCATAACTTATCGTTTAAAAACATTTTTTTAAATTAGCTTAATGCTGCAGTGATGATAGCCATGGAGTATACTTCCAGTGCGTTGCATCCTCTGGACAGATCGTTGATCGGTGCATTCAGACCAAGAAGGATCGGGCCGTAAGCATCGAATCCACCAAGACGCTGAGCAATTTTGTAACCGATGTTACCGGCGTTGATGTCCGGGAAGATAAATGTATTAGCATGTCCTGCAACTTTTGAATCTGGGCATTTTGTCTGTGCAACACGCGGAGATACAGCAGCATCGAACTGAAGCTCACCATCGATAGCCAGATCCGGATTAGCAGCTTTTGCTTTTGCACAAGCGTTACGCATTTTGTCAACATCCTCACCTTTACCGGATCCGAGTGTTGAGTAGCTTAAGAATGCAACTTTCGGATCAATACCGAAAATCTTAGCACAATCAGCTGTCTCAAGAGCAATCTCTACCAGATCATCTTCTGTCGGTTTGATATTGATCGCGCAGTCACCCATTGCCAGTACTTCGTTGTCGCCTGTAGCAGCCGGACGAACGAGGATGAAGCAGGATGATACAATCTTGTTACCCGGTTTTGTTTTGATCAGCTGAAGAGCCGGACGAACGGTGTCAGCTGTAGAATAAGTAGCACCACCAAGTAAGCAGTCAGCAACGCCCATTTTTACGAGCATTGTACCGAAGTAGTTACCGTGAGATAATGCTTCGCGGCACTGCTCCTCTGTCATTTTACCTTTACGAAGTTCAACCATCTGTGCAACCATCTCATCCATGCGGTCATAGTTTTTCGGATCGATGATTTCTGCACCGTTGATATTGTAGCCTGCTTCTTCAGCAGCAGCTCTGACTGCTTCTACATTACCAATTAAGATTGGTTTTAAGAATGTACCTGCAAGCAGACGGGAAGAAGCTTCCAGAATACGTGCGTCAGTTCCCTCGGTAAAAACGATTGTACGAGGATTCTCTTTTAATTTCTGTATTAATTTTTTGAACATTGGTTTTGTTTACCTCCATTAATAATTTGATATACTCGTCAGTTCTATTGTAAACGTTTTGCCCTAAAATGCAAGGAAAATGCATATTGTTTTGTATAAAAAAACGATAAAATCTTTTCAGTTCTACCAGCAAAGTAAATGTAGTAAAAAAAAAGGCTGTTTTTATGCTGAAAAAGATGCATCGCATTTTTATCAGATTAGCATTCAAAAAGCATCTGATGTATTTTTTCACCGGGTGCAAGCGTCAGAATATTGGAATCTTGTGTCCCTGTAATCAGATGTTCCAGTGTTGTGATATTTCCGGGAACGGTTTTCCGGTCAAAGCCCAGAAATGTGGCAGCCGTATCTGCATACTGTTCCACGGGGGGCAGGTCATAGCATCCTGTATCAAGGACTGTAAGAGTATGATAGCCGTTGTAGAGAGTCTGCAGGATAAAATTACGGGTTTCTTCATCATATGTCTCAGAGAGCATTTTATATTGTTGTAAAATTCCTTCGTGATCCAGAGTCCAGCCCCGGGTCAGATAGAGGGCATCTTTCTGTGTTTGTTTTCTTTCTGTCCTTGGCTGACGACAGGCAAGCATATTGATACAATCGTCAAATTTTGGCAGACGCAGCATTGTGTTCGGACTGACAAGCCCTGCAGTACCGTTGCCGCACAGACCAAAGGTAAGCAGAATCTCATCCTGGTTTTGCAGCTGGTTAATATGTTCCTGCAGCAGCTGGTTCAGATTTTCCGGTCTGTTGTGAAGGCCACGGTCAATCCATATGACTGGAAGTGTAAGGTGTGTTTTTTCTAAAATGTGGTTTACTTCGTCTTCCAGCATGGCGCAGGAGATGAGTGTGCGTTTTTGGTTTTTCATAAGAAGAACGGCTCCTTTGGTTAGCGTTAATGATGGTATCGTATCATAAAAAACACATAAAATGAATATTTTTTATCAGAAAAAGCTTGCATTTTATTTTTATATCCGTTATAATAGCACTTGCGTTAAAGACGTATGCGCCTTTAGCTCAGTTGGTAGAGCAGTAGACTCTTAATCTATTTGTCCAGGGTTCGAATCCCTGAAGGCGCATTATACAAGGTCATCCAAACGGATGACCTTTTTGAATAGGATGACAGGGATTCGGTCTCCGTAAAAAATATATAAGGCATCTCAGAGCAAATTCTGAGGTGCTTTTCTTAGTATACAGGGAGTTAGAACTGCGTATCTTTTGTAAGAAATGTAAAAAAAAGGTAGGGCAGGTATAACTGAAAAATATGTCAGCTTACGCTGATCAGAATCATTTCAAGTCATACATGCGTTTAACTGGAAGTGAGTAGTTTGTTTGTAAAGAAAGAGAGTGAGAAATATGACAGAGCTATTGATAAAGCTATTTATAAAAAATAGTAAAGATACGAAGGATGTAAAAGTCCGGTTGGCTTATGGTAATCTGGCTGGAATCGTTGGCATTTTGTGCAACGTATTGTTGTTTGTTGGAAAATATCTGATTGGAACGATATTTGGTTCTATCGCGATCGCAGCAGATGCGATAAACAATTTAAGTGATGCATCAAGCAACATTGTCAGTCTGATTGGATTTAAATTAGGTTCAAAAAAAGCAGATGAGGAGCATCCTTTTGGTCATGCGCGGTATGAGTACCTGGCAGGGCTGGTAGTCTGCGTTATCATCGTTGCCATTGGCCTGTCTCTGGCAAAAGAAAGTATTTTAAAAGTCATTCATCCATCTGAGGTAGATTGTAATGCACTGATGATAGTTGTAATGCTGATTTCCATTGCTGTGAAATTATGGATGAGTATTTTTAACAAGAAAATCGGTATGAAAATTGAATCTGATACATTGATCGCAACAGCGGCGGACAGCAGAAATGATGTGATTTCCACGTCAGCAGTTGTAATTGCAACCATTTTATGTAAAGTGACAGGATGGAATATTATTGATGGTATCGCCGGTATCGGTGTGGCAGTATTTATTCTATACAGCGGTATTGGACTGATCAAAGAAACCTTAAGTCCTTTGCTTGGAAAAGTGCCGGCAGCAGAATTTGTCAATCATATTACAGAGAAAATCCAGTCGTATCCTGGAGTCATCGGTGTGCATGATCTGATGATCCACGATTATGGTCCGGGAAATCTGTTTGCCACGGTACATGTGGAATTTCCGGCGGAAACACCTGTCATTGAGGCGCATGAAATTATGGATGAGATTGAGCGTGATTTTCAGAAACAGGAGCATATGATCCTGACCATCCACTACGACCCTATTGTGGAGGAAAGTGAGGAAGTGGCAAAAATCCGAGCTTTTGTCAGTCAGGCGGCCAAAGAGTTTGATGAGAGACTTTCGATCCATGAAGTACGTCTGGTTCCGGGAAAAGAATCCAGTAACGTGATTTTTGATTGTGTAAAACCGGCTGGATTTAAAATCAGCGACAGTGAGATAACATCCTATCTGCAAAAACGTGTGACAGAATGGAATCCGCACTATCGCTGTGTGATCAAAGTAGAGCAGAGTTATGTCTGAAAAATTCGTTTCCGGAAAGATTCCGGTGAGAATGTAAATGTTTCCAGAAATACTTTGTTAAAATAGTAGGTGCTGGAATATCCGAGCATGGATGCGATGCCATTAATTGGAATATCTTTGTTTTTCAGCAATTGAATGGCTTTATTCATGCGGATTTCCGTCAGAAGTTCAGAAAAGCCTTTCCCGGTATTTTTTTTGAAAAT
>JALESO010000026.1 GCA_022781925.1 Lachnospiraceae bacterium
TCTTTAAAAAATTTAAAGAACAATGCCAGATTGGTCTTTCCAGATGCATTTGCTCCATAAACTACTGCATATTTTAATAACTGGGTACTTTTTATCTTTAACCTGTGATTTGCATTTGTTCGTATTTTATTTGAGGAAATCATTGTCAGCTCTGCTACTTTATCAAAAGATTTAAAATTTTCAACACTTACTTTTACTAACATTCTTATACACCTCCACCTTTATTATATGTTTTACTCTTCTTTCAGTCAATGTAAATTTTCCTATTTAGAGATTTTTTCGTTATATATCATTCTCTTTTCTATTTTTAACAATTTTATTTTGAGTTATGCATATAATATTAATGTATAAGTCAGCTTTTTGTAGCAACATTATTTTACTAATTCCGCTACCTGAAATATTCAGTAAATAAAAACTTCTAATTCACTTTTCTTCTATCTCTCCCAGTCCATCCTTCCTGTCACATTCAACATCTTTTCTTCTCGGAAACTGAGCATTTTTTCCATTTGTTCCGCCGACAATGATATGATCCAGCAATTCTATTCCCAATAGCTTTCCGCACTTCTGCAGCTTTCTCGTAACAATCATATCCTCTTTTGATGGTTTCACATTGCCACTGGGATGATTATGAATCCCAATGATTGCAGAAGCATTTGCCAGAATACTGCTCTTAAAGACTTCCCTTGCTTCTGTTTTTCCTGACAAATAGCTTATCACTTTGTTTGCCTTAATGCTTTTCTGCAACTCACTGATAATGCACAGATCTGCCACATTCACTCCCGGCAAAGCCGGGCATCTCATATCAATTTTCAACCCTTATACACTAAATTTTTCATATTTTATAATCAAAAAGCAGGCAATGAAAGGTCACAAAACCTCTTCATCCACCCGCTTTTCACCTATACTCTCACCACTACCGTTTCCACAACATCGGAATGTTCCCCCCACACATACCACCTATTTTGTGACTTTCTCATGCTGGAAGACAAAATATTCCACTGCGCTATGTGGGAAAAATTCTTCCATTTGCCCATACATCTGTGCCGCCAACGTTTTGTTATATGTAATGATCAGTGTCGGTTTGTTCAACTGCTGAATAACATTTGCCATGGTAAATGTCTTACCGGAACCTGTGACACCAAGCAACGTTTCAAACTGATTGCCTTCCTTGAAACCTTCCACCAGTTCTGAAATTACCTGTGGCTGATCTCCCGTTGGTTTATATTGTGAAACTAATTCAAAATGGTCCATATAGACCTCCTGAGTGAATTTCTTCTATCTTTGAAAAAACATCTATCTGTCAGAATCTCTTCTATTAGTATTGTTACTTGTCTAGTATATCATTCAGAAGAAAAAAGCACAGGACAAATCGAATGTTCGTTCTGTACTTTTTAATCTTAATTTATTCAAAAAGTTTCAATTCATTCTCAATCAAATCTTCTGCCAGATATCTTGCATCCATATTTTCTATTCCATACCTGGATGCCAGTATATTGCTTCCAAAATTCCCCGTGCTGCTGAAGGTGTCATAAAATCATAAGAACATCGTTCAACTTTCATCTCCGGTCTTGAAAATAAAGCATAATCGCCCCATACGTTTACCCTTACACCGATGCCCATCTATAATACTTCTCCTTTCTTATAGCATGCTGCAATATAATCCCGTGGTTGGTAATAAAAATCTGTGTTATAGTCTGATATTTTCTCGTCTATCCACGAATGATAAACTTCCCATATGCCATTTAAAATATCAGAATCTTTATAGCTATCCTCTATCAGACGTTCATACACTTCACCAATATCCCAATAATCAGGAATTCGATAACGGCATTCGATTACATTATCAAAATTTCCTGTTTCTATCTTACATTCAGTTATAAATTCATGTGCAACCTTTTCCATTGGTTCACAATGCAACACATCTGCATATTCATAAATTCTATCTATATTCTCTTTTCCCAATGCATCTGCTATTTCACATCTGGTTCTCTTTTTTAAGCGTCCAATGTATTCGATTAAACTACATGTAAAAAATAAATTATTATTATTTTTTGCTCCCATTTACTACCTCACTTCCTACATACTGCAATGTATCTAATGCGGATATCGTATGAAAACTGATCTGATGAGTCGGGTGATTGAACTTAACAAGTTCCCAAAATGCAGCTCTTGATATTTTTCCATCTATAAAATTTTGTACATAGTTGTAAATGGTATCATCTGCCATTGGTCCTTCTACAATATCATAATCATGTGATTGTCCACTTCGGCAGGCAACAATAAAATCCAACCATTCTTCTGTCATTTCTTCAAAAATCAAATACTTTAATTTATAATTCGGTGTATATTCATAACAATTCACGTATCCTTTGCGCCCATAACGAGTGGCCCAGCGTTCTGCCTGTTCCTGCATCTTAGTACAATAAAATCCAAAATAAAAATCTTTATTAAACAATGCTTTCCTAATTTCCGGAAATTCTACAATCTCCTTACTTCCATGATATAAAATCAAATTTCTTTTCCTCCTCCCAATTATATAAAATCGTCAACTCACAATATAGATTTCATTTCCCAAAAGTACCTTTTTATACTATTTTCGTTCTTGATAATTTCACTATAATATCATTACATGAATAATGCCATCCCATCCTCTAAAGAAAAATCCAATCCATATTCGTCTGTATACTGTTCTCCTGCTCTTTCTGCCGTTCCTTCCAGATGTTCTTTTACAGATTGTTCCCTTTCTCCATCTTTATGTGCAATATATTTCATTCGATCAACTCCTTGCATTAGCATATGTTGAAATTTATTTGCAGAAAAACAAATCTGATTTTTTAACTAATCTATTATTCTACTCACAAAACTCCACGATCTTCTCCGCGGTTTCCTCCTGCTGCTCCACGGCAGAAATATCCGCTTCCCCATCCCCTTTCTGCGCACCATAATCTCCGTATCCTGCATGGTTACCGCCCTGAATACAGAATTCTTCATACGCAGACGGCATCAGCTTCCGGCCATCCACCACTTTATCCATATTCACGACTCCGTCATTGCTTCCATAGATAGACAACACCTTCAAATCTGTGTCTGACAAATCTTTTGTAGAATACGCTGCCAGAAAAATCAGTCCATCCAGTTTTTCACTGTTTTTGCCCGCATAAACGGCAGCCATGGCGCCGCCCAGAGAATGACCCGCCAGATACCAGTGATCATAACTGTATGTTTCCATGATCTTATCCGCCCGGTTCATTCCAAGAAACGCCAGATTTCCCGGCATATGCACCAGATAGCAATCGATGCCCTCTGCCGCCAGCTGTTTCAGCAGATTTACATAAGCAAGATCTTCCACTTTTGCTCCCGGATAGAAAATTAATGCCGTATCATTGCCCGGTCCATCAAAAAAGTATCCATCTGCAACTTCCTCCACGGTAACATCCGCCGTACTCTGCAACGCAGCCTGACGGTCTTGTACATGGTAATAATTGCTCACATAGCCAAGAGAAACTACCACCAGTGCTACGATCACCGCCAGACCGATCAGTCCCGCCCGTTTTAATCTTTTTCCATTTTTTTGCTTACTCATTTTTCATTTCCTTTCCAACGTTACGTTTTACGATATTTCTACAAACCTTCTTACAATCTTTCTTATCATTTTTCAATTTTTCTTATGATCCTTCTTCCTTATTTCTGAAAACAATATGCAACGCTCCATATATACTTCATCCCGTTCACTCATTGATGCTTTTGTAAAAAATCAGTAAATTCAATTTTTTCTCTTGACGAATCCCTTTTTTCGTATTAAACGGACCAAGGTTTTGAAGCGGAACGCTTTAAACAAATCCTATTTTATAGAAGAGTTCAAAAATTTTCAACAGGAGGTGTGATCATGGACAATTGTGATAGTACAGGACGAAGTATGATCTGCGGTGGCAGACAATGGAAACTGAATATGCAGCTGTTCCGTGTGATTCACTGATTCCTGCGTTTTCATTTCCCATATTTTTATTTCATACATTTTCCCACCGCATACGATCAGTTCATATGTAATTTGCAAATGAACGGTAAGAATTCCTATACTGCACAGTCGGTAACTGTAACGTTAGCTTTCGGAATTTCGTAAAGCGGTGATTTTTTATGCCCTTTTTTCAGAGGTACACGACTGAACTACAAGTGCATTTCCACTCTGTCTTTAAAAGATGGCAAATGTATCCAAGTACCTGAGGGCTGTCAGGAGGAAATGAGATGAAAAAAACATTAAAAAGACCAAACTATGCAGAAGAATTACTGAAAATCATTCAGACCCCGTTAAAAAATGAGGTTCTGCTGGACCGGCTGAATGATTATCATGAAAGAGATATCGCAGATGCACTGGAACTGCTGTCACCACAGCAGCGCAAAAAACTGTATCCGGTACTCGGTGCAGAAAGACTTGCAGAGATTTTTTCCTATCTGGAGACACCGACACAGTATCTGTCAGAGCTCAGTGTCAACCAGGCTGCAAAGATCGTATCCTTCATGGATTCTGACGATGCGGTAGACGTTCTGGAGCAGATGGAAGCATCCGCAAAGGAAAAAATCGTAAAACTGCTGGATGCTGATTCCAGTCATGACATCCGACTGATCCTCTCCTACGGTGAGGATGAGATCGGCAGCATGATGACCACAAACTTTGTAGCCATCCGCAAAGATCTGACCATCCGCCAGGCCATGCGGGAACTGGTGACACAGGCCGGTGAGAATGACAATATTTCCACGGTTTATGTGGTAGATCATACAGATAAATTTTACGGTGCCATTGATCTGAAAGATCTGATCATTGCCCGTGAAACCGATGATCTGGAAGACATCATCAGTACATCCTACCCGTATGTAACAGATCATGAAAAAATCGAAAACTGCATCGAAACCATCAAGGATTACGCCGAAGATTCTCTGCCGGTCCTGACCGACGCCGGAGAGCTGATCGGTATCCTGACTGCGCAGGATATCGTGGAGGCCGTAGACGATGAGATGGGTGAAGATTACGCAAAACTGGCTGGTCTGACTGCCGAGGAAGATCTGCATGAGAAAACATCCACCAGCATCAAGAAACGTCTGCCGTGGCTGATCATCCTGCTGTTTCTCGGAATGGCAGTATCCTCTGTGGTCGGTGTATTTGAGACCGTTGTAGCCGTACTGCCCATCGTTATGTGCTTCCAGTCCCTGATCCTTGATATGGCTGGAAACGTTGGCACCCAGTCTCTGGCTGTTACCATCCGTGTACTGGTAGACGAGACACTGACTGCAAAACAGAAATTCAACCTTGTGCTGAAAGAGATGAAAATCGGATTCTTAAACGGTCTCTTCCTCGGAATCCTCTCTTTCGTATTCATCGGTCTGTACATCTGTATGTTAAAACATTATCCGATGGGACATGCCTTCCTGATCTCCGGCTGTGTCGGCTTCTCCCTGATGGTTGCCATGGTAATCTCCAGCATGGTCGGCACCCTGATCCCGATGTTTTTCCACAAGATCAAGATCGATCCGCAGTTGCTTCCGGTCCGTTGATCACTACCGTCAACGATCTGGTTGCCGTTGTCACTTACTACGGACTTGCATGGCTTCTGCTGATCCATGTACTGCATATGATCTAACACCATAGCCATAAAAAAGACAGTTGTATACGAAATAGTAATTTCGATATACAGCTGTCTTTTTAAATTGCGATCATCCCCTACATAACACTTAACCGGATCAGCCGGACTTCAAATGGCTCTAGGTGTTCGTACAGACAGATACTTCCATCTTCCTGACGATCCACATAATCAGTCATGCGAAGCGGCTGATTCATTTCATTAATATAAGAAATATCCGAAGATGAGATTCGTGATGCCTTTTTATAATTTTTGCAGAAGCCATATGGATTTCCATAATTTTCGTTCAGCACACAGGTTGTTTTCAGATATGTCCGCTCCTTTGCATATTCCAGGCGGATTTCATAGTCCAGATCATGTGCCGGCTCCAGCATCTCCGGACAGATCACATTCTGGTCCAGTTTTCTCTGACAGTAGGCTTCTGACAGATGCAGATAATCATACAGCAGGATCTGGATTTCCCCGTCCTCTGATTCCGTGATCAGATAGTTCTCCCCCTTTTGTACAAAACGACTCCCCAGCTTTGCCAGCATCTCATACACATAATAAGAAGGCTTTTTGATAAAATCATAAGTAAAGATTCCGCGTTTTCCCTGAAAAGACCCCTGTATCATCTGATCTTCTGAGAGGTTTTCCAGGGGATCCATCACACCAAAAGCAATTCCCGTCTGCCAGCAGTCCACCATATTTTTTACAATATATGCCGGATAAAACATCGTATCCTGAAGGGCATTGTTCCAGCCCAGATCAAAGTTCCACTCTGCCACATACCAGTCACTCACGTTCCAACCGCAATACTTATTGTTTTTCAGGATCCTCCGGATCACATCATACACCGCATCCCTGCGCTGCATGATACCGGCAGGCTGCCGTCTTTGAATACTTTCCGGCGTGTCGTCCACGGTATACAGGTTCGTCATGACAAAATCCGGTTCGCAGTGTTGTTTCTGATAAAAAGATGCAAAACCGTCCATCCATTCCGGATACAGCAGATTCACCGACATCAGTGCCGACGTTCCCACCTGGAATCGCTCATCGATTGCTTTGATCACCTGCCAGGTGGACAGATACAGACGGTAATAATTCTCCCGCTGCAGCGCGGAATAATTAATTCCCGGATTGTCCGGTGAATTCCACACACAGAATTTCCATTTCAGCACCTGACTGCCGCCATAACGCTCCACCATATGTTTCACCACATGATGCACAAGCAGATCCCACTGTTCCATATCCGTCGGCATATCGGAGATCGAATTGTGCATCATCGCCTCTTTATTCACATTCTCCACCATGAGAAACGGTACAAAGGACAGTTCCACAAAGGGCGTCATGCCACATTCCACGATAAAGTCAAACAGCTGATCTACCCGGTAAAAACTGTAATGCGGTGTTCCATCTCTGTCTTTTACATAAATTTCCATATCATCATGAAACAGTTCGTGAAAATAAATCCCGGTAAAATGCAATTTTTCTGTCAGTTCCCGCACCATCTTACGCACCGGATGAAGCAGCAGATAGCTGGCTTTCCGAACAGTCAGAATCCCCCCGGGCTGATCCAGACTGACAAATTTCTCCAGATCCACGCCGGTGATCAGCTGCTTTTTCCCCGGATATCTGACCGGATCCACACCGATACGTTCCTGTTCCAGTTCCGCCAGAAATGCTGCCAGTTCCTGCGCCTCATCTGCCTGCAGCTGTGCAGGTGCTTCCGTCTTCTGCTGTCTGCGGTATTCACTTGGCAGGATCTGATAATATTCCCGAAATTTCGTACTGAAGGATCTGGCATTTTTAAAACCGCTCTCCTCCGCGATCTGGTCAATGGTTTTCTTGGTATCCCGCAGTTGTCCCGCCGCATGCAGCAGACGGATCTCATTGATGTATTTCAGGAAACTGGTGCCAAGCTTCACCCGGAACATTTTGGACACGTAGGAACTGCTGACGTAAAACTGCTCCGCAAGTTCCCCCAGCGTCAACGCTTCCGTATAGTGCTGTGAAATGTAAAACAGCATGTTCTGCATCATTGGAAACTCTGTGCCCTCCGGCTCCGTCTCCACCCGGAAATCACGCAGCAGATGCTCCAGAAGCTGATAAGACCACTTCATTTCACGGACATGAGCGCACACATTTTCCTGCTGCCGGATCTCCTGTACGAGATGTAAGATATCATAGATCACTTCCTGATACCGCTCTTTGTGAAGTTCCATGGCAGAGTTGCACTCCAGTCTCCCCGGTGCCGTCCCCTGACCGGACATCAGCTTCGTCAGATCGACCCGGCAGAGCAGACAGCTCCCGGAGACATCGGACAGGCTGAAATACTGAAAAGGCTGAACCATCACGATATCTCCTTTTTTCAGTTCCAGAATCTCTTTTTTCAAAAGAAGCCCTGCCGTACCGGACAACGGGATCAGAAAGCTGTAATCCGATGACCATTCCGGCTCCTGCTGTCCTTCTTTCCTAACTACAAAATGAACCATTTTCATTCTCCCCACATGTTATTTCTTATCACATGATATTCCTTATTACATGTTATCTCTTATCGCATGTTATCTTTTATCACATTTCAATTTTCATCTCAGACGACTGCATGATATCTCAGTCTTTTTCACGATTGTACAACAAAAACCGGGGGAATAAAACCCCCGGTTCTGTCACGGTTTCTGATTTGAATCCTTCTTTTTAGAATACTACTTTTCCGTTTACTACATTCCACCAGCCATATTCATTTGCGGCACGGCCTGTATAACCGAAATCGATCTTTCCACCGTTTACATACCACCAGCCATACTCGTTTGCTGCAAGTCCGGTGTAAGCAAAGTTGATGCTTCCATTCTGTACATACCACCAGCCGTTCTCATTTGCTACCAGTCCGGTGTAGTTAAAGTCAACTCTGCCGCCCTGTACCATGAACCATCCGTTTTCATTGGATGCAAGTCCATTGTAGCTGAAGTTGATGCTTCCATTCTGTACATACCACCAGCCATACTCATTTGCGGCAAGTCCGGTGTAGGCAAAGTTGATGGTTCCGTTCTGTACCATCCACCAGCCATACTCATTTGCTACCAGTCTGGTGTAACCAAAGTCAACCATACCGTTTACTACCATGAACCAGCCGTTCTCGTTTGCTGCAAGTCCGGTATAAGTGAAATCCACTTTTCCGTTCTTTACATACCACCAGCCGTAAGCATTTGGAGCAAGTCCGGTTGCATCTGTGGCAACTTTACCATCGATATAGTAATTCCAGTTTCCATTTTCATCTGCCTCATTTGCAAGACCATCCGGGATCGTCACACCTGATGTTACAAACTGGATTCCTTCCACTCTCGCATTTGCGTTTTTAAATACCAGATATACGTTGTGGACTCCTGATGCGCCGCTCAGATCTGCAGTTGCTGTTGTGTAGCCAAGTTCTGTATAAGTTCCGGCATCCACACCATTTTCAGAAGTACGTGCATTGGTAACAGCTTCTGTTGCGCCATAGTTTACGGTGCCGATCAGTTTTCCGTCCGGAGCATCCAGACGAAGCTCGATACCGTTCTGAGCCTCTGTGGAAGCTATATTCAGGACAGCCTGTTTTGCCTGATCCAGATCCACGTTCAGGAGTGCTGTATAGGCACCGGCTTTTTTCGCCATCACTGCAAACATCTCATCGCTGTCTGCTGCTGCCGCCTCTGCGGTATTTCCTTTGGAATACTCTACATATTTTACATCAGATGCTGTAAAGGAAGAGGACCATACATTCAGTTTTTCTGTTGTATCAGCATTGCTTAATGTACTTCCGGATACTTTCACTTTTTTGCTCAGTACGTTCTCACCCTTCAGGTCAGAAGAATGTGCCGCATACAGCTGGTAAGTACCGTTTTCTACCACATACTCACCTGCGTTGACATCCCATACTTCCAGTGCGGAAGCATCTACCTGAATGTCTACTTTTGCAGATTCGCCTGCTTTCAGAGCAACTTTTTCAAAACCAACCAGTTTTTTCTGCGGAGCTGTATCACCATAGGAAGAATCCGGGTTGGATGCATAGATTTCCACAACATCAGAAGTATCTACGTTTCCTGTATTTTTCACCGTTACAGACACATTGATATTGCCATCTGCATCTGCTTTTGCGTTCATACCAGAGTAAGTAAATTCTGAGTAGGACAGACCGTATCCAAACGGATAAGTCACATCCTCATCATCTGCATACATATAGGTCAGATGTGTCTGCTCCATGTCAGTCTCTGTCATATCCACAGTCACATTGTCGTCGATATCATCCAGTGTCAGACCTTCTACCAGATCCGGTCCGATATTTGCCATTGCATTTTCCGGAAGGGAGTACGCATCAATAGCCGGGAGCGCATCCTGGGATTTGTACCAGGTACTTACAAGACGTCCGGTTGGTGCTGCTTCCCCGTAAAGTACGTTTACAAGTGCAGTTGCATCATACTGTCCGCCGAATGCGTTGAACACAATGGCAGATACATTTTCATCATTCTGTAATGCTTCTGCTTCCACCGGATATTCTGTATTGATGACCACAATGGTCTTCTTGCCTTCTTTTGCATAGTTTGCTGCTACGGTAGATACCATATCCATCTGATCCTCACTGAGACTCAGATATTTACGGTCAATGCCCTCGCCGGAAATACCGTTGTACGGCTGTCCGATGACTACGATGGCATAATCCGTATCTGCTGCCAGTGCTGCGGAATCCGCACCAGCTTCTTTGATCGTTTCCTCTTTGAAGGTATACGGTGTCTTATCCTCTGCGTTTTCAAAGGCTGCGATACCGGTTGCCAGATTTCCACCGAGAAGGAACGGAAGGTTCGGTCCCTGGATCGGCTGTGCCTCACCGTTTAACTGTACGTTTCCATCCTCTGTGGTCTGCAGATACCATCCTAACTTGTCACTGAGCGCCCATGTGGTGGAAAAGTCTGTGTCGTTATATTTGTCACCCATTTTCAGGTAATAGCTTCCATCCTCATCTGCTGCACGTTTTGACATGAAGGTCGGCATGTTGCTGACTGCAGTTGCCATTCCGGCGCTTGCTTTCATGCTGTAAGAACCATTGTTGGAAACTGTCGCATCGTACAATCCCATGGTATTGCCCGGCAGGGAATTGTTTTTCACACCTGCGTTGACCCATTTCTGGTTTGCCAGGGAAAGAAGACTGAAGGCATCCTGTCCCCAGTCCGCATACTCAAATAAATATTTGGACTGATCTGCCACCTGTGTTCCCTCTTCCGGATTGGAAATGGTAAGCTGTGCTCCGTTCTCATCCTCAGTGGCTGTCACATAACCACCTGCTGTCTTGTATGCAACCACACGGTTTCCGGTGGAATAAGATACATTGTCGCTGCCGATCTGGCTCTGTACTGCTTCCAGGATATTATCGCCTGCGCCCTGTACATAAGTATTGTATTTTTCATCATTTACATCCAACTCGGAAGAATACTGTCCGTACTGCATGGTTTCTGCCATCACACCATAGACACCAGCTTTGGAATCACTGGATAACGGAAGGGTATTGTCTTCATTTTTCAGCAATACCACAGACTCCTCAGCCATCTGAAGCTCTGTCTCCTGGCTTGTCTGGGAAGAATGATCTGTCTGGATATCCGTATACGGATAGTAACGCGGCTGTCCGTTTTCATCACGCTCATCCAGTGCGCCGGAACGTGCCATGGTCACGATGGTCGGACGTGCTACTTTGTATACATCATCCTCTGTCAGACCTTCCACATGATTCTCTACTGCTGTTTTGATGGTCTGTGCAATATCTGCATCTACGATGCCGGTGGTTCCACCCTGAACATGACCAGCCAGAATCATGGATGCGGTACGATCCAGAAGGGAAGAAGAATACAGCTTGTCATATCCGTTGGAAAATCCGGATGCATTCAGTCGATACTGCTCATCAATATAACCATATTCTGCCATGAAATCACAGCCTGTGGTCAGACCGTCTTTGCTTATTTTCTGAGCAAAATCATGGATAAATGTGGAAGTCGTCGGCACACGGTTCATATTTCCGTAAGAAGACATGTAACCGGTGATATTTCCATCTGAAAATGGCTTCTCTGCAGCTTTTCCGTAATACTCATAGAAGGTACGGGTGCTTACATTGTTGCCGCCCTGCAGACGGAAAAACTCGGAATTGTATGTGGTCCAGTGTTTTGTCTGTGGGATGGATTTCATATAAACATCGGATTCATCGCCAACCATACCGCCGGCCCAGGCATCTGCCATCTCTCCGATCATAAATGCATCTTCTCCATATCCCTCATCGTAACGTCCGGATAACGGATTCATACGCGCATCGATCTGTGCCGCATGTGCGCCCACTGCTGTGGTTCCGATGGATGATGTCGCATATTTGGAACGCATCTCATCGCCATATACAGAACCGGCCTGTTTCAGCAGATCTGTATTCCAGGTCTGTGCCTGCGCCAGCTGATTCGGCCACTGTGTCTCTCCATCCAGACCTACATCTGCCGCACGATTTACTGTGATTGGCACATTGTAAGTCTTGCTCTCTCCATTTTCATCGGTGTAAGTACCCACCGGAGATTTGCCTGCCAGAATACTGATCCAGCCATCCACTCCGATCTCGTCCATGATCAGATCCACATAATCATCCAGATCCTCTGCTTTTCCGTTGTACAGCGGCATGCCCTCATAGCTTACATCGCCATCCTGATATGCGGCGGATGCGCGGTTGAACGTCTTTCCGTTATAAGTAACGGTTGCAGCGCCCACACTGTTCTGTGTCTGCACCTGTGCTGCCTGTACCTGCATGGTCAGCCCCGGCACCTGTGCGGTTCCTGCTACAATAGATGCTGCCAGTAAAATGGTCAGTAATTTTTTCATCTTCATAACTGCCTTTTCCTCCTTAACCAAACCTTGATATCTGAATTTTATCAGACCCCGCAGGATCCCATAAGTCCAAAACAGGGCGGATCCGGTATCGTTTTTCACACATTTTTCACATTTTATCCGCAGCCAATTTTATCTCAGGCAAAAAATTACACATATTTTTGTTTTTTATGTAACTTTCGGTATAATCAGGCAAAAAAATACGGGAGACACTCGTTCTCCCGCACTTTTCGCTTCTTTTTCATTCATTTTTTGTGTACAAATCTGCACACAGCTCCGGTTTACATCTGTTTTCTTACAATACTGTATTCATCTCCCGGACGATAATACGGACATTCCCGGAACTGCCCGGTGATAAACCGATACATCTCGTCCTGATCCAGATCCTGTGTACAGACATAATACTCATAATCCTCATCGTATTCATAATTCATACAGTATTCGCAGCTGGAACCGGCACTTTTCTTCTTTTTCTCCATACGCTATCTCAATCCTGTCTCTGTTTTTGTATTTTGCATTCAGGAATGTTCTCTTTATTCTCTGATCACACAGCTTACTATAACATTACCTGTTGCAAATTTCCACAGGCATTCTTTCATTAATTCTTCCTGTTGCTTGGAAAAGCAGAGGCTCAGCTCAGACTGCGCAGAGCGCATTATAATACAACCGGACCGTTTTCTTTGATGTAACGCCATCCCTCAGCAGTTTTCTCTACTTCCAGACAGCACTGTACGTTCTGGGACGGATCCGGATGATTTTTCCACAGATCATATAATTTCGGTAAAAATACCGGCCACTGGCTTGCCTCAAAGTCCTCATGCTCTGTCAGGAAGTTCGGCACAATCTTCGCATTCGGATCTTTTTTCAGAATATCAATGATAAATGCCGGCGGTGCAGATACTTTGGAATTCTGCACGGTTGCTGTGATATGTACGCAGCCGCCCTCTACATCTTCCCACATATGAACCGTGGAATCTACCAGTTCACCGAGATCGTTGTATACACCCTCGCAGATCACATGTTTCAGACATGTAGTAAATGGGAAGAAATCTTTCAGTGCAAGTCTGTGGATCTCCACACCTTCACCGCCAAATACAGCTGCGCCCGGCTCACATGCCTCAGAAATCATATGAACGGAAGCTTCCATACCGTACTCTACCGGTGTCTTCACCCAGGTAAATTTCTTGTGAGAGCCCGGAGCCCACAGATAATAACCTTTCTCCATGTTTGCCCAGAACCAGTCCATCATCTCGGATGTTACACCCGGAAGAAAATGCTGTTTCTGTGACGGAAGCACATATCCTTTGTCAATAGCGTCCTGATTCAGCTCCAGTTCCGACAGTAATGGATTTGGTTTTGCCGGTTTCTCATAAGATGCAAAAGGCACCTTTACATTATCCTGACATGGCAGATAGGTCTGTCCTCCGTTTGCCACATATGTTACATGTTCACTCATAAATAGTCCTCCTTCTTATCCAGCTACGCTTTTCATTCCGGTCTGCTGGTCTTACCTAATTTTCATTGTAATGGTTTTGCGGTTCTTTGTCCAGAAAAAGTTCAAATCCTGCAAAAATGGCACCTGAAAACAGATAACAAAGTACCTGTCCCTCAGATGCCATTTTATATTTCACATAGTATTCTTACTATTCTGCAATTCTATACAATTCACACAACAGCAGCGTTATTATACTATTTCCAGCTGCTTCCTATGCCATTCTTCCGCAGCACTGTTTGTATTTCTTGCCACTTCCGCATGGGCACGGATCGTTCGGATATACTTTCTTTGCTTCGCGTGTCTTCGGTGCTCTCTGTACGGAATCATCTTTGTTTGTTCCGGTTACTTTTGCAACTTCCTCACGCTCTACCTTCTGCTCTACTTTCACATGGAACAGCAGGCGGATGGTCTCTTCCTGAATGTTTGCAGTCATCTCATCAAACATCTCGAATCCGGCCATCTTGTACTCAACCAGCGGATCTCTCTGGCCATAAGCCTGAAGACCGATACCTTCACGAAGGATCTCCATATCATCGATATGATCCATCCACTTACGGTCAATGGTTTTCAGCAGAACGACACGCTCCAGTTCACGGATCATCTCTTCCTCCGGGAACTCAGCTTCTTTTGCTTCATATAATTTCACTGCACGCTCTTTGAGCATATGTTTCAGTTCATTTGCGTTCAGACTCTGGATCTCATCATCCGCTAACGGCTGCATCGGAATAACCGGGATCAGCAGTTCGTTCAGCTCCAGAACATCCCAGTTCTTGCCTTCCTCATCGGATACACAGTGATCTACGGTATCTTCCACACGATCTGTGATCATCTTGTAGACAGCACTGCGCATGTTTTCTCCATCCAGAACACGACGACGCTCGCCGTAGATGATCTCTCTCTGATCGTTCATAACCTGATCGTACTCCAGCAGGTTTTTACGGATACCAAAGTTGTTACCCTCAATCTTCTCCTGCGCTTTCTCAATCGCGCTGGAAAGCATCTTGTGCTCGATCTGCTCACCATACGGAACACCCATAGCGTTAAACATATTGATCAGCTTCTCAGAACCGAACAGACGCATCAGATCATCTTCCAGGGAAATGTAGAAACGGGATTCACCCGGATCTCCCTGTCGACCGGAACGTCCACGCAGCTGGTTATCAATACGACGGGACTCATGACGCTCTGTACCGATGATCTTCAGACCGCCGGCAGCTTTTGCCTCATCGTCCAGCTTGATATCCGTACCACGACCTGCCATGTTGGTTGCGATGGTAACTGCACCATGTACACCGGCCTGCGCTACGATCTCAGCCTCAAGTTCATGGAATTTTGCATTCAATACGCTGTGCTCGATGCCTTCTTTTTTCAGCATTCTGCTCAGAAGTTCGGAAGTCTCGATGGTGATCGTACCAACCAGAACCGGCTGACCGGTTGCATGTGCTTTGACAACTTCCTTGACAACAGCCTCAAATTTTTCCTGTTTTGTCTTGTATACAGCATCCTCTCTGTCGATACGCTGTACCGGGCGGTTTGTCGGGATTTCGATAACGTCCATGCCGTAGATATCACGGAACTCTTTCTCCTCTGTCAAAGCGGTACCTGTCATACCTGCTTTCTTCTTATATTTATTGAAGAAGTTCTGGAATGTGATCGTTGCAAGTGTCTTGCTCTCACGTTTTACTTTTACATGCTCTTTTGCCTCGATTGCCTGATGAAGACCGTCAGAATAACGACGTCCCGGCATGATACGTCCAGTAAACTCATCAACGATCAGGATCTCATCATCCGCAACAACGTAGTCCTGATCACGGTGCATCAGGTTATGTGCACGCAGTGCAAGGATGATGTTATGCTGGATCTCAAGGTTCTCAGCATCCGCAAGGTTGTCAATCTTGAAGAATTTCTCTACTTTCTCCACACCTTCCTGTGTCAGATTGATGACCTTGTCCTTCTCATTTACGATGAAGTCACCGGTCTCTTCAATCTCAATACCCATGATGGCATCCATTTTGGAAAATTCCTGACTTGCCTCACCACGTTTCATCTGTCTTGCCAGAATGTCACATGCCTCATACAGCTTGGTGGATTTTCCGCTCTGTCCGGAAATGATCAGCGGTGTACGTGCCTCATCAATCAATACAGAGTCAACCTCATCGATGATGGCATAGTGCAGATCACGCTGTACCAGCTGCTCTTTGTAGATAACCATGTTGTCACGCAGATAATCAAAACCAAGCTCATTATTGGTAACATAAGTGATATCACACTCATATGCTTTCTTACGCGCATCATGATCCATATCATTCAGGACGACACCTACGGTAAGTCCCAGGAATTCATGTACTTTTCCCATCCACTCAGCATCACGTTTTGCCAGGTAGTCATTGACGGTAACGATATGAACGCCTTTTCCTTCCAGTGCATTCAGATATGCCGGAGATGTGGAAACAAGTGTCTTACCTTCACCTGTCTTCATCTCCGCGATACGTCCCTGATGAAGAACGATACCACCGATGAGCTGTACCCGGTAATGCTCCATGCCGAGCACACGTTTTGCTGCCTCACGGACAGTTGCAAAAGCTTCCGGAAGCAGATCATCCAGAGTCTCTCCTTTTGCAAGTCTTTCTTTATATTCTTTTGTCTTACCGCGCAGCTCCTCGTCAGATAATGCCTGCATCTGAGGACGGTAACTTTCAATTTTATCCGCAATTGCATAAACAGATTTCAGTTCCCGCTCACTGTGGGTTCCAAAGATTTTTTCTATAATACTCATGTAGTTCTCCTGTACCTTTCCTTCTTTGCGGCTGAAAACCGCTAAACACAATCTATATTTTACCACTGAATAAGGCTACGCACAATACACAATCCGGTAAACGATTTGTGAACTTTTTATAAACGAAGGACTTTTTTCTATGCATCCATTTCCAAAGTATGCTATACTTGATTCCTGAAATCAAAATTTGATTCTTACACAAAAGGAGGATTCTTATGAGTTATTTATACAAAACAAAAGGAACCTGTTCCACACTGATTGAAGTAGAACTGGATGGCAACGTAGTAAAAGACGTAAAATTTACCGGCGGATGCAACGGTAACCTGAAAGCAATCCCGAAACTGGTCCAGGGACTGACCGTAGAGCAGGTAGAAGAAAAGCTTTCCGGCATCTCATGTTCCGGACGCCCGACTTCCTGCGGTGATCAGCTGGCAAAAGCCTGTCGTGCCGCACTGGATGCACAGAACGCATAATTTCAAGTCGAACGCACGTGAGACTTGGTGCGTGATTCTGGTCAGCGGAAGCATCTGTACACAGTTTCGTTGTGCAGATGCTTTTTCTTTCTCTGTATTGCTTGTAATTATCTGATAATTCTATATATTGTTTCGTTCATTTCTGCTTATTTTTATTATTTTTAAATATTTTCCCATTTTTCTATTGACTTTTTATATATTGTCTGTTATATTGAATACAACAAATAAAGAACTTACAGTTCTTACAAAAACTACAGAAAGAGAGGTACAGACCACCGGAAACATAAGTTAAACTTTAAAAACGATACTAAGCATAGGAGGTACAGTCCAATCTACATTTAAATTTTATCTTCATTTATTATAACGAAAGAGGTACGGTTCAATGAAATAATTATTCGTTTTCCATCAATTTAATTTTCGAAAACGAGGTATAGTCCAATGAGATAATTATTCATCTTTCATCATTTAAATTTTTGAAAACGAGGTACAGTCCAATGAAATAGTTATTTTCTTTTCATAATTTAAATCCTTGAAACGGAGAGCAGACCAATGGACAGGTAAATGAATTAATTTAATCTTAGAATACATAGTTGGAGGTACAGTCCACCAGAGATTAAAGTAATCAGCAGTTTTTTCAGATACCAGAATTGAATACATGACAGTTACCATAGTAAATCAGAAAGTCAAGGTTCAGACGGCAGCGTTCAGATATGAATCGGATTTTAAAGGTCATGATTGAATGAGATTTGAAGACGTAGAAGAAAAAGCTCAAAGGAAAAATTGAATCGACAATTGCATAGTGAGACATATCAGAAGATTAAGGAGGAAAAATCCCTTGGAGAGTATATGTTATTAAGGCTACATTGATATCTGTAAAAACAGTGTTGATGTAGCCTTTTCCAGTGCCCTGCTATTGACACACTTCTCTCATAGGTGTAATCTAGTATTGAAAACTAGGTGTTGTCGTTTTAACAGACAACAAGAAAGGTATACAACTGAAATGAGAGAGATTATTATTTCCACAGAGAGTGGCTCCGATCTTCCGGAAAACCTTGTAAAAAAATACGATATAAAAGTCATTCCCATGCATATCGTCATGGATGGCACTTCCTACGCTGACGGAACCATCAGCGTAGATAAGATTTACGAATACTATAATGAAACAAAGAAAATCCCGACAACTTCTGCCGTAAATGTCGGCGAATACATCGATTTCTTCACACAGATCCGTGAGGAACATCCGGACTGCGTTATCATGCATCTGGCTTATTCCTCTCTGGCTTCTTCTACTTATCAGAATGCAGAAATTGCCATCCGTGAATTTGATGACATCTATCTGATTGATACCAGAAATGTATCCGGTGGCTGCACTGCCCATCTGGCAAAAGCCTATGAGATCATTCAGGAGAAAAAAGATACTGTCACCGATTACAAAGCACTGGCTGACGAGATCGAATCCTGGAACCAGAAAATCTTCTGTTCCTTCATCCCGGGAAATCTGGACTATCTGAAAGCCGGCGGCCGTGTATCCAATGCCGCATACCTCGGCGCCACCCTGCTCCGTCTGAAACCACTGATCGAGATCGTGGACGGACAGCTTCTGGCTTCTAAGAAATACCGCGGCTCCATCGAGAAATTCGTGGATACATATATGGAAGAATATCTGGCAAAACATGACGTATCCAGAAAATGTCTGTATCTGATGTATTCCAAAGGACTTTCCCAGGTCGCCCTCGACCGAATGAAAGAAAATGCGATCCGTTTTGGGTTCGAAAGCTATGAATATGTTATGACCGGATGTGTTATCAGCTGTCATAGCGGCCCGGGAGCAATTGGACTTGCCGGATGCTGCGAGTAGGATTCTTTCGCATGTTTTTTGAAAAAATGGTTGGATAATTTAAAAAAATCCCATATTTTGCATCTCGCAGGCTAAGACGCCTTGCTCCGATGAAAAATATGGGATTTTTTATTTACGTTATGACATTATTTTTCAAGTCACAGGCTCTCTCATGCCAGCGCCACGCTCCGATGAAAAATATGCGTTTTTTTATTTACGTTACGACAATATTTTTCAAGTCACAGGCTCTCTCATGCCACCACCACAATCCTGATAAATATGTCAGTTTCTCTTAGTTTGCGAATTTGACTGCGGTGCCATATGCGATGACTTCGGCGGCTCCCTGGATGATAGCAGATGTCGCAAAGCGGATATTTACCACTGCATCTGCTCCGAGTCCTTCTGCTTCTTCGATCATACGCTGAATTGCCAGATCTCTTGCTTCATTCATCATCTCTGTATAGGCTTTCATCTCTCCGCCCACCAGGTTCTTAAAGCTCGCACCGATATCTCTGCCGATATTTTTGCACTGAATGGTGCTGCCTTTTACCATGCCGAGCATTTCCAGTTCTTTTCCTGAAATATAATCTGTGTTTACTAATACCATAAGTTTATTCCTCCCATTTAAAATGCATTCTTTTCTTTGCTCCCTCTGACTCTCTTTCGCTCATTATATCGTGATTTCATCACTCAATAATTTCGTCACTCGTCAACCATACAAGTATGTTGACTCGTTTGCACTCATTATATCATAGGCTGTATGAGATATGTCGGTTTTATTCCAAATTTAATTTATTCTTCAAAAACCAGGTAGTCACAAAGGAAAATACCACACTGTAAATTGCATCTGTGATGCACTGTTTTGCCAGAAGTCCGCTATAACCGATTCCTGCCAGCCCGTCTCCGGCTTCAAAGATCATTCCAACAGTACCTCCCGCTGCCTCATTTACTGTAGCAGAACCGCTGAGCATATCAATAAGACTGATATTTGTTACCGTGCCGATAATTCCCATAATAACCATGATGATAATAAAAGTCAGCACACTGTAAAATACTTTATGGCGTTTTGCTGCAGCACCGATTGCCATAGCGGTATAAACCAGCAGGATAATACGCACAATCTGAATAATAGCAGCCACGATAGTCAGAATGATCTGTCCCGCGCTTTCATGGAACATTTTGAAGAAATCTCCCCATGGGAAGGATCCCCAGTCAAGAGCAAACAGATTTCCACTGCCGACCACACTGGTCAGTACAAGTACAAACACCGATACGATCAGAGTTATCATACTCAATAAAATCCAGATCAGGGAACTGATTGTTTTTGATGCAACCAACATCCAGGTCGGGACCGGAAGCGTATGCATCAGATAACCTTCCCCTTTGAGCAGATTTTTATAAAACCGCTGCAGGATCATAACGACAGTCACGATCAGCAGTGCCATGATCAGCAACGCATAGATCAGTCCGCTGACCACAACTGCGATGGCATTTCCCTGTGTCGCCTGCCAGATCGTTCCTCTGGCTATGAATCCAACGACTGCTGCCACAACCAGCACTGCCAGATACAACACACCCATCAGTCTGCTGGTGGACTTTAACTCATATTTCAATAATTTTCCTAACATCTGAATACCTCCCTGAACAATTCATCTACGGATTTATGTTCTGTCTCACGGATCTCATCGACACTGCGATGGAAAACAACACTTCCACGATTGATGAATACTGCTTCATCCAGCACACGCTCGATATCTGCGATCAAATGTGTGGACATTACGACCAGAGCATCTTCTGAATAATTTCGAATAATCGTATTTAAAATATAATCTCTTGCCGCCGGATCCACACCGCCGATCGGCTCATCCAGAAAATAAATCTCTGCCTTCCGGCTCATGGCCAGGATCAGCTGCACTTTTTCTTTATTTCCTTTTGATAAGGTTTTTAACCGGTCTTTCTCACGTAAGTTTAACTGTTTTAACATTTCTTCCGCTTTTTTCCGGTCAAAATCCGCATAAAAATCATCAAACATTCCCACCAGTGCTTCCACATTCATCCAGTCTGGCAGATAATTCGCATCTGGCAGATAGGAAACAAATGATTTCGTCTCCGGTCCCGGCTGTAATCCATTTAACAAAAGCTCGCCGGATGTGGGCTGAAGCAGACCGTTTGCCAGCTTGATCAGCGTGGTCTTTCCGCTTCCGTTCGGTCCAAGCAGACCTACGATCCTGCCGCTTTCCAGTGTCAGATTGACATCACTCAATGCCATTACATTTCCATAATCTTTGGTAAGATTTCTACATTCCAGTCTACTGCTCATAACGCTCTCCCTCCTTCTCCTCTCGGATCAGATCTATAATTTCCTCTTTTTCAAATCCCATATTTTTCATCTGCTGTAAAAATGTCTGTATAGTTTCCTTCGCTGTCTCACGTTTCATTTCCTGAATCCTCCCTTCATCGTCAGTCACAAATCTTCCGCTTGTTCTCTGGGAATATACCAGCCCCATACGCTCAAGTTCCGCCAGAGCTTTCTGCATCGTATTCGGATTTACCTCCGCTTCACTGGCCAAATCACGCACCGATGCAAGTTTGCTGCCCGGTGCATAATATCCGGTTGCGATTCTGTTTTGAATAATATCGACCAGTTGAAGATAAATCGATCGGTCATTTACAAAATTCCACGCCATATCATTTCTCAGTCCTTTCTTCTCTGTATGATTTTATGCATCTTTGTCGCTTGTATTATTGTACTGTTGTATTACTTGATTAATACAACAATACTCTCAAATCATTTTGTCAATACATAAATCATATTTTTTACCGAAAAAATAATTCTGCTTCCGCCAGAAAAAGCAAAGCATAACCTGATTTCTTTTTCCGTTGAAATTACTTTACGCAATTGAAAAAGAAGCTTCCCTAATTTCGCTAATTTTTGTAATATTTCTATACGGTACCAGGTTTTCTGTGATATGATATCCGTAGATGTTCAGAATCATGGGAATCACTTTTACTGCTCCGAAACGCAGTTTTTTTGAAATCGCCGGATTAGCCTTACCTATCGCTTAGTGTTCTATGCATTAGAAGTGGGGAAATGCTTATTCTGCGTTCAACCTGTTCTGAAGGATCACGCAATCATTAATAATTCGAAAGGAAACATACTCTGATGAGATTAGGAACATACAAGGGCATCCATATGGCCCACCCGAACACAGAAGTGACCGAGCACGAGGTCATGAACGTGTTAAAAAAGAAGCAGAAAGAATACGCGGTTGCCACAAATATCGATGACCGCTGCGCACAGGAAGGCGATCAGGCCATTCTGGATTTTGAGGGCATTTACAACGGACAGACCATCCCTCATGGAAACGGAAACAATTTTGCACTGACCATCGGTGCAAAAGCGTTCTTACCGGAATTTGACGAGGCATTGGTTGGGAAAAATCCGGGCGACACCTTCGATATCAACGTTACATTTGCACCGGATTACCGCATCAGCGCCATGCAGAACCGCTCCGTTGTATTCCACACAACTGTAAAGAAACTTCGTCTGATGGACTATCAGCCGATTGATGATGAGTTTGCAAAAGATTTTTCTGAATATGAGACACTGGAAGAATGGAAGGAAGAAATTCTGTCAAATTTAAAGGCGCGCCGTGAAACTTCCGTCCGGGAAAAATTTTCACGGGAAGTCATGGCAAAAATCGTTGCCGATTCTGATATTCCGATTGATGAAGATCTGAAAGAAGAAATGACACAGATTTTTTATGATGATTTTCTGGATGAGCTGGAGATGAATCAGATTCCTCTGGAACTGTACTGCAAACGCTCCGGTCATACCGAAGATGAAATCTATGCTGACAAAGAGCAGGAAGCTGTAGAAGCCATTCAGGCTCAGAGTGTGCTGCATGCAGTTGCCGCTGCGGAACATATCAGCGTCACTCCGGAAGAACTTGCCGAAGAACTGAAGGCAATCGCACTGGAAGAGGAAGAAGATCCGGAAGAATTTGTGGATTCTCTGGAAGAGGAAGATGTGGAAAGCATTGCCGATCAGTTGACGATGGACAAAACGATGGCCTTCATATTGGACAGCGTGGTTTTTGAGGATTAAGAGTATGGCCGTCATATTGAACAGCGTGGTTTAGGATGATTAATAGGAGAAGAATTCAGATGAGTGCTTTGGGCTAAGACGCCCTGCATCACTAATCTGAGTTCTTCTCCTTTTTACGTTGTGAACACGCTGTCTCTATTCCGGCCACGAGCCGCTATGCATTACTACTCTACGTTTTCTCCTCTTTTACGTTGTGAACACGCTGTCTCTATTCCGGCCACGAGCCGCTATGCATACCCGTATATTTTTTGTAATTCTGCCAATACTAGTGTCGCAAACGAAAACGCTGTATTTGGAGGACTGAACATGAGTAAAAATACGCACACAAATAGCAATACACATGACACGAATTGTCACAGAAATTATAGTGGGCCAAGCAAGGATGCTATTTCAACTGATACTTTTGAACAGGCGGATAAAACCGATGATTTTGACTATGATTATCTGGGAAAATCGGCTTCTGCCAATGACCAGACCGGTCTGATCCCGTCCGGCCCGCAAAATGATAATGAAATCGAATCTTATCAGGATGTGTTTCCTTTCGCGCCTCCCCTGTTGAAAAAAGAAGAATAATACACCACCCTCTGGCTCAGAATCTAAAAACAGTTTCAACCACATCTTACGTTTTGTAACGTAAATCTGTGTGCACCATAAAACACTGAATTGTCAAAAAATTATATGTGTACGTGGCACGCAGTGCCGTCATATGGATGGCTTTTTCACTGTGTAAATAGCGAAAACGAGGCATCCTGTCAGGGAAAGCGATTAAGTGAGTGACGGAGTTTTGCGAGTTTTGCGCGAGTGGGAACGACCTCTTTTTCAGGCGTGGGAGCGAGCGCGATAAAACCGAAGCAAAACGATGGTAACGAGCGTCTAGCGTCCCGACAGGATGCTCCGTTTTCGTATTAAAAATCAAATTAAATCAAATTTTAAGCCACCCCTACACAACCTTGTGGTCCAGCCATTTCCGTCTATGGAACCGGATCGTAAACACAATGCCCCGCACGGTCCAGTCGGTAAACATTCCGATCCACACCGCGATCGGTCCAAATCCCTGCACCCGGCAAAGGTAGATACACAGACTCACACGGAAGATCCACATAGAGCAGGTGGACAATATCATGGAGAATTTAACATCTCCTGCTGCACGCAGTCCATATGGCGGGATAAATGCCGGCACCCAGATGATCGGTTTTACGATGGTGATCACCGTCATCATGAAAAAGCACATATCCGCACTGGCTGGTTCCATACCGGCCAGCATGGTGATCGGCTTTGTCAGTACCCAGATTACGAGGCAGCAGACGATAACCACAAATTCGGACACTACCGCAAGTTTCTTGATATAATACACGGCCTGCTCTTTTTCACCGGCACCGATACACTGACCGACAATGGTCATCAGACCGATTCCGATTCCCAGTGCCGCTATACCGTTTAAGTTTTCCAGAATGATCGTCATGGCCTGCGCCGCAATCGCTGTGGTTCCGAGGGTGGATACCGTAGACTGGATCGCAAGTTTACCAAACTGGAACATACCATTTTCGATACCGGACGGGATTCCCACGGAAAGTATGATCAGGATCAGTTTCATATCCGGACGGATGCTGAAATAATCCCGGATGACGATTTCCTGTTTCGGCACGCGCTGACGGCAGATCATGATAATGGACATCAGGATACGGGACACCAACGTGGAGATAGCCGCACCGGCTACACCCATATTAAATCCAAAGATCAATATCGCATTTCCGGCAATGTTTGCCAGGTTACACAAAGCAGAAATGGTCATCGGCAGTCTGGAATTTCCCTCTGCCCGGAAAAATGCCGCATTCGCGTCAAACAATCCGATAAATGGGAAAGACAGCGCCGTGATCAGAAAATAGATCTGGGAATTGTCCATAACTTCCTGCTCTACATTTCCGAAAATCAGCCGAAGCAGAGGATGGCGGAACGCGATACACACAGCCATCAGTCCGATGGAAATCACCAGCATTGCCAGCAATACCTGACGGGCCGCCTTATTACATGCTTTGACATCTTTTCGTCCAAGATACTGGGAACAGATGATGGCGCCACCTGCCGTCAGTGCCGTAAACACCTGGATAACCAGCACGTTGATGGAATCCACCAGCGAAACCGCAGAAATAGCTGCACTTCCCACATTGCTGACCATCATACTGTCCACGGTTCCCATCAGGGAATTCAACAACTGTTCCACCATCAGCGGTATCAGCAATACCTTCAGATCGTGGTTGGAAAAGAGCAGCTTACTCTCATCAATCTTCTGTTTTTGTTTTCTCAACTCAATCTCACCTTTTCCCCTTCTTCTGGCAGAAAACTGTCAAAAATAAACATATCAAATACACCGCGGGCCGCTTCCAGTTCAGCCTGACTTTTGATTGTCCATGCCGCGGTTTTTACTTTAAATAATTTCCGGCACATCCGAAATCCCCGGATATGTCGGTCTTTGTGATTATAGGATATAAAATCCGGTTTCGCACAGAAGTTCAGCAACAGATTTGTCAGGAAAAAACGCATGATCTGAGGCATCTTATCCTCGCTGTGAAAGAAATCCATAGACAACTGTCCACGCAACACCTTCGGATCATGTCTGCGATACCAGACCAGCGCCAGCGGATTAAAACATTCCATGCAATAAACACCGTTATACTGAGACAGCATCGCAGCTGCAGCCTCCGTAGTTGCCATATAATCAAAGCCGACCTTGATCTCCACCACAAGGGGCACTCTGCCGTTGACCAGTTCCAGCACAGCAGAAAAAAGCGGTATCTTTTCTGTACTGTTCTTCAAAGAATACTGCTCCAGTTCCGCATACGTTAATTCTGTTAATTTCTTATGTACACCGCACATGCGCTTCAGGTCAAAATCATGGAAAACCACAAGTTTTCCGTCCTTTGTAAGCTGCACATCCAGTTCCATGCCAAAGCCCTGATCCACGGCTTTTCGGAACGCAGCCAGACTGTTTTCCGGTGCTTCCGAATCATTGTCAAACAGTCCGCGGTGAGCGATCATCGTATGATCAAAGGCTGCAAAAGAACGTGTTTTTTCCGTTTCCGGTCGAAGCATGCACACGCTTAACCCCAGTAATCCAACAATGATTGCAGCGGCAATCAGAATACCTGTCAGTATCATTCCTGTTATTTTTCCTCCACATCAGTATCATTCATCTGCTTCACATCCGCATATCACAATGCAGATAATATTATTTAGATGAACCGCACCTGATTTTCTCTATGCCTGTACTTTATTCAGGAAATGCTCCCATTCTACCACTGCTTTTTCAAATTCCACTTCTACCCAATAGGTATCTTCTTCTACATCGACAGCGATCTCACAGCAGCATTCACCGCCATTTTTTGCAGGCTTTGGCGTAACTACAAATACTTTTCCATCTTCCTGCATTTTCTGAAAGATCTCTTTAAACTGATCTTCCGGAATATCCTGATCCGGTACTTCACGCTGAAGCACATTGTTCGCGTCATAATATTTTGCACCCTCCAGCAAAAAACGTGTGATCACCGGAGATTTGAAACGGATCTCTGTGTCATCCAGATAACGATCCGCCAGGGTATCATTGGATGGGTTGTTATGTCTTGCTGCTACCCCCAGCAGAACCATCGTCATAAGACCCGGATTAAACTCCATTTTTTTCACTTCTGCATCCTGGAACATAAATTTGTCCAGTTCGTTTACACATTTATACTTCATATTCTGTTCTCACTTTCCAGCTTTTTTCTAACATAGATTATAAGTACAATGCATTATTTTTGCAAGCATGATTCTGTACTTATAAAAACAGCTGTCAGATCTTATAGATATGTTTTTCAAACTGACTAACAGTATTAGTCAATCACAATAACACATATATGAATAGGTCATGTTTCATAAAAAATGCCCTCTTTCAAATAAACAGTTTTTACTGTCTGTCTAAAAGAGAGCATATTACTCATAATAAGCTGCTTTTCATTTTTCTGATATTGTTTTCTGCTCAGCACTTACAAAATCATCTGCCTTGCTTCATCGTTTAAGCATACGGAATCCGCTTCATATCTATGAAACCACATACTTTATATGCTATATAATATGTGAAAAAATAGGTGCAACGATAACCGTCAGAATACCTGCAACGGCGATGGAGAGTCCGCCCATGGCGCCCTCGATCTCACCCATTTCCAGTGCTTTTGCAGTACCGATCGCATGTGCGGAAGTACCCAGTCCAACTCCTTTTGCCACCGGATGTGTAACATGGAATAACTTGTATACAAAATCCGCCAGCACATTTCCAACCACACCGGTGATAATAATAACCGCAACGGTAATCGTCACAATACCATTCAGTTCTTCCGACACACCCATACCGATTGCTGTTGTGATAGACTTCGGCAGCAATGTCACAAACATATCATGCTCCAGATGGAAGATCAGGCACAATACCAGAATACAGACAGCACTGGTCAGGACACCTGAGATAATACCACCCATAATGGCTTTCCAGTTTTTCTTCAGCAGTTCCATCTGCTCGTACAGCGGAATTGCCAGACATACGGTGGCCGGTGTCAGCAGATAACTTAAAAGCTGTGCACCATCATTATATGTATCATAATCAATATGGAACCCTACCAGGACCAAAATAATGATCACGATAGAAATCAGTAACGGATTTAACAATGCAAATTTAAATTTCTTTTTCAGCAATACTCCGACTTCATATGCAAGGATACTCACCAGTACGCCGAAAAACATAGAATTATTCAGAATGTCCTTCATTTTTCTTACGCTCCTCTGCTTCAATCATCGTCTGTGTTACTTTTCCGGAAACACCCATAACTACAATTGTGGATACAAACAAGATCACAATTATCGGAATCAGCACTGGTTTTAATGTATCCCATGCGTTCAGCAGACCGACACCTGCCGGAATAAACATCATCGGCATGATCTCGATCAGAAATTTTCCCGCATCCTGAACCGCTTCCACCTTCAGCACTTTCGTTTCCAGCAGGACAAACATCAGCACAAGTCCGTAAATACTTGCCGGAATCGGCAGCGGCAATACATATTTCAATGCCTCTCCTATAAAAGAAATAAAAAGAATAATGACAAATTGACGAATATACTTCATAATAACGCCTCTTTTCCCTGGTCAAAAAGTCTACATTTTACGATAACATTTTTCCTAAAAATGCAATTCAGTTTTCTCAGTTATTATACCAGTTTCTGTACTATTTGCAATACATTGGTGCTACCAATTTATAGAAATAAGAAAAAATTGTGTTATTTACATATAAACGATGCATATTCTTACACACGCTATGTAAATAGCACAATTTTCTACTTAAATCCACAAATCTATTTTCCAATTATCTGCTGCGCAATCTTCGTTTCTGTAAGATAGTTCCTGCCGCCCATACCGCATACAGCAGCACAGACAGCATGCTTGCCAGTTTTCCATACGTTTCTCCCGGAGGGTCAAGCCGCAGATCCACCGTATGGGTTCCTGCAGTTACCTTTGCACCGGCAAAAGCAGTATTCACCATTTCCAGATCCTTTTCTTTTCCATCCACGTACAGCTTCAATCCTTTTTGCATCGGAATGGATGTAACGAAATAGCCATCCTCTCCGGCAGTGATCTCACAACTGAGCACACTGTTTTTATTCCACTGCTCCTCCGGAAGCAGTTTGGCAGACTGCACCTGTTTTTTCTGGAACAGTTTTGTCGGGAAACGATAGCATCCTATCTCTGTCAGATCATAGGTTCCCGCAGACACTTTCAGGGATATATACTTGTCCCTGCCCTTTTCCTTCAGCATATAGGAAAAACAGTTGTTTTCATTCGGATACGGCGCATCCAGACCGGAAAGCTTATTTCTCCTTCCGTTTGCTGAAATGATCACCGGATCCTCTGTATGATTTTTCACCTGAAACCGGAAATACAGCGTTCCGTTCTTCATATCCGGATCCAACGAAATCCGGATGACGCCGCCTTCTGTGGCGGTGATCCGATAACCGTTTTTGATGGCTGTGATCTGTATCTGACTATCGTGGCTGACTTCTTCCGCGTCCAGTCCCGGCAGTGGAACCTCTTCCATCTCAGATACTTTTACCGTTTTCTGCTTACTGTTTTCTACCACAGTATATCGGCTCAGTGCCGTCATTTTTTCCAGATCATCCAGAGACGCAAACTGTTCATCCGAAATATAGTCTGCCGTGGTATAGGCAATCGGCAGCACATCCGTATTTTCCGCAATGACATATTTGCCCTTCTGCTGCAAAACGGAATAGCCCGAAGGCATCTTATTCTCTGTCGTCAGGATATAGCGTTCCCCCATCAGCTGTGCAAACAGCGGGTTGCGCTCTTCCAGCAATGCCGTCCGGTTATTGATCTGTATCGGCATTTTCACAATATTATAATAGAAATTCTGGTACAGCGGATTCGTGACAGAGGAATACATATTCGCACTCTGCTGTCCGTAAAATAACAGGGCGTTACAGTCTTTCTTTGTATCCGTCAGCTTGTCGCAGCGATACAAACGATTACTGCAAATTGCCTGTAACTCTTCTTCTGTAAATTCCTCCGATGCAGTGTCAGCGTCTGTACCGGAAGTTACACTGCTTTCCGTACCGATATCCTGAACGACATTTGCATCAGAAATCTGATTCGTATCTGTGCCGACTGTCTGCTCTACATTTGCACCGAGAATCTGACTGGCTTCTGCATTGGAAATTCCCTGCCAGCCTTCCATAGACGCCGCACCCAAATAGATAAAAAATGGCATGACGAACAGACCGACATAGCGAAACATTCCTGTTCCATACAGACTCCGCCGCTCTTCTTCCGCCTCCGTCAGACGCTCCCGTTTTCGCAAAATCAGATCCACCAAAACAATGACAAGCAGCACCGCACCATCCAGTGCCACCCAGGTAAACCACGCCTGTTTCCGCTGGGTCAGCATCACGATCGCAAAGATCAGAAACGGCCACAACCGCCACTGCGTCTCACCCTGACGGATTTTCTGAAATACTTTCATACAATAGTAGATAACCACCGGCACAAATGGCATCAGTATTTTTCCTCTGGCATACAATGTCGCATTCAGCACATAGGATGCCACACCAAAAAGACTTCCCGCCAGAAGCAGGGCACATTGCCAGCGGACTTCCCGCAGTCGAAGCCCTAAAACCAGAAGATACAGACACAACAGCGTCAGTCCCAGTCCGTAGGGATCATACAGCAGATTTTTAATATTCGGCACCACCAGATCCGCCCATGTAGTGGCTTTTTCTCCACTGTGTCTGTGTTCCAGGATCGTCATAAAGGTCGGCAAAAGCAGCATCATTGCCATTCCAACGGATAAGATCACACTGGTCACACCCTGAAACAGCAGCACTCTGCGTCCCTTAGCGTCTTCCCTGCGCAGCATTCCAACCGCAAACCAGCCGATCACCGCCAGACATGCGATTGCATAGTAAAAGCTGTGCAGATAGACCAGCGTCAGACAGATGCTCATCAGCGCAAATCTGCGTTTTTTCAGGGAAATCAATGCCAGCAGTAAAAACGGCATGTAATTCACGAACATGATCTGCCGATGTGTCTGGAAAAAACATCCGGCCAGCAAAAAGAGCATGCTTCCAAAAAATGCAACATACGGTGTCATTCCCTTTATTCTGAGCCAGAGCTGCATCAGCAGTACCGATGCCAGATAGCTGCTCAGTGCATAGACCGGGATCAGCACCGTCATAGGCACCTGTGGAAGCAGACATCCTAGGATAATGTCCGGCCGATAATAGCCATAATAGGCAAACTGAAATCCGTTGCTTCCGCCACCCAGGGAAATCCAGGACGGTGCCAGGGTTTTCTCCTGAATACATACTTTCCGGATCGTTTCCGCCAGAGTCACATGCTGACTGTACCAGTCCGTGGTGGATCCGTAGAAACAGCCCTCCGGCCAGATCAGACGGATCAGCAGTACAAATACCGCCACCAGGATCCCGGTAAAGATCACGGTCTGCAGGACCTCTTTTTTTCTATCTTCATTTTGTTTCATCATTCTCACATACCTCACCCGTCACACGCATCCAAACAAATTCGGTTTCTTCCATGAAGTTTCTTCATCTTCCTGAAATGGAACACTTTTCAGGTCAAATACACTTGATACTTAACTTACAGATCCATCTCCTATGGAAATGATGTCTTCCCTTGTGTGACTTGTCCAGTATAGCAGAGAATTTTGAAAATCCCCTATTGAAATTCTGAATTTTTCTTAATATTTACATTCAGCTGCGCAGCCAGTCCGCATAACAGCAGATGACATGCTGGATCCGGAACAGTTCCGATTCACGGCTCACACTGCGCCACAATACCTTGTAATCGTACAGCCAGTATTCGAGTTCTTCCGCCAGTGTCAGACGCTGAGCCCTGCATACATCATCAGAAGTCTGTTCACCGGACAGTACCATTCCCAGTTTCTGTAACAGAATCATTCCCTGGACAGCGATCAGATATGCATGGATCTGTTTTTTCTGTTCCACAGGAACGTGGGACACGGATGCATACAGTTTATCTTTAATCTCTTCCAGATGCTTTTTTGCCTCCCGGTAATCACCCACCGGATACAGCGGCACATCCGGAAGTTTTTCCACATCCACGGCATCCACATTGCCATCTGCATGTTTTTCCTGCAATCCCCCCTGTTCCAGCCAGTCCACTGCATTACGCCAGGTAAACTTCCAACTGACGGAGATTTTTGCCAGCACAGACACAAGTGATTCTGACACATCGCCATAAGCAACGCAGGATATCTGCCGATTGATTTCGTCAAAGGATGGAATATCCGCATTCCAGGAAAATGCCGCCCCGTAAATCATTCCGACCAGACTGAAATCCGGATGGTTGATATGACCGCAGTCGCCCCAGTCGGTATTCAGCACGCCTTCCGCCTGATAGTCAAAAGCGTAGCGGCACATTCTGCTGATGTTTTCATAGGAAACTCCGATCTGATTTACCAGCTGATCCCATCCACTGACTCCCGGGCAGTTATAAAGTCTTGCTCCCGCCTCAGAAAGTTTTCGTGTGGAATCCTCCGGCCAGTCCGCGTCATATCCCCAGTTCAGACAGATGGTTTCCTTCGGCAGTTCCTGTACAGCCTCCGGAAATGCACAGATGATATCGCCCCAAAACATCGGAATTTTTCCTTTGCTCACCACATACTCACACAGTTCCTTTACAAAATCCAGATACATGCGCTGTGTGCCTTCTGTCTCTGCCAGGCCGGCACTTTTTCCTTTTCCAAGATCAAAAGTCTCATCCGCGCAGATATTAAAATGCTTTGATGTAAACAACGGCATAAACTCATCGATCAGCGATCTGACCAGCTGCATGCTCTCCGGATTTGAAACATCCAGCGTGTGGTGTCTCATGCGGTCCACAAATCCAAAGGGCTCCCGCTCCATATCCGGAAGTTCACACAAATGACTGTACGTTCTGGTACGGAGCACTTTATACAAATGTCCGAAGCATGCAATGCTCGGGATCAGTTCAATGTGACGCTTTCTGCAATAGGCATCCAGTTCCAGAATGTCCTCCGGCGTCAGCGGCGTATCATCCCGCCAGACTTCCGAAAATTTTGCAAACAAAAACGTATGCTCCATGTACAGCTGCAGCTGGTTGAGCTTATATGCAGCCATGCGGTCCACCAGTTTTTTCAGATAAGTCATGGTAGGGATCCGTCCTCTGGTAACGTCATGATAAAATCCACGGTTTGCGATCTGCGGCTCATCCTGAATGGCTGTGTACGGCAGACAGCAGCCTTCCTGCTGCGTCATCTGGCGCAGTGTCTGCATGCCATAGAAAAGCCCGCAGGCGCTGCCGCCGGTTATGATGATTCCATCCGCATTTATGCACAGATCATACGCCTGTGCGCCCAACGTTTCACCCAGCTTCAGGCAGATATCTCCCGGACGCACACTGCCTCTGATGATACGCATCGTAAATCCCAGCGTTTCACAAAGTGCCTGCTGCAAAAGTCTGGCATCCTCATAAACTTCAGCCGGGCAGCTGGTGTCCAATACAATGGCACGATCATAACAAATCGTAAAAATCCCCTCTGTTGTCGTCCACTTCTGTGGCTTTGGTATCAAATACATCTATTTCTCCTCCATCTTTCCTGTATAAAAGGGCAAACCTGGATTTCTGCTCCAGATTTGCCCTTTACAACTAAAGTACCTTCGATAAAAATTCCTGCAGTCGCGGATTTTTCGGATTCTCAAAGAAATCCTTCGGATTATTCTGTTCTGCGATATTTCCGCCATCCATAAACAGGACACGGGTTCCCACCTCACGGGCAAATCCCATCTCATGGGTTACGACCACCATGGTCATTCCATCATCAGCCAGCTCTTTCATCAGCTGAAGAACCTCGCCTACCATCTCCGGATCCAGGGCAGATGTCGGCTCATCAAAAAGCATGACTTCCGGGTTCATGGCCAGGGCGCGGGCAATCGCGATTCGCTGCTGCTGACCACCGGAAAGCTGTTTCGGATATGCGTCTGCCTTATCCGGCAGTCCGACACGCTCCAGAAGCTCCATGGCTTTCTGATCTGCTTCACTGTCTGACATTAGCTTTAATGTCACCGGCGCAAGCTTGATGTTCTCCTTGATGGTCAGATGTGGAAACAGGTTGAACTGCTGGAACACCATACCCATTTTCTGACGCACTTTATCGATGTCTGTCTTCGGATCTGTAATGTCCTCGCCATCTACGGTGATGGTTCCGGCTGTCGGCTCCTCCAGCAGATTCAGGCAGCGTAAAAATGTTGATTTTCCGGAACCGGAAGGTCCGATGACAACGACTTTTTCTCCCGGATAAATATGCTCATTGATTCCGTCTAATACTTTATGATCACCAAAACTTTTTTCCAGATTCTTAACGTCTATCACTGTTTCTCATCCTCCTCTCGATCAGTCCAAGTACCTTGGATAATGCGATAACGCATACAAGGTAGATCACTGCGATGCTGATGTATGGCATAAATGCCTGGTAAGTAACAGCCTGTACGGTCTGAGCTGCTTTTGTCAGATCCTTTGCTCCGATAACCGTCATCAGGGAAGTATCTTTTAACAATGTGATCATCTCATTGCCCAGTGCCGGCAGGATATTTTTGATCGCCTGTGGGATAATGATATGGCGCATGGTCTGTGTATAGTTCATACCCAGGGAGCGTCCCGCTTCCATCTGACCTGCATCGACGGACATGATACCGCCTCGCACGATCTCCGCTACATAGGCACCGGAGTTGATACCAAAGGCCAGTGTCGCTACTGCCACTTCATGTCGGCTGGATGAAAATACAACGAAATACATGATCATCAGCTGAACCATCATCGGGGTTCCACGGATGATGGTCAGGTATACCTGACAGATCGCATTTAAAATGTTTAAGATCACATTGCCGAAGCCATGTGCATTTTTCTTTCTGGAATCATGTTTTGTACGGACGATCGCCACCAGGATACCGATTGCAATACCCATCAGAAGGGCAAGCACTGCAACGCGGATGGTAACGGTAAATCCTTTTGCAAACAACTGCCAGCGGTCTTTTGTAATAAAGGTCTGTACAAAGTCATTTGCCAGTTTTGCAAACCATTCCTGCATGTTTGTTTCTCCTTTTTATAATAGCCTTCTTATAATCATTAAAATGGGGCAGCATAGCATGCTGCCCCGTTTTATACGTTTCCTAACGTGGATTACTCAGCCTTGATATATTTATCAATAATGGACTGTAATGTTCCGTCTGCTTTTAATTTTGCCAGAGTTTCGTTGATCTGATCTAATAACTCTGTATTTCCTTTTTTCACAGCGATCGCATAATCCTCTGTTACATACTCTGTATCAAGGATCTTTAATCCCGGATTCTCAGCTACGAATGCTTTTGCCGGCTCGTTGTCGATAACTACTGCATCTACTTTTCCTGTCTGTAATGCCTGGATCGCGCTTGCTCCATTCGGATATGCTGTTACGTGATCCTCACCGAAACCGCCGTTCTCCGGTGTGTCGGAGCAGTAGATGTGACCTGTGGTTCCCTGCTGAACACCGATCATCTTGTCTGCCAGATCATCCGGACCTGTGATATCGGAATCTTCCGGAACGATGATTACCTGTACACCGGTTGCATAAGTATCAGAAAAATCTACGTTCTGTTTACGCTCATCTGTTACTGTCATGCCTGCCAGAGACATATCTGCTTTTCCTGTTGTGATTGCCGGAATGATGGAATCAAAATCAATATCATCTACTTCCAGTTTTTTACCCATGGCATCAGCAATTGCCTGAGCGATCTCGATATCGATACCTTTATAATCTTCTCCATCTACATACTCATATGGCGGGAATGTTGCGTTTGTTGCCATAACCAGTGTATCACTGTCGGATGATTTTGTTGTCTCTGCTGCTGCGCTTCCGTCTTTTGCATCAGAACTGCTGCTATCTGCACTGCCACATGCTGCCATGGAAAGCACCATTGCTGCAGCTGCCACCAGGGCTACGATTTTCTTTGCTTTCATATTTTCTCTCCTCTTTTTACACAGATACCTGTGAATTTATATGCACATCAATATCTGAAATGTTTACTAGCGTTCATTATAGTTGCAATAAGAAGAGATTGCAATGGTTATTGTGCATAAAAATAACCTGTTTCTGTATTTTTTTTCAAATCACAGGTTTTTAAAGTGAAACTGCTTCTCGCCGGATGCATAATCTGCCACGATCTGACCGCTTCCATACAGCTTGTATTTGTAGCTGACCAGACCTTCCAGCCCCACCGGGCCTCTGGCATGGAGTTTTCCTGTGCTGATGCCTACCTCTGCGCCAAATCCATAGCGGTATCCGTCTGCAAAACGTGTGGAACAGTTCTGATATACCCCGGCGGAATCCACCAGATTCATAAAATGCTCCGCAGTCTGTGGGTTTTCCGTAATGATGCAGTCTGTATGGTGAGAACCGAAGCGGTTGATATGTGCGATGGCCTCCTCCACACTTTTCACGGTTTTTGCGGAGAGAATATAGTCCAGATACTCGGTTCTGTCATCTGCTTCCGTGGCCGGTACACAGTCCACCACAGCCGCAATGTCTTTTGTGCCGCGCAGTTCCACCTGTTTTGCGTCCAGGGCTGCCTTCAGCATCGGCAATAACTGATCCCGGACATCCTCATGAACCAGCAATGTCTCAACGGTATTGCAGGCAGATACATACTGGGTCTTGGCATCCACAATGATCGGAACGGCTTTCGCCAGATCCGCATCCTTATCCACATAAATGTGGCAGATGCCGTCCGCATGTCCCATCACCGGAATCTTAGTGTGGTTCATAATGTACTGCACAAAAGCGTTGGAGCCCCGTGGAATCAGCAGATCCACAGACTCATGACACTCCAGAAGCTCATTGATCTCGGAACGCGCCTCCAGCTGCATCATGCAGTCTGCCGGAAGTCCCGCACTGATCACAGCGCTGTGAATAATGTCAAACAGTTTTTTATTTGTGCGCAGTGCCTCGCTGCCGCCCTTTAAGATCGCGCAGTTTCCACTCTTGATGCACAGTGCAGAGATCTGTACCAGCGCATCCGGGCGCGCCTCAAAGATCACACCGATGACACCGATGGGACAGGTGACACGTTTCAGTACCAGACCTTCATCCAGCTCCCGGGCAAACTGTGTCCGGAACAGCGGATCTTCCATGCCCGTCAGATCTGAAATACCTGCCGTCACATCCCGCAGTTTTCCTTCATCGAATTTTAACCGTTTCAGCACCGGACCGGAGACGCCATCCGTCTCCGCCTGCTCCATGTCCTGCCGGTTTGCTGCAAAAATCTCTTCCTGATGCTGCAGCAGTGCCTCCCGCACCGCTGCCAGAGCCGCATTCCGCTGCTCATTTGTGGTGGCTGCCAGCTCTGGCGCCGCCTGTTTTACCATTTTCACCTGCTCCTGAAATAACATTGTCTCACTTTTCCTCTTCTCTCTTTATCACATGTGTCAGATGCATGACCGCGTCCCTCCACGGATATATGTGAATCTCATTTTTCTCACATCTGACGTACATTTTTATACGGTTATCGGTTTACTTTTCCATTCTATACGGTTACCGGTTTACTTTTCCGTTGACTACCTGATAGGTGCCGCTGCTGACTTTTACCGTTCCGGTGTAGCTGAAATCCACCTGACCGTTCCGGATGTACCACCAGCCAAAATCATTCTGTGCGATGCCGTTATAGCCAAAGTTTACTTTTCCGTTGTCAATTCTCCACCAGCCCATTTCATTGTCAGCCACGGTGCTCTTGAAGATGACCTGACCGCCACGGACGTTCCACCATGCGGTATCTCCGTTTACGGTTCCTTCCAGCACGCTGTTTTTATCAAAATCAACGGCGCCATCCTGGATGTACCACCAGCCGCCGGCATTCTGCGCCAGTCCCGTATAGGAAAAATCTACTTTTCCATCTGTAATTTTCCACCAGCCGTTTGCATTTGCGCATACGTCATTGTCAAAAATAACCTGGCTGTTTACCACTTTCCACCAGCCATAGATGCCATTTACAAAACCTTCGATCACATCGGTATCGTCAAAATGCACCTGACCGCCACGGCAGTACCACCAGCTGGTTCCATTCTGTCCAAATCCGGTGTAGTTAAAGTCTACCGCTCCATCCTGGATATACCACCAGCCACCGGCATTCTGTGCCAATCCCGTATAAGAAAAATCTACTTTTCCATTTGTGATCTTCCACCAGCCGTTTGCATTTGAGCATACATCATTGTCAAAAATAACCTGACTGTTTACCACTTTCCACCAGCCGTAAGTGCCGTTTACGGTTCCTTCGATCACGCCATTGTCATCGAACTGTACCTTACCGCCGCGGCAGTACCACCAGCTGTCTCCATTCCGGCCAAATCCGTTATAGCTGAAGTCCAGCACACCGTTTAAAATATACCACCAGCCATATTCATTGGATGCCAGTCCGGTGTATGTCGTATCAATTTTATCATTTACCTTGTAAACCCATCTGCCATCTGTATCCTGCACCAGACCGGTAACGGTATTACTGATGATCTCCGAACGTCCGTAAATCGCCTTGTTAAAATACAGCCTGCGGATCAGTTCACGGATCGTATCCACACCTGCATCTCCGTCCACAGATAATCCCACATTCTGCTGAAATGCACTGACTGCCGCTTTTGTCGCCGGTCCATAACTGCCATCCAGAGAAAGTCCTGCGTTCTGATACCGATTCAGTGCATTCTGCAGCCACTGGATACCGATCTTGCTGACAGCCGGTGAAGTGGACGGCATCCGGTAATCCCCTGCATTACAGTAGGTCCAGCCCATGCCGGAAGCATCGGTATATGCGTTGATCCTTCTCGTAATGTAACTTTTCCGGTTTGTATCTGACTGGCTGAGCCAACTGTTTCGGTTCGTATATGCATAGCACACAGTGGTAATATGGATCTCATTCAGCATCAGATCCCCGAGATTTCCAAAATTCTTTGCATAAGATAAGATCGTGTTCACACCGCCGGAACCGCTCTGATTCTCAACATCTGCCAGATAAACAACAGCTGCTGCATTGCGGATACCGCGATTGTAAATATCGTTGACATACTCCGTCACATCGGCATTTTCCTGCACATCCTGTGCCAGCTGGCTCTGTGTAGTGGCCAGCAGTGTGCGCATTTTATTTGCCTCGTCGTCCGTCAGAACACGTTTGCTCCAGCTGCCGTCTCCTAGGATCTCGTTGTACAGCGCATCTCCCAGGATCGCCTGCGCATTTGCAGCATCTCCGGAAATAATAATCCGCAGAAGGCTTTTGGCACGATCCGCATGCCATTGCATCTTTCCGATGGAAAGTGCTCCGTTGTCGTTTGCATTGACAGAACTGTAACTGCCCTCATATTTGCGGATCATTGCTTTTGCCGCATTTACGATATCTGTGGTAGCCACACCGCCAATGGTGGACGGTGCCGCCGCTGTCAGTAAAATGCCGTCATTAGAATAAGAAGCGATCTCCTGCTGCAGTTCGGCAACTTCACTGTCACTCAGAACATCCAGATCCGCTTCCTGTGCATCGGCAACATCCTCTTCCATATTCGTTATATTCGTTGACTGCATATCGGAATCTGTGCTGGTCTGAGCGCCCGCATTGCTGTCATATGTATCTGTATCCGATTCATCTGATGCCGGATCAGAAGCTGCGTCCGATGGATTCTGCGCTTCGGATGGATTGTCGCCTATTGATGTATCCTGGTGAGAAGACGCTGTACCATTTTCTGTTGTTTGATCAGAACCTGTCTCTGGGGATGTCGCTGCATCTTCATCCGTGCCTTTTTTCTCTGTTGCATTGTCTGCTGATGTAATGTCTGCTGCAACATCACTGACTGTATCTGCCGCTTTACTCGTATACTGTACCATGGAGTTTTCCGCACCGGAAACTGTCGGTACGGATGCCGCAAACGCTGCGGAATTGCTGCTTACCGTCAAAGCGATCACAAGCCCGAAAGCTGCCAATTTTTTACGTTTCATCTCTTATGCCCTCCTTACGGAACCACGAATCTTATATTATGTTTTGCAGATCGTGGTTCAACTTATTGCTGTCTGTTTGTATCTTTTTTTATCATCTTTATCATTTTATAATCTCAAATTATGTTCTGTTTCCAAGCTGCCAGAATGCCACTGCGCTGGCTGCCGCCACATTCAGGGAATCCACCCCATGTGCCATGGGAATCTTCACCGCATAATCACAGTCCGCAATGGTATCGCCACCCAGACCGTCTCCTTCCGTGCCCAGCACAACCGCCAGTTTTTCTTCTGCCATCAGCCCTGCATCATCAATGCTGACGGAATCATCCCGCAATGCCATGGCTGCGGTCTTAAATCCGAGTTTCTGTAAACATGCCATGCCGTCCTCCGGCCACTTTTCTTTCTCCGGAAAGAACGTCCACGGCACCTGAAATACCGTTCCCATGCTCACCCGCATGGCCCGGCGGTACAGCGGATTGCTGCATCCCGGAGTCAGCAGTACCGCATCCATATGCAATGCCGCCGCGGAACGGAAAATTGCCCCCACATTGGTGGGATTTACGACATTTTCCAGCACTGCGATCCGACGGGCATTCTGACACACATCAGCAACCGTCGGCAGCACACGCCGTTTCATGGCACAGAGCATTCCTCTGGTCAATGCAAACCCGGTCAGCTTCGTCAGCACTTCATATTCCGCCGTATAGACCGGGATTTCTCCGCATCGTGCGATCAGTTCTTTCGCCTGTGTTTCAATATGCCTGTGCTCCACCAGCATGGAGATCGGCTCATATCCCGCATCCAGCGCCCGCTCGATCACCTTCGGACTTTCTGCAATGAAAATCCCCGGTTTCGGTTCATGTATCCGCAGTAACTGGACTTCCGAATAACGTGCATATACATCCAGCTCCGGTGCTTCCAAATCTGTAATCTCTATTATATCTGCCATCGTTTCATCTATACTCCTGTATCCTTCGTGTAAAAGTGCTTTTTTCCTTTTCGAAGAATCTTTTTGTCTGATTTATTCCCCATTTTAGCATAATACTCAAAAATATGGTAGTTTACTCTCTTTGTTTTTTACGACTTACCATTGGATGAAATTAATTCTGCCAGCAGATCTGTTCCCCTGTGATTGGAGTATAGCGGATCAGCCTGGCAGCATCCAGATTTTCCTTATGCATATCAACTGCAGAAATCTGATGATTTTCATAAGTCGTATAATAGTAAATCCCACGATTCAGATTACAGCAGGAAGTGTACAGGGTTATCTCATATTTTCCTTTCGTCACTTCACAGCATCCACGCTGCTGATCCACCGAACCTAAAATGTGGAAAAACTGGCTGATGCTTCCGTTTTCTGAATCGTCGGATATGGAATGCAGCCTTGTAAATGCCACCCGTGCAAAACGGGAGCTGGATGACAGATCGCCCGGAAGTCCCAGAGTACCCATGCCACGGCTGTATGCCTGCAGATCCAGCTTATCCGAAAAATGATTTTCCGGCTGGCTCGGAGACAAATGCATATATTGATTCAACTGAAACATCTGCTGTGGAAATGGCGGATTATTTGTCAGTACCCCCGCCGGATTGTCATATACATGCAGACCATCTGCCATACATTCCACCACGATACATTCTTTTGTATCTGCGATCATCCAGTGAAGCTGTGCCGTCGGAAGACTTTCATGAAACGAAGTCCCCACCAGATGCATCTGCGCCAGACAGTCTTTTGCCTCCTGCACCGTAGCACACTGCCGCAGGATCCATGGAATAAATTCATACTGCGCTACATTTTTCTTTTTCTCTGACAGTTCCTGATACACCGCATTTCCCACAAAATTCAGTCCTGCCATACCCAGTCCTTTTTCATTGATGGCATCATAATAAAGCGGATAATCCCCCACCACATGCGCCATGCCGAGGATTGCATAATTTTTCTCAACGGCTCCCACATGGCGAAACTTCAGCGGATAGTTCCGGGGCGTGATGGTCAGCTCATCCCCGTATGAAAATTCATAATCCAGCGTTCTGCCAAAATAAGTATCTTTCGTTCTGTAAACTGCTGCTGTACACATGCTGTTTTTCCTCCATTTATATCCTCAAAAATTCTTCTGTGAGACACTTCGCAAAGGTCTCCGGTTCGTCAGAAGCAAAATTATGATATCCCGGAACCGTCAAATGCTTCCAGCCTTTTGCCTCTGCCGCCTGATAGGCCGAGCGGTGGAACATTCCAGTCCTGTCGTCAGAACCGCATGCCACAGTCACCGGAACGGATATGTCAAAATCATCCAATTTCAAGTTTGAAAAGCTGTCCATTTCTTTTTCCAGAAACAATTCCAGATTTTTCAAATTACGGTTCTGCTGTTCCATGGACTGTCCCGCTTTGTCCCGGTTCATGCCACCCATGGCATTCACAAAGTGCATCATGCAAGTAATGATCCGATGCTTTTCGGCTCCTTTGCGCAGCTTCTCCCAAAACGCATCCTGCTCCTCTGCCAGTTCTCCGCTGCCACGCATCAGCGGTTCATGTAAAAATACCTGCCGCACCAGCTCGGGATATTTCGTTGCCAGGGCAGCTGTCACCGCGCCGCCCGCGCTGCAGCCAGCCACAAAAACGCCCGTGCTCTGGTCTGCTTTTCCATCACTCTGACCAGCACTGCATCCATTGCTCTGCGATCCCGCTTCTTCCGAACACAGCCCTTCTTCAGCCTGTCGCTTCTGCTCTGCCCGTATGATCTCTGCCGCATCCTCCGCATGCGCCCAGACGGAAAAATCGGTCTCTCCCTCTGCGGCAATGCTCCGGCTGTATCCCCGCCGGTCATAGCTGATCACCGTAAAATGCTCTGCCAGGATTGCGGACGTCCCCCGAAAAAATTCACTGTCGCAGGCTACTCCATGTATGAGCAGAAGGGTTGGACCACTGCCTTCCCTTCTGCAAAACAGCGTTCCATGTGCTGTCTCAATCTGATATTCCATTTCTGTCTTCCTCCACCATCTATTAAATGCAAAATTCTTATCTGCTATAATTACCGAATACTGTTAGTTTAACATAGATTTGAAGTAATAGAAACGGAATCTTTCTGTCATTATATCTCCTGTTTCAGACAGGTTTTGATATCATCCTCCGCATTGCTGATCAGATGCAGCTGGAACGTATCCACCAGATACTGCACCACATTCGGACTTAAAAATGCCGGCAGGATCGGTCCGAGATAAATATTTTTGATGCCGAGACTCAGCAGAGCCAGCAGTACCGCCACGGCTTTCTGTTCATACCAGGACAGAATCATGGACAACGGAAGGCTGTTGACATCCGTGTCAAAAGCATCCGCCAGCGCCGTCGCAATGCGCACTGCCGAGTACGCATCGTTACACTGTCCCACATCCAGCAGACGCGGCAGCCCTGCCACAGTTCCAAAATCAATTTTATTAAAGCGGTACTTTCCACATGCCAGGGTCAGGATCACACAGTCCTCCGGCACCATCTGTGCAAATTCCGTAAAATAGTTTCGTCCCGGACGTGCACCGTCACAGCCGCCGATCAGGAAAAAGTGACGGATCTGTCCGTCCTTTACTGCCTGCACGATTTCTCCCGCATGGCTTAATGTCGCCTCATGGGCAAAACCAGTCAGAAGTTCGTCCGCCTGCTGATACTCTGGGCAATCGGATGGCTCCGTCGGAGGAACATCCCGATCCGTATCATAGCCGCCAAGCGCCAGTGCCTGCTGAATGATCTCACTGAAATCTTTTTCCCCGTTTTCTTTTCCGGGGATATATTTCACACCGTCCCATCCCACTACGTTTGTGCTGTATATCCGGTCCTTATAGCTGTCCCGCGGTTTCATCAGACAGTTGGTGGTCATCAGAATACAGCCCGGAATATTGTCAAACTGCTTCTGCTGATCTTGCCATGCACCGCCGAAATTTCCCACCAGATGCGGATATTTTTTCAGGCCTTCATAGCCATGGCCCGGTAGCATTTCCCCATGGGTATAAATGTTGACACCGGTTCCCTGACTCTGCGCAAGCAGCATCTCCAGATCATGAAGATCATGTCCGGATACAATGATAAACGGCCCCGCTTTCAACTTCATCGGTACCGCATGCGGCGACGGGTTGCCATAAACCGTTGTGTTTGCCTCATCCAGCTTCTGCATGATCTCCAGCGCCATGGTTCCGGTCTTCATCGACAGCTGGATCAGTTCTTCCACCGTCAGCTGATCGTCGGTGACTGCCGTCAGTCCCTGGATATAAAAATCATCCACCGCATCACTGTAATATCCCAGTTCCCGCGCCTGATGGCCATAAGCGCTGATACCCTTCAGCCCATAGATTACCAGCTGGCGCAGAGAACGGATATCCGCATCCAAGTCCTGATCATACATAATACCGGCGATCTGTGATGTGCGCAGCATCTCACTCTTCGTCTCCGGCAGCCGGTACGTCATATAGATATTTTCCGTTCCGGTGCCGCCGGTCTGCTGCCGCAGCTCGTCCTTGATCTTCTGTGCTTCCCGCAAAAGCTTCACATGCACTTCCGGATCAAAGTTTACATTGGTCAGCGTCGTAAACAGGCAGTTCTCCACAAAGGACACCACACGTTTGTCCAAATGCATCTCTTTTTTCAACAGAATGTCGCCATAACAGCTGATCCCCTTTAACTGAAAAATGAGCAAATCCTGCAAATTGGCTACTTCCGGTGTCTTTCCGCACACACCCTGTTTTGTACAGCCCTTTCCATTTGCCGTCTGCTCACACTGATAACAAAACATCTCGTATCCGAGTTCCATATTATTCTGCATCGCAATTCCTCCGGTTTCTCATCCAGACAGATTTTCCTGAATCGAATCCATATATTTCTTTTTGAGGAAATCTATCTGCATGTTATTTCATAATCATATTTTTCACTTTATTTAACATGCCTGTTCCCCGGATTTTTATACAAGAAAGTGTGCTGTCACATTTTCCTATAAATACAAGAAAGTGTGCTGTCACATACTCTCGTGTACAAAATGCTCAAAAGCACATCTTTCTTGTCCGCGCCGAGCACGCTTGCGAAGCAATAATTTCTTCTCGTGCGAGTGCGCATCGTTAGCACGAAGTGCTTTTGTTTTATAGGAAATTTAGCATAATTTCCTATAAAACAAAACGAAGCCACAGCGCTTAACTCTGTGACTCCGCTTTTTTTACATTTTTTGGTGAATTGAAAATTTATATGGCTTTTACTCTTCTGCTGCTTCGTCGTCAGCTGCCTCATCATCCGGGATACTATTTCTGATGGCATCAACCATAACAACGATTGCTTCCGGATCGGTGTGGATATCGACATCCGGGTTCTTAGAGATCTCAAGATCTTTGACACGGATAACGTCGCCGACTTTCATGCCTGCCACATCAACGGTAACATGGTCAACCAGTGCTGCCGGTAATGCTTTGTATTCGATCTCCTCCAGGCACTCCTGCAGAGCACCCTCAAGAACTTTCTCACGGTTTTCAATCTGAACTGCTGCTGTTGAGTGAACTTTCTCGGTACTTACCAGTGCCTGGAAATCAATCTCATCGACGCAGCGTTTCATTGCATTATAATCTACCTCTTTGATCAGAACATCGTAATCCTGTCCTTCTACATTCAGCATGATCTGGCTTCCTTTGTGATCTGTCTTTAACAGACGGTCAACTTCGATTCTGTCCATCTTCAACGGAATAGAACCCTCGATCTCTTTACCGAACAGATTACCTGTTACGAATCCCTCTCTTCTGAGTTTCTTTGCTTTGACATCCATGCTTCTTTTTTCAGCTTTTAAAGTATTCATTTATCTTTTCCTCCAAAAATCTGAATTGCTTAGCAGCCTTCTACAAAGAGGTTTTGTTAAGTAGTTCCTTATTTGTTACAGCGTCATTATAGCAGGTATATCAGAAACAGATTAACCAAAATTTCAGAAAATATGGTATAATTTTTGGTTATTTTTGAACTTTTCTCAGGAAAAATCTACTTTTCCACCGCGTACATACCAGGTTCCATATTCATTGGTTGCAAATCCGTTGTAACTGAAATCTACTTTTCCGGCAGTTACTTTCCACCAGCCGTACGCATTCTGTACCAGTCCATTGTAATTGAAGTCGATGGCTCCGTTTACTACCATGAACCAACCGTACTCATTGGATGCAAGACCGGTGTAGCTGAAATCTACGACTCCGTTGATCACCATGAACCAGCCATACTCGTTGGATACCAGTCCGGTGTAGCCAAAGTCTACCGCTCCGTTTACTACCATGAACCAGCCGTATTCATTTGCTGCAAGTCCCGTGTAGTTAAAGTCTACTGCTCCATTTGTTACTTTGAACCAGCCATATTCGTTTGCTGCAAGTCCGGTGTAACCAAAGTCTACTGCTCCGTTTACTACCATAAACCAGCCATTGTTGTTTGCCGCAAGTCCGGTATAAGTGTAATCTACTGCATTATCTCTGTATACATACCAGTTACCATCTTCTGCCATCTCGTTTGCCAGTCCGTCTGCATGTGTCGGTTCCGGATCTGGTGTCGGCTCTGCTTTCTTATCTGCATCCTTTGCTGCTGCAAGCACGCTATCCAGAGATGCCTCCGCTGCTTTCTGTGCTTCTGTCACTTCTTCTGTCGATGCCGCCGCATTCATTGCTTCCTCTGCTGCTTTTACTGCATCTTCAGCATTTGCTTTGTATGCAGCTTTCTGATCTGCAGTTAAGTTTGCCAGTTTTTCGATTTCTTCTGTAATAGAAGCTGCTTTGTCGTTTACGGCTTTCACTGCATCAGCTTTGGCTTTCTGCAGTTTTTCTGCTGCCGCTGCATCTGCAAGGTTCTTCTCGGACAATGCGGTTGCTTCTGTTGCTACTCCATCTAACGCTGTCTTTCCATCTGCAACTGCTTTGTCTACATCTGCGGTTGTTTCTGCTTCATCGATTTTTGCAATTGCTGCATCTTTTGCTTCATCCGATTTCTTGTTATAAGCTGCAACTTCTTCTTCACTTAAACCTTTCAGAGCCGAAATTATTTCTTTCTGATCATTGGTATAATCCGTAATCTCTTTCTCTGCTGCAGTTTTTGCATTTTCCAATGCAAAGTCTCTGATCTCCACATCAAATGTAGCGGTCTGTCCTGCATATTTTACAGTAACGGTCTGCTTTTCTGCCACTTTGCTGCTGTCAAAACCAGTTATGATTACTTTAGAAAGATCTACAACATCTTCGGTTCCATCTTCATAAGAAGCTGTAACTGTCATACCGGTTGTATCAAGTGATTCGCCTAGATCATATACCGTTTTTGTCGGTGCATTTACTTTAATTTCAGAAACAGCTACTGTCTTTGTACTTACCAGTACCGGAGCCATATTTTCTGCATTTGCATAAGATGCCGCACCTTCTTTACTTACAAAGAAAATACGATTTGCTTTGTCAACCTGTTTGCCAACCATATTTACAGCCAGTGTGATACTGTCCTGTCCGGCTGCTTTTGCTGCTGCAACTAATGATGTAACATCTGCTGTTGCTACTGTACCATTTGGTGTACTGATCTGTGCCGGATCATTGCTTATAATCGTTCCAAGGTTAAATTCTTCTGAAGTAATTACTCCATTTGCATCCAAAATTGCCGGTTTATTTTTCCAGTTCAGCGTATTTTCTGTCCAGTCTGTATTCTCTGCCATGGCAATCTGAAGCTGTGCATCCAAATTAGCAGCTTCACTGTAACGTACACCCAGTAATGTCAGCTGTAATTTTACACGGTCAACCTGAGTAAGATCAATCTGTGACACATCAAATTTCAGATATGTAACTTTATTATCACTTCCACCTGCAGTTCCCAAGGTTCCTTTAGAATCTGTTCCATAGGAAGTCCGCAGGAAATTCTTTGCGCCAAAGTCTGCTGTCTGATCTCCACTCCAGCTGCCTGCAAATGTATCCTGTGATACAACGGTTCTGGATACTTCGGAATCTTTTCCGATAACCTTTTTCACGGTTGCACGGATGACAGGAGCAGCTTCCTTCTCTGCATCCAGTTTTGCTGCGCCTTCGGTACTTGCAAATGCCAGTTCATAACCGTTTTCATCACATACTGCCAGAGAAAGTGTATTTTCGGAATCACCCATATTTTTGATAAGTTCTGTCACATCTACGGTTGCCTTTGTTCCATCATAGTTTGAAGCCGTAATACCAACACTGTTTTTCACTTCGCTGTTTTTATCAACCTGAAATTCTTCTGAGTAAGCAACTTTTTCTGTATCCCACTCCGGATGTGTATTCCAGGTTGCTGTCTTCGCATCCCATTCTCCGGATACCGGAATCACCATCAAACGATCTGTTCCAGTTGAACTGCTGCTACGTCGGTTGATCAATGTCAGCTCCAGTTCTGCTTTCTCCAGATTCTTAAGATCCTTTTTTAGATCTGATACATCAAATTTTAAAACACTGATTTTTCCATCACTTCCATCGGAAGTATTTGTTATCTTTTCACCGAATAATCCATATTTTTCCTGATCCGTCTTTGCACCTGTCATTCGAAGGACACGCAGATACTCATTATCAGAATAGGTATTATTCTTTTCGCCTTTCCAGCCTGCCAGATAGGTATCCTCTGCAGCTGTAATATTTACCTGCTTTACCTCACCGGCTTCAATATTGATGGTAACAGTTTTCTGTGTGGAAGCACCATACTCATCCAATGCCTTAAACGTAATTTCTTTCCGTCCACTGTCACTGTCAGATGTTTCCCATGTAAACGTGCCCGTTTCAGCATCAAAGGACGCTCCTTTCGGAAGTGCGCTGACAACCGATAAGGTCACGTTATGTTCTTCCGGATCCGTTGCTTTTACCTGGAAAGAAACCGTTTCTCCTGCCTTCACATTGAATGGTTCATTATCCAGATCTTCAAATACCGGTGCCGCATTTTTCTTGATATTTTCACCGTTTGCAAGGAATGTAAAATTTTTCACGCTGTCTGCGACTGTCAGATCAACCTGTGAATCATACTCTACCAGCTTTCCGCCCAGATACAGATTATCAATCGTTACATTGTCAATGTTTTTGAATGAAAACGGTGTGTCTGCATCTTTAAACCAGCATTCCTTAAAAGTAACGTTCTTCGGGTTAAACTGATTGAGGTCATTTCCATTCGGAATATTTGCGGCATTGTTTCCGTTATTTGCCGTGAAGGAACAATTATTAAATGTCAGACTTTCATAATTTGGATTACAGTGGTTTGTTCCATTCTGAATACTCAGAGCACCGCCACCACCATTTGTTCCATAACCGGTGACATGCAGGGTATTCAGATTGGTAAATGTATAATCCCGCATCTGATAACTTCCACCATCCGCTTTGAAATGCGTATTATGTCCGAGACGGACTGCATTGGCAAAGGTACTCCATCCCAGGGTATTGCTGATATTTACATCTGTTGTATCGTCTGTATCCCACTGCAGTCTGTCTTTGTTGTAAATTGCAGCAGCTGCTGCAATGTTCTGATCTTCCGTGGACAGATTATTTAAATCTGTGCTTTTGCTCAGACGTCTCACTGGAAATTCATTACTCGGATTATAGTGTCCGGATGCAAACGTATCGTCATTTCCCATGGTAATTGCACCATTTAAAGTAATTCCCTGTCCGCTTGTCAGATCCAGTCCATCCACCCAGGAATGCTGAAACGGGCTCAGACCTTTGATGTTATTATAGTTGATGTTTTTTACGGTGTGGCATTCCCAGTTCCACTGTTTTACATCTCTGACATAAGTATCATTAAATGTAATATTCTGAGAGCGAACTACCATACTTCCGCCCTGATGACCACTCAGTTCCGCATCCGCTTTGTCCCAGCTGTAATTATAAGTTCCCTGACCATCAATGATACCTCTTCCGGAAATCGTAATATTGGAAGAATCCCAGATTCCGATGGCTGGTTCCATGGCCTGTGTACACTCCTGCAGACGGTTTACAAGCAATGCATCTTCATCCAGATAAATGTTCAGCTTTCCGTCTTTTCCATCTCCGTCCCAGTTTTTAATCGACAGACCGGACCAGAGGTAAGTACCTGCCGGAAAGTAAATCGTATCCAGTGTATCACTGTTTTTCACTTCTTCCAGCGCTGCCTGAAATGCTTCTGATACATCATTTTTCTGACGGACACGTTTGTTTGGGAACATTACCCGTTTCGCTTCATATTCCTGATATACCCCTTCTCCATAAGACCAGGTATACTCTTTTCCATCATTCATAGATGTATCTGTAACTGTACCTGCTTCTGTGCACACTTCACCTACAGTATCCGTAATCGGATGCTCCTGCAGATATTTTTCTGCAAAATCCTTAAAGTTCAGTACATTTGTCGCTGTCACATCCGGTTTGTCTGTCTCTGTCGGATCATTAATGATTGCAAGCTGCGGTTTTCCATTTGTATCATTAATAGTGCCATTGATATTTACAATACAGTAACGTAAATCCGCTGACATTTTAAATTTCACAGTTTTCTTATCCGCACTGATTTCAAAAGAATCTTCCGGATAATATCTCTCCGGTGATACATAGATGCTGTCAATGGTTGAGCCATCTTTCATGGTTATCTCAAAAACCGGCTCTGCATCGTCGGAAGAAAATCTTGCGATATCCATATGATAATAACTTCCCGGATTTGCCTGTTTCTGATATTTATAAACAGAAACCGGTGTTCCGTTTACTTTTAACTCATACTTTGTGGATTCCTGATACTGTGCGGATTTCAGTACATCAGAATTTGCAACGATTGCGGATTCATCCACATCCGGTGTTGCCGGATCATCTCCTGTCTTTCCATAATCATGAATGTTTCCCCCTGTTTTATCCAGCACCTGTACTTTTTCGGTCACATTCTGACTGTCCTCTGCAAATGCAGGTACCGGATACAAGGTAACTGCCATTGCCGCTGCCATGGATAGTGCCATGATTCTGGCTGATATTTTTTTCCTTTTGTCTGAGTGTCTGCTCATTGTTCTCCTCCTTTTCCTTTTCACAAAAACTTTTTGTTTTCTGCTTCATTTTTCATGATCTGTCTGTACCGGTTCCGTGTTTCTTCTGAAAAACCGGTTTCTTATTTTTTAACTCCTGTCACCATCCTTTCAGCACAGATATGTTATAATTCATCGGATTATCGATTTCTTTTCCTTTTTGTTTGCGCCACTCCCGGGGTGTCGTCCCTACAAACTTCCGGAAGTTCCTGATAAAAGCACTGTCTGTCCGGAATCCGGCCGTAACTCCGGCTTCCCCGATACTGCACTCCGTATAGCGGAGCAGCTCACAGGCCTTTTTGATCCGCAGCAGATTGATATAATCCCCCGGCGTGATCTTCATATATTCTGTAAATTTTCTGCGAAAATGTGTCTCGCTCATCTGACTGATCTTCGTCAGATCTTCAATGTGGATCTCCTCACGGTAATTTGCATCGATATATTCCACCACCCGCAGGATATCCGACAGGTATCGGTTATGGTACGTCATGGGTTCTACCATCCGTTCTCCGGGATTGCACCGGATGATTGCCAGAAGCAGTGACAGCAGATCCGCTTTCACCACCGGAAGATACAGTTCCTGTTCTTCCCTCAGTTCATCCAGAAGCAACAGCAGACGCTTTCCAATGGCCTGATTCATCTCTTTCGTGATCACAAACATCCGGCTGTGCAGCCGCCGGATCAGCTGATCTGTCAGTTCCGGCTGTCCCGGAAACTGTTCCTTCAGGAAATTGTCACTGTCCACATACAGATATTCCCATTTCTGCATATTGTTGTCTGCTCCTTCCGTGCGATGTGGAAAATTTCTCGGAATCACAGCCACGCTTCCGGAACGGTAGGGGACACAGTCATCTCCAAAATGCATGATCCCTCTGCCGGAATAACAATATCCCAGTTCCAGATAGTTGTGAAAATGCATCGCGTCACTTCCGTACCGGGTGATCCACTTTTCTCCCAGCAGCGGAAGCATCGGCATTCCCTGAGGCATTTCATAATAACGGAATTCCACATTTTCTTTTTTTCATCCGCTTTCGCATGCTCTGCCGCATATGCTGTATACGGCATCAGATACACAGGTGATTTTTGTTCTTTCCATTCTTCCATTTGTATTTCTTTTAAATTTGCGTTTTCTTTCATTTCTTCTGTTACTCTGCGGTTCTTTTTCTTTCTGTCTACATTATATTTCATCAGGCAGGCTGATTTTAAGAGGACTTTTTTTATATTTTCTTTCATTTTTTACACAAAAAAAGCACATGGAAGTTTGCGTTTTCTTCCATGCACTTATGAAAACTACCCGTTTTTTTCTGTTTTTACCTGTCAGAATCTTCCACCCCGGATTTTTTCGGAAACCGAAGGGTAATTTTGGTTCCCAGACCCGGTGCACTGCTGCAGGACAGTTCTGCATTTTTCTCATAAAAAATCAAAAGCCGTGTTCTCACATTGGAAAGACCGTAATGTGTTCCACTGTTTTCCGTCAGCTTCTCTTCCGACAGAAGCGACGGATCCATGCCGACACCGTCATCCTGCACTTCCAGAATGATCGTATCCTCCTGTATCCGCCCGGACAGACGGATGGTTCCGCGGCCACCCTCTTTCTCATCGATTCCATGCAGCACAGCGTTTTCCAGAATCGGCTGCAGGGTGATCTTCGGGATCAGATACGGACAGATCGCCTCGTCCACATCCACCTCAAACTGCAGCTTATTCTTTTTGCGCAGTACCTGGATCTCCATATAAGCCTGACACATGCGGATCTCTTCGCCAATGGTGATGATGTAGGCTCCCCGGCTCAGCACCATCCGGTAAAACCGCGACATGGCAGACAGCACTGCCCGGATATTGTCCGTCTCGCCTTTTACCGCCATCCAGTTCATCATGTCCAGCGTATTATACAGGAAATGCGGACTAATCTGTGCCTGCAGTGCATGCAGCTGCGCCTCGGATTTTTCCTTACCCAGCACATACTGCTCTTCCATCAGATGCCGGATCTGCTCCACCATTCCGTTGTAACGCTGGATCAGTCGGCCCAGTTCATCCCGACATTCCGGTACATCAATGGGCTCTAAAATTCCCTGATCCACAGCCTCCATAGTCGTATCCAGCCGGTGTACCCGGCCAAGGAACTGCCGGCTGACCAGCTGAAGCAGCACAAAAGCAAGTGCACAGATGATTGCATAACAGATCAGCATTTCCCGGATGATCCTGCCTGACTCCTGCACCAGAACATCCCGTGGCACCAACGAAACCAGTGTCATACCGCCCTCCTGCAGCAAACCGCTGCGCACCATCCAGGCATCGCTGCTCTCATGTGTCTCAGAGACCGTTCCCTGCAGCTTCGGCATCTGCAGATCCTGTGCCCGTTCGTTTCCGCCGGATACAAGCACCGTTCCCTGTTCATCCAGCAGATACATGCTCTGCATGCGCATCACATTGTCCATACTTTCTTTTACCGTATTCACCGGAACCATTACCGCCACGATGCCAAGCTGCTGCGTATACTGCTCCGTATTCCAGATCACCCGGAAATTCGCCAGATAGGTCTTCCGCTGCCCATAGCGGTTCTTCTCCTGTATCACTTTCCAGGAAGCCCCGGCAGTCTGTTCCATCGTCTCTGCATCCACATTCCACTTCTTCAGATCGCTCTCCGGGCGGTAACAGGTATTTCCGCTGCCAGAGATCAGAAACTGCTCCGGGATATAGTAGAGGATCGAGACATCGTCCGAACTCATCTCCAGCTGATAGGTATAATCCGAAAGCCGGTCAAACCGCTGCAATTCATCCACCAGGCTGTCCTGCTCATTGCTGCGCAGGGCATCCCCCACTTCTTCAGATACCGTGACCAGGGATGCGATTCGATCCATCCGATCCTGGATATTTTCAAAATTCTGCACCACCCGGTCATAGTTCTGATCCATGGTATACAGCTGCATCTGAATGGAACTGTGCACCATACGGTACAACGTGATCCCCAGGATCACCGTGATCGGCAGGACACAGACTCCCAGAAACAGCAGCAGCAGTTTCCGTGACAATTTCCAGTGATAAAAAAACGGCAACTTACGCTCTTGGTTCTTTTTCATAACGCTTCTCCATCTGCTTCCGGTAATCCGTCGGTGACATGTGCTGGTTTTCCCGGAACGCTTTTGCAAAATAATTTCCGTTGGAATAACCGCATTTCGCCGCAATCTCATCCACGGTATCGTACGTCTGTGTCAGCAGTTCCCTTGCCCGCTCCATCCGCATCTCACTGATATACTGCTTGATGGTCACGGACAGTTTCTGCTTGAACAGCTGGTTTAAGTAGGTCACCGACAGATGAAACTGATCCGAGATCATCTGTCCGCCCAGGGCATTGTCCGACAGATTCCGGATACAGAACGTCCGGATATCGCTGACCAGACGACTGTAACGGTTCTGCTCCTCCAGACAGTGCTCCATGCCATCCAGAAGCAGACCAAACTGCTGCTCCGTCTCCCGGATATTGCTGGTCCGCTCCAGCTGCCGCATATACGTCTCCACATCGGACTCTCCCACTGCTGCCAGACTCTCCGGATAGTCTTTCAGAATCTGGCTGGCAAAGGTTCTGGTCAGGGCGATGATCCGTGCCCCCTCCGGCATGGTCTGCTTCTGCTTTGCAAACTGCTGCAGCTGTGCCCGGTACCACTCCCGGATGCGCCATGGATTTTCCTGATATACCCGCAAAAATACCTGATAGATCCCCGAATCAATGTATTCCCGCTGCACCAGATGATCCAGTTCCAGATAATGCGCCTCCGGCTCGAAATAGCCGCGCTCCATGGCCATCTGTGCCATCCGGCTGCTGTTGTATACACCGGACAGGGCATCCACAAAATATCCCACCGCAATCGTATATTCCGTGTACTTTGATGCAAACAACCGCAGTTTCCGTAAAATCTCTGTCTGCCGTCTCTCCTCACAGGCCAGCACCGCCACACACTGTTCCGTCTCCGGCAGCCGGGTGGTCAGGATAAACTCCGTGCCCTCAGCAAAATACTGCTGCAGACGCTGCTCACACTGTGCATCATCCATCGCAGAACTCTGCTCCCGGATCCGGATACACAGATACCGTTCCTGTCTGGTACAAAAGAATCCACAGCTCCTGCAAAGTTCTTCCAGGTGTTCTTCTGTGGCTCCCTTTTGCAGCATCCCCTGCAAAAACCGGTTCTTCTGATAGGCTTCATTTTCCTTTCGCAGCTGAGTGTGTTCCTGATGCTTCTGGATCTTTCCCACCGCTTTTTCCAATGCTTCCATCACAGCCTCCGGCTGGATCGGTTTTTCAATAAAAGCCACCGCAGACAGGTCGATGGCATCCTTCAGATACTCCGTCTGCATGTAGCCGGTGATAAAAATGATCTTGCAGTCCGGCACCAGCCGCACCGCCTCCCGGCAGAAGTCAATGCCGTTTTTCTGCGGCATTCGGATATCTGTAATGATCAGATCCGGCAGATACCAGGACACCGTGTGCAGTGCTTCTTTTCCATTTTCTGCCTGCATGACATCATCAATTCCATACAGATCCCAGGGCATCGTCTCCGCCAGTCCCTCTCTGGTATAGATATCATCATCTACAATAAGCAGTTTCATGACTATTCCTCCCAATATGCATCTAATTGCTGCTGCAAAATATCCAGATACTGCTGCAGTCCGGCCTCATACAGTTTCTGGATCGCCGTCTGGTAATCTTCCTCGATATTGTCAGAGACTCCACAGCACAGCGGCAGCAGATAATCCCGGCGCACTTCCTCCAGCCGGCTTTCAATCTCTTTCAGTCCATCGTCTTCCCATGCAAAATCCATCAGAAGGTCATCCGGTGCGGTCTCACGCAGTTCCTCTGTCCGCGCCTGTATCTTCTGATATTCCTGTTCCCACTGCTTGTCCTCTGTGTACTCCGACTGTTCCAGTGTAAAATCCACACAACCTGTCCAGTATGAAAATGAATTTTCCTCCGGGATATTTTCATGGGAAACCGCACCATCTTTCATCTCGTAATGAATTCCCGCCACGCCCTGCCGGATCAGCGTGTAAAAATTCTCATCCGTATGCAGTTTTTCCAGCAGTTTCACCGCCATCTCCGGCTCTTTGCATTTGGAGGATATGGAAATGCAGGACACTTCTTTTCCCTGCTTTCTTTTTGTAATATTACCATTGTTCATCTGATAGGAGAAAAATCCATACGTCCACTCCGGATGTTTCCGGTATAACGTTGGCACATAATTGCCATTCACTGTCCAGATCGGAGCGTTTGTCTCACACGGCTTCTCATCCGCCTGCATCATCTCCAGAGCCGTCAGCCCCTCATTGTCCAGGGAAGCCAGTATCCCCGGATTCAGAATGCCATCCACATACCACTGATGCAGTACATCCAGCATCTGTCGGAACTCCGGCGTCTCAAACCGGCTGATCACCCTCCGGCAGCTTTCCCGGTCGGTCACTGCATAAGGAAGCGTCTCCAATGTTCCGATCTCCTCATAATTTTCACTGTTCAGATACCACAGTGCATTCCAGGCGCGGTTATCTGTGATCAACGCCTCATCCTGATATCTTCCGTCCGCTTTTGCCGCGTACAGATACTGCTGCATACTGTCAAAATCCATCACCTCCGGCAGATTCCATTCCTCCAGCAGATCCGTCCGGTAGAAAAATCCACCGCCGGTATCACTGATGGTATCCCGGTTAAACTGTGGAATGCCATACAGGCCACCGTTCCACTCCAGATTTGTCAGATAGTCCTCCTGGTAAGACTCATAATGTGCAAAAAGTTCCGGTACCACATCCCGGTAATCATTCAGATCCAGAAAAGCTCCCTTTGCCGCCTGCTGATAATAATCCGAAAAATTACCATTTGAGATAAAATCATATTCCCCGGACGCGATGGCCATATTCAGCTGGGAACGCTCATCCCCCCACGGAATATACTCAAACCGCAGATGGCATCCAAGTTCCTCCGTCATGGCATCCAGTTCCTCATAAAACTCGTCCATGCCATTCTCCGGCAACTGCCCGAGCGTAACCGCTTTCAATGTTACATACTTACCTGTCTGTGAATCATTGCTGTCCGTCTGTTCTTTACCTGCCGTATTTTTGCTTCCATCTCCCGCCTGTCCACAGGCTGACAGACAAAGCACCACCGCCGCAAGTGCCACCGCCAGTATCTGCTTTACTCTTCCCATAGTTTCTTCTCCTGTTTTTCCGCTTTTCCTCTATTGTAAAAAAACATATTTTATCTGTCAATTCAAGAATACTTATTACCTGAATACATGTAATCAATAAACTGTAACGTCAAAAAATCCCCACACAGATTTCTCTGCATGGGGATCTATTTTCTATTTACTCTTTTTCCGATGGATATACATCCAACTGTCTGCATAATCCAACCGTTCCTGCTCCGACATTCTGACGTACTGGGCATATTCCAGCTTCACCGGCTGCATCATCACACCGGTGCATTTGAAACATTCCACAGACACCCGTCTCGAAACAGTTCGCATCCACCCACATTCCGGGCAAATGAACAAACGCATCATTCTGTTGTATCCTCCGTTGCATCGGATCCATCATCGGTTGACTGCGTTCCGTCTCCAAAGAATTCGTCCTGTCCGCTGAACCGGTTATCCGCACTGTGATCTGCGGTAAATCCACTCACATCCACAATATGCTCACTGTACTTTTTAACGGTCTCAGATGGTGTATAGTTGTCTGTACCATACAGTCTCTTGTGCAGTTCAATGACATTACTCTCCAGATCACATGGCGCCACCACGCTTCCGATACTCTTGCTCGGTGTAAAAGTATCCTTGCTGTACGGGAATCCGCCGCTGTTTGCCATATCATATTTGATCATGACTGCTGCCATGCTGATGATGTCCTTTTTGTCCAGATCCGTAGAAATCTGTGGGAATACGGTATTGATCAGGCTGTTTAACTCTGTCAGACTCGCAGATTTTGCCTTCTTGATCATCTCAGTCAGGACACGGCGCTGACGCTCCGCACGCTTGTAATCATCACCGGCTGTATAACGGATACGTGCATAAGACACTGCCTGCACACCGTTTAAGGTCTGTAATCCGGTATGCTCTACTTCCGCAT
>JALESO010000035.1 GCA_022781925.1 Lachnospiraceae bacterium
TGTTTTATCTCAGTCAGAGTCTGCACTCGGGCTGAGTTCAAGTCGAACGCATGTGAGACTTGGTGCGTGATTCTGGTCAGCGTAAGCTGACATATTCTTCTCAGAATCACTGCACATCCTTGCGGAGCGTTTATCTCAGTCGGAGATTGAACTCCCACTAAGAAAGATTTGTTATTACTCGCCACTTGCAGAAGTGGGAGTCTCAACTCAGACTGAGATGAAATTACATACAGATTTTATTATACAACCTCTTCCGCCAGAAATCTACTTTTTTTTCATCAATCAATGACTTTTTTCAAAATAATATATGTTCAAGCAAACGCAATCATCATAATGACCGGAACCGTGATCACACTGAACAGGGTCGTCATAAATACGGAACGGCCAGCCCCGGTTGTATTTGTGCCGTACTGCTCTGTGATCATGGACTGCGCAGAAGAAGCCGGAAGCGCAGCGGTCAGGATCATGACATTTTTCAGGGTATCATCCAGTGCAACCGGGACGATCCGTAATATACCAAGGATCAGTAGCGGAAATGCGATCTGTTTTATCAGTGTCAGAAGTATCATCTTGCGATCCTGGAAAACCGCCTTTACCGGAAGTCTGGAAAGAGACAGTCCGACCACCAGCATGGACATTCCGCTTGTGATATTTGACAGATATGACAGCAGTTTTCCGAGTACATCCGGCATCGGGATCTGCAGGATACACACGATAAATCCAAGGATTACCGCGATATTGATATTGTTCAACACCATTTTCCGGATACTTAACTTTTCCCGGATCGGATACTTCCAGGTGAGCAGTTTGATCCCAACGGAAAAGATCAGAAAATTGCTGACCACATTTCCCAGAGCCATCAGAAACATTCCCTTACCGCCGAATATTGACAGTGCAAGTGGGATTCCCATGAAGCCATTGTTGGAAAACAGCATGCAGTAGATCCACACACCCTGATCCAGATCCGCGACTTTCATGACCCGGACCAGTAACAGACCGATCAGGAACGCGCACAGATGCACCAGGATGATCGTCACAAAAGTCTGGATGCCGTAAGCGAACAACTGCGACCGGTCCTGATCAATGATGGAACAGAATACCGTTACCGGCATCGTCACTTTTAAAACCAGTGTGGAAAAATCCGGAATGCTTTCTTTATGGATGATGTTTCTTTTTCCTAATATAAAGCCCAGGACGATCAGGGCAAACAGTAAAAATACGCTTGTGGCTACGACGGTCATATGGGTTCCTCTCTTTACTCGTCAAACTCTACGATAACGTAATATCCTTTCGGTGTTTCTTTGACCTCAACCACGGTGCCCTCCCGTGATTTCAGGCGTTCACGAAATTCGTAGTTGGCAGACATGGCATAGGCTTTTCCCAGTGTGTAATACCAGGAGTTTGGCAGTTTGCTCTCAGTTACAGGAAGGACATCCCCCACTTCCAGAAGTCCTGTCCGCTCCATTTTAAATTCCATTCTACGCATAATGCCTAATCTTCTTCCTTATAATCTACATCAATGATGTCGTCTTCCGGATTGTGATAGCTTTTGTATGCTCTGCCGGCACGGCCGTTCAGCCACAGACCGCTGACACCGTCATAGATCAGGATGATTCCCACTGCCATCATGCCGATCTCCAGTGCGAGCCAGGTGTGCAGCATCAGGATCACACCGATGATAATGGTAGCGATTGCCACCAGAAGTCCGAGCCACCACCGCGGACTGCTGCCTTTTTTTACTTCCAGGCAGAATACCAGATCTTTGAATCCGTGATATGCCAGCATCACACCGATCAGGATCGGGATCAGTGATACGAACACACCCGGTCTTGCAAGGATCCAGATGCCAATGACCACGCAGACAACTGCCGGAAGCAGACGCACAGAACGTCCCAGCATTTCCTGGATACGGATTCCCTGGATCAGCAGGACAACGCCTGCTACTAATAACACAAAGCCTGCGATTCTGCACAAAGTTACGAGAATGGTTCCCGGCCAGATGCAGAACATCACACCGAACACGATGCAGATGATGGATGTGATCATAGATTCTTTTTTGATTTTTTGAAATAATTCAGACATATTTGTCCTCCTCCCAGCCCGTTTAAAAACAGGCTATTTATCATAGTAACACACAAATTTTTGTAAAATATAGAAATGCTCTTCAAATAGTTCCGTCTGATGAATGGGTATTTTTGCAACTTACCATTTACTCTGCCCGGATATCCGCCAGCTGTGCATTTGTCACATCAACCAGCTCCTGTGGGTTCATTTTCAGGGTAAGTCCGATGCGGCCTCCACTGACATAAATTTCCGCAATGTTTTTTGCACTCTCATCTATCACCGTTGGAAACTGCTTTTTCATACCGAGGGGTGAGCAGCCGCCCCGGACATAACCGGTGATCTTTGTGATATCTTTCACATGGATCATCTCCACGGACTTTTCACCCACGGCGCGGGCAGCTTTTTTCAGGTCTACTTCGCATGCGATCGGAAGCACAAACACATAATACTGTCTGCTTTTTCCCTGCATGACCAGTGTCTTGTAGGATGCCTCCACCGGTGCACCGGTGATCTCCGCACAGTGCATGCCGTCGATAAATTCGTCTACTTCATAAGTCAGTGCCTCGTATGGGATTTTCTTTTTATCCAGCATACGCATGGCATTTGTTTTCGCTTCTTTTCCCAAATTGATTCCTTCTTTCAAATCTGAATTATAATTTCTCGTCCAGAAGTTCTTCGTCACCGAGGTCTACTTTTTTCACTTCCCGACGGAACAGGATGTCGTAAAGTACCGGAACAACGAACAGTGTCATCAATGTTGCATACAGCAATCCGCCGATCACGACGATGGCCATACCCCGGCTCATCTCTGCTGCAGCATCAGTGCTGAATACCATGGTACACATTGCCAGTACCGTTGTCAACATGGTCATCAGGATCGGACGCATACGGGTTCTTCCGGTCTCCACCAGTGCTTCCCGTTTTTCCATGCCTTCCATTCGTAACTGGTTCGCATAGTCAACAAATACGATACCGTTATTTACAACGATACCTGCCAGCATGAGGAAGCCCATCATAGCGGTCAGGGAAATCTCCTGTCTGCCGATAAAGAGTCCCAGCAGACCACCGGTAAATGCCAGCGGAATCGTAAAGATGACGATGAACGGAGACAGCAGACTCTGGAACTGCGCCACCATGATCAGGTAAATAAAGGCAATCGCCAGACCGATCATCAGGAAAATATCGTTCATGGCATTCATGACTTCCGTACTTTCTCCGGCAATCTCAAGGGTATAACCATCCGGCAGTTCATAGCCGTCCAGTTTGTCCTGTAAGGTACGGGACAATAATGTGGTATTATAACCATCTTCTGTCTCCGCAGTCACACTGATGTATGTTTTCTGGTTATCTCTTTGAATAGAAGCAAGGCTCACACCTTCGCTCATAGTTGCAAACTCACTGAGTTTGTGCGTTTCTGTCTCTGTGGTGCCATCCGCATTCTGCTTATCCACGGAAAATTCATAGTCCATCAGAGAATCCACATCTATGACATCATTTTCGTTGACGATCTCCACATCGTACTGTTTCCCATCCATGGTCAGTGTAGTTGCTGTCTTTTCCGTGGTCAGATTTCCGGCAAGTTCCTGATAGATCTGTGCCACCGTCAGCCCCTGCTCCATGGCTTTATCCTTGTCGATGGTAAGCTGGATCGTCTTATCTCCGCTCTCCTGGCCGTTGGATACTTTGGTAAATCCCTTTACGTCAGATACGAGATCCATGACATCATTGCTGATTTCCAGCAGTTTGTCCGTGTCGCTTCCGTAAATGTTCACGGTCAGTCCACTTGCCATATAGGAGGACATATCCATATTGGAAGTAGAAACGCTGTAATCCTTAAATTTCAGGTCTTTGCAGATCTTCTCCAGCTGTTTTGCCACCTGGCTGTTGTCTTTTGCAGTTTCTTCATCTAATAATACAAATACATTCAGGTTGTGCGTGCCGCCACTGCTGGTCAGCATGGAAGAGGCACTGCCGGAAGCACTGGAGGAACCGGAGATCATGCCGACGTAAGTAACGCCGTCAATGGCAGTTATTTTTTCCATCGCCTGATCTGCCAGCGCAAAGGTCTCATCATCCGTCAGTTTTTCATCTGCTTCCAGTGTCACAGACATCTGATCTCCGCCCATTTTCGGGAACAGGATCATACCGGTGTTCACTGCCTTATACGCACATCCTGCCAGAAGACCGACGGCGATGAGCAGTGGAACAAATTTTTTCCGCAGACAGAAACGCAGTGCTTTTTCATATACATTCAGCACCTTGTCCAGCAGTTTCTGCGGCTTCGGCTCTGTATGACGCAGCATGGTGGAACTCATGGCCGGAACCACGGTCAGCGCGATCAGAAGACTCGCCACCAAACTGTACGCGATGGTCAGTGCCAGATCCACAAACAGTTCACGCACCAGACCATTGACAAAAATGATCGGTAAAAATACGCAGATGGTTGTCAGTGTGGAGGATGCGATGGCTCCTGCTACCTGCTTTGCACCCATGACTGCTGCCCGGGCCGACGGTACGCCAAGACCTCGCAACCGGTAAATATTTTCAATAACAACAATGGAGTTGTCCACCAGCATCCCTATGCCCAGTGCCAGTCCCGACAACGAGATCAGGTTTAAGGTCACACCGCTGAAATACATCAGCACAATGGCCACAAGCACACTCAGCGGAATACTGAACGCCACGACAATGGTCGGTTTGATGGAACGCAGGAAGATTGCAAGCACAATGATTGCAAGAATTGCGCCCATGATCAGGTTGGACAATACGTTATTCACGATCAGATCTATGTAATCCCCCTGATCCATCAGACTTGTGATATGCAGTCCATCATACTCTTTTTCCAGCTGGCTGATGGCCGCACCGCAGGTATCGGACACATCTGCGGTTCCCGCCGTGCTGGATTTTGAAACAGAAAGAACGATACCGTACCGTCCGTTTACTTTCGCATAGGCATCTCCGGAATTGTCGATCCATGTGACATCCGCCACATCAGACACCCGGACATCCCCGATTCCTTCAATATTACATAATACGGAGGATTCCAGTTCTCCCTCAGAAGCATACTCGTCGCCCACTTTCAGCAGATACTGATCTTCCCCCTGATAAATATAGCCCGCAGGCATCGCAAAATTCTGTGCATACAGCAGCTGGGATAAGGTATCCAGACTCAGCAGTGCATCGAGATTTGCATTTTTCAGTGCGGTATCTCTGCCCTGTTCATAGGAAGACTGTGCATCCGCCAGCTGTTCCTCACTGCTGCTGATCGCCGCCTGACCGTCTGCGATCTGAGCCGCTCCGGTACTGAAGCCAACGGCTGCGGAAATCTTGCCGGATTCCAGTGCTTCATAATTATCTGTGGCCGCTTTGACCTGTTCGTTCACCTGATCCACGATGGCCTGTGCCGCCTGAATTTCAACAGCCAGATTGGCAAGTTCTGTATCAATCTGCGGCAGACGGGTATTCACAATCTGATCCAGCTGCTTCAGATTGTCTGCGGTCAGTGATGCCGCTGCATCCGACTGGCCGATCTGCTTCATAAAAGCAGTCAGTGCTTCCAGTTTTTTCGGATTTTTCAACGCATCAGAAATATCTGTCGGATAGGCCCACGCATCCATTCCATATCCGGATGCCATGCTTCGAATGGAAGCAAAACTTTCATTGATCTGCTCATACTGTGCTTCAATACCGGCATCGGTATACGCTTTCTTCTCTGTCTCCAGTGCCATTTTAGAAGCCTGAAGTCCTGCAAGCTGAGCATTGTATGCGGACTGTGTCGCTACGGCAGCATCCACCGCCTTGCTGGTCTGCGCCAGTTCACTGGTGGTGGAATCCTGCTGCTCCTGTAATGCTTTCTGAGAACTTTCCAGCTGGGATCTTGCACTGCTCAACTGACTCTTTGCATCATCAATCTGGGATTTCGCATCCGCCAGCTGGTCATCCACATAGCCCGCCAGCCGGTCATTCAGTGCATCGATTTTCTCCTGATTCAACCGAACTTCTACTGTTTTCTCAATCGCTCCGGTGGTATTGACACTTGCCACGCCGTTCTGACGCTCCATGGTCGGCACAACGGTATTTTCCACAAAATCACTGAGTTCGTAGATGTCCTTTCCTTCATAGTCCACGCTGGCGTAAATGACCGGCAGCATATCCATGGACACTTCCATGATCATCGGCTTTCCGGCGCCATCCGGCAGCGTGATCAGATCCAGTGCGTTGGACAGTTTGACCATGGCACTGTCCATGTTGGTGTCCTCTGCGAACTCCAGCATAACGGTACAGTAGTTTTCATTGGAGGTACTGGTGACATTCTCCACGCCATTGACCGTTCCAAGCCCGGATTCCAGTGGTTCCGTCACGGTACTCTCAATCTTGTCCGGAGACGCTCCCGGATAGGTAGTTACCACTACCACATACGGCAGAGAAAATTCCGGCAACAGATCTGTGGACATTCTGGTAAAACTTACCACACCCAGAATCAGACAGATCACCACCGCGACGAACACGGTATACGGTTTCTTTACGCTAAATTTTGACATTTCTTTCCTTCTTTCCAGTTCAATATTTCAGATTCTCACGCAAAATTGTTCTGCAAAAATCAACACCGCTTTACCGGATTTGATCACTTTTTCTGCAGGGACGTCTTGCCATTCTAACGAAACATTTTACCGTAAACTCAATTCCAGCTCAATCGCTTTGCCGGAATTTATACTTTTTTAACTTTTTTCATTCGCAGGAAACGGTTATCTGTATCACGTAACGTGCTGACAGGGTGGAATACCTTCTACTTTATCTCTGTTCGCCTTGATGGTTCAAAGTTCCGGTACACCCTGCACGGGTTTCCAATCGCCACACAATTTGCCGGGATAGAACGGGTTACTACACTTCCGGCACCGATCACGCTGTTTGTGCCAATGGTCACGCCTGGCAGGATGATACAGCCGCCACCAATCCAGACATTGTCCTGAATCTCTACCGGCAATGCATACGTCCGAAAAAAGGGACTGTCTTTTTCCTGCCAGTTTTCCACCAGACGTTCCTCCGGCAACACCGGATGAGAGGATGTATAGATCTGTACATTAGATGCGATCAGTACATTACTGCCGATGTGAATCCTTTCATTATCCACAAATGTACAGTTCATATTAATGATTACATTATCCCCCACAAAAATATTTTTCCCGTGGTCACAGTGAAATGGGCGATCTACCACCACATTTTCTCCGACATGGCCCATCAGTTCCCGTAAAATCCGGGTACGGTTTTCCATATTTCGCGGATCACACTGTGCATATTCGTTTGTCAATTCCCGTGCATGCGCAATCAGTTCCAGTGTATCTGCATCTGCTGTTTTTACAAAATCCTTTTCTTCGTAATACATTCCTTGTTCCTCCTGTTTTTTCAAATATCAATAGCGCATCTTTCTTATCCGCACCAAACACGCTTGCGAAGCAATAATTCCAGTTTTTCAAATACATACTCTGCATACATCTGCTTGATCTCATGACGGTTCCTGCCAGATACATCCGCATCCAGTTCAAAGGAATGTGCCTGCCCTCCGATACGGATGCAAAAATACACCTGTCCCTGCACACTGTCCGCATTGTTCGGATCCACATTTCCGGTGGTTCCGGTGATGCCGATGGCAATATCTGTGTGCAGTTTCTCCTGTGCGGTTTTCGCCATCGCCTCCGCACATTCTCCGGAATACACACCATACTGCTCAATCACATTCGCATCCACACCGATCAGAATCTTCGTTTCATTCAGATAAGTAACAAATCCTCCCGGAAAAATCGCAGATGCTCCTTCCGTATCCGTGATCATGGATGCAATCAGACCGGAGGTACAGCTCTCCATGGTGGAAATCGTTGTATGCGTTTCTATTAATTTTTTTACAATATCATCCGCTTGTTTTCTGTTCTGTTCCATTTTATTTTTTCACATTCTTTCTTAAAGATCATCATAAAACGGGAATTTTCCATATAGATTCCTGTCTTCCTCATTCTATCTGATTTTTGATTGTTATACAACTGTACACAAAAATCTCCCTGATTTCTGCCATCTTTCCGTCAGGCATATTTAGGGAGATCTTATTATAGGAAACAAATTGTGTGGATTTTCTGTTAAATGTTGTACTCCGGTACAACTGTCTTTTCTTCAAAGAAGTAATCAAAAATTTTCTTTTTGTAACGGGCAAAATCGCTGCTGCCACGGTCACGGTATTTACCGAGTTCTACTTTGATGACATCTTTGATGCGTCCCGGTCTCGCGGACATTACCACGATTCGGTCAGCCAGAAATACAGCTTCTTCGATATCATGTGTAACCATAATCATCGTGTTATGGAAACGCTCACGGATCTTCAGCAGCTCTTCCTGCAACTCGATCTTGGTCAGCGCATCCAGTGCTCCGAAAGGCTCATCCAGCAGAAGGATCTCCGGCTGGCTTACCAGTGATCTGGCGATAGCTGCACGCTGTGACATACCACCGGAAAGCTGGCTCGGATATGCTTTTTTGAATTCGCTTAATTTTACCAGTTCCAGATACTGATCGGAAAGCTTTGTTTTTTCCTCTTTGCTCAGACCCTTTAATCCAAGCTGTACATTTTTTTCAATACTCATCCATGGAAACAGGCGGTGCTCCTGAAAGATCATGCCTCGATCCATGCCCGGCCCTTTGACTTCATTTCCATCCACAGTTACCAGACCAGTGTCGTTTTTTTCAAGTCCTGCAATGATTTTTAACAGGGTACTTTTTCCACAGCCGCTGTGACCGACGATGGCAATAAATTCACCTTCCTGGATCTCCAGGTTGATATCTTTTAATACATCCACTTTCTGTCCGTCGACAGTAAAGCTTTTATTTACGTTCTGAATTGATAATGTCTTTCCCATTTGTGCTTACCTGCCTTTTTCCCAAGGTGTGCATAATTTTCCGATCAGTGAAATGGCCAGATCCATGATCACACCGACTACTGCGATGGCGATGATTCCTGCAAATACAACCGGATACTGCATCAGGCTTCGTGCATCGTTGATACGGAAACCGATACCGGATGTAGCTGCGATCATCTCCGCACCTACCACTGCCATCCAGGACACGCTGAGTCCCAGTTTTAATCCGACAAAAATGGACGGAAGTGCTGACGGCAGATAGATCTTTGTGAACTGCTGCCAGCCGTTCAGATGATACATTTTTCCAACTTCGATCAGCTTTGGATCCGTGCGTTCAATACCGCTGACGGTGTTGACCAGAACCGGGAAATAGGCTGCCAGAAAGATAACGGCTACTTTGGATTCCTCACCGATACCAAACCAGATGATCAGGATCGGAACCCATGCGATCATCGGAATCTGACGGATTGCGGTAAATGTCAGCATGAAAAAGCGGTTTGCAAATTTGTTCATTCCCATGAGCACGCCAAGCAGGATACCTACCACCACCGCCAGCGCATATCCTTTTGCGATACGGCTTAAACTGATGCCGACATCTCCTGTCAGTGTACCGTTTGCAATCTGCTCTTTTAAAGTTTCAAGCACGGTACTGATCTTCGGCAGGATCAGTGTGGACATCGCACCGGTGGATGTGGCAAAATGCCATGCCAGCACAATGAGGACCGGCAATATAATCATGTTGATAAAGATCAACAGTTTCTGTATAAATACGTTATTTCCTTTGTACATGCTCACGCGGCCTCCTTACTGTGCGCTTTCCTGATACTCCTGTACTGCTTTTTCCAGATAGGAGGAATCAATCCAGGAATCAAAATCTACCTGATTGGTGATGATGTCGTTGTCAAGTTCAAACTGTTCAATATTTTTTAAGGAAGATACATAACGGTCATCCAGACTGATGGAATAACCAAGCTGTACATCGGATACCGCTACGGATTTTACCTGCTCTAACGTTCTGCCGCTCTTCTCAGCAGATAATTCATAAAACGCTTCCGGATCAGAGATAATATCATTGGATGCTTTCAGCATTGCTTTGATGATGGCTACGGTCACATCAGAATTTGCGCTGACATAATCGCTTCTTCCGGTCAGGACATTCGGTTCATAAAACGTATCCGGATCTGCCTCTACACCTTTATGTAAAATAGTTGCTTTCCCCTGCTCCACCAGTGAATCTGCCTGTCCGTATGTAACTACTGCCGCATCTACTGCCCCAGTAGAAAGACTGGACAAACCTTCCGGGATCGTGCTGTTGACAAGCTGTACATCATCGGCGCTCAGTCCTGCTTCCTGCAGCACTTTCAGCACATACATCTGCGGTGTCGCGCCACGCTGGTAGGAAATGGTTTTTCCTTTTAAATCCGCTAAGGAAGTGATACCGGAATCCGTGCTGACTGCCAGCTGCCATACAGAACCAAAGCTTGTCACGGTCAGTAACTTCGTATCAATGCCATTTGATTTTGCCATGATTCCTGCAAAACCCGCATAATACGCGTAATCCAGATCGCCGGATACTAACGCTTCATGAATCGCCGGTGCTGCTCCTGTAAACGGGATCAGATCTGCATCGTAGCCCAGTGGATTCAGATATTCATCCAGATATCCTTTTTCCTCTGCCACTGCCAGAGCACCTTCTGCCCACTGATAACCGGCACTCGGAAAACCAATATTGACTACCTGATAACCATCTTTCTTTGTCTCTGCGTTCGCACTTCCATCCGATGATGTGCCACTGTTTCCACAACCGCTGATCACCAGACCTAATGTAAGAACGATACCTAAAACTGCTGCAGTAATTTTTCTGCTTTTCATTTTCCTTCACTCCCTTTCCACGGAATTCTGCTTTTTTCAACTCTTCTTTGCTATGCAGGCAGATTTCTTTCGACACCTGTCTGCATTATTTATCTACTGTTTCTATCTTATTTCTTTCTTCGTAAAACAGGTAATTTTCCTATTTAATTCTCCTGTTTCTTGATCAGATCACTTTTCTTTACGGTTGCGACGCAGAAGTTTACTTCCTCGTCCTCATCCTCGGATGCCCCGCCACCTGTCATCAGACGTGCATTCGGATCTACACCATCGATGGTTGTCACTTTTCCAAGTCCATTTCCTACTAAGGAACCCGGTACACGGAAGGTCTCTACATCAATCGGCTCCACGGAAATCTCTTCCGGTTTTTCCACCTGCGGGATCCACTCATACGGTACACGGTAAGCACGGTATACCATGTTGTTGGTAAACTGGCCGAGAATGGTATTAAAATACGGATTGATGTACTCCCATACGATTTCATGATCCGGTGTCACTTCGATGAGACGTCCGTCAGATCCCTCTGTGATCAGCGTGTTTCCGTTTGGAAGTCTCTGTGCACCACTGATGTAGGAACTGTAAAATTTGGATGCATCGGTAAATAACAGGTTGCCTGCTTCCAGCGGTGTGTACTGCCAGGTGATCTCCAGTGTGATCGGATTGAACTGTAACACTCTGGAATAATCTCTTCTTGCGTTGTTGACACCGGTGAGTGCGCCAGGGTTCGGTGTTCCGTAACCGCCTTCGCCGCCGTTATCAAATACAAGCAGATCGCCTTCTCCCGGAAGTCCTTTCGGGATCATATGTAAATGATGCTGTCCGATGATCCATCCAAGTTTTTTGGTTGCTTCACTCTCGTTGAAATCCGGTCCCACACGCCATACAATGTCGCCGGTCTCTTTGCTGATGATGGCAAGAATGTTGGAGTTACGCGCATCGATGATGATGTTGTCCGGATGGAAACGCTCATCTCCCTGATCGTACCATTTGTTCTCGCCTAACACAGACATGCTGTTGATGTGCATCCAGTCGCCACCGGCTTCACCCTGCAGGCATGGATTACGGAACAGTGCATTTTTCGCTGCCTCGTCAAATCCAAGCTGATCAAAATGATCACTTGCTCTCCAGCTCCATAAAATATTTCCTTCCCAATCAACTTCAATGATCTTGTCATCAATCAGTCGTTTGTCGGAAATATCATGATTATATAAGTTCTCATGTGTCAGAAGTAAAGTATTTCCGCTGTCGGTCTTTGGCTCTCCGCCCGGATAATAGTATCCGACAGTTGATCCCTCTCTCTGGAAATCATGATGCTGTCTCGCCATGTAGACCGGGTCTTTGTCGCCGTCTGCGATCAGCTCTGTCTTATCGAATTTCCATACGATGTTGCCGTCCCAGTCTACCTGAACCAGATCGATCTGATCCTGATATGCTTTTTTACCAGGTCTGGTTCCTGTGGTTCCCATTACATATCCGCCCGGAAGGATCTTGTTCGGAAATCCGCCAAGTCCGGCCCAGAGCTGAACTTCACGACCGTTCATGTCAATGAGAAGCGCTCCTTTTGCGGATGGAAAAACGGTGTAGCCGTTGAATGTTTTGTCTTTATCGTAAATTAATGTTCCTGTTGGAAAAATACTTGGATATCCCATGATGTTGTCTCCTGTTCTGTTTTATTTCTGTTGTATAAATTTGACCATTATCCCTTCTTGAACACAGTTCAAGAAGTATCCCTCACAAAAGCGGTTCGGTCAAATCTGCTTGACTCTGAATAGTTACAGTTTCTTAATGTTTTCTGCAATAATTAATTTGTGTGTAAATCCTACGGATTTCTCTCTGATCTCTCCGTCCTTGAAATATAACAATGTCGGTACGGAGCTGATCTCATATTCTTCTGCCAGAGACAGCTGATCCGGAATCAATACTTTTCCGAAGTATACGTCATTTCCTGCTTCTTCGGAAAGTTCCGTAATGCCCGCCTCCAGCTTCTTACAGTGCTTACAGGTTGCAGAATAGAATTCTACAACGACAGTGCTGTACTCTCTTATTGTTTTGTCAAAATTTTCTCTGGTCAGTTCGTTTACCATGCTGTTGTTTCCTTTCTATTTCTCCACCCTGTATTCTGACTGGGTTGTTTTTGTTTTATCAAAGGCAAAGGATATTCGCTATCCTTATATATTGCAAAAGCATAATTGCTTCTGCATGATATTCATTATTGAATCAGATTATTTTCTAATGATATATTGTATTGCTGAATTCGCTGCATTTGCGCCATCCGCTGCTGCGGTGATGATCTGTCTGAGTTCTTTTGTCCTGACATCTCCTGCCACGAAAAACCCAGGTTCTGAAGTTATTCCATCTTCTCCGGCTTTGACATATCCGCTCTCATCCAGATCTACCAGATCTTTGACTGCGTCTGTCTGCGGGATCATTCCGATTGCCACAAAAACGCCCTGAATATTCAATGCAGCTCCCGTGTCCAGCAGAAGGATTTCTGCTTTTCCGTCACCGGTGATCTCCTGCACATTTGCATTTCGGATGATCTCCACATTTTCTTTCTGTTCCAGTTTTGCAAGTGTGGATGCATCCCCGCGAAATTCTGCTCTGCGGTGGATCAGATATACTTTGTTGCAGATTTCCGAAAGCAGTAACGCATCGTCCAGTGCACTGTTGCCACCACCGATCACTGCTACATCTTTGCCCTGGTAAAAGGCTCCGTCGCAGGATGCACAATAGGAAATTCCTTTATTTTCGAATTTCTCGCTTCCCGGAACTGCAAGTTTTCGATGTGCAACTCCCGCAGTGTAGATCACGGTTTTGCTGTTTTGTACGTTGCCGCTTTCCATCGTGATGTCAAATCCATCTGCTGTTTTCTGAATGGAAACCGCTTCCTCTTCCAGAAATGCAATACCAAGTGCTTCGGCATGTTCCCGGATTTTTTCACCTAATTCATAACCGTTGATTCCATAAAAACCGGGATAGTTATCAATGCGGCTGCTCTCTGCCATCTGGCCGGTTCCTTCATATTCTTTTTCTGCGATCAGCACATTCAGGTTTGCCCGTTTTGCATAAATCGCTGCGGTCATACCCGCCGGTCCACTTCCGATGATCAGAACATCTGTCATTTGTTTTTCCTCCCGTTTTTATATTTCCTATTATTCATACTTACTTAATAGGTTTTGCATGTCATTGATACTATCACATCAAAAAAGTGCTGTCTAATACACAAAAAAAATAGCCAGTTATAGTTTCTGGCTATATCTTGTTTGGGTTGGTTTAAAATTTGGTATATGAAAGCGCCCAAAATTTATTTTTTCTTGCTGGCTAACAAGCGCTCATCAAGAAAAAATAAATTTAGGACGCATTTACGTTACAATGACCATCAAATTTTTGCGCCACCCTGCACTGCGTGCCGCGCAATGTGCACTATTCCCGCATTGCTTTGGTTTTATTCCTTATCTCTTATGTTGGGGGCTCTGGCTATTTTTTCCTGGCGAGCGATTGTTCGCCGCCGGGACAAAATCGCAGAGCCCCTCTTCATAACTTACATTTTAAACCACATAATTACCCGAAGCTACTGTGCCAGATACTGCCGCAATGCCGTCACATACTCCTGTCCCAGTTTACTTAAAATCAGATTTTTTCTGGTGACATATCCGATCTCCATCTGGTTTTCTTCCTGTGAATCATCACACTGTCCCTCACTGCGAAACGGTACCGCCCGATAATCACTGCCGTTTAGTTCCTCACAGATCAGCCCGGAACACAGCGTATATCCGTTCAGTCCAACCATCAGATTCAACATCGTCGCCCGGTCATTTGCATGAATGATCTGACTGTATTCATTGGTAGGAAATAGTTCTTCTGCCAGATAAAAAGAGCTGTCATCTCCCTGTTCAAAAGACAGACACGGATAATTTTCCAGCTGCTCCAATGTCAAAAATGGTTCATCAGCCAACGGATGTCCTTTCCACAGATACACATACGCTTTGCATGTGATCAAAGGATGAAATTCCAGATTTGCGGATTTGAACAGTTTTTCCATGGACTTTCGATTAAATTCACTCAGATACAGCACCCCTATCTCACTTTTCATGGTGCTTACTTCCTGAATGACTTCATCTGTTTTTGTCTCACGAATCGCCAACTCATATTTTGACATATCCAGTTTTTTCGCCACATCTACAAATGCTTTTACCGCAAAGGAATAATGCTGGGTAGATACAGCAAATTTCTTTTTATAAGAACCGCCTTCTCCATAACGCTGCAGCAGCTGCTCATACTCCCGGTAAAGTTCCCGGGCATAGGTCAGAAACTCCACACCGTCATTCGTCAATGTCACACCTCGCCCGGTACGGAAAAAGATGGTAATCCCCACTTCTTTTTCCAGTTCCTTTAAAGCATTCGTCAGAGACGGCTGTGAAACATACAACTGTTCTGCTGCCTTGTTCAACGATTTCGTTTCCGCAATGGTCAATATATATTTTAACTGTACAAATGTCATACTAATTCCTTTCTTCTATCTGAATATCCGAAATATAATCAATGGAAAGCGCCATCCCATCCTGCAATAAAATCCGTCTGCGATACGCATCCACACGTTTTACCAATCCGGAATATTCCCGATAACTGCCACCGGCTTTATATTCATCTGGCACAAAACAGGTAATCACAACAGAAACATTCCGTTTTTCACCAAGTCCCTGCTGAATGATCTGCAATGTTTCATCCAGACGGCGTCTGCTATCCTCATCCAGTTCCCGGAACTGTTCGGTCTGGCGGGCGGTTTCCTGCACAGCTTCTTCATATCCACTTAACGCTGAAAATGGCATAAACTGCGCCGCACGGTTTGCACGCGGCATCCGTGGATGTACTTTTGATTCATGATGTGGCAGATTGCGGATATCCGCATATGGATCAGATTTCGTCATGCCTTATGTCCTCCAATCTGCTTGTTTCGTTCCTGACCGGTAGCCCCTTCTTCCATATTGATTCCTTTCAATATAGCATTTTTTCCAAACTTTTTCTTGATGTCCAGCATCGCCTGCTGCATCTTTTTCTCCCGGTTGCGCTCACGCTGCTCTGCTTCCTGCTGCTTTTGCACGGCTTCATAATCCGTAAAAAGATCCATCTGCTCAAACGTCACTTTCTGTTGTGCCAGCTGCTCACTCACCACATGATTTGCCACCAGATTTAATCTGCGGACCATCAGTTTCGGATTTACGATCCGGTCATACAGTTCCAACACCGCTTCTGTCATCTGTCTGGAAGAAGATGTCTGCTGCTTCAGATTGATGGTTCCGTGTGCATGTTTTGGTATGGCCCTTCCATATCGATCTGTCATCAACTCTCCTCGATAATCCGCCAAATTCTCACGATCATATCCAACGGTCAGCACAAGCTGATCCGTCACCAGACGTTTATCTAATAAATCTAAAGCCAGCGCATCTGCCATCTCTGTCACAACCACCTTTGCTTTCACTGCATCATAAGGACACGCCAGTACCTGTCCGGAACCAAGACTGTTGTTTTCCGGCCGATACGTTTTGATATCTTCCATGGTACAGGATTCATATCCCCATGCATGATCGATCAGAAGTTCCGCATTAATCCCGAACATCTGATACAGTAATTCTTCATTATAGACATCCGTAGCTGCACCGACAGAGCACCTTGCGATATCTCCCATCGTAAACAGTCCCGCCGCTTCCAGCTTTTTCGCATATCCTCTTCCCACACGCCAGAAATCCGTCAATGGCCGATGGGACCACAGCCGATCCCGATAGGATTGTTCATCCAGTTCTGCGATCCGCACGCCATTGGCATCCGGCTCCGTATGCTTCGCACCGATATCCATGGCAATCTTACACAGATATAGATTTGTTCCAATCCCTGCCGTTGCCGTAATTCCAGTCTGCTCATACACACTTTGGATCATTTCTGCCGCCAGTTCCCGGGGTGTCTTTTTATACGCATGCAGATAGTGTGTAATATCAAAAAATACCTCATCAATGGAGTACACATGCATGTCCTCAGGGGCAATGTACTGCATGTAGATCTGATAGATTCTGGTACTGTATTCCATATACAGGGCCATGCGTGGTGGTGCCACCAGATAGTCCAACGCCAGATCCGGATTTTTCTGCAGCTGCCCATCATCCCATGACCGGCCGATAAAGCGATGGCCTGTTGCTTTTCGCTGTCGCCCGGCATTAATCTCCCGCACACGCTGTACCACCTCAAACAACCGGGCCCGTCCCGGAATCTTATACTTTTTCAGAGACGGCGAAACAGCCAGACAGATGGTTTTCTCTGTCCGGCTCTTATCTGCCACTACTAAATTGGTTGTCATTGGATTTAATCCACGCTCCCGACATTCCACGGAAGCATAAAATGATTTTAGGTCAATCGCCAGACAAATATAACCACGATCCATTTCAGAAGCCATACATGCACCGTCCTTTACTTATTCCATCAGATCTTCCGGCGTACAGCCAAGACTCTCAGACAAAGCCAGTACAGATTCCGCCGCCGCCTTATTAATGCTTTTCTGGCGCTGCTCATACTGCTGGATCGCCCGCAGGGAAACCCCTGATTTTTCTGAGAGCAGCCGCTGGCTGTATGCACGCATCCGGCGATAAAATGCCAGATTTGTTTCCTTCGTATCCACCTGATGCATCTCAATGCACAGCTGCTCTACAAAACTGTCCTCCTTCTTATCGTGATATGTCACATAGTAATCCACCAGATTGGCACACGGTCTGTATTTCAGAATATCCCTGAATTCTGCAGCCGTCTTCCACTGTGCATAGGCAAGTATCCGCCCGTACCAGTGCTCCGGTGTATGCTTTGCACGAAATACCTGCTCTGGCAGTTCTTCCCGCAGTCCCATGACAAAATATGTCTCGATCACCAGTTCCTGTCCCGACATTCCAGACACATACTTTGGATTTCCATGCCCAAATTCCCGGGCGATCCCACTGGCATCAAACAGCTGGAAAAACGCATCCGCATCCCGGTGAAGATCATTTACCACATAGTCTACCAGATTGGCCATATTGCACATGGCATCTTCTATATACAGATCGCTGTAAGCATTCTGTTCTCTCATGATTTTATTTCCTCCCGCACCTTTACACTGAGCAACAAAACGTTCTCAAGTCTTTCATTTCCCATTGCTGTTTCGCTCTTTCACAATGTCACGCATGTACCGTCCGGATACATCCGCATTCTGCTTCAGTTCCTGATACATATTCCGCAATGCCTGGTCCCGCTGCAAACGCTTCATATAATATTCTTTCCAGTCTACAATTTCATATCCTTCAAATTCAAGTGCCGCAGCAGCCCGCTGGCTTTTGATCACAATCTGTTCTCCAACAGATCCAAGTCGCAGAGCCTGCCGCAGCTGTTCCAGCGAAATACGGTTATTCAGAAAATCCTTTACAAAGGAAAAATAAGAATCATCTGCCCGGTAGCCAATGACCAGATCTGCCGTCTCCAGACTCATCAGATATCTGCTCTGCAAAAAACGTATGCCCTCACAGGCCTCCTCCGTATCCATATTCAGCTTTCGATTCGACAATAATACACTGATCCAGATCAGCAGAGATTCCTCCGATTCCCCTTTCAGCCGGAAAATCCGCAAACCATCTGTCTCCAGCCGATAACGGTTGGATATGCCGTCTTTTTCTCCGGGGCATGCCCATTCCCTTGCCAGTTCCTCCGATTCCGTACAGTAAAATCCCTGCCCGTAATCATTATTCTTCTTTCCATATGATATATCCGGCTTCTGAACCACCAGGCCGGAACCATGATATAACGTCATCGTTTTCATATTTTCCTCACGCATCTTCCGGATTTACGTTTTTTAGTAGTCGTTCCTGCCCTTACGCAGGAGTAACTCTTTAGAGATATCCTTATTATATCTCTAAAGAGTTACTTTGACAAGTAATATTTTACCGAAACCCGAAAATCCCACTGCTTCCGTTACTAATATCCGCTTGGTGTCAGATAGACAAAATCGTAACCCTCCACATTACATGTTAGAAACTATCTTTACAAATATCTTTTATCTGGCTTAAAATAAATGAAAACGGTTTAAACCGGAATCAAATAAGGGGAATCAAAAGAATATACTTATGGAAATAAAAGATTTATGCACTGCACAGCCGGCAGTGGAAACGCAGGATATGATCTGCTACCGACCTGAAAGCAATACTTTTGAAAAAAAAGAAAAGATTATACTTCATGAAAATCTGCTGTCCGTCTATATCAATGAAGATCTGGCGCTGAAACTGGTCTGCACGATCCAGGATCTGCCTGCACTGGTGCTTGGACATCTGTACACTGAGGGCCGGATTCAGGGGATCGAAGATATCCACAGCATCTACATCTGCCGGGATGGTGTACGTGCCCGTGTAATGACCACACGACCTCTGGGAGAAATAAAAAAGCCCATTGAAGTCCGCGCCTGTGACTGCGGAGAAGAAGGGATGCTTGGCCGGGATCTGCTTTCTGAACAGGATGACGCGGAACCGGTCTCTGTTCTTCCGGATTTTGCGTTTGATTATCGTCAGGCACTGGATCTGATCCAGGCTTTCCGCAAGGGCGCACCGCTCCATCAGAAAACTCACGGCATCCACAGTTGTTTTCTGATATACGAGGGACAGATCCGCTACCTGTGCGAAGACATCGGACGCCATAATGCCTTGGACAAAGCCATCGGAAAAGCACTGATCGACGGACTCGATCTGACAAAATGCATCCTGTTTTCCAGTGGACGTATCCCGGACGATATGATAGAAAAAGTGATCCGTGCCAGAATCCCGGTTCTGGTCAGCAACGGTGCTCCGACGGACCGAGCCGTGGCACTTGCCCGCAAGTACCATGTGACACTCATCTGCAGCGCTCACATGGATGCCATGGATATTTTTTCTTCAAAGGAATTCTGGGAAGACTAACACCATTAGTCAATATAAAACGTTAATGTTTTTCCAAACAATTCAAGAATGCCTTCGGCATTCTTGCTGCGAGATGCACGTCATGCAACGCATGACATATTCTTCTGTGCATCTCTGCAATCCCGCCGGAGGCTATATCAGATGGGAGATTGAATCCCACCACTGATATAATCTTGTTGCTCACCACCTATAGAGGTGGAGTCATCTCTCATCTGATATATTTCTTATATAAATTCAGATCTGTATCTTTGAACACGTTGAAGATCACGCGCTCAATTCCACAGTTTTCGTTCTGTGCAAGGAACTGCTCTGTGGTATCCACCGCAATCTGTGCCGCAATGTCGTTTGGAAAATGAAACTCTCCCGTGGAAATACAACAGAATGCCACGCTGGTAATTTTATGTTCCATACAGCATTGCAGTACACTGCGATAACAGTTTCGCAAATCTTCTTTCAGTGCATCTGTCAATCTTCCGTACACGATCGGTCCTACCGTATGAATGACAGATTCACAGGGCAGATTATATGCCGATGTCAGCGTAGCCGTTCCCGTCGGTTCCTCATACTGTCTGCCAAACCGGATTCTCCGCTGGTTCATGATATGATTACATTCATTTCGAAGCTGCAGCCCTGCCGCACTGTGAATCGCATTGTCAATACAGCGATGACATGGTACAAAACAGCCCAGCATCTGGGAATTGGCTGCATTTACAATGGCTCCGACCTGCAGACGGGTGATATCTCCCTGCCAGATCGACATGCGATCCGCAAATGGGCGCTGACTTCCGTATGCTTCCCTTACCGTTGGGATATCCGTCAGCGTCACAATTCCTTTTTCTTTTGCTTCTTCCTGTAAAAATACATCCTGGACTTCCAGAAAATCATCCGAAATACTCCGCGGCATACGAACATTCATCAGAGAACGCACCGCATTTCGTTTTTCGATTTCTGAATTACCCACCTGCAGATTTTTGTACTGGACAGAATCTTCCTTTAAGGCATCCAGCAAAAAATCCAGCCGTTCCAATTGTATTTTCTCTGACTGCGTTTTATTTCTCTGTCCCATATGCCTGCTCCTTTCTGTCTCTCTTTACCGATTCATAGTTTCCAAAATATCTGGAATACTCTCTGCCATATCCGCATTGATTCCGACTTCCCGCTCCGCACAGCATTCCTGCACAACGGCTTCATTCAGATTCAATCTCACCATAGTGCATTGTCTGTGTTCACGTACCATTTTTTCAAAAGGAAACCGTATGATCATCGGTGTATTAAAGCCGGTTCCGCAGTCGATCAGACAGATTTTTTTACCGGAACGCAACGCCTCTCTCAGAAATCTCTGAAACCGCTCATCTGCATCATACCACGCTTCATCTTCCACAAAATACTGATCGATCCGCAAGTTCATATTCATTTTTCCTCCACACACCGGGCATTTCGGAACCATGTAAGAAGGCACTTTACAATCCAGCCTTGCCTGATCCATCTGACGGAAACGTGAAACCGCATCATACGTTTTCGGATGACATCCTTTTGCGCACTGGATATGAAAATAGTCGCCCTGGGTACAGAAGATCTGTTCCGCCGGATACCCTGCACGTTCCATCTGACCATCCGCATTTGTACTCAGACAGAAAGACCTTTTCCCCTGAGCCAGCGCAATCAGCTGCCGATATAATCCGGTCACATCCAGTTCAATGCCGCCCACCATGGCCTGACGCGACCAGTATCCCCAGTAAGATTCCTCATCCGGATACGGATAAAAGCCGGCACTGTACATGTCCTGCATATAAGGCCCTGCGCCATATGTTTCCATAAATTCACCAAAGTTTTCTTTGAAAAAATCCCCACCGTACTGCGCACCCGCCGCCGTGGACATTCCGGCTCCAAGTCCAAATAAAATATAATCTGCTTCTCCGATCAGCTTTGCTGCTTTTTTAATCTGTTCCTCATATGGATCCGCCTGGAAAATATAATCCCGTGCCGGAATACCGCTCATAAAAGTTCTCACCCTAAATCACCTCTTTCATACTTCACACCCGCTATACTTTAACTTTATCTTTTTTCTGATTGCGTAATCGAACTGCCTGTTTTGGACAGATTTCTTTGCAGTTTCCACAGTGTAAGCAATGGTTCTGGTCAATCACAACCGGTTTTGCTGTAATATCAATACACTTCTGCGGACAGACAGAATAGCACAATTTGCATCCGATGCATGCCTCTGTCACTTCATAACCATTCAACACCTGCTGCACCTGACCGATCACGATATCATCTCTGACAATATGAGCCGGATCACTGATATCGAAAAATTCTCCCTGCGCTTCATACAGCACAAATACTTCCAAAGCTTTTCTTGTTTCGCCCGGATAGATCTGTTTCATGTATGGATTCTTTTCAAATAAAACATCCAGTTTTTCCGAGCCGATATTTTTCACTTTACCACGCAATGATATTGCTTTTTTATCTTTTGTTGCAGACACCGCAATATACTTCTGCTCCATCAGCTGTTGATAAAATGCTTTTCCGCGGGCCGTCAAAAAATAAACACCATCTTCCTCATAGTGCATCATGTCGATCACACGTGTCTGCGGATATCCATCTTCGCCCAGGGTCGCCACCGTTGTTGAATGAAATTCCTCAACCAGCATTCTCAAATATTCCATAACTCCGACTCCTTTCTCATGCTCTGATTTTATCATCAAAACGCCCCATAGAACAGAACAATCTACAGGGCATTTTGTCTTATTATAATTGATTTTATTTATAAGTATTTTTCTGCTCACTGCCTGTAAAAGCAGGAGCTATCTTACCTTTGATCCATATGCTTAAAACTCATACGGTGCATTTCCGGAGAAATCTGCGATCAGTCCATGTGCATTCTCCAGATAGAATACTTCAAAAATCGGATTGTCAGCAGTCTGATACTGACCTTTTACGATTGGATTTGCCATGCATCCTTCTTTTACTTCCATGTTGTTTTCAAATACTGCTTTTCCATGTAAACGGATCCAGGCATACTCCGGAGAAGAAACAGAAATCTCGATTTCCGGATTTTCCTGCATATCTTTATATACGTCTTTTGTATTGTTTGTACAGAACCATAATTTTCCATCTTTCTCAAAACAGAACATGAATGGACGGCATTTTGCTTTTCCATCGCGTCCTACTGTTGCAAGGTACTGTACCGGGTTTGCCTGTAAAAATTCAACTACTTTGTTCATAATGATGTCCTCCTGATTTTCTTTCTGATCGTTATTATTTTTATGTTGTAACCTTTTCAGTTACATCTGGTGTTTGAATATTAGCACAGGTTTATTGTAATGTCAATGGTTACATCGAATTCCTTTTTTATTTTAGCCAAAAGCACTTCACAAAAGACTGCATGTAAAAATTGTTATTAACGCAGACATGCGAGATCCCACAACCGTGAAATCCCGCATGTTTTACTTATTTATCGTTTTACTTATTATTTTATTTATTGTTTTCCTGTTCCAGATATGAGGCCAGATCCTCTTTCACATCCTCCAGCGTAATGGACTGCAATTCCCGCTCCATTGCTTTCTGCACCCGGTCCAGTTTTTCATCCAACACATGATGGATATTTCGTCCTACCGGACAGGCCGTATTTGGATTTTCATGAAAATGAAACAGCTGATTATCTTCCACACACTCCACCGCGCGGTAGATATCCAGAAATGTAATCTCTGAAAGTGGCTTTGTGATGGTCGTTCCACCGGTTCCGCGTGCCACCTGGATCAGCCCCGCTGCCTTAAGCTGTCCTAGTATCTTTCGAATGATAACGGGATTTACATTTGTACTTCCCGCAATAAAATCACTGGTGACTTTATAATCATCTTTGAATGTATCCACACAGGCAAATATATGAACCGCCAGTGTGAATCTGCTTGAAATCTGCATCTTCCTACCAACCTCATCTGCTACAATATAATTATGGTTAATATCCCTTACTGCCAGTAAGGAATTATCCACCTTGTTACTATTTTTACAAATCTTTTTCTATATCTTATCTGGAAAAACTGCTTCCTGTTTCTGCACCTCATTTAGCAGCATGTCCTTCGAACTGTCCGGTCGAATAGTTATAATATAGTAAAAAAGTCAGCTTTTTGCAACCATATTTCTTCAAGCAACATCCTTATGCATTCTCATATTCTGCATCAAAGATCATTTCTGACATTCTTTTTTCTTCAGTGCAGCCTTTTCTCTCACCCAGAAAATACTCAGTATCAATGCCAGCACTTCTACCACAGGCATGACCCACCACAGACTTTCCGGTGCAAACCACAGTGGAAATCCCAGAATAAAGATCGTACTAAGCACAATATTTCGCAACAGTGAGATGCACAGCGAACGTTTTGCCTGAAGGATGGACTGCAGATAATATCCTGTCAGCACATTGACGGACATCGGCAGAAACGCCCAGAAGTAATGGCGGATACCCACCTGTGCAATGGTCAGGATCTCCCCCTCCGGTTTCAGGAAAATACCGCAGACCAATTCCGGGAACAGGATGCCGCTCAGGGAAAATACAACCCCAAGTATGATGATCGTAATGTAAGACATCTTTTTTACCGCACGGATACGCTCTGTATTTCCCGCTCCGAAATTCGTGGAAACCACCGGATGGATCGCCTGCCCCACGCCGGTAAACAGCGAGTTAAACAGGATCACGCAGTTTGAAACCACACTGTATACCGACAGTGCCGTCGCTCCGCAGTATTTTAAAATCTGCACGTTAAACAGCAATACGATAAATCCATTGGCAAATTCATTGAAAAAGCTTGGAATGCCATTTGCCATAATGACTCCGATTCCTTTCAAGATATGTCCCGGCATGATAAATTTCATCTCATTCTTTTTGCTGATGAAATGACTGCCACCCACCAGCACCTGCAGCAGCATGCCAAGTGCGGATGCAAGTGCCGCACCTGCGATTCCCATCTGTAATGGAAATACAAATACAATATCCAGAATGATATTCAGGATGCCTCCGCAGACCACGCCTGTCATGGCACGGTTCGGATCATGATCTGCACGGATAAAGATAGCAATAAAATTCGAAAACACCGCTGCCGGCAGGAACAGATTGATCTTTTTCATGTAAGCCAGCGCATACGGAAACAGCGTATCATTCGCTCCCATCACTCGCAGGATTGGTCCCATTGCTGTTCCGTAAATGATCCAGAGTACCGCTGTCATCACGATCATGCACAACAGTGACAACGAAAAATACTGATTTGCTTTTTTCTCTTCTCCTGCTCCACGGTGCACATTCATCTGCACGGAACCGCCCACGCCAAACAGAATGCCCGTTGCCATCAGAATGCAGAGTAGCGGAGTCGTGATACTGAGCGCTGCCAATGCATCTGCGCCAACGCCTTTTCCAATCACCACCGCATCCGTCAGTGTGTATACAGACATTACCATGGCACTTCCCAGGGATGGGATCAAAAATTTAAAATATAACGATCTGATATTATCTTTTAATAAATCCATATGTCCTCCTTCTATACCGAAATTCTAAATGCATATGCATCTACCTGATTTGTTTGATTTGCTGCTTTCTTCTTTTGTTATCAAATACAAACGATATTCCCTGATTTTTTCTCCTGTAATCAAAAAAGCCAGATAAGAACTTGTCTTATCTGGCTCATGACTTTCATGTCCGTCCGGGAATTTTCAAAATTTTTGAAAACACCTTGCAGGGTACAGCTTTTCTGTACCGTCCGACGTCACTTAGTATATCAATTTTCCCCCATATGTCAAGAACAAAATATCAGCTTTCCGCCATTTTTCTGCACGGCAGACCTCTGCTGAGGATCCAATGCTTCGTCCGTAAAAATCGCTTCATATGCATCGATTTCTCCGTATTTCATCAGATTTTTCTTTCCGAATTTGCTGTGGTCTGCCAGAAGATACTGCCGGTCAGCATTCCGTGAGACGCAGCATTTTACCACGCCCTCGATCTCCCAGGCTGCCGATGCACCGAACTCTGCATCCACCGCCGAAGCTCCGAAAAAGGCTTTATCATAATGAAATCTGGACACATATTCCGCCGTGGCATGATCCATCGGTCCCCCATACAGTTCCTGATACATTCCCGGTGCCATATACAGCTTTATCCTGTGGTTCTGGTAGGCAGCTTCCATCACTGCCAGCGAAGTCGTGACCACCGTAAGGTTCCGGTCCGACACAAACCGCAGCATCAGTGCGATCGTCGTGCTCGCATCCAGAAACAGCACATCCCCTTCTTTGATCTCTGCCGCAGCACGCCGTGCGATACACAGCTTGCTCCGGTACAGTTTGTCCTGCCGGAATGCAAAATCCTGTACCTTCTGGTGCCGGTTCTGCAGCGTGGCTCCCCCATAATGCACCTGGGCGATCCCCTGTTCTTCCAGCATATGAAAATCTCTGCGGATCGTCATTTCCGATACCGCAAATTTCTCCGCCAGTTCACGCACGGATACTTCCTCCTGCTCATGCAACAGGGCATTCCATTTTCCCTGATCTCGGCCCCACATCTTCTGGAGATCACAGCAGGCGGCATCAACAAGGCACAGGCACTCACTCATTTCTGTAAGTTAAAGCAGATCGCACCAGAACATGCACTGGCATTCGGAGATAATTATAACGATGTGGAAATGCTGGAAACCGCAGGCTGCGGCGTGCTGATGGGAAATGCCCCGGCAGATTTAAAGAGAAAAGGCTTTCCCATCACTGCGGATAACGATCACGACGGGATCGCCGTTTTCCTGAACCAGCTGTCACTGATCTGAAAATTTACTTACATTTCAATTATTCTTCCTCTCAGTTTTTACATTGACCTGTTAGAGTAGGCACTGCATGATTGCAAATCAACCGAATCGCATGTGCAGGTTCACATGTATTCAAACTGAAAAGGAGCGTTTTATGAAAAAAAGATTGAAACAGATTGCTGCGCTTTCATTAATTGCAGCGATTACCTGTTCTCAGAGCATCGCTGCTTCTGCAGAACAGATTGCTACCCCGAAAACATCTTCTGCTGTTACCACAGAATATCTGACGCTGCAGCCGGGAGAAACACAGTCCAGTGTAAACCTGAACTGGTATGCACCGGAAGGCACCCAGACCGCACTTGTCAAATTTGGTGACCAGACCGTCAGTGCAGAAGTCAGTGCACTCCATCTGCCTACTGTCATGACTTCCAAATACACAGATACCGGAAAACTTGTCTGCAAAGCAACCATTGGCGGACTTGCGGCAGATACCACTTATCAGTATCAGATCTCCTATGATAACGGTCAGACCTGGTCTGAGACACATTCCTACACCACACCGTCTGCAGATTCTTTTACGTTTGCATTCACCAGTGATCCGCAGATCAAAGAAAACGGTGAGACGGATAAACGTGGCTGGAATACTTCCGACAGCACAAACCAGACCGGATGGGCTGCCATGATGGATGTCCTGGCAGACAATGACGTAAATCTCGTGGTTTCTGCCGGTGATCAGGTTGAGGATCAGAGCTGGGGCAAATCCAGTGAATACACTGCATTTTTTGCACCGGAAGAAATGTCTTCTATTTTATATGCACCTGCTGTTGGCAACCATGACAGACACTATATGTTCGAAGATCATTTTAATCTGCCGAATGAACTTGCCATCGACGGCAGTGCCGGTGCTCTGACTCAGGTAAAAACCACCTTCCGTGGTCAGAACAGCGGTACCAGCCAAAGTCATGGCAACTATATCCAGGCTACTGCTGATGAGATCGCAAACAATTCCGTTTCCAACGGTGTTGCGCCAAATGCCGATGGACAGTACGATTTTGCAGAACGCCGTGAAATGGAGACAAAAGGCAACTATTATTATCTGTACGATAATGTGCTGTTTGTCACCTTAAATACAGGTGCTTACCCGGGCGGAAACGATGATGAAAATGCAGACAATGCTTCCGTGCCAAGTGCATCCAGAGATAATTCCGAAGCAGAAGCCATCGTAAATAACTTCCGCACGGTTCTGACATCTGCCACCACAGAATATCAGGGGCAGTATCAGTGGCTGGTAGTCACACATCACAAATCAACACAGACGGTTGCAAAACATGCCGCAGACTCCGATATCGAAAACTATGTCGATGCCGGCTTCGAAAAAGTAATGGATGACTTCAATGTGGACTTTGTACTTGGCGGACACGATCATGTGTACTCCAGAAGTTATGTATTAAAAGACGGCAAACGGAATGCAGAACGTCTGAGCAGTTATCATGATCCGGATGGCACCATCTATCTGACCGGCAACTGTGCTTCCGACATGCAATACTATACCCCGTTTGAAAAAGTTGACAAAGACAACAACGCTGATTTCCCGGTCCTTGCCAATGGGGAGACCGGTTCTGCCGCTTATTTAAAGGGACAGACTGCTGAAAATCCATCCGATTACCTGCCGTATGGCAATCAGGAATGGAACCAGGATTACAGCCCAAGCTATGCGATCTTTGATGTCAGTGATCAGCAGATTTCCGTAAAAGTATATAATCTGGACGGTGACAGTTCCAATCCGACCAGTAAACTCATTGATACGTTTTCTGTTACAAAGCAGACAGATGCCGGTGCAAAAACAGAAGGATTTGAAAACCAGAACGCATCTTCCTCTCTGGCTCTGACACAGGCTGCACGCTATGATTCCGGTATCAGCAGTGCAGATGGCGGCGTCATGGAAATCGTGGAATATAATCCAAAGACCGGATGGGCTTATGCTGTCAACGGCCAGACAGGTAAGCTGGCAGCCATTCCGCTCAAAACTATGGAAAGCAAAGACACCGTTGATCTTCTGGATGCCAACGATATCGATATCAAATCGCTGGTAGAAGCCGCAGATACTTCTTTCCAGTATGGTGATATGACTTCTGTAACAATTTCAGAAGACGGCACCCGCCTCGCCGTATCACTTCAGGCTGAAAATTATGCCGCAGATGGCCGTATCGCCCTGTTCACCTGCAACGCAGACGGAACGCTTTCACTGGAAAAAATTTATGAGACCGGCGTACAGCCTGATATGATCACCTTTACCCCGGATGGAAGCAAACTGCTCACTGCCGACGAAGGCGAGCCGCGCGAAGGATATTCCAAGGGCAGTACCGATCCGCAGGGCACCGTAACCATTGTTGATCTCGCTTCTGATACCGTCACAAAAGCAGACTTTACGGCTTATGACAGCGAAGCGAACCGCAAACAGCTTACCGATACAGGCATTGTTCTGAAAAAAGATACAGCACCGTCTGTCGATCTGGAACCGGAATATATCGCAGCAGGCAATACCACTGCCTACATCACACTTCAGGAGGCAAATGCCATCGCCGTTCTGGATCTTGATACAAAAGATTTTACTGGCATCTACTCTGCCGGATTTGAAGATTACAGCAAAACAGCTGTGGATATTGACAAAAAAGATGGCAGCTACAACCCACAGACCTATGATTCCCTGAAAGGAATCCGCATGCCGGACAGCATTGCGGCCTATACGGCAAACGGATCCGATTATGTCATCATCGCAAATGAAGGGGATTCCCGAAAATGGGGCAGCTATACCAATGAAGATGAACGTAATTTTGGAAAAGGGAAAACGTCTCCTACTGGAAAAATCACAGCAGAAAACAGTGGTTTAAGCGGCAAAGTCGTATTTTTCGACACCCAAGATTATGACGGTCTGGATGCAGATTCTGATTATCTCTTTGGCGGACGTTCCTTTACTATCTTTAAAGTCGATGAAAATAGCCTGACGGAAGTATTTGACAGCGGCAGTGATTTTGAATCCACCACAGCAGCTTATTTACCGGAGTTCTTTAACTGCTCCAACAACAATATCGATATCGATGACCGCTCCGGCAAAAAAGGACCGGAAGCAGAAAGTGTAACCATCGGAACCGTTGGGGAAAAAACATATGCATTTGTCGGACTGGAGCGCGTCGGTGGAATCATGGTATATGACATTACAGATCCTGACCAGAGTACCTATGTCAACTACATCAACTCCCGTGATTTCAGTGCTGACATCGCCGGCGATGATTCCCCGGAAGGACTCTGCTTCCTCTCCGCAGATGACAGTTTTGACGGAAATTCCTATCTGCTGGCAGCCTGCGAAGTATCCGGAACCGTAGCTGCTTACCAGCTGAACGCCAAAACCACCGACATCACACCTAATCCCGTTCCAACCCCGGACCCGGCTCCGGTTTCAGACGGACTGGCTCAGGCTGCTGACGGTAACTGGTATTATTATCAGAACGGTTCTGTTGCAACCAACGTAACAACGCTGGTACCAAACGACTCCGGATGGTGGTATGTCCGCAACGGACAGGTAGATTTCTCCTACACTGGTATCGCCCCGAATGAATCCGGATGGTGGCGCATCGTAAACGGTGCCGTTGATTTCAACTGCAACAGCGTAGAAGCAAATGAATACGGCTGGTTCTACTTATCCGGCGGAAAAGTTGACTTCTCATACACCGGTATCGCTCCGAACGCGTATGGATGGTGGCGTATCGTAAATGGTGCTGTCGACTTCAACTGCAACAGTGTGGAAGCTAACGAATACGGCTGGTTCTACTTATCCGGCGGAAAAGTTGACTTCTCATACACCGGTATCGCTCCGAACGCGTATGGATGGTGGCGTATCGTAAATGGTGCCGTTGACTTTACCTTTACCGGTCTGGCAGACAATGCACATGGCTGGTGGTACCTGCAAAACGGCAAACTTGACTTCTCCTATAACGGACCATTTATCTGGATGGATCATTCCTACCAGATCAGCGGTGGAAAAGTAATTTTCTAATCCCGTCTGATATTCAGACAAGGGCATCTGTAATCCATGTTGCAGATGCCCTTGCTTCTTTTTCTGGTATTGTATTCCTTTCTTTTTCAGCCTTGACAATTTCTTTTTTACAGCTTACCATTTTTATAATTGATTTTACAGATGAAAGGTTTTTTAAGATATGGACGAACACGAATTGATGAGCAGTATGAAAATTTCAAAAGCGGTCGCAACCATGGCCATTCCCAGTGTCATCAGCAGTCTGGTAACCGTTGTCTACAACATGGCCGATACCTTTTTCGTTGGTCAGACCGGTGATCCGCTGCAGGTGGCAGCCGTCGGACTGACGAATCCAATTTTTATCTTACTGATGGCCTTTGCCAATATGTTTGGCATGGGTGGAAGCGCCATCGCTTCCATGGCACTCGGCGAAAAAATGAAAAGCGTGTCAAAAATACCTCCGTTTTTATTACATACGGTTCTTTTTTCGTCGGTATTGTATTTGCGCTGGTTCTTTTTCTGTTTATGCAACCGATCCTGCATCTTTTTGGTGCCAACGCCCAGACCTATGAGTTTGCAAAAGGTTATACCTTCCACATTGCTTATGGTGCACCATTTATTATCTGGTCTGCAGCATCCAGTTTCGTGGTCCGCGCAGAAGGTGCCAGCCGGGAAGCCATGATCGGCTGCATGATCGGAACCATTGCAAACATCGTTCTGGATCCGGTCTTTATCACCGGACTTGGTATGGGTGCTGCCGGAGCCGCCATTGCAACCACCATCGGAAATATGCTGGCCAGCCTTTACTTCCTCTGGTATTTCCTGAAAAAAAGTAACGTATTTTCCATTCATCCAAAATATTTTACCTGCCGGGATCACATTCTCACAGGCGTGTGCACCACCGGTCTGCCGACTGCGATCTTTTCCGTATTGATGAGTGTATCCATGATCGTACTGAATCAGATCCTGGTTGCTTACGGCAATACCCCGGTAGCCGCCATCGGTATTGTATTCAAAGCAAACATGTTTGTCATCTTCCTGCAAATGGGACTGGCAAACGGCGTGCAGTCGTTGCTGGGCTACAACTATGGTGCCGGAAACCGGCAACGTTTTATGGATGTGGACAAATTTACAAAAAAATGCTGCATCGTCATCGGTGTTCTTTCCACCGCCGCATACTTTTTCCTGAGAGAGCCGATCATCCGCATGTTTATCAGTGATCCTAATGTGGTTTCCTGTGGTGTTAAAATGCTGGTGGGCTATATTTTATCCGGTCCTTTCATCGGTATTTTATTTTGCAACATGAACTGCCTGCAGTCCACGAATCATGCCACCTATGCCACGATTCTCTCGGTACTGCGTCAGGGACTGCTGTTTATCCCTCTTCTGTGCCTGCTGAATGTACTGTTTGGCATCAACGGTGTCGCTTTTGCGCAGTCGCTGACCGACGGCATTGCTACGGCACTTTCCAGTATTTTCTGGCACGCAAAACGCAGGCAGCTATAACTGCCTGCTTTCTTTTTCTTCCACTATCGAAATGTATTCATATCGCGGGATAAAGTCGTGCCTGTCATACGTTTTATCATACTGTCGGAAAATACGGTCCATGACCATAGGAATCTGACTTTCATCAGGCTCAAACAGAATGATCAGATACTGCATGGAACTGTACCTGGTACAGATATCTACTTTCCGGATTTTCTGCCGGATAGCCTGTTCCATATACTCCAATGCCTGTTCAATGTTTTCAATATACGTCACAGAATCCGGTGCCGTATCCATCGTCACCATCACCAGATAACAATGATAGTTATGACGCTCACCCAGATTGTTCATATATTCATAGAGTGTGGAAAACTCCCGGTAATTCAGATCCAGTGCTCCGCTGTAATTGCCGCTCTCCCGCAGGGCTTTTGCGATCATTCTCAGATCTTTTCCTGTGCCGCGGTCTGCGATAAGCTCCTTTTCCATCTGCTGATAGAAAAACAAATCTCCCTTTCCGTTCTGCTTTACATAATACAGCGCTTTGTCAGCCTTCGTATAACATTCCTCAAAAGGATCTCCCTTGGCCGTTTCACAGATACCGGCAGAAATGGATGCATAACGAATCTCCGGATCTTTTTCTTTGCTCTCATTGAACTGTCCCAGAATTCCCTGGACAATCTCTGACAGTTCTTCTTTGCTGCAATCCGGCATAAACATCAGGAATTCATCTCCACCGAGACGGCACACCACAGCCTGATGTGTGTATTCGGAAAGCAATGTTCCCAGAAGTTTCAGAGCTCGGTCACCGGCCTTATGTCCGTAAATATCATTGATTTTCTTCAGATTGTCCATATCCATAAACACCAGGAAGCCGCTGTGATACTGCATAAACTCCGCTGCCAGTTTTTCTCCCCGGTTCCGCATCGGAAGACCGGTCAGAAAATCAGATCCTTCACTGTCCTCCTGGGTACGCATGGTACTCATGACATTTGCAATAAATTTTCCGATCTCCGCTTCTACTTCTGTGATACCATATTCCTCATCTGTGCCGGAATACGTTTCCCGGATCACAAGACGACCTTCATCCAGCAAACGCAGAAATACGTCCGTGATCTCCGGGTCAAACTGTGTTCCCCTGTTTTTCTGAATCTGCTCATATATGGCTTCCGGCTTCAATGGATTACGGTAAATCCGCTTCGACCGCATTGCATCGTATCGGTCTGCGATCGCTACAATCCTGGCCTGTATCGGGATCTCATCCCCTTTCAGTCCATCCGGATAACCGGTTCCGTCATAACGTTCATGATGCGATCTTGCGACTTCCACCGCATGTTCCACCAGCGTAATATTTTTCAGGATTTCTGCACCAATAACGGTATGCTCTTTGATCACCGCATATTCTTCCTCTGTCAGCCTGGCCGGTTTGTTCAGGATCATATCCGGAATACCGATCCTTCCTATATCATGCAAATATGCCGCGTTCCGGAGATGATAAATATCCTTCTGATTCCATCCAAGCTCTTTTGCGATCAGCACCGAATATTCCGCCACACGCATGGAATGTCCGCGTGTGTACTCATCCTTCGCTTCAATTGTCGTCGACAATGTCTGGATCATCTGCAGAGACATCCGCTCCATCTGCCTTCTCCGCTTCTCTATCTCCTTCTTCTGACGGTTCTGCTCCATATCACGCACATTGCGTATCGTCCGGATCAGATTCACAAACAGCAGCACCAGCATACCGATTCCCATAAACAATCCGGAAATAGACGTTACAAAATATACCGATGCCGACTCGATCAGCACTGATCCCATTGCCACAAACATACCGATGGCAATGTAGCGGTTTTTCCTGATATATCCATGATACAGATCATAACAGACCGTTACCGTCACAAGCGTCAGTGTCGCCGCCAGAATTCCATGTGCCACCGGAAGCGTCTCTATAAAATCAGCTGTACCGGTCAGATGCAGTACACAGCTCACCGTAAAATTCAAAAGCGCCGCATACTCCATCCAGCGCAGGATATTCCGGTGCCGACCTTTTTGCATACTGTCAATATAATAAACGATTGGCAAAGGTCCCAGCATGATCACAAGAAAACATAACTGCGACAGTGCAGAAGCATTCGGTACCAGAAGCTGTCGCAACTTGGACTCTCCAAGCATCCATGCTGCAGCCAGCAAAATACACCACCCCAGATACTCCATATCAAATTTTGAATGATATGCAATTCCCAGTGCAATACTGAATATGATCGTAACTGCACCGGCAAAAAGCAGGAAAAACGCAATGACGGTTTCGATTCCATATGCATCAAAAATATATTCCCAGAGATCTGCTTTATCCCCACAGTAAACCGTATTTACCACACCGGCATATTTCGCTGTATGAGTCGTCAGTTCAATTCTGACCTCTTTTCCGGCATCTTCTGCCGAAGTCGGACAGAATACATACCGGCTGGCAGAATTTTTCCCGGTTACCCGTGTATCCGAAGTGTCATATTCTGCCCGCAGTTCCCCATCCACATAAAACCGTACATCCTGCAGCGAGGAACGGATCATCAGACTCTGCTCCCGGTAACTTTCCGGAAGCTGTGTGATAAGCACCATTGTTTCTCCCGCCGGCACCGCATACGTTCCCGGCACAGTGATCTGCTCTTGCATCCCGTCTGATTTTTCCCATACAAAACCGCCCTGATAAATAAGCGCACTTTCCCTGCTGCTTCCATTCCGCTCATTTGCGCCAAAAATCTGCGCACCTGCGAACCAGACAAAAACAGCCATCATCAATATGTAAAATATCTGCTTTGTCTTTTTGTTTATTGTGTATCTTTTTTCTGCCAAAGCTATTCTCCCATTTATCTCCGGCTTTTTTCCGGCTCTTCTCCGAATCTTCTCCGAACGTTTTCTTTATCTCTGCCATTTTTCACCAGAAGCACAATATTTTCTGCGTGCTTCGTGAACGGGAACATGTCATACGGATAAGCACCCATTGCCTTATATCCATGCCTGGTCAGATATTTCAGATCCCGTGCCTGGGTCTGCGGATCGCAGGAAATATATACGATCTTTTTCGGAGCCAGCGTCACGGCAGACTTCATAAACTGCTCTGTGCTTCCGCTTCTCGGCGGGTCCATAAATACCACATCCGCTTTTTCTCCGTTGGCTGCCATCTTCTCCATAAAACGACCTGCATCATCCTGATAGAAACGGATATTTTTCATCTGATTCCGTTTTGCATTTTTCACGGCATCCCGCACCGCATCCGGATTCAGTTCCACGCCGATGACTTCTTTTGCGGATTTTGCAGCCACCATACCGATGGTTCCAATGCCGCAATATGCATCAATGACACGCTCTTTTCCGGTCAGCCCGGCAAGTTCCATGGCCTTTTCATACAGTTTCTCCGTCTGAACCGAATTGATCTGGTAAAAAGATTTGGATGAAATACGGAAGGTGAGTCCGCATAATACATCCTCAATATAACCTTTTCCGTAAATCGTCGTCTCACGGTCACCCAGCACCATACTGGTGCGCTTGTCATTCACGTTCAGCACAACCGTTGTAATCTCCAGATGCAGTTTTCGCAGTGCCTTCACAAAATTATTCTTGGACGGCATGACCGGTGAACCAAGCACCAGAACCACCATGATCTCACCTGTGGTAAAGCCACGACGGATTAGCACATGACGCAATAAACCGTAATCGGTATCTTCATTGTATGTTTTTATCTTAAAAGACTTTAACAGGCCACGGATATCATTGATGATGGCATCTGCTTTTTCATCCTCGATCTGACAGGCTTCCACCGGAACGACCCGGTGCGTTCCCTCTTCATAAACTCCGGAAATGATGGTTCCGTCCTTCTTCCGTGCAAACACAGCATGCACTTTGTTCCGATAGTGATACGGATCTTTCATTCCGGTAATTTCTTCCGTTTTACAAAAGGGCTGCATCAGCTGACGGACTGCTTTCTGCTTTTCCTGCAGCTGCTTTTCATAGGGAATGCCCTGATACTGGCATCCACCACATTTTTTTGCAACCTTGCAACAGGCTGTACCTTCATTTTTCTTATTGTCATTGCTATGCTTTTGCACGGCATAACCTTTACTCACATTTTTTCTATCTGTATATTTTTCACTCATAAAATTATCTCAAATTCTCCCGGATCACAGCAAACATTTCATCTTCATTTTCTTATCTTATACTGTAATCATAGTATTATTTTCATGTACCGACGCACATCATAGCAGAAATAGATTCTGTCCGCAAGTCTTTATCCCTAATCGTTAAAAATGTATCTCCTCCGCAAGTTTCTGCATCTGATAATCCGCATCGGCCATGATATCTGCACATTTTTTCAGCCGCGCATGCATCTCCGGTGTGATCACCTTGTCCTTTTTATAACGCAACTGATGCTCGGTGCTTGCCCAGAAATTCATGGCAATGGTCCGCATCTGCACTTCCACCGGGACCTGGCGCATACCATCGGAAAAGAATACATTGATCTTTACGATCAAATGCAGGCTACGGTAGCCGTTTTCCTTCGGCTCCCGGATATAATCCTTCACCTGTACCAATTCCACATCCGTCTGGCTGAGCAGCATCCGGGCCACCTCATACACGTCTGTAATAAACGGACAGATGACACGGATCCCGGCAATATCAAAAATATTGTTCGTCAGACAACTCAATGTCATTGGCAGACCCTTCCGCTCCATTTTCTTTGCAATACTCTCCGCTGATTTGATACGGCTCTTGATATTCTCGATGGGATTACGGTCGTTGCTCTGTTCAAATTCCCTGTTTAAAATCTGCAATTTTGTGGTCAACTGACGGATTCCCGCTTCATAGATCAGCATCATCTGCTTATACTGTTTTGCCAGATCCAGCTGATCTGCCGCCAGTGGCAGGTAGCTTGCAGCACTGTCTCCTGCTTCTTCATCCTGCTGTTCCACTTCCGGATCTGCCTGCTCAGCTTCCATATGTTCTGCCTCAACTGCTTTTTCATTCATTGTTGTATCTGTATTTACTTTTTCATCTGCTGTTTCTTCTATATTTGTTACGTTCTCATCCATTTCTGAATTATTCTCCTTACCTTCTGATCCCTTTTTTTGATACCGTTTTTTCTGTTTTATTTTACTTTTTCCAGATATCAAAATATGAACCCGTATTTTTTATCCCCATACTCGGATTCATTTATGGTCATTGTATCATATACCCTTGTCTTTTCCATGAAAAAACTCTAAAAACTTTCTAAAACGTAACGTTGCCACATGACATTTTGAACACACTGTTCTCCCAGGTACCCACATAGAAAGACAGAAGGAATATCCTTCTTTTACTGAAAAATATCCCTTCATACGATACATATATACGGTTCTTTAAAGTACAAATGTTCTCCTTATCATCGTTTCAAAATGCCTCAATCCCAGTAAATACAAGGTTTTGCAGACTTTTTTATCTTTCTATTTTTCATCCACAACCTGAAAAATGAAGAACTTCAGATAATAAGACTCATCTGCCGCCCACAGGATCGGATGATCCGCAGACTGTGTACGAAATTCCACCTGACGCAGTCTCTTATGGGTAGAACGTGCCGCCTCACGGATGGTCTTTGCCAGCAGTTCCTGTGTCATGAAATGGGAGCAGGAACAGGTTGCCAGATAGCCGCCGTCCTTCACCAGTTTCAGACCTTTCATGTTGATCTCACGGTAACCCTTGATGGCATTTTTTGTTGCTTGACGGGATTTTGTAAATGCCGGCGGGTCCAGAATGACCACATCGTATTTTTCTCCGGCTGCTGCCAGTTTCGGAAGTTCATCCAGTACATTTGCCGCACGGAACTTCACCGTATCACTCAGACCGTTGCGTTTCGCATTCTCTGTCGCCTGTTCCACCGCAAACTCCGAAATATCCAGACCGGTCACTTCCCTTGCTCCTGCGATTCCCGCATTCAACGCAAAGGTTCCCATATGGGTAAAGCAATCCAACACACGTTTTCCTTTACACAGCTTCTGAATCGCCAGACGGTTATATTTCTGATCCAGGAAAAATCCGGTTTTCTGGCCATTTACCACATCCACCATGTAATGCACACCGTTTTCCACGATCTCCACATTGGTATCAAATGCTTCTCCGATAAAGCCTTTTACCCGACTTAAACCTTCTTTTTCCCGCTCTTTTGCATCGCTTCGCTCGTAGACACCACGGATCTGAATACCGTCCTTCTGTAAGATCGCCTTCATCAGATCTGCCAGCAGTTCTTTATAACGCTCCATGCCAAGGGTCAGACATTCCATGACAAGTACATCCTCATATTTATCGATCACGATTCCCGGCAGGAAATCCGCCTCACCGAACACCAGTCGGCAGGAAGACGTATCCACAGTATCTTTTCGATAGTTCCATGCATTCTGCAGACGCATCTCAAAAAATGCCTCATCAATCTCCTGATCCACATGTCTCGTCAGCAGACGCACACGGATCTTGGAATTCTGATTGATATAGCCTTTTCCCATGGGATAACCGTCAAAATCATG
>JALESO010000074.1 GCA_022781925.1 Lachnospiraceae bacterium
AAGTCGAACGCATGTGAGACTTGGTGCGTGATTCTGGTCAGCGTAAGCTGACATATTCTTCTCAGAATCACTGCACATCCTCGCGGAGCGTTTATCTCAGTCGGAGATTGAACTCCCACTGAGAAAGATTTGTTATTACTCATCACTTGCAGAAGTGGGAGTCTCAACTCAGGCTGAGATGAAATCAGAAAAAGAATAAGCTTATAACCAGATGAGAATTTACGGTATCCGCGGGGATAGTTATACTGTAATCAAATGGTTTTCTGCCGGAAAAGGCAGGACAAAGAGGAGGAAAAAATGTCAGTTATTAATGAAATTTCAGAGGCTTTACAGAGAGGAAAGAAAAAAGAAGTAACAAAACTTGTTCAGCAGGCCATCGACGAGGGCGTTGATGCAGTTACGATTTTAAAAGAAGGATTACTTGACGGAATGAACATCATCGGAGAAAAGTTCAAAAATGATGAAGTATTCGTTCCGGAAGTGCTGGTTGCAGCCCGTGCCATGAACGCAGGAACTGCAATGCTGAAACCGCTTCTGTCCGGAGATGCGGCAGAACCGCTGGGCAAAGCTTGTATCGGAACCGTAAAAGGCGATATGCATGATATCGGTAAAAACCTGGTTCGCATGATGATCGAAGGAAAAGGCATCGAGATCATTGACCTTGGCGTGGACGTAGATCCGCAGGATTTCGTAAAATGTGCCATTGACAATGACTGCAGCATTATCTGCTGTTCCGCACTTCTGACCACTACCATGCCGATGCTCGGTGAAGTGGTAAAGGCAGCAGAAGAGGCAGGCATCCGAGATAAAGTGACGATCATGGTTGGTGGAGCTCCGGTAAATCAGGCATTTGCAGACAGTATTCATGCAGATATCTATACAGAGGACGCAGCATCCGCAGCTGATGCTGCAGCCGCAGTTTTACAGGGATAATGCCGGGAGATGCAGGGGCTTTCTAATGCGGAATGTACAGGAGGGTAATATATTTTTATTTCTAAATACTATTAATTCGATAGGAAAAGAAACTATATAGTACATACATTTTGAATGACAGAGTGGAGGAATTTACAAATGACAAACAAGGAACTGGTTCAGAAAACATTACGCTTTGAAAAAACAGAAACAACACCCTTTGCAATTTTGAATGGTCAGATGTGGATCTGCAACAGAAACAATCTGACTGTGGCACAGTTCCTGGATCTGCCGGATGCTGGAGCACAGCTTCTGGTGGATACTTACAAAGAGATCGGAACCTGTCTTCTGACTGGCGGATGTGCGGCATCCTGGGCGATGATCTCTGTGATGGGCGGTATCATTGATATGGATCGGATCGCAGCGGAAATTGTTACCAGACCGTTATCCGAAATTTCGGATATTGATAATTATGACGTAAAAGAAGTCATTGAAAAAATGCGTGCGGATCATTATTATCAGAGAACACTGGTACAGACCCGGAAAATGAGAGATCTGGTGGGTGAAGAATATTATATCGGCGGAGGATTTTTTGGTCCGTTTACTGTGGCGGCACAGATGCTTGGTATGGACGATTTCATGGTGGAACTGCTGAGTGATGAGGATGGCTATGTGGATAAACTGCTTGATTTTGCAAACGAAATCTGCATTGCGTATATGGAAGATCTGTTTGAGGCCGGACTTGACCTGATTACAAACCCGGAGCCGGTGGCTTCCGAGGATCTGATCAGTCCTGCAATGTTTGAAGAATTTGTACTTCCGCTGGAACTGAAATTCAGAGACCGCCTGAAAGAGAAATGCCCGGATATGCTGGTACATATCTGCGGCATGACCAAGGATCTTGTAAAACCGTTGGCTGATAACAATTTCAGTATGCTTTCCGTTGATTCCATCGACATGATCCAGGCTTCCAAAGATGCGGATAAACGGATGGTTATGTTTGGCAATCTGAATCCGGCCAATATTCTGACAGACAAAACAGCAGATGAAGTCTATGAGATCAGTAAAAAACTTTGTGAGGATATGAAACCTTATGGAGGATTTATTCTGGCACCGGGATGTGACCTTGCACCTGGAATCCCGCTGGAGAATCTTCAGGCTATGGCAAAGGCGGCAAAAGAGGTAAGTGTACTTTAATCAATCAGAAAAATTCTTATTCGATCATAAATCACAGATTGAGAGAGTTTAAAAGAATAAAAGCAGACTGTATGAACAGTCGAAATTATTAGGAGGGTATTTATTATGACTATGAACATGAAACAGTGGGTAGCAGATGTGATCGCAAGTGACAAAAAGGAAGCATTACCGGTGCTTTCTTTCCCGTCCATCCAGAAAATGGGAATTACTGTGGCTGAGCTGATCAACAGCAGTGACAAGCAGGCAGAAGGAATGAAGATCATTGCAGATTCCTGCCCGACTGCAGCCAGCGTAAGCCTGATGGATCTGTCTCTGGAGGCAGAGGCATTCGGTTCCACCATCCGTGTATCTGACGATGAGGTTCCGACAGTTATTGGTTCCATCGTTTCCACAGAGGAAGAAGCAGATGCACTGAAAGTGCCGGAGATTGGCGTAGGCCGTACCCAGATCTACATCGATGCCATCGAGAAAGCATGCAAACTCATCACCGACAGACCGGTTCTGGCAGGTGTTATCGGACCGTTCTCCCTGGCAGGCAGACTTCTGGATGTATCTGAAGCACTGATGTACTGCTACGATGAGCCGGATATGGTACATACCGTTCTGCAGAAAGCAACGGAGTTCCTGATCAATTACTGCAACGAATACAAGAAAGTCGGCGCAAACGGAATCGTAATGGCTGAGCCGCTGGCAGGTCTGTTATCACCGGCTCTGGCACAGGAATTCTCCGCTGACTATGTAAAACAGATTGTGGACGCTGTGCAGGATGACAACTTCATCGTGGTATATCACAACTGTGGAAATACAGCTGTAAAGACCATCGATACCATCGTGACAAACGGCTGCCTGATGTATCATTTCGGAAATGCCATCAACATGGCTGAGATGATGACTCATGTTCCGGAGAACCTTGTTGCCATGGGTAATGTAGATCCGGCCGGAGAGTTCAGAAACGGAACCGCAGAGAGTGTATACAACCGTACAAAAGAAGTAATGAACGAGTGCTGCAAGTACAAAAACTTTGTCATTTCTTCCGGATGTGATATCCCGCCGATGTCTCCGTGGGAGAATATCAATGCATTTTTCAAAGCAGTAGATGATTTCTATGCATAAAGAAAACTTATATTTGTAATCCACACCCAATAGTAACCATAAATCAGGATGACAGTGTCTTTTTTGGAAGATGCTGTCATTTTGCGTGTCCCGGTAAAATGCATGCTGCATGCATTTCGGGCGGTCTGTTTACGATTACAAAACGGTATGGTGAACGATAACCAAAGTGTATGACAAGATAGGATTTATTCAGTGTACATGCATCAGAATAGCAGATATACTTGATTTATCAAAAGGAAATGTCATTCAGAAATGACTGGAAAAGTAATGATAAGTATTGCAAAAAGTGGAGGTATGTATCATGGGTAAATATGAAGAGAATCTTGAATTATTGAGAAAAACGGTCCGCTGTGAGCCGGTAGACCGTGTACCGGTTGTACCGTGTGGAAACGCTTATTTTGCACGGGCACAGCATGTATTATTAAAAGATTATATTACAGATTTTGACAAGGCATGTGATGCCAATCTGGCCGAACTGACACGCATCGGAGCAGATGGAACACAGAACGTTATCTTTTCTCCGTATCTGCTGGGCACACAGTGGCTGTCCAAAGCAGCACTTCCGGGACAGGAGCTGGGCGATGATGATATGTGGCAGATCAAAGAGTTTGAGAACATGCAGTTCGAGGATTATGAGAAGATCAAAGAGATGGGATGGGATGCATTCCAGAAACAGTTTATCGCAGAGAAATGTGATAACAACTGGGAAAATCTGAAACCGTTCTTTGAGGCAAACCCACGCTGCTATCAGAAGTTCTATGAAGCAGGTATTCCGTGTATCGTTGATTTTCTGATGATTACACCCTTTGAATATTTCTGCGGCGGACGTTCCCTGGAAGCATTTTTCATGGATGATCTGATGGAAGAGCCGGAACTGATGCATGAGATCTTTGACATGGTTCTGGAGCACAACCTGAAGGCTTACAGACAGCAGATCGAAGATACCCATGCACTGGGCGTATGGATCGGTGGCTGGAGAACCGGTCCGGATCTGGTTTCCCCGAAAATGTTTGACGAGTTCGTATGGCCGTCCTTCAAGGCTTACTACGACCTGTGTATCGAGATGAATGTTATCCCGATGTTCCATCTGGATTCCTGCTGGAACCTGGATCTGGAGAAGTTCAAACGTCTGGAAGACAAGACGTATGTTCTGGCACTGGATTCCAAGACAGACATCCGCAAAGCAAGAGAAGTGCTTGGAAAAGACGTATGTATCCTTGGTGATGTTCCGTGCGAACTGATGACATTTGGTACACCGGATGAAGTAAAAGAGTATGTGACAAAACTTCTGGAAGATATCGGACCTTGGGGCTGCATGATCGCAACCGGATGCGATATCCCGTCAGATGCAAAACCGGAAAACGTGCTGGCTATGAGTGAGGCTGCACATGATTTCCTGAAGACACATCCACAGAATTAATAAAACTCACAAGATCATAAAATATTCAAAATCCCCCCGGAAATGCGATATGCGTTTTTGGGGGGATTTTTTTCGGAAAAATGCAAGGAATGGCTCAGAAGCAGTCATAACAGTTTGTTATGTATACAGTATAAAAATGAGCGGTATGTCTGTAAATCTTTACCTGATTATGAGTGTATTCTGTTCTTGAAATAAGAAAAATAGATACCGGAACTGCATTGAATCATAACCAAAACGCATGGCAAAACCGACGAATTAAATAATACTGACTAAAAATAGGCAGAGAAAAATATGCAAAATAGACAAAAAACGGGAGAAAAAATGTGTTTTTAATAACCGGAACGTATCATGGTATGAGATGCGGGAGAATCATTACCAAACTGCATGGCAGAATGACTTTTACAAATTGGTTTCCGGAAAAAGGAACGCTTATAATATGAGTGTAAAGACAGATAAGAAATTCCGGAAAATAAGTCTGTGGAGTGAAGTGGAAATGTACAGCTCATGATTTGAGAGAAAGAAGGTAAGGTAGAATATGAATTGGGGAATATTGGCATTTGTTATTATTTATGAAGTGCTGACCGTTGTGGGCGTCGGCCTGATCATTGCCCGGAAAAACAAACATAGTGTGGAGGAAGGAAACTTTGCACTTGCAGGAAAAGGGCTTCCGACTGCACAGGTCGGTGTTACACTTGCTCTGACCATGCTTGGTTCCGCACATATCTGGGGTACCTGTGAGAATGCTTATTCCATGGGATCCATTGCAACCTGGTTTGGTATTGCATGTACCGTTATGATGATCGTGATCACACAGATCACCGGTCCGTGGGTAAGAAAGATCGGAACAGATACCATGCCGGATCTGTTTGGTAAATTATATGGAAAGAAAATGCGTATCCTGTGTGCATGCGTTATGGGGCCGCTGGTATTTGGATGTCTGTGCCTTGAGACACAGTGTATCGCAGTTACATTCGTGGCATGTACCGGATGGTCTTACACCGTAGGTGCTATCGTAGGTGGAGCGTTCGGTATCCTCTATGTACTGATCGCAGGTATGAAAGAAGTATCCTGGCTGAATATGATCAATGCGGTATTTATGTATGCAGCTTTGATCATTGCACTGATCGCAATGTTTGTATACCTTCCGGGTAACGGATGGGAAGACGTGGCACAGAATATCACAGATTCCGGAAATGCATGGATGCTCGACATCTTCGGAAACAAAAACCTGATCATCGGATTCGCGATTCCGACGATCTTCTGTACCTCTATGTTCCAAGGTGTATCCCAGATGGGATTACAAACCTGTATCGCAGCAAAAGATGTAAAATCCGTAAAGAAATCCATCTGGCTGGCAGGACCGGTCAACGGACTGTTCTGTATTATCCCGGCTCTGCTCGGTATGGCTGCACTGGCACTTGGATATTATAAACTGGCTGGCGACAGCGCCATGATGATGACACCGATGATGATGCTTGAGGTACTTCCACACTGGGTAGTAGCACTGATCTGTGCATCCTTCCTGGGAGCACTGTTATCCACATTTGCAATGACATCTCTTTGCCCGGCAACTATTTTTGCATACGATCTGTATGGTGGATTATACAAACCGGAAGCAACAGAGAAAGAAAAAACTCTGGTCATGAGAATCATGATCGTTATCGTAGGTATTCTTGCTATTGTATTATGTAACTTCCAGCCGACAGTTGTAACAACTATCAACTGGATCTTCACCTGGGGTGTGCCGCTCTTTGTAATGCTGGTCATCGGATTATGCTGGAAACGTAACACCGCAGCTGCAATGATCACCATGTTTGTATCATGGATCGCAAACATCGTATGGGTAACCTGCGGACTGCAGGAGCGTCTTGGAATGGTAAACTTCCATCAGGTATATCTGTGCATGATCATTTCAGTGATACTCGGCCTTGTTCTGACAGCAGTGCTGCCCGGAACAAAACCTGGATATTTCCGCTTATCCAAAGAGGAAAAAGCGGCTTGCTAGGAAAAGGAGGAAAAGATAGATGGTAGCTCATATTGTTCTGGAAAGTGCACTTATGGTATTTGGAATCACGATCGCCGGTTACTTCATCGGCAAACTGTTCAAAGAGGCAGAGAGAGAAGATTAAAGGGGGAAAATGATATGCTGGCAATTACAATGACACAGGGCTGGATGATCGGAATCATCGCATTCATGGCAGTGTTTGGAATCTGTGCAGGAGTTTTCTCCGCACTTGGCAAAAAGAAAAAATAAAAAGTACATACGCGATGTGACCGGATAAAAACCGGAAGCGTGTACAGAAAGTTCTGTTGTACAAAAAGGTATGACAGGACTTTCTTTTTTGCACGTTTTTTTTGCAAAAAAAGGCAGAATATGATAGGATAGAGGGCAGGAGGGTCTTGCACTATGAACATGATTCAAATGAAATATTTTATTACGGCAGCGAAGTGCCTGAATTTTACAAAAGCGGCGGATAAACTGTTTATCACACAGCCTGCACTGAGCCGTCAGATTGCTTCCATGGAGGCGGAACTGAACATGCAGCTGTTTATCCGGAATAACCGTTCTGTCCGGCTGACACCGGCGGCTGTGGTACTGCTGGAAGGATTCGAGAAGATTTATAATGAATATAATGTGACAGTGGCAAAGGCTCTGAACAGTTTCCAGGGATTGAGCGGTGAACTGAACATCGGAATCCTGGACGGTACCTATGTGGGTGATCTGTTTCCGGGGGTATTGAAGCATTTTGCGACCTGCTATCCGAATGTAAAGATCAATCTGCAGAATTACAGCTTTAATGCACTGGTGGAGAATCTGTACAGTAATAAGTTGGATCTGATCATTACATTGAAATTCGATGTGGAACACCGGGAAAAGATGAAGTTCAGAATTATTGAGGAGACGCGGGATCATGTGGTTGTGCACAAGGATCACCGGCTTGCCAATGCTTCCTATGTGAAACTTTCCGATTTTAAGGATGATACCTTTATCATGGTATCCACGGAGGATTCCGAGGAATCCTCGAAGCTGATCATTGCTGCCTGCAAAATGAGCGGATTCAATCCGAAAGTAAAATTCGCAAGTTCTGTACAGGAGGAAATGCTCTGGGTCCAGGCCGGAGTCGGTGTATGTATTCTGGATTCGAGAAATCTGCTGTCGGACAATGACAGTGTACGTTTCCTGAATACCGATATCATCAGTGATCCGAGTCTTGCCATGGCATGGAATATTGATAATTATAATCCGATGAGAGAAATATTTATAGATAATTTTTTCTGCGAGGACGAGAAGTAACGGCAGATATGAAATGGATAGGCATGCACCGGCGGCATGCAGCAGGAATGTTGTGAACATTTTGATGTTTACAGAAAAAAGAGTCAGGCTCAGATGCCTGGCTTTTTGGGGTTTTTATAAGTGTGATATGTTCAGATCCTGTTCTTGGACAGCAGAAAAATGATAGCGTAACCTGTATGGTGACATGCAAAAACGGAATGAGGAAATGGATGGTGCCGCGTTGAGTTTTCACATATGCGGCATTATAATGAAAATATAGTAAAACAGACAGTGGGTGAGAAGGCACTGTTGACAAAAAAAGAATGACCAGAGGGGGAACTGTCATGGATTTACAGACATTGATTCGGAAAGCGAAAGAACGTTTTGAATTTGAGGAATCCGGTGCGCTGAATGTGGAGGCACTGGAGTTTCTGCCGGAGGTACGGCAGATGTGCGCGGCGGATCGTTGCCGTTCTTATAACAGAAACTGGTCCTGCCCGCCGGGATGCGGCACCCTGGAAGAAATCGCAGAGCGGGTGAAGCCCTATACCAGAGGAATCCTGGTGCAGTCCGTGGGACAGCTGGAGGATGAGTTTGATGTGGAGACCATGATGGAGACGGAGCAGAATCAGAAATCCCGGTTTGCTAAGCTGGTGGAGTATGTGCGCGCCCAGGAGCCGGACTGCATCCCGATGGCGGCCGGAGCCTGTCAGGTGTGTAAGAAATGCACTTATCCGGATGCACCTTGCAGATTTCCGGAGAAATCCATCCCGTCCATGGAGGCATATGGACTTTTCGTGAGCAAAGTCTGTATCCAGTCAGGGATGAAGTATAATTACGGAAAAAATACCATCGCGTACAGCAGCTGCATTTTACTGAAGTAAAAAGCTATTTGATTATTATGTATGTGAGATGGCTGATGTATAGATGTTAGAATGAGATTCCTGTGTAAACACAGGCATTGGGATGAACAGATTTTACAAGAAGAATGAGAGAAGGAACGGGTAACAGTAATGAATTTGAAAATAAGAATTGGAAATGAATGGAAAGAATATACAGGAGCGTGGGAAAATCATACGCTCCTGGAAGTGTTTCAGGAACTTGGAATCACCCAGGTGCATGCACCCTGCGGTGGAAATGGAACATGTAAAAAGTGCCTGGTGACGGTGGATGGACTGGGAGAGGTTCTGTCCTGCCAGACGAAATGCACAGAAGGAATGTGTGTGACGGTTGCAGAAGAGCAGCAGTCAGCCATTGCCGAAAATGGAAACTGCTATCTGTATCCGACGGATACGGAGGACGGATTGCTGGCGGCATGTGATATCGGAACCACCACCGTGGTATGTCATCTGCTGGACGGAGCCACCGGAGCGCGTCTGTGTACGGTCAGTGCGCCGAATGCGCAGCGCAGCTTTGGCGCAGATGTTATCTCAAGGATCCAGGCATCCGTGGACAGCGGGCTGGACAAACTGCAGGGCGCCATTGTGGATCAGATCAATGGCATGCTGGCGCAGTTAAAACAGAAAACAGGCAGAACGGAAACAATCCGCCGGCTGGCAGTTGCGGGCAATACGGTCATGAGCCATCTGTTCTGCGGACTGTCTCCGGAGAGTATCGGTGTGGCTCCGTTTACACCGCTGTCCCTGTTCGGGGAGAGTTATGATGCAAAGCAGATCGGCATCGAAGGCTGTGAGACCGTGTATGTGGTGCCCTCTATTGCAGGTTATGTGGGCGGTGATATCGTGGCGGATCTGGCGGCGGTACAGATGCATTCCTCAGCACTGGCAGAAGATGGCGAGAAAGAGACACTGCTGCTGGATATTGGTACCAACGGCGAGATGGTGCTTGGAAAATCCGGTGCCTATGTGTGTTGTGCCACGGCGGCAGGTCCGGCCTTTGAAGGTGCGGAGATCGCCATGGGTATGCCGGCGGCTTCCGGAGCCATCTCAAAAGTATGGCTGGAGGACGGAAAAATCTGCTGTTCCACCATCAATGATGCGCCGGCAGTGGGAATCTGCGGTTCCGGACTGATCGATGCGCTGGCGGTATTTCTGGAGACAGAGCTGCTGGATGAGACCGGACTGATGGCGGACGAAGACGAGGTGGATGAGGCATATGCCGGATATCTCGGAGAAGATGAGGACGGCACCTGCGTCTGGCTGACCGATACTGTGAAAGTGACCCAGGCGGATGTGCGGAAACTTCAGCTTGCCAAAGCATCCATCGCGGCCGGTATCCGGATCCTGTTATCAGAGCGTAACATTCCGGTGACCGGTGTGGAGCAGGTGATCCTGGCAGGCGGTTTCGGAAGTTTTCTGAATAAAAAGAGTGCGGCGGCCATCGGACTGATCCCGGAGGAACTGGAGCCGGTGACTATTTCCGTGGGAAATGCGGCCGGTGAGGGAGCGGTATCTGCGGCGGTATCAGAGGCTGCCAGAGAGGAACTGGGCCGTCTGCAGCAGGAGATGCGCTATGTGGAACTGTCCACACACAAGCAGTTCAGTGATGCCTATATGGAAGAAATGCTTTTTGAATAAATGCAGAGATGCGCGGAAGAATATGCCATGCGTTGCATGACGTGTATCTCGCAGCAAGAAAGCCGAAGACATTCTTGAAAGATGAAATGTGTAAATAGATAAAATAAAAAACTGAGAGAAAGGAAAACAGAAAGATGAGAGGAATTTTATATGGGGTAGGAGTAGGTCCGGGAGATCCGGAATTAATGACCTTGAAGGCGGTTCGCATGATCCGTGAGAACGAGGTCATCGCAGTGCCGGGAGCGGACGCAAAGGACACCGTTGCGTACCAGATCGCCGTACAGGCGGTGCCGGAACTGGCAGACAAAGAATTACTGTCGATCTATATGCCGATGACACACGATGCGAAGGAACTGGAGGAAAATCACAGAAAGGGTGCGAAGGCACTGGAGGAAGTGCTGGATCAGGGAAAAAATATTGTGTTCCTGACCCTGGGGGATCCGACGATCTATTCTACATTTTCCTATTTACAGAAGCGTGTGGAAGCGGATGGATATGAGACTGCGCTGGTCAGCGGTATCACTTCTTTCTGTGCGGCAGCAGCCAGAACAAATCAGCCGCTGGTAGAGTGGAATCAGACTCTGCATATCGTACCGGCTGTCCACCGTCTGGGGGATACCCCGGATGCCGAAGGCAATTATGTGTTTATGAAATCCGGCAGGAAGATGAAGCAGGTGAAAGAGATCCTGCGGGAGACCGGCAAACAGGTATCCATGGTGGAAAACTGTGGTATGGAGACGGAACATGTATACCGCAGCGTGGATGAGATTCCGGATGATGCGGGATACTATTCCCTGATCATTGCGAAAGAGATGGAAGCCGGAAAATGATAGAACTGTCAGATCTTACGAAAAAGTTTGATACTTTCACTGCTGTGGATCATCTGAATCTGCGGATCGAAACCGGTGAATTCTTCGGTCTGCTTGGGCCAAACGGAGCCGGAAAGACCACAACCATCAGTCTGATGTCCACCCTGCTTCTGCCCACGGAAGGCGAGATCCGGGTAGACGGGGAAGTGCTCTCACGGAAAAATCCAAGACTGAAACGAAAGATCAGTGTCATTACCCAGGAGTATTCCATGCGCCAGGATATGACCATGGACGAGGTGATGGAATATCAGGGAAGGCTGTACTTTATGCCCCGGAAAAAAATACGGGAAAAGACGGAAGAACTGCTGGAATTCTGCGGTCTGATCGATTTTCGCAGAAGGACGGTACGCAAGCTTTCCGGTGGTATGAAGCGGAAACTGATGGTCTGCCGGGCGCTGCTGACGGAACCGGAGATCCTGCTGCTGGATGAGCCGACGGCAGGCATGGATGCACTCTCCAGACGGCAGATGTGGAATCTATTGCGTCAGCTCAATGACCACAATCTGACGATCCTTCTGACGACTCACTATATGGAAGAGGCGGAGAGCCTGTGCCAGCGTGTGGCATTCATGGATCGCGGGCGGCTGGAAGAAGTCAGTGAACCAAAGAAAATGGTGGAGCAGCTGGGACATTTTGCGGTGGATGAGATGACACCAGATGGACTGAAGAGTCATTATTTTAAAAACAGAGAAGAGGCGATTGCTCATCTGAGCAGGCTGACCGGTCAGACTGCTTTGCGCAATACCACACTGGAGGATGTATTTGTGGCGCGGGCAGAGCGGAAAGAGAGGCAGCGATAGGCGATGGGAATTATAACAGTATTATGGGAAAAATGGACAGAGTTCCGCAGAGATTTTTACAAGATCACCCTGGCGGCCATGATCGCGCCGCTGATGTATCTGATCGTATTTGGAATGGGAATCCAGATGGTGTCCCACGGGGAGCCGTATCTGAATTTCCTGATACCGGGCGTGGTGTCGCTGACAACGATGACGGGCAGTTTTAATGCCATTGCACAGAATCTGAATGTGCAGCGTCTGTATGAGAAGGCCTTTGACCAGGTGATGATCTCACCGACACCGCTCTGGCAGTTTATCGTTGGACAGGTCATTGCAGGAAGCCTCCGGGGACTGTATGCAGGATGTGTGATCATGCTGCTTGTGCTGCCGATCCATACCGGACTGATCTTTAACGGTTTTTCTTTTTTGATCATGTTTTTGAACGGGGCGGTATTTTCAACGATTGCCGTGGTGGTTTCCTTTATTGCGAAAAATCATACGGATGTGCCGCGGTTTTCCAACTATGTCATTATGCCGATGTCGTATCTGTGTAATACGTTTTTTGCCATGGACAATATGCCGGAGGGTATCCGTCAGGTCATCGGCGCACTGCCGCTGTCCCAGACAAGTGCCATGATCCGGAGCATTGCAAAAGGAGAAGCCATCAACCCGCTTGGAATTCTGATCCTTGCCATTTATCTGGCGGTATTCCTGACACTTTCTTTCTGGTTTATCTACAAGCGGAAGAATCTGTAAAATGTCTTTGCAAAACAAAAATACCGGAGACAGAATATGAGGAAAGGAAGCGGAGTATGGGAAAACAGATTGAAATCAGAAGAAAAGGAAAGGAACAGGTGACGGGCGTAGCCGGGATCTGGCACCGGATTCTGACGGGATTATGCTGCTGTCTGCTGCTTGGTGTCTGTCTGTGCCGGACGGCTCAGGCGGAACCATTGTCTGTGGACAAAGAAGATGGGGAATATGCCATTGATGTGTCCATGACCGGAGGAAGCGGAAAAGCGACGGTAGTGTCACCGACGGTTTTTCTGGTGAAGGATGGCAAAGCATATGCAAAGCTGCAGTGGAGCAGTTCCAATTATGATTATATGATCGTGGATGGTGAGAAACTTCTGAATGAAAATACGAATGAAAACGGGTATTCCACCTTTACAATCCCGGTGACGGCATTCGATAGTGAGATGTCTGTCATCGCAGATACAACAGCCATGGGAACACCCCATGAGATCACGTATGCCCTGACCTTTTATGCAGATTCCATCGAAAGCAAGGGTGCGCTTCCGCAGGAGGCGGCAAAGCGTGTGCTGGTGGTAGCTGCCATTATCATTGTGGGCGGTGGAATCTTGAATTATTTTGTGACAAAACGCAGAAACCGGGATTTTACCCCGCAGAAAAAGACAGGAAAATAAGAAAGAACGTCAAGTGCCGGGAACAGACAGCATGAAACGTCATTTTAACGAAAATAGACTATTGGGAAAATTTGGAAAGATATGAGGAACAATTATGGAATTAAATGCAATGAAAGAACGGGAAGCAATCTGTGATGTCTGCCATAAAATGTGGCAGCGTGGGATCGTGGCAGCAAATGACGGAAATGTTTCCGTAAAATTAGAGGATGGAACATTTCTATGTACCCCTTCCGGTGTCAGCAAAGCAGCCATGACACCGGAGATCCTGGTGCATCTTGCTGCGGACGGAAGCGTGATCTCTGCGGCGGAAGGTTATAAACCATCTTCTGAGATGAAGATGCATTTCCGGTGTTATGCAGAACGTGAAGATGTGAAGGCAGTGGTACATGCACATCCGCCCATCGCAACAAGCTATGCCTCCATGGGACGTGCGCTGGATGGTTATCAGGCCATGGAATTTATCGTAAATCTCGGTGCAGTGCCGGTGGCTCCGTATGCACAGCCATCCACCGATGAAGTGCCGGATTCCATCGCACCGTTTTTGCAGGACCATGATGCCATTCTGCTGGCACATCACGGGGCACTGACCGTGGGAGACAGCCTGACCAGAGCGTATTTCAGGATGGAATCTCTGGAGATGTTTGCAAAGACTTCTCTGTATATCCATCTGCTGGGCGGCGCACCGGATATGCCACAGGACAAGATCGACGCACTGATCGATCTGCGTAAGAACGGATACAAGATCCCGGGCAGACATCCGGGATATGTCAAATATAATGAACCGGAAGGTGACAATCAGTAATGAACAGCAGACAGTTGGAATATTTTCTTGCCGTTGCCCATGAACTGAATTTTACAAAGGCAGCGGAATCCATGTATGTGTCCCAGACTGCGGTAACCCAGCAGATCAAAGCGCTGGAGGAGCAGTTGGGCGTCAGCCTGTTTGAACGGACAAAGAAAAAAGTCGTACTGACTCCGGCCGGAAAAGTATTTCTGCAGGAGGCATCTTCGATATTAAAACGAATCGATACTGCGGTGGAGCGTACCAGGGAGGCATCCAGCGGATTTATCGGATCACTGGATATTGGGTTTTCCGTAGGCATCGGCAATACGGGACTGGCAGAAAAAATCCAGGCATTTAATGAAAAATATCCGAATATTGCCATGAAGTTTACGAGCCAGAGTCCGTCCATGTTGTTGAAGATGCTGAAAAACGGAGATCTGGATCTGGTGCTGATGCCGATGTTTGAGGAGCGTTATTATCAGGATGTGGAAGTGCGCAGAATCAGCACGGAACGGATGTCAGCGGTGTTTCCGCGGACACATGTGCTGGCACAGAAACCGTATGTGACGCGGACGGACCTGAAGGATGAGAACCTGATCCTTGCCTGCACGCCGGAGAGTGAGATCGGTGAGGATAAGCGGATCATCGAGACATTCTGGAAGCGGGGCTATCACCCGAATGTGGTGGCGAAGATCGAGGATGTGGAGACCATTCTGCTGATGCTGTCCGCAAATATGGGGGTGACGATCCTGCCGTCCTATCTGTCTATTCCGCTGCAGTCAAGAGGACGGCTTGTGTCAGTGCCTTTTGGCGGACCGGAGGATACCATTGATATCATTGCGGCATGGATGCCCCAGGCAGAGAATCCCTCACTGGAAAAAATCCTGCCGTTTCTGGAGACAAATCCACAGGAAAACCGGTAAAAGAGAAGATCAGAAACAGAGAGCGGGGCAGGCGGAATGAAAAACGGACTGGAAGATTATTTTATTATCAAAGATCAGAAAAAAATGCGCTTTGGCTATACCACAGGCAGCTGTGCGGCTGCAGCGGCGAAGGCAGCCGCCAGTATGCTGTTTGAGCGGAAAGAACTTCCGGTGGTGGAACTGCTGCCCCCAAAAGGGATCCGTCTCTGGCTGGAAGTGCTGGACATTACCCGGGAACGGGATCGTGTGTCCTGTGCCATCAAAAAGGACGGTGGTGATGATCCGGATGTGACCAGCGGTCTGCTGGTTTATGCGTCCGTGCGGTTGTGTGACCGGGGGCAGGCCAGGGCGCTGCAGCAGGTATTTTTACATACAGAGCAGACAGACAACGATTCCGGACAGGCAGAAGCTTTGCCACAGGACGAAAAACCGGAAACTGCGGTGGTGGGAATCACTGCAGGGGAAGGGGTCGGAAGGATCACGCTGCCGGGGCTGGAACAGCCGGTGGGGGCACCCGCCATCAATAAAGTCCCCCGGCGTATGATTACGGAAGCGGTGCAGGAGATCTGTGAGAAACATGGGTACTGTGGCGGGATTGAAGTGTGCATCCGGGTGCCGGAAGGAGCCAAAACGGCACAGAAAACCTTTAATCCGAGGCTTGGCATACAGGGCGGCATCTCGATCCTTGGTACCAGCGGCATCGTGGAACCCATGAGTGAGAAAGCACTGATCTCCAGCATTGAAGTGGAGATGAAGCAGAAGGCATCCGGCGGCAGACAGTATCTGCTGGTGGCTCCGGGCAATTATGGGCTGCAATATCTGTCCGGACATTTTCCTTTTGCGGCTGACGAAGCGGTAAAATGCAGTAATTATGTGGGACAGACCATTGATTTTGCTGTGAATATGGGACTGAAAGGGATCCTGTTCGTGGCACATATCGGAAAATTTATCAAAGTGGCAGGCGGCATCATGAACACCCATTCCAGGGATGCGGATGCAAGGATGGAACTTCTTGCGGCAAGCGCCCTGCGGGCGGGAGCGGATGCCCGGACAGCGAATCAGATACTGGACGCCGTTACCACGGATGAAGGACTTGTCATTTTAAAACAGACCCCATACTGGGAGGATACCATGCAGATTGTGACGCAGAAGGTGGAATATTATCTGAACCACCGGGCGCAGGGGCAGCTGACTATCGGTGCCGTGCTGTATTCCAATTCCATGGGGGAACTTGGCCGGACGGCGCAGGCTGAGACATTACTGGAAAATCTGATAAAAGAGCGAGAGACACAGTCATAACGTTATATTTATGCGATAGAATGTTGTGACCATACGATAGAAAAAGATAGGATAGGTACGATACAGAAGCCTTATCGTACATTGAGAAAATCAGGAGGAGGATCATACATATGGTATATTTTGTAGGAGCGGGAAGCGGTGCATCGGATCTGATCACCGTCAGAGGAAAAAATCTGCTGGAGCAGGCAGATATGATTATTTATGCGGGATCTCTGGTCAATCCGGAACTGCTGTCATATAAAAAAGAAGGATGTGAAGTGTATAACAGTGCGACAATGACACTGGAGGAAGTGCTGGAAGTGATGGAACAGGCGCATGCGGAGCAGAAAATGATCGTTCGTCTGCATACAGGTGATCCATGTATTTATGGCGCGATCCGTGAACAGATGGATCGACTGGATGAAAAGAACATTCCATATGAGAGCTGTCCCGGAGTCAGTGCATTCTGCGGAGCCGCATCTGCCCTGAATCTGGAATATACCCTTCCGAATGTGTCACAGAGTGTGGTCATTACCCGTATGGCAGGACGGACACCGGTGCCGGAGCGGGAGAGCATTGCTTCTTTTGCAGCACATCACGCAACTATGGTTGTATTCTTGAGCACTGGGCTGTTAGAGGAACTTTCAAAAGAACTGATCGCAGGCGGTTACACGGCAGATACACCGGCAGCTATTGTATACAAGGCGACCTGGCCGGAGGAGGAGAAGTATATCTGCACCGTCGGAACGCTGGCACAGACGGCAAAGGGACATAATATTACAAAAACAGCTCTGATGATCATCGGCGATGCGGTGACACATACCAATTATGACAGATCTGAGCTGTATCATCCGGAATTTACTACAGAATTCAGAAAAGCGAAAGAGTAATGGACAGAGTCAGGATCGTATCGTTTACGGAAAATGGATATCAGCTTTCTTGCCGGATGCGGGAAGTGATCGGGGATCGGGCCATTGTGACAGGATACAGCGGAAGGCAGCAGGTGGCAGAGACACATCCGGGTGTGCATCCGGTGACGGGAGGCCTGCATGCCTGGTGTGAGACGGTATTTGAACAGTCGGAGGTGCTGATCTTTATCGGAGCATGCGGGATCGCCGTGCGCACCATCGCACCGTTTCTGGAGAGCAAATACACGGATCCGGCGGTGCTTGTGGCAGATGAACAGGGCAGACATGTGATCTCACTGTTGTCCGGACATCTGGGAGGAGCCAATGCCTGGACACTGTTTCTGGCAGAAGGACTGCAGGCTGATCCGGTGATCACTACGGCCTCCGATGTCAACGGGCGCCTGGCGGTGGATGTATGGGCTGTCCGACATGGATTTCGGATCACAGACCGGACACTGGCAAAATATGCGGCGGCGGTGTTTGTCACCGGGGCGCCTCTTCCTTTTTATGCGGAGCCCGGATGTGTGGATACGGATGTGCTGCCGGAAGCGTTTCAGTGGTTTGAGACAAAAGACGCGTTTTTGCAGGCGGCAGAGCAGAAAAAACAGGAACAGACCGCAGGTATTGTGGTGTCTGTGCACAGTGGCTGGCCGGCGAATGTGCTTCGGCTGGTTCCGCAGCGGGTGATCTTGGGCATCGGCTGCCGCAGGGATAAGGAGCCGGGGGAACTTGCACAACAGGTTGGACAGGTACTGGCGCAGTATCAGATCGCACCGGAGAGCATCTGCAGGATCGCATCCATCGATCTCAAAGCCCGTGAACAGGCAATCTGTCAGTTGGCAGAGACCTGGAACGTTCCGTTTGTGACATTTTCCGCGGAAACATTGTTGCAGATGCCAGGAACGTATGCGGTGTCTGAGTTTGTGAAACAGACAACCGGCGTCGGAAATGTCTGTGAACGTGCGGCAGTGGCGGCACTGGAAGCACAGAAAAGAAAGAATCCGAAGTGGATCTGCAGAAAACAGGCAGGAAACGGAGTGACCGTGGCACTGCTGGAGATATAAAGAAATATAAAAAGGCATGGAGGAAAACAAAAACGTGAAGAAAATATATGTAGTTGGAATCGGACCGGGGGAATATGAACAGATGACGATCCGTGCGGCAAAAGCACTGGAGTCCTGTGATGTCATTATTGGTTATACGGTCTATGTAGATCTGGTGCGGGAGCATTTTGCAGGAAAAGAATTCCTGACCACACCGATGAAACAGGAAGTGGAGCGCTGCCGTATGGCATTTGAAAAGGCAGAAGAAGGAAAAACAACCGCCATGATCTGCAGCGGAGACGCCGGGGTCTATGGCATGAGCGGGCTGATGCTGGAGATCGGACAGGAATATCCGGATGTGGAAGTAGAGTGTGTACCGGGAGTGACCGCAGCCATCGGTGGAGCGGCAGTCCTTGGAGCACCGCTGATCCATGATTTTGCACTGATCAGCCTGAGCGACCTGCTGACCCCATGGGAGAAGATCGAAAAGCGTCTGCTGGCAGCGGCAGCGGCGGATTTTGTGATCTGTCTGTACAATCCGTCCAGCAAAAAGCGCCACGATTATCTGCAGAAAGCCTGTGATCTGATCCTGCAGTACCAGCCGGAGACACTGGTGTGCGCAACCGTCAGCCAGATCGGCAGAGACGGGGAAGAGAAGCATATCTATACGTTAAAAGAACTGCGTGACCTGCAGGTGGATATGTTTACTACGGTATTTATCGGAAATTCCCAGACAAAGGAGATCAACGGCTGTATGGTGACTCCGAGGGGATACCGGATATGAAAAAAGAGATGAGTTATCTGGTGTTTGCCGGAACCAGTGAGGGCCGGCAGCTGGCAGAGTTTTTTCAAAAGCATCAGATCCCGGCGCAGTTTTGTGTGGCGACGGCATACGGAGAAGAACTGCTGGAGCAGACCGATAAGATCTGGGTACATACCGGCAGGATGGATGAAGTGCAGATGCAGGCATGCATCCGGGAAATGATGCAGACAGGACTGCAGGCGGTGATCGATGCGACGCATCCCCATGCGGTGGATGTGACGGTTAATCTGAAGCGGGCATGCGAAGCGGCCGGGGCACGTTATATCCGGCTTTTGCGCAAATCGCTGGATCTGTCGGAATATGATCATATCGTAACGGTAAGTTCCTGTCAGGAAGCAGCTGAGTGGCTGGAGACACAGCAGGGAAATATCTTTCTGACCACCGGATTGAAGGAACTGCCGGAGATCGCGGCGCGGATCACGGATAAGAGCCGTCTGTATGCGAGGGTGCTTCCACAGCCGGAGGCATTTACAGTGGCAGAGGATATCGGATTGCAGAAAAAACAGCTGATCTGCATGCAGGGACCGTTTTCCAGGGAACTGAACGCAGCGATGCTGCGGGAGACAAAAGCAGAGTTCCTGGTGACAAAGGAATCTGGTGCAGCCGGTGGTTTTGCAGATAAGGTGCAGGCGGCCAGGGATACGAAAGCCACCTGTGTGGTGATCGCCCGGCCGACGCAGGAAACAGGAGATTCCCTGGAGGAAGTGGAACGAATGATTCTGCAGGAATGCCAAAATACAGAGCATACAGCGGCCGGAACAAAACCGGAGATCACGTTCCTTGGTATAGGAATGGGTGCACCGGAAACCATGACGCTGGAAGGCTTTTGTGCCTGCCGGGAGGCAGACTGTATCATTGGCGCAAAGCGCATGCTGGAAGCCGTGCAAAACAGCCTGACACACTGGTCTGTGAGGAAAAAGAGTCAGGGAGAGCAAACGGAAAACGATGGAAACGCAGCAGCCTGCCGTGAGACAGAAAGCTGTGCATGCGATGGAAAGCAGATGGTTTCCATGTATCTGAGCACGCAGATCGCAGATTATATCCGGGAGCATCCGGAGTATCGCCACATTGTGATCGCACTGTCCGGGGATGTGGGATTTTACAGCGGGGCAAAAAAACTGAAGGAGGCGTTGGCAGACTATCCGCTGCGTTTTATCAGCGGTATTTCCAGTGGTGTCTATTTTGCATCGAAGCTGCAGACTTCCTGGGATGATATGCAGCTGACCAGTATGCACGGGCGCAGCCTGAATCTTCTGGATGCATTGAGAAAAAGCGGCAAGGTATTTACCCTTGCTTCCGATGCAAAGAGCATCCGGGAACTCGCAGCGTTTCTGCTGTCATATGGTCTGACGGATCTGACCATGTCAGTGGGAACGAATCTGAGTTATCCGGAGGAATCCATCACCACCGGAGTGCCATCAGATTTTGCGGCATATTCTGTGGAGGGTGTCAGCGTGGTGCTCTTACAACAGAAAAATCACACGGAACCGGTGGTCACCCACGGGCTTCCGGATGCGGCATTTATCCGGGCAAAAGTACCTATGACGAAGGAGGAAGTGCGCAGCATTTCTCTGTCAAAATTGCAGCTTCAGGCAGATTCTGTCGTGTATGATGTGGGAGCCGGAACCGGATCGGTATCCATAGAGGCTGCCTGCATGGCAGGCCGCGGGATCGTATATGCCATTGAACAGAAAGAAGAAGCAGTGGCGCTGATCGGGGAAAACCGCAGAAAGTTCGGGTTGTCCAATCTGGAGATCATTCATGGAAAAGCACCGGATGCCTTTGCGGGACTTGAGACACCGACCCATGCATTTTTAGGCGGAACCGGTGGAAATATGCGGGAGATCATCGGCTGGCTGCGGGAACGAAATCCGCAGATCCGGATCGTGATCAACTGCATCGCACTGGAGACACTGGCAGAAATCACTGCCTTATTGAAGGAGTGGGAGATTCCCGATGTGGATATTGCTTCTGTGAATATCGGAAAGGCAAAACAGCTGGGAGCCTATCATCTGATGATGGGGCAGAATCCCGTGTATGTGATTTCATTTGGAGGAAAATCCACATCTTAAATTTATGTGATGATAATGTGATAACAGTTGTGAGATGACTCCCGTCGTTTTAGGCGGTGACATTTTATGATTTATTCGTATGATTTGTTATAGAAGAAAGTACAGCAATGAGAAATGGGGGAATATGCAGCATGAAAGAAAAGGGGGAAGCAGGTGGAAAGATTCCGCGGCTTATGCTGGCGGCGCCAAACAGCGGCAGTGGCAAGACGCTGATCACCTGCGGTCTGCTGCAGGCATTGAAAAACAGAGGTCTGCAGCCGGCTTCATTTAAATGCGGACCGGATTACATCGATCCATTATTTCATACCAGAGTGCTGGGGGTGCCATCCCGGAATCTGGACACCTATTTTACCGGGAAAGAGCTGACAAGGGCACTGTTTGGTACTCACGCGCAGGATGCGGATCTGGCGGTGATGGAAGGCGTCATGGGATTTTATGACGGTGTCGCAGGCGTGACGACGGAGGCTTCTTCCTGGGAACTGGCGGATGTGACAGACACACCGGTGATCCTTGTGGTCAACATGCGCGGCATGAGCCTGTCGGTGGCGGCTCTGATCCGGGGATTTCAGCAGATGAAATCGGAATCTCATATCCGTGGCGTGATCCTGAACCAGACATCGGAATTTATGTGCCGGCAGCTGCGTCCAGTGATCGAGGAGCATTGTCAGATCCCGGTACTTGGATATGTGCCGAAGGTGACAGACTGCGTCATCGAGAGCCGGCATCTGGGGCTTGTGACACCGGATGAACTGACCGATCTGCAGGAGCGGATTGAGAAACTGGCCCGGATTCTGGAACAGACACTGGATCTGGATGCCATCATTCAGCTGGCAGCAGATGCACCGGTGCTCTCATGGAAGCCGTTGCAGCAGTTTCTGCCGGATGCCTATGTGACGCAGAATAGTTCAGAAAACGGTGGGATGCATCCGGTACGGATCGGTGTTGCCCGGGACGAGGCTTTTTGCTTTTATTATGAGGACAACCTGGATCTGTTGCGGAGACTTGGAGCAAAGATGATATATTTTTCTCCGCTGCATGACAGAAAACTGCCGGAAAATCTGCAGGGGCTGCTGATCGGTGGCGGCTATCCGGAACTGTATGCACAGGCACTCAGTGAGAACACGGGAATGCTGCAGGATATCCGGGAACAGATTGCTAAGGGACTGCCTTATCTGGCGGAGTGTGGCGGCTTTATGTATCTGCATGAGCGCATGGAGGATATGGAGCAGAGACGCTGGCTGATGGCAGGAATTTTGAAAGGAACTGCTTTTTATACCGGAAAGCTGGGGCGGTTTGGCTATGTGGAACTGACGGCCGGGCAGGATCAGATGCTGGGCCGGGCGGGAGATCGCATCAGAGCCCATGAATTTCATTATTTTGACAGCTCGGATAACGGAAGCGCATTTCATGCGGCAAAGCCGATGCGCAGCCGTGGATGGGATTGTATGCAGGCGGGGGACACCTATGCGGCGGGCTTCCCGCATCTGTATTACTATTCCAATCCGGAGTTTGCGGTAAAATTCGTAGAGACATGCAGGAGGTATCAGGGATGACACTGGAAGAGACGATACAGAAGATCCGCCCGGTGGATGCGGCAGCCATGGCGGCGGCAAAGCAGCACTGGGACGGACTTGGAAAACCACTGGGAAGCCTGGGGCGGCTGGAGAAGGCACTGATCCAGATTGCGGGCATTCAGCGCACCGGGGATGTGCACATTGACCGGAAAGCACTGGTCATCATGTGTGCGGACAACGGTGTGGTGGAAGAAGGTGTGACCCAGTGCGGGCAGGAAGTGACGGCCACTGTGGCAGAGAACTTTCTGGACGAAAAATCCTGTGTGGCGATCATGTGCAGACGGGCCGGGACAAAGATCTGTCCGGTGGATATCGGCATGGCGGTGGACACACCACGGGTGGAAAAACAAAAGATCGCCTACGGTACAAAAAATATGACAAAGGAGCCTGCAATGACAAGGGAGCAGGCCATTGCAGCCATTGAAGTGGGGATCGCAAAGGCAGAAGAACTGCATGCACAGGGCTATGAAGTGCTGGCAACCGGTGAGATGGGAATCGGCAACACCACTACCAGCAGCGCCATGACAGCGGTGTATCTGGGTCTGGATGTGGAGACGGTCACCGGCCGTGGTGCCGGACTTTCCACGGACGGACTGCAGCGGAAGATCAATGCGATTAAAAAAGCGATCGCCGTCAATCAGCCGGATCCAAAGGATCCGCTGGACGTGCTGGCAAAAGTCGGCGGACTGGACATTGCGGGAATGTGCGGACTGTTTCTCGGCGGCGCCGCATTGCAGATGCCGGTGGTGATGGATGGATTTATTTCCCAGGTGGCGGCTCTGACGGCGGTACGGCTGGTATCGGAGTGTGCGGATTATATTCTCGCTTCTCATGTGTCAGAAGAGCCGGGGGCAAATATTTTACTGAAGGCATTAGAGAAAGATGCGTTTCTCACCTGTGGGATGAGACTTGGTGAGGGAAGCGGCGCAGTGGCACTGTTTCCGATCCTTGATTTCGCATCGGATATCTATCACAAAATGAGTACATTTGTACAGGCGGATATTGTAGAATATCAGCCATTGGATTAAGAAAGCGACAAAATAAGAATGATAGTATTGGTAATTGGGGGAAGCGGCAGCGGAAAATCCGAATTTGCGGAAAATATCTGCATGAAGCTGCCGGCAGAAGAAAAACGTTACATTGCAACGATGCAGGCTTTTGATGACGAGAGCCGGGCAAGGATTGCAAAACACCGGAGGGCAAGAAGCGGAAAAGGCTTTGAGACCATTGAGCAGGGGACGCATCTGGAGGATGTCTGTCTGCCACAGGGCTGTACGGCGTTGCTGGAATGTATGTCCAATCTGGTGGCGAATGAAGTATTTGCGCCGGAGGGCAGAGGGGCAGACTGCGGGGAAGTGATAAAATCCGGGCTGCATCATCTGGCAGAGAAGGCCGGCCATCTGGTCATTGTCACCAACGATATTTTTTCGGATGGTGTGACCTATGATCCGGGAACGGCACAGTATATGAAGATCCTGGGGGAAGTGAACCAGGAAGCTGCGGCTATGGCGGATTACGTCTACGAAGTGGTGTGCGGGATCCCCATCTGTGTCAAATGTGAAATGCGGGATGGCGCAGATCAAACTGATAAAACAGACAGAAGAACGGAGACATAAAGGAGTGTGAGTGGATGAAGGTTCTGGAGAGTATCGTTGTGGCATTTTCTATGTATTCGAAAATACCGATGCCACACATTGAATGGAACAAAGAAAATATGAAAAATACGCTCTGCTTTTTTCCATGGATCGGAGCAGTAGTTGGTGCTCTGGTCTGGCTGTGGTTCTGGGTCGGTGATCTGCTTGGCATCGGTGTGATGCTGAAAGCGGCGGTGGCGGTTCTGATCCCGGTGCTGGTGACCGGCGGCATCCATCTGGACGGACTGCTGGATACGGCGGATGCGTTAAGCTCCTGGCAGACCCGGGAGCGCAGGCTGGAGATCCTGAAGGATTCCCACGCGGGGGCCTTTGCCATCATCGTCTGCTGCGGCTATTTTCTGGCGGCATTCGGCATCTGGACGGAGGCCGAACCGGCAGATCTCGGGGTCCTGGCAGTGGGATTTATCCTGAGCCGTGCCCTCAGCGGATTTGGGATCTGTACGTTTCCATGTGCAAAAAACAGCGGACTTGCAGCGACTTTTGCACAGGCGGCAGACCGGAAGCGGTGTCAGATTGTACTGGTGATCGAGATCCTGCTGTGCATTGCCGGAATGATCTTACTGGATCCGCTGCGGGGAACAACTGCTGCAGCGGCGGCAGTGGTGGTATGTCTTTGCTGCAGACGGATGGCTATAAAGACCTTCGGCGGCATCACCGGGGATATCCAGGGATTTTTCCTGCAGATCTGTGAACTTGTCATGGCATATGTGGTGATTTTGCAATAAAGGAGGTATGTTTGATATGATACTTGTGATCGGTGGGGCTTATCAGGGAAAACAGAAATTCGCAGAGGCGCTTCTGGAGCAGGAGAAGCTGGCCGGAAGAGAAAGAACCATATTTCCACAGTTTCATGAGTGGGTGAAAACCTGTATGAAGGCGGAGCAAAATATAGAAGAGGAGCTGCGGGAGAAGCTGGCACAGGAGCCGGATCAGATCATTGTATGCAATGAACTGGGCTGCGGGGTCGTTCCCATGGATGCATTTGAACGTGCATGGCGGGAGCGCACCGGACGGCTTGGCTGTGAACTGGCAAAGCAGGCGGAGGCGGTATACCGCGTCACCTGCGGAATCGGAACCCGCATAAAATAGACAATGTATATTTATACGACAATTGCGGCCCTGGTGGCCGGTTATGTGCTGGATCTTATCATCGGAGATCCGCATGGCATGTGGCATCCCATCTGTTTTGTGGGAAATCTGATCTCGTTTTTCGAGAAGAGACTGCGCAGGGGCAGAAGTGAAAAGTCAGATCTGGCGGGCGGTGTCCTGCTGGTGATCCTGGTGACGGGGATTTCTACGGCAATCCCTTTTGTGATCCTCTTTGTCTGCTATCATCTCTGGTTCTGGCTGGGATTTGCCCTGGAAGTGTATATGTGTTACACGATCCTGGCGACAAAATCCTTAAAAACCGAGAGTATGAAGGTGGCAGAGGCACTGGAACAGGAAGGGCTGGAAGCCGGCCGGTATGCAGTGTCCATGATCGTGGGCCGGGATACGAAGGATCTGACCGAGACCGGTGTGGTAAAGGCTGCCGTTGAGACGGTGGCGGAGAACACCTCCGATGGCATTCTGGCACCGATGTTTTACATGGTCATCGGCGGCCCGGTACTGGGTTATTTTTACAAGGCTGTGAATACCATGGATTCCATGGTGGGATATAAAAATGACAGGTTTTTATATTTCGGACGGGCAGCGGCGAAGTTTGATGATGTGATGAACTTTCTGCCCTCCCGGATTTCAGGAATTCTGATGGTGCTGGCAGCACCGCTGGTAAAACTGGATGGAAAAAATGCCTGGAAGATTTTTAAGCGGGACCGGCTGTGTCATGCCAGCCCGAACTCCGCGCAGACGGAATCCGTCATGGCTGGCGCCCTGCGGGTCCAGTTGGCGGGAGATGCCTGGTATTTTGGAAAAAAACATGAAAAACCAACCATCGGGGATCCAATCCGTCCGGTGGAGATCGCAGACATTGCCCGGGCGAACCGGCTGCTGTATGCGGCGAGTGCCCTTGGCATGATCGTGTTCAATGGAATAAAAATAATCCTGCTGTTGCTGCTTTTGTAAAAGGAAGGAATGGCATGGATAAGACAGAAAGAGGTGAGACCAGTGCATAAGCATGGTGGAGATATTTACCGCAATCAGGGACTGGTGGATTATTCCGCAAATATTAATTTCCGGGGGATGCCGGAGTCTGTCAGACAGGCTGCAAAGGATGCCATTGATGCATCGGTCTGGTATCCGGATCCGCAGTGTGAGGAACTGAAAGCGGCCATTGCAGAGAAAGAAGGCGTTCCTGCGGAATGGATCTTCTGTGGAAACGGGGCAGCGGATGTGATCTTTTCCCTGATGCTGGCAGTAAAACCACAGAAAGCACTGCTTCCGGTACCATCTTTTTATGAATACCGGCAGGCACTGGAGAGTGTGGACTGTAAGATCCGGGAGATCGTTTTGAAAGAAGAAGAGGGATTCTGCCTGCAGGAGTCCTTTGTGGATGAGATTTCCGCAGATACGGATATGGTATGTCTGTGTAATCCGAACAATCCCACCGGTCAGCTGATCGACCAGAAACGATTGGAGCGGATTGCTGCACGGTGTCAGGAGACGGGAACATATCTTTTCCTGGATGAATGTTTTCATGATTTTCTGGAAGCGGGCGGCGCACATACGCTGCTGCCACAGGTAAAAGAAAATCAGAAGGTGTTTGTGCTGCGGGCATTTACGAAAATGTATGGCATGGCGGGCCTGCGGCTTGGCTATGGCATCTGCAGCGACACGGACCTGATCCGGCGGATGGAACAGGTGACCCAGCCCTGGAACGTATCGGTTCCGGCTCAGGCTGCGGGAATCGCGGCTGCAAAAGAACAGGAATTTGTGGCGGTGAGCAGACAGAAGATCGCCGAACAGAAAAAACTGCTGCTTGCGGGACTGGAGGTGGCAGGGCTGAAGGTATACGGCTCGGCGGCAAACTATATTTTCTTCCGGGCAGAACCGGGATTTGATACACGGATGTACCGTGCCGGGTTCATGGTGCGCAACTGCGGGAACTATGACGGGCTGACAGAAGGTTTTTACCGGATCGCAGTGCGGGGGGAAGCGGATAACCGCACATTTTTACAGGCATTGCAGGATCTGGAGCATAGAGAGGGGTAACAGGATGGCAAAATCAATTATGGTACAGGGAACCATGTCAAATGCAGGTAAGAGCCTGCTGGCGGCAGGACTGTGCAGAATTTTTAAACAGGACGGGTATCGTGTGGCACCCTTTAAGTCACAGAATATGGCACTGAATTCCTTTATTACCAGAGAAGGTCTGGAGATGGGACGTGCCCAGGTCATGCAGGCGGAGGCGGCAGGAATCGAGCCATCCGTTCTCATGAATCCGATTTTATTAAAACCGACGAATGATACCGGTTCCCAGGTGATCGTCAATGGGGAGGTACTCTCTACCATGAGCGCCCGGGACTATTTCAAATATAAAAAACAGCTGGTGCCGGATATTATGAAGGCTTACCATGCCCTGGAAGAACAGGCGGATATCATCGTGCTGGAGGGCGCCGGTTCCCCGGCGGAGATCAATCTGAAAAATGATGATATCGTCAATATGGGGATGGCAAAGATGGCGAAAGCACCGGTGCTTCTGGTGGGAGATATCGACCGCGGCGGAGTGTTCGCACAGCTGGCGGGAACGATGATGCTGCTGGAGAAAGAGGAAAAAGAGCTGGTCAAAGGGCTGGTGATCAACAAATTCCGGGGGGACAAGAGCATTCTGGATCCGGGGATCGAGATGCTGGAAAACATCTGTAAGAAACCCGTGGTAGGTGTGGCACCGTACATGGACATCGACGTGGAAGATGAGGACAGTCTCAGTGAGCGTATGAGTGA
>JALESO010000003.1 GCA_022781925.1 Lachnospiraceae bacterium
GTACGTCCGCTGCTGTCACCGCAGATCATTGGAAAGAAACAGCCGTTCCCGTTCCTGAAGAGCAAAGATATCTATGCGGTTGTCGTGCTGGAGAAGAAAAACCGGGACAAACTGGGTATCGTACCGTGTAACCTGGATGTGATCCCGCGTCTGGTGCGGATTCCGGGACATGAGAATCGTTTTATGCTTCGCGAGGAACTGATCCTGCATTATATTTCTCTGATTTTTGACCGATATAAGATCAAGAGCAAATCACTGATCCGTATCATCCGAAATGCCGACATTGACCCGGATGAGGAAATGTATGATGACGATACAGACTTCCGTCAGGTAATGGAACAGCTAGTGAGCCGCAGACGAAAACTGTGTCCGATCAAGTTGGAGTATACACGGTTGATGGACGAGTCTGTGCTGGATACGCTGTGCGGTTATCTTGACCTGAAGAAAAAACATATTTTCCATTCGGAAGCACCGCTGGATCTGTCCTTTTTCTCAAGGATCCGTGATCTGATGAGAAACAAAAAGGAACTGTTTTATGACAAATATACACCGCAGATCCCGGCAGATATCGATATGTCGGAAAGTATTATGAAGCAAGTGGAACAGAAAGACCGCTTCCTGTTTTTCCCGTATGACAGCATGCAGCCCTTCCTTCGTATGCTGAATGAGGCGGCGGAAGATCCGAGTGTCGTATCTATCAAGATGACACTGTATCGTGTGGCAAATGACAGTAAAGTCGTAGAGGCGCTGATCAATGCGGCGGAAAATGGCAAAGAAGTTGTGGCACTGGTGGAACTGCGTGCCCGTTTTGATGAGGAAAACAATATTGAGTGGTCCAGACGTCTGGAGGATGCGGGCTGCCGGATCCTGTATGGACTGGACAAACTGAAAGTACATTCCAAACTCTGCCTGATCACAAAGAAACAGGAAGGCCATATTTCCTATATCACACAGATCGGAACCGGAAACTACAATGAGAAGACTGCAAAACTGTATACGGATTTCTCATTGCTGACGGCACATCAGGGCATCGGTGAAGAGGCAAATGAAGTGTTCCACAAACTCTGCCTCGGTCAGGTGATGCAGGAGACAAAGTATCTGATGGTTGCGCCGAAATGCCTGCGTAATAAGATCCTTGATAAGATGGATGAACAGATCGCACTGGCAAAACGCGGAGAACCTGGCTATATCGGTGCGAAGATGAACTCCTTGACGGATAAGCGTATTATTGAGAAACTGATGGAAGCATCTCAGGCAGGTGTGGATATCGAACTGATCGTGCGTGGAAGCTGCTGTCTGATCGCGGGCGTTCCGGGAGTGACAGAGCATATCACGGTGCGCAGTATTGTGGGACGGTATCTCGAACATTCCAGAATCTATATTTTCGGAAATGATGAAGTGTATATCGCATCGGCCGATTTCATGACCAGAAATACGACACGGCGTGTGGAAGTGGCGACTCCGATTTATGATGAAGATATCAAGAAACGGGTGCTTCATATCTTCAATGTGATCATGTCCGATAATGTGAAGGCACGGGTACAGATGGCGGATGGCCAGTATGTACGTGCTGTGCAGGATGGGGAACCAATCAATGCGCAGAAGTATTTCGAGACGATGGAAAATCGCTAGATGATTTGGTATTAGTGAATGCAAAATCTACGATATAAATGGATTCCTACAACACATGTGCGATGACACGAACAATTTTGTGGTTGTAGGAATCTCATTCATAAGCATTTGAACTATACCTTGACAGAAATGAAAAAGTAAGATAGAATAAACAAGTCAATTGCCCAGTTAGCTCAGTTGGTAGAGCAGAGGACTGAAAATCCTCGTGTCTCTGGTTCGATTCCGGAACTGGGCATTTGTTATGAAAAAAGTGTTGACATCGAAATATGAATGTGATAATATATCACCTGTCGATGAAATGACGAAACAAAATATTGTATATGCGGGTGTAGTTCAATGGTAGAACACCAGCCTTCCAAGCTGGATACGTGGGTTCGATTCCCATCACCCGCTTTTTTATTTTACAGTTCACGTGTATATGTATTTGCGAATGGCGCGGGTGAACTGTATTTTTGATTTTATGGGGGAATTTAGCATGAATGACGGACAGAAACTACCGGTGAATGTGGCACTGGCACAGAGTTTTAAGCAGCTGGCCTGTGAGCATCCCGTGGAAAAGATCACGATCAAGCAGATCACGGATGGGGCAGGGGTAATCCGCCCGACATTTTATCATCATTTCAGCGATAAGTATGGATTGCTGGAATGGATTCTGGTGCAGGAAATTCTGCTTCCGATTCAGCCGTTAGTGGAAAATGGCATGATCAATGAAGCGATGCAGATTATTTTTTCCAAGATGCAGAAGGAAAAAGAATTTTATATGTGCGTTGGCAGAATGGAAGGGCAGAATTCATTTCGGGAGATGGTAGAAACGGGTATCCGTTCCCTTCTTACCGGCATGATCGAGGAGAATATGAAAGGGAAAGTACCGAAAAATCAGTGGCTGACACCGGAACGGATCGCGGCATACTATTCCCAGACTATGACGTACATCATAATGACCTGGATCGAAAGTGGTATGGAGATTTCCCCGGAAGAACTGGTGGAAGTATATGGTTTTATGATCACCCGTTCTCTGGCAGATGTGCTGGCAGATATGTAAACAGTTATAATATAAAAAATATAAAATGTATTTTTGATATATACAAATTGTGAAGTATGTATATGAAACGTGTATATATAGATAGGAATGAATATGAGATAAATACACTTAAAAAAGATTGGATATTTTATTATCCAATCTTTTTTTCTATCCTATTACAACGAACAGGCGCCTGCTTATGGGGCGCTGATACCGTTGTAAAATATAGAATAGAAAGAGATGAGAAAAGATGCTGAAATTTGGAAAAGGCGTAGTCAAGTCGCGGATCATCATATTTATTGCAGCGATCCTGCTGCTGATCCCATCGGTACTTGGCTATCTGCACACGAGAGTGAATTATGATATCCTTTCCTATTTGCCGGAGGATATCGAGACGATGAAAGGCCAGGATATCCTGGTGGATGAATTTGGAACGGGAGCATTTTCCACCTTTGTGGTTGATGGCATGTCGAATAAGGATGTCAGTGCTCTGAAGGCAAAGATTGAAGATGTGGATCATGTCAAAGCAGTGCTCTGGTATGACAGTGTTGCTGACATCAGTATCCCGACGGATATGCTGCCGGAGAAAATGCAGAAGGTGTTTCTCAGTGATGAAGGCACGCTGATGTTTATTTTGTATGACACTACGATGTCAGCGGATGAGACCATGGAAGCGGTGGAGCAGATCCGTGCCATTTCCAATGAACAGTGTTTCTTAAGTGGCATGTCAGCGGTCGTTACGGATATCAGAGATCTGTCTGACAAGGAAGTGCCGGTGTATGTACTGCTGGCGGTGATCCTGTCTCTGGTGGTGCTGTCACTGACTATGGATTCCTTCCTGATTCCGATCTTTTTCCTGCTGAGTATCGGAATGGCGATCATATATAACCTGGGAACGAATGTGTTCATGGGAGAGATTTCCTATGTGACCAAGGCGCTGAGTGCGGTGTTGCAGCTCGGTGTGACCATGGATTATTCGATTTTCCTGTGGCACAGTTACGAAAATCAGAAAAAGATTTTTGCGGATGATCATAAAAATGCCATGGCACATGCCATTGCCCAGACGATCACTTCTGTCGTGGGAAGTTCCATTACGACGGTGGCGGGATTTATCGCCCTGTGTTTCATGAGCTTTACACTGGGAATGGACCTCGGAATCGTTATGGCAAAAGGTGTTGTATTCGGTGTGATCGGATGTGTTACGATCCTGCCGTCCATGATTCTGATTTTTGACAAACCGCTGGAGAAAACGAGACATAAAGCGATTCTGCCTGATATCGGAAAACTGTCCGGTTTCGTGACAAAACGGTTTCCGATTTTTCTGCTGATCTTTGCAGTGCTTCTGGTTCCGGCTATTTACGGACAGAAACATGCAGAAGTTTACTATGATCTGGCGGGTACGCTGCCGGAAGATCTGCAGAGTTTTATGGCAAATGAAAAACTGAATGAAGAATTTGATATGAATTCCACGCATATTTTGCTGGCAGACAGCCATATGAAGGCAAAGGATGCGGAGGAAATGCTGGAGCGGATTGACGACGTAGACGGTGTCAAGGCAGCCATCGGTATCGACAGCATTATCGGTCCGTCTGTCCCGAAGGATATGATTCCGCAGTCCATTCGGGAGATCATCGAGGATGATAAATATCAGATGATCCTGATCAGCTCGGAATATAAGACTGCTTCCGATGAGGTAAATGCACAGATTGATGAGATCAACAAAATCGTGGCGGATTATGATGAGAACGGTATGCTGATCGGTGAGGCACCGTGTACGAAGGATCTGATCACGATCACAGATACAGACTTTAAAGTAGTAAGTGCGATTTCCATTGTGGCTATTTTTGTCATCATTGCACTGGTGTTCCGTTCCCTGGTGCTGCCGGTTATTCTGGTGGCAGTCATTGAGTTTGCGATTTTTGTAAATATGGCGATCCCGTTTTACACGCATACATCGATCCCGTTTATCGCATCCATTGTAATCGGAACGATCCAGCTGGGAGCAACCGTCGATTATGCGATCCTGATGACAAATAATTACAAGAGCGCACGGGCAGCAGGTATGGAGAAAAAAGATGCGGTACAGCGTGCGGTGGCAGCTTCCGCTCAGTCCATTGTCGTCAGCGCATTGAGCTTTTTCGCATCTACCTTTGGAGTTGGTATCTATTCCAACATCGACATGATCAGTTCCCTGTGTATCCTGATGGCCCGGGGTGCCCTGATCAGTATGGTGGTCGTTATCTTTGTGCTGCCGGCGATGTATATGGTATTTGATAAGGTAATATGTGCAACAAGCGCAGGTTTTGGAGTAAAGAAAAAGGAGAAAAAAGCAAATGAAATTTTCAAGAGTAAAACAGTTTCTTAAATCAAAAAAAGTAATTCGTACCGGTGCCTGCGTGCTGGCAGCAGTGATCGTGACCGGCGGTGTGGGTGCATATCATGTGTATGGACAGAAAGCGAAAGCAGCACAGGAAACCACACAGGAGAGTGATGCTGATACAGAAGACAGTTTTGCAGATGCACAGGACATTCTGACACAGGTGCTCAAAACACAGACAGATACTGACAGTGATGCGGCAACAGAGAAGGAAGAGACCGTGTATGTGGTGGCTGATCCTGACGGTACACCGAATGAGGTCATTGTCAGTGACTGGCTGAAAAATTATCTCGGCGCGGATACCATCGAGGATGTCAGCGATCTGACAGATATTGAAAATGTAAAAGGCGATGAGAAATTTACACAGGGTGCGGATGGCACACTGACCTGGCAGGCGGATGGCAATGACATTTACTATCAGGGAAAAACAGACCGTGAACTTCCGGTGGACATGAAGATGACCTATTATCTGGACGGCAAAGAGATCGTGCCGGAGGATCTGGCAGGCAAGAGCGGTAAAGTGACAATCCGTGTGGACTACACGAATAAGGAAAAAACAGAGGACGGTGTCTATGTACCGTTTGCGGCAGTGACCGGAATGATGCTGAATAAAGATTTCACAAATGTGGAAGTGACAAACGGAAAAGTGATCAGTGACGGAAATAATCAGGTGGTTGTGGGATTTGCATTCCCTGGTTTATCTGAGAGTCTGGATCTGGACAGCAAGGATCTGGAAGATGTGAACATCCCGGATTATGTGGAAGTGACAGCGGATGTCAAAGATTTTTCACTGGATATGACCATGACTTTCGTGATGAGTGATATTTTACAGGAACTGGATGTGGATCAGGATATTGATCTGTCTGGTATTGAAGATGCCATTGATTCATTGAGTGATGCGTCCGCACAGCTGGTATCCGGAAGTAAGGAACTGGCAGACGGAACCGGCACACTGCTGGATGGAATCAAAGCTTATACCACAGGTGTTTCTACCTTAAAGAGTGGCATCAGTGCGTATACGGATGGCGTGGCTCAGGTAAAATCCGGTGTGGACAGCTATACGGCCGGTGTGGCTCAGGTGGCAAGCGGCACGAAACAGCTGGCAGACAAATCCGGCGATCTTAAGAGTGGTATCACACAGCTGGTGAGCGGTGCAATGCAGGTACAGACTTACTTTGAAGGTGACAACGGTATCGTCAGCGGTGCAAAGAAGATTTCTGCCGGAATCGATCAGCTGGATACCGCATTGAACGCAGGTGTGACAGAGGAAGAAGCTGCGCAGGCAGAGACAACCGTAAATCAGATGTTTGCAAAGGACGGAGAGACCTATCAGGGAATTGCAAAACAGGCGGCAGGTCAGTACAAGGCAGCTTTAACCGGCAGTGAGGAACTGCAGTCCAAAGTCGAGAACGGTATCAGCCAGGCAATGTACGGCGCATACAAAACCGCATATCAGCAGTTGAACGCAGAAGCCTATGCACAGGCAGGAAAGAGTGATGCACTGGAAGCAGATGCAAAGGCATATGCAGATAAAATGACGGCAGCGTCCGCATCTTCTGTATCCAATGTATCCAGTCAGTTGATCAGCGGAATTGCTGACGGCACATCTTCTCAGATTGGCGGCATGGCTGCAGAAGCTGCAAAACAGGGCGCTGTGGCAGGTGCAAAGAGTGGAATTGCCTCTACAAAATCTGCTATCGCTTCCCAGATTGAAAACGGTGGTCTGGTATCCGGAGCACAGACATTGAGTGCCGGTGTCCAGAAACTGTACAGTGAAGGCATTCAGCCGCTGGCAGTCGGTATGCAGAGCCTGAACAACAGCGTACCGGAACTGATGAAAGGAATCCAGACATTAAATACCGGAGCTGCAACACTGGACAGCAACAGTGCAGCACTGAAAACAGGCGTCAATACCTTAAACAGCAAGGGCAGTGAACTCAACGCCGGAGCTGCAACACTGGATAACAACAGCGGAACTTTAACTGATGGAGCCGCAAAACTGAAAGACGGCGCAAAGACACTCAGTGACGGTATGATCCAGTTCGACGAGGAAGGAATCCAGAAACTGAGCGATGCATATCATGGTGATGTGGAAGAACTCTTAGACCGCGTGGATCTGGTGCTGGATGCAGGACAGTCTTATCATACATTCTCCGGATTGAAAGATGATATGAGCGGAAGTGTGAAATTTGTGATCCGGACGGAAGCGATTGAAAAATAAATTCTTGTTTATCTGTGTAAAGAGACAAACTGAAACGAACTCCAACAAGGACATGAAAAATTTTCTGTGTCCGTTGCATCGCTTATCTCCGACCGCTCCCGCGAACTCGGCTGCAAAAACAGCAGCCTCAGACACACTCACGCGGTCGGGCTAGATGCAACAGCCACGACGAAAATTTTACAACGATCCTTTTGTTGGAGTTCGTTTCACTTTTGTCTCATTTACTTGATGGTACCGCGTGCCACGCGCGCATATAATCTACCAGTAATTCAACTCTTTGTTGCGCACGCAGATTTACGTTGTAAAACATAACGGTGGTTGAATACTGTTTTTAGATTCTGAGCCAGAGGGAAGAGCTAAGCCACCGCAATGCGGCTTGCCCTTGACCATGTAAAAAAAGAACTGCTATACTGTTGTCATCGACGGATAAATTGAACTGTTTTTTAGTTTTTCGCCGTCGGTAACAGACTTTTAGCAGTTCTTTTTTCATTGTCAAGGGTGGCGTATGATTACAGTTCCTTTCATTTTATTGCATAAGTTATAAGAGTGTATTCAGATAATGCAACCATGCAAATGAAAAGAAGGTGTAATATAGAATAGCTAGAAACTTCTGCTGGTGAATGTCAAAAATAAGGTTGACAGATAGTGAAGTGGCGGCTTATACTAACAGCAACATCAGAACGTCAGATTCGTGCATTTCTTAGCACATTTATGGAAAATGAGATATCTTATATGTGGTATAAGTCATAACTTGTTTTCTGTTAGTTCAAAAGAATCTGTGATTCATATCTCATAGTTTTATTCATGCCGTGTCGGCAGAGAGATTCAAATTTGATGGAAAATAAAATAATTTGTGGTGAAAAACTTTCTGCGTGATAGATAGTATGAAGAAAAATAGCGCAGATGGTTTTCAAATCTTTGAAACGAAAAGAGGAGGACAAAAGATATGGGAAAATCAGACAGAGATACATACGGCGATGCCATTGCGGTCGCTTTTGTATGATACGCTTCGTTACACGAAGCAGGCAGAAGATGTTGCTGCCGAATATCGGCAACAGAGAAAAGAAGGCCATTCACCTAAGATGACAAAAGCTGAGTTCTTGTCAGGCTGGAAATATACAGATAAATTGGAACCGGTTATTACACTTGTGATTTATTATGGAACAGATGAGTGGGATGGAGCGAAATCTTTGCATGATATGTTTTCGGAAGATGTTGATGAAAAGATATTGGAATGTGTGCCAGATTACAAGATTAATTTGATAGAACCAAACAAAATAGAGGATTTTGATAAATTTCAGACTGATTTTGGAAAATTGTTAGAGGCGATACGCTACAAAGACGATGAAACAGAACTGACAAAAATTTTTACAGGTATGACAGCGATAGATAAGCTGATTGCAGATGCGATTAGTTATTATGTAGATGAGAGATGCAGCAAAATGGTTGAACCAGTGGAAGGAGGCAAAGTGGGTATGAGAAGTAAAGCACTTGATATGATTGAGGAAAGAGGAATAGTAAAAGGTATGAGCCAGGGCAGGACTGCGGGAATGGTGGAAAATGCTATTATAACCGTTAAAAATTTAATCAGAGATTTTGACTTTTCTTTAGAACAAGCATGCAGTGCCGCTAATATTTCTGTGGAAGATTATAAAAAGAATACAGAAAAGTAAAAAAGGTTTCATAACGTAAATGCGTCCCAGTTTATTTTTTCTTGGCGGGCGATTATTAGCCGCAAAGACAAAATAAACTGAGACGCTTTGAAAATATCCAATATCCACTATTAAATTTTTATTATCAGATGAATGTTTTTAGCCGCAAAAATGTGCCGCATGAAATTCGTTCAAATAATCGCATACCTGTGTCAGCCCATCGTCGGTGAATGGATAGCTGGTGCTGGTTTTCTGCTCATCCGGGGTGGTGTCAAAATTGTATGGTCCCGGCCATACGGTCACCCGCAATACGGTGTCGCCTTCTTCCGGTGCATACTTTTCGATGCGGTAATGCATGCCTTTGTAGCTGCCGTGAAACCGTTCTTTTTTATAGAAGTTAATATTAAAAATGTCTGTTCTTTCAATCATTGAAAGTGTCCTTTCTATTATGTATATCAAGTTCCAAATCGTTGATTTCCTTTCCCTATTTTAGCTTTTACAGGAAAATTGTGCAAGGCACAGATAAGACAGAAATAAGCGTTTTGTAAGAAAATCGTAAGGTTTTGGACAGGGTATGTTCAGATATCTCTAATGTAGATGTGTTTTACTGAAAAAGAGAGAAAGCAACGAGGTAAGGCACAGGGAAGATGCATAGAGAAAGAGTTTTTGTATGCATGTGGCACGAGGAGATGGATGAGATATGAAAAAATCGGATGAATATGACTTGATTTATTACGATAATAAAAGACTGGAGCAGACAGATTCGTATGGAAACAGGAGCAAGCAGGATTATGGATACAGACAACGGGATTATGGAAGCAGGAGCGAACGTCAGATACCCCGGACACGAATGAGTGAAAAGCAGCGAAGACGGCGCAGATCCAGAAGGAGAAAACGGATATTGGTGATCTGTCTGGTGATCCTGGCACTTGTAGTATGCGGGAAGACAGGAATGATCGACCGGATCAGAGCGTCTGTCGGCGTGATATCATCCTCAGAGCTTCAGGCAGAAGGTTATCCGGACAGTCTGATCCGGTTGTATGAGAAACGTCCGGAGGCGAAAAACTTTGTACTGGATTATAAAGATCATGTAAATGATGATGCAAATAATGAAGGCATTGATATTTCTGAGGATGTGACGGATGGCAGGATACCACTTTTTATCCAGTGGGATGAGCGTTGGGGTTACAAAACATATGGGGATGACTTCCTGGCAGTGACAGGATGTGGTCCGACAGCGCTTTCCATGGTATGTGTGGGGCTGACCGGGAATCTGGAGATGAATCCTTACGCAGTGGCAAAAATGGCGCAGGCAGATGGTTATTATGTAAATGGCAGCGGTTCATCCTGGAATATGATGACCGGTCTGGCGGGCAAGCTGGGGCTGTCAGCAAATGAACTTGGCCTGGATGCAGATGTGATCCGTAGCAAATTACGGGACGGTCATCCAATCATCTGCATTATGGGACCGGGAGATTTTACAAGTACCGGACATTTTATCGTGCTGACCGGTGTGAAATCAAATGGAGATGTCACAGTGAATGATCCGAACAGCCGAAAGAACAGTGACAAAAGTTGGAATCTGGAAGATATTATGTCGCAGATGCGTGACCTGTGGGTGTACAGTAAAAGTTAAAGTACATCTCAGTCTGAGTTGAGATGCCCACTTCTGCAAGTGATGAGCAGCATGTATGCGATTTGCAGATGTCACGTTCATAAGGTAAAACAGATTTGAAAAGAAGCGTGTGAAAAGCAGTTGAAAAGTCTCATTTTTCAGACTTTTTGATTGCTTTTTTGTATTTCTTTTCACTTCACTTTTGTTATTGTTTGTGGTATCGTATGAAATACTTACGAAAAGTGCAAGGCGAACATACATGAATAAGATATATGATCGGTGAATGCAGATCATAAAGAGAGAAAAGAGATGGAACATTTTAGATGAAGATTTTACTGACTGCGATAAATGCAAAATATATTCATTCGAATCTGGCGGTTTATTCTCTGCAGGCGTATGCAGAGGCGCACGGACATAAAATAGAACGGGCGGAGTATACCATTAATAATCAGCTGGATGATATTCTGGAAAAAATATATCGCCAGAGACCGGATGTGCTGATTTTTTCCTGTTATATCTGGAACATTGAATATGTAAAGGAACTGACGGAAGAATTTCACAAGCTGCGGCCGGAGGTGCCCATCTGGGTGGGAGGCCCTGAGGTTTCTTTTGAGACGGAACGTTTTCTGCAGGAAAATCCTGCCATCACCGGAATTATGATGGGAGAGGGCGAACAGACACTGACAGAGTTGTGTGATTATTTTGAACAATGCGAACAAGAGGCACAACTTTTGACAGAGAATGGTGAAAATGCACAGAAGAGGACAGAACGTGCAGAGACGGATAATGAGAAAAAGTCAAGACCTTTAGCAGAGTTACATGAGGATTTGTTAGGAAAAATCGACGGTATTTCCTATCGGAGAGCAGACGGAAGTGTGGCGATTCATCCGCTGCGCAGCCTGCTTCCCATGGATGAACTGCCGTTTTGTTATGCAAATCTGAAAGATTTTGAGCACAGGATCATTTATTATGAATCCAGCCGTGGCTGTCCGTTTAATTGCAGTTACTGTCTGTCATCGGTGGATAAAAGGCTGCGTTTCCGAAGCCTGCCGCTTGTATACAAAGAACTGCAGTTTTTTATTGATGCGAAAGTTCCGCAGGTAAAATTTGTGGATCGTACCTTTAACTGCCAGCATGAGCATGCCATGGGAATCTGGAAGTATATCAAGGAACATGACAACGGCATTACGAACTTTCATTTTGAGATTTCAGCGGATCTGCTTCGGGAGGATGAACTGAAACTGATCTCCGACATGCGACCGGGACTGATCCAGCTGGAGATCGGTGTGCAGTCCACCAACGGGGCTACGATCCGTGAGATCCACCGTACCATGCGGCTGGAGGAAGTGTACCATGCCGTGAACCGGGTAAAAGCAGGGAAAAATATCCATCAGCATCTGGATCTGATCGCAGGACTTCCTTTTGAAGATTATCAGAGATTTCAGCAGTCTTTTGATGACATTTATGCATTGCATCCGCAGCAGCTTCAGCTTGGATTTCTGAAAGTGCTGAAAGGTTCCTATATGTATGAACATGCATCGGAGTACGGGCTGATCTACCGGACGAAACCGCCTTATGAGGTGTTGGAGAGCAAATGGGTCTCCTATGATGAGATGCTGGAGATTCGTCTGGTGGAGGAGATGCTGGAACTTCATTATAACAGTGGCCAGTTCCTGACGTATCTGTCTGTTCTGGAACAGCGGTATGACAGTGCCTTTCAGATGTTTCTGGATATGGGCCATTTTTACAGAAGCCATGGATATCTGGACTGCAGCCACAACCGTGTCCGGAGGACGGAGATCGTACTGGAATTTGCGGAGAGCGTGGATGCCGGACACCGGGCGGCATATGAAGAAGCGCTGATCTTTGATCTGTATAAGATTGAAAAATCCAAGAGCCGTCCGTCATGGGCGCAGAATCTGGCACTGGAGAAAAAGAAAACTTCCGGTTATCTGCGGGCACACGGCATGGAGAAAAAATACTGCCATCTGGAGAAGTTTCACTGGCTGGATGCACAGGGACAGCTGCGGCAGGAGGAGTACCCGATGTGGCTGCTGTTTAACTATGAGATGCGTGATCCGCTGACGAATGAAGCGGCGCTTACCGGAATCAGTGAAGCGGAAATGGAGGGAGCGGTTACATGGAACTGAGCAGAGAACTGATTGCAGTAGATCTGGAGATGACCGGACTGCAGATGAAGACAGACCGGATATTGGAGATTGGTGCGGTGCGTCTGGTGGACGGACAGCTGCGGGATACGTTTCAGACGTTTGTGAATCCGCATCGAAAGATCGATGCACGGATCACAGAACTGACCGGGATCCTGCCGGAGATGGTGGAAGATGCACCGGAGGCAGAGGATGCACTGCGCAAGTTTCTGGCGTTTGCAGGGGATGCACCGTTTCTTGGACATAACGTGATATTTGATTATGGATTTTTGAAACAGTGTGCGGTCAATCATAAGATACCGCTGGAGCGGAATGCCCTGGATACGCTGAAAATTGCCCGGAAGGTGCTGAAGGAACCGGAGAAAAAGTCACTGGAAGCGCTGTGCGGATATTTTCAGATTGACCGGGAGCACGCACACCGGGCGGTGGACGATGCGAAGGCGACGGCAGAACTGTTTTTGCTTCTGCAGCAGAAGTATCAGCAGCAGGAGCCGGAACTGTTTGTGCCAAAGCCACTGAATTACAAGGTGAAAAAGCAGGGACCGCTGACGCCGGCGCAAAAAAGAGACTTGAATCATTTGATGATTTATCATAGAATAGAGTCTGATATTGAGATTGACAGCCTGACGAAGAGCGAGGCTTCCAGGATGATTGACAGGATTTATGCGCAGTATGGAAGAATTCCGGAACAGGAGGGTTCGGACAATGTATAAGAAGTCAAAGAAAAAAAGAATTTTAGCATCAATTGTAGTATTGATCGTGCTGGTGGCAATGGTAGTGACCGGCATTTTATCTGCATTTCTGATATAATTGGAAAGGTGAACATAACATGAAGAAGTGGATCAGAATATTACCGGTTCTCGGGGCAGCCGCGTTGCTGACAGTAGGAATCGGTCATCAGACAGCACAGGCAAAAAAAGGAGAACATCCGGTGATTGCTGACCGGATCTTTATCGGGGATGTCGCAGTGGGCGGCATGACAAAGGAAGAAGCTGTGGATGCGGTACAGGACTATGTAAAGGATCTGGGGGATAAAACCATTGCACTTACCATCAATGATGTTTCCGTAGAGGCATCTGCAGAGGATCTGGGGCTTACCTGGGAAGATCAGGAGAGTGTGGAAGAGGCTGTGGTTTATGGAAAGAGCGGCAACCTGATCGCACGTTATAAAGCAGGCAAAGATTTGGAACATGAAGATAAAGTGTTCAAGCTTCCACTGACGGTGGATACAGAAAAGACCACCACATATCTGGAGGAGCATGCTTCCGAACTGAACCGGGAGGCCGTTGATTATGGTCTGACACGTGAGAATGGCGCATTTCAGATCATTGAAGGGCAGGACGGAATCGTTGTAGACGTGGCAAAATCCGTGGATGCCATTGATGACAGCCTGAAGGAAGGATGGAAGGATGACAATACCGTGGAACTGGCGGCAGAGGTGACAAAACCGCAGGGATCCGAGGAAGAACTGTCAAAAGTAAAAGACGTACTGGGCACTTTCAGCACGAATTATGCATCTTCCGCATCCGGAAGAAAGGCAAATATCGCCAACGGAAGCAAAAAGATCAACGGCAGCGTGATCTATCCGGGAGAAGAATTTTCCGTATACCAGACCGTGTCTCCGTTTAACGCGGACAACGGTTATAAACTGGCGGGAGCTTATGAGAACGGTACGACTGTGGATGCATATGGCGGTGGAATCTGTCAGGTGTCCACGACTTTATATAATGCGGTGATCCGCGCGGAACTGGAAGTGACGGAGCGTTCCGGTCATTCCATGATCGTCGGTTATGTGGATCCTTCCGCAGATGCGGCCATTGCCGGGGAATACAAAGATTTTAAGTTTAAAAATAATACAAAGGCACCGATTTATATAGAAGGTTCTGCCAACGGCTCCAACGTGTCCTTTACGATTTACGGTCAGGAGACCAGAGATGCGAACCGGAAAGTATCTTTTGTCAGTGAGACATTAAGTACCACAGATCCGGGCGTGAAGTTTGAGGCTTCTTCGGATGCAGTAGGTACGATCACACAGACTCAGAGTGCCCATGTGGGAAAATCAGCCCGCCTATGGAAAGTGGTCACTGTGGACGGTGTGGAGCAGAGCCGGGAGATCTTTAACAAGACGACATACAAAGCGTCTCCAAAGATCTATTCCGTAGGTACATCCTCCTCAAATCCGGAAGCGGTTTCAGCCATGAAGTCTGCGATCGCAAGCCAGAACGAGGCAACGATCCGCGCGGCAGCGGCACAGTGGAAAAATGCAGTGCAGCAGCCGGCAGCAGATACGACTACAACCGATCAGACACAGCAGCCGGCAGATTCCACGCAGCAGGGACAGATGCAGGATCAGACACAGCAGATGACAGATCCGGCGCAGGCTGCGCAGTAGGTCTGACAGGAGCATGTGTTCGTGATACTGGTGTGAGAAATGAAATAAGGGAACATAAAGTATGAAACAGGGAAAAATAGCAGAGAGCGTATTGAAGCGTTCTGTTTTCAAACAACTGCATCTGAAACGTCCGGATGTCCTGCTGGCGGCGGGTGTCGGGGAAGACTGTGCGGCCTTTGCACTGGCAGAGGATGAGGTGGCAGTGATCTCTTCCGACCCGGTGATCTGGGAGGATACCATGGATGGACGCTGTGCGGTGCATGCGAACCTGAATGATCTGGCCGCGGGAGGCGCTGAGCCGGTGGGACTGATGCTGACCGCATTGCTTCCGCCTGAGACAGAGGAACCGCAGATGCGCGCAATGGTCCGGACCATTGCGCAGGAATGTGAGCCATTGCAGGTGCAGATCCTGGGCGGACATACAGAGGTGACAGACGCGGTGAACCGTCCGGTGGTTTCCATTGCGGCGGTGGGAAAAGCAAAGAAGGGAATGCTTTCTACTACCACAGGGGCAAAGCCGGGGGATGACATTGTTGTGACAAAATGGATCGCGTTGGAGGCGACGGCAAAGCTTGCTCGCAACCGCAGAGAGGCATTGTTGTCCAGATATCCGCAGCATCTTCTGGATAAGGCGGAACGGTTTCAGCAGTATTTTTCAGTAATTCCGGAGGCTGCTACCGCCGTGAAGTCTGGCGTGAGAGCCATGCATGATGTGACCACAGGAGGCATTTTCGGTGCACTGTGGGAACTGGCGGAAGCGTCTGGCGTCGGACTGGAAATCGAATTAAAAAAGATACCGATTCGTCAGGAAACCGTAGAGATCTGCGAATTTTTTGATCTGAATCCCTATCAGCTTGGCTCCACCGGAAGCCTGTTACTGGCTGCCCCGGACGGCAACCGTCTGGTACTGGATCTCAAGCAGCAGGGCATTCCGGCAGTGGTGGTGGGAAAAGCCACTGCGGATAATGACCGGGTTGTGATCAACGAGGACGAACGCAGATTTTTAGAACCGCTGCGAGCAGGGGTTCAGGTATATTGATCCGGAGAAACAGACGGTGTGGATGCACAGATGTAGATCGGACGAATGACGGTATTCTTGAAAACAGGTGGTTATAAATTGTTGAGAAATGTGAAGGAGAACTGACAATGCGTGAAAAAATTTTGACTTTTATAGAAAAAAACAGCCGTATTGATATCAAAGAACTGGCAATCATTCTCGGAGAGGATGAGATCAGTGTGGCAAATGAACTGGCAGCAATGGAAGCAGAGCATATTATCTGCGGCTACCATACGCTGATCAACTGGGATAAGACTGATATTGAAAAAGTAACAGCACTGATCGAGGTAAGCGTTACCCCACAGAGAGGCCAGGGATTTGACAAGATCGCAGAGCGTATCTACAACTACCCGGAGGTAAATGCAGTTTACCTGATCTCCGGAAGCTACGATCTGCTGGTAACCATCGAGGGACGTACCCTGCGTGAAGCAGCACAGTTCGTATCAGACAAACTTTCACCGCTGGAGTCCGTGCTCAGTACAAAGACAAACTTTATTTTGAAAAAGTACAAAGATCACGGAACCATTATGGCAGAAAAAGAAAAAGATGAAAGGATGCTGATGACACCATGAGAAACCCATTATCAAAAGTAATTACAGAAATTGAACCATCCGGTATCCGTAAGTTTTTTGACATTGTAAGTGAAATGAAGGATGCAATTTCTCTTGGTGTTGGTGAGCCGGATTTTGACACACCATGGCATATCCGTGATGAGGGTATCTATTCTCTGGAAAAAGGAAGAACTTTCTACACATCAAATGCAGGTTTAAAAGAATTAAAAATTGAAATATCCAATTTCCTGAACCGGAAATACGGTCTGGATTATGATTATAACCATGAGATTATGGTCACGGTCGGTGGAAGCGAGGCTATTGATATTGCAATGCGTGCCATGCTGGATCCGGGTGACGAAGTGTTGATCCCGCAGCCGAGCTATGTATCCTATCTGCCGTGTGCAAAGCTGGCAGGCGGTGAGCCGGTGGTCATTGAACTGAAAGCAGAAAATCAGTTCCGTCTGACCAGAGAAGAGCTGGAGGCAGCGATCACACCCAAGACAAAGATCCTTGTGCTTCCGTTCCCGAACAATCCGACCGGGGCAGTTATGGAGCGCAGTGACCTGGAGGATCTGGTGGATATCATTGTGGCAAATGATCTCTATGTCATTACAGACGAGATCTATTCCGAACTGACTTATACCGAGGAAGGCCATGTGTCCATCGCGACCATGCCGGGAATGAGAGACCGTACCATTTATATCAACGGTCTGTCCAAATCCCATGCCATGACAGGATGGCGTATCGGATATGCATGTGGACCACAGGTAATCTTACAGCAGATGCTGAAAATCCATCAGTTTGCCATTATGTGTGCACCGACCACCAGCCAGTATGCAGGTGTCTCTGCATTGAAAAACGGCGATGAAGATGTGGCGCATATGCGTGACGAATACAACGGCCGCCGTCGCTATCTCATGCATCGCTTCAAAGAGATGGGACTGGAGTGCTTTGAGCCCTTTGGCGCATTTTATGCATTTCCGTGCATCAAAGAATTTGGCATGACTTCTGATGAGTTTGCCACCAGATTCCTGCAGGAAGAAAAAGTAGCCGTTGTTCCGGGAACCGCTTTCGGCGCATGCGGAGAAGGATTTCTGCGAATCTCCTACGCATATTCACTGGAAGCGTTGAAAGAAGCATTAGACCGCATGGAGCGTTTTGTACAGAAACTCCGTGCAGAGAAAAAGGAAGCATAGATTATGGCAAAGTTGAACATTGTCCTGTATGAGCCGGAGATCCCGGCAAATACAGGAAATATCGGACGTACCTGCGTGGCAACAGGCACCCGCCTGCATCTGATCGAACCGCTGGGATTCCGCCTGAATGAGAAGCAGATCAAGCGTGCGGGTATGGATTACTGGAAAGATCTGGATGTGACCACATATGTGAACTACCAGGAGTTTCTGGAGAAAAATCCGGGGGCAAAGATTTATATGGCGACCACAAAGGGACAGAATGTGTATACAGAAGTGTCCTATGAGGAAGACTGCTATATCATGTTTGGCAAGGAAAGCGCCGGAATTCCGGAAGAGATTCTGGCACACAACAAAGACAGATGTGTGCGGATCCCGATGCTCAGTGATATCCGTTCCCTGAATCTGTCCAATTCTGTGGCTGTTGTGCTGTATGAGGCACTGCGTCAGAATAATTTTTCACAGATGCAGTTGATGGGACATCTGACAAAGTTTGACGATTATATAGAATAATGTGCTTAGATCGTTTTGCGTGAAAACAGAATGATTCACGGAAACTGAGAAAGCTAAGCGTGAAAGAGGATTCTTACACATGGCATTTATTAAGGCAGAAAAGTTAAAACATAAATTTGTGCGCCGGGATGAACAGGGAGAAGTCCAGGATGTGACACTGGCGCTGGATGATGTGAATATCGAAGTGGAGGAAGGACAGTTTATCGCTGTGCTGGGACATAACGGTTCCGGAAAATCCACGTTTGCAAAACATTTGAATGCGCTGCTGACACCGAGCGAAGGAACTGTCTGGGTGGATGGAAGAGATACGTCAAAGGACGAGAATATTCTGGATATCCGCAAGGAAGCCGGTATGATCTTTCAGAATCCGGATAATCAGATCGTGGCCGGAGTCGTGGAAGAGGATGTGGCCTTTGGCCCGGAAAACATCGGTGTCCCCACGGAGGAAATCTGGGAACGTGTCGGAAAGAGTCTGGAAGCGGTGGGTATGACAGCTTACCGTTATCATTCCCCGAACCGTCTGTCCGGCGGACAGAAACAGCGTGTAGCCATCGCCGGAGTGGTGGCGATGGAACCGAAATGTATCATTATGGACGAGCCTACTGCCATGCTGGATCCGAATGGACGGAAAGAAGTGTTGAACACGGTACACCGTCTGAACCGGCAGAAAGGTGTGACGGTCATTCTGATCACGCATTATATGGAAGAAGTCATCGATGCGGATTATGTATTTGTCATGGATGACGGCCGTGTGGTGATGCAGGGGACTCCCCGCGACATCTTTTCGCAGGTGGATACGCTGCTGGAATATGGACTGGACGTTCCGCAGATTACCCGTCTGGCCTGGGAACTGAAACAGGAAGGTCTGCCGCTTCCGGATGGAATTTTGAGCAGACAGGAACTGGTGGAGGCAATATGTCAATTAAAATCGAAAACCTGAGTTACACCTATGCACAGGGCAGTGCATATGAAATACATGCGTTAAAAAATCTGAGCCTTGAGATCCACGACGGTGAATTTGTCGGGATCATCGGTCATACCGGTTCTGGAAAATCCACGTTAATCCAGCTGTTGGATGGTTTGATCAAAGCGGATGAAGGCCATATCTATTATAACGGGGAAGATATCTATGCACCGGGTTATTCCCTGTGTTCCCTGCGGGGAAAGGTAGGTCTGGTGTTTCAGTATCCGGAATATCAGCTTTTCGAGACGACCGTGCTGAAGGATGCGGCATATGGACCGCAGAATCAGGGCTTTTCCGAAGAAGAAGCGCTGGAAAAAGCCAGAGAGGCATTGGTGCGGGTAAAACTGCCGGAGAAATACTGGGAGATGTCTCCCTTTGAACTGTCCGGCGGACAGAAACGCCGTGCTGCCATTGCCGGTGTCATTGCCATGAATCCGAAGGTTCTGATCCTGGATGAGCCTACGGCCGGTCTGGATCCGAAGGGGCGGGATGAACTGTTTGACCTGATCCGGGAACTGCATGAGAACATGGAAATGACGGTGCTTCTCGTGTCACACAGTATGGAAGACATGGCGAATTATGTACAGCGGATCGTGGTTTTAAATCATGGAACACTGATGCTGGACGGAACACCTTCAGAAGTATTTTCCCATGTGGAAGAACTGGAGCAGGTGTCACTGGCGGCACCACAGGTGACGTATCTGATGAAAGATCTGGAAAAAGCCGGATTTGCCGTGGATACCACAGTGACGACCATTGAGGAAGCAAAGAAAGAGATTATGAAGTTATGTTAAAGGATATTACACTTGGACAATATTATCCGACGGAATCGGTCATTCACCGGCTGGATCCCCGTGTGAAACTGGTGGCGACACTGATGTACATTGTGTCGTTGTTTCTGTTTCATGATTTTGTGGGATTTATCGTGGTGACACTGTTTCTGCTGGCCATTATCCGGATGTCACATGTACCGTTTTCTTTTATGCTGAAAGGCGTGCGGGCAATCTGGCTCCTGGTGGTCATCACGGCGGTGTGCAACCTGTTTTTTACCCAGGGAGCGCAGACCTATTTCGCATGGAAATTTATTCATATCACAGACACCGGCATCAGCAATGCGGTATATTTTACCATCCGTCTGGTGTATCTGGTTGTGGGAACGTCAGTCATGACGCTGACCACCACACCGAATAAGCTGACAGACGGTCTGGAAGAAGGGCTGAAGCCACTTTCCAAAATCGGTGTTCCGGTGCATGAGATCGCCATGATGATGTCCATCGCCATGCGCTTTATCCCGATCCTGGCAGAGGAAGCGGACAAGATTAAAAAAGCGCAGATGGCAAGGGGCGCGAACTTTGAAGAGGGTAATATCATTCAGAAGGCAAAAGCAATGGTGCCGATCCTGGTTCCGCTGTTTGTGTCAGCATTCCGTCGGGCCAACGATCTGGCGACAGCCATGGAAGCACGCTGCTATCATGGCGGTGAGGGACGGACCAAGATGAAACCGCTGCATTACATTTCCGCGGATTACAAGGCATATGTGGTGATGGCACTGTATCTGGCAGTGGTTATCGTGATCAGAATTTTTATATAATAATATAAGAAACGGACAAAGATGAGTGTGAAGCGAGTAAAACTTGTGGTTGCCTATGATGGTACAAATTACTGCGGCTGGCAGGTGCAGCCAAATGGCATTACGATCGAAGGCGTACTGAACCGGGAACTGAGCAGATTATTAAAGGAAGAAATAGTGGTGATCGGTGCGAGCCGCACGGATTCCGGCGTGCATTCCTATGGAAATGTGGCAGTGTTTGACACAAATGCCCGTATGCCGGCGGGAAAGATTTCCTATGCGTTGAATCAGCGGCTGCCGGAGGATATTGTGGTGCAGAATTCCTGTGAAGTTCCGTCAGACTGGCATCCGCGTCATTGCAACAGCCGCAAAACATATGAATACCGGATCCTGAACCGTGAGTTCCCGATGCCGCAGCGGCGGCTGGATACCTGGTTCGTCTATCGGAAACTGAATATTCCTGCGATGTGTGAAGCGGCGAAACTGCTGGAGGGAACTCATGATTTCAAGAGCTTCTGTTCGGTAAATACTGCAGTGGAGGACACGATACGGACGATTTATTCCTGTGAATTAGAGCAGCAGGGGGAACTGCTGACCATCCGTGTCACCGGAAGCGGTTTCCTCTATAATATGGTGCGGATCATTGCAGGAACACTATTTGATGTGGGCATCGGCAAGATCACACCAAAGGATATCCCGGCGATTCTGGAGTCGAAGGATCGGAGAGCAGCTGGACCGACTGCCCCGGCTCGCGGACTGACTATGATTGGACTGGAATATGAGATTCCACCGGAGACATTGATGATATCAAGTGTACAAAGTGAGAAATTAACTGAGAAATAGAGGAATAAGGTTCCGAATTATATAAAAACTGCTGGAGAGAACGCAAGTAATCCCAAGCAGTTTTTTTCTGTTTAAGATACAAGAGACGTTATATTAACTAAATTGATAAAACTGTCATGCAAAAAAATGTTGTAATGATTGTAAGAAAAGGAAGATTACAGCAACATTTGCGGGCAGATCTTGAACAGAAAGGGAGAAAGTATGAGAAACAAGAAAAGAGTCCTGGCACTTCTGCTGGCAGGCGTTCTTGCATTTGGGGGATTACCGATTACCGCAAGTGCGGCAAACAATGTAAAGGACGGAGTGAGACCGGCTAATGGTACAACCGTGTCCCAGCCGTTTCCGGAAAAATTATTTCTGGGGGAGCACAATTCCACAAACGGATATACCAGATTCCGTATTCCGGCACTGACCACTGCAGCGGATGGTACACTGGTGGCAGCGACAGATATCCGCTGGGATAAATGTGGCGATGGCGGTGGAATCGACACCGTCGTTTCCAGATCCGGTGACGGAGGAGAAAACTGGTCCTACACCGTGGCAAATTATCTGGGAGATAATGGAAACAAGTTCAACAATTATTCCAGTGCATTTATTGATGCATCCCTGGTTACCAAAGGAGATGCCATCTATATGGTCTGTGATCTGTACCCGGCAGCCATCGGCCTGAACAGCGCAGCTTATGCGCCAAAGACCGGAAGCTGAAAATTACAAAGTTATTGATCTTGAAAAAGGCGAGACAAAAACAGTTGATATAAAAGGCGTAAATTATGCAGGTACGGATCTTTCTTCCGTGGATAGTAAAGTTGCAGATGTGACCATCGATGGAAAAGATAAGAAAGAGACCATTGAAAAAACAAGTGCACAGCGTGGTACAGCCATTGCTGTTTTTGACGGACAGAAAGTGGATCTGAACAAATGCCTGTATACACTGGAGGCAGGAAGCGGCACAGATACTTATAAAGTAAAAGCAATGGGGGCAGACGGTACGGCGATTTATCTGGGACCGAAAGCTTCCAGCAAATCCGGACTTCCGAATGTAACAGCCAGTCAGCCTCTGATCACATTTACAAAAAATGCTTCCGATGATACCTTCAGCCTGATGGATAATTCCACGGGAGGCGCAGGAAAATATCTGTATTTCCATCATACAAATACAGCGAAGCTTCATTTTGACAGACAGAATACAGCTGATGCAAACTGCTATTTTGAGATCTATACACCATCTGATTCCGCAGAGGATTATGATCTGATCAACGGTTATAAGAAAGTAGAAAGTACCGCAGAACTGAAAGCAGGCGGAAACTATCTGATCGTTACAAAAGCAGATGCAAATGGCAACCGGTATGTGCTGGTTCCTTCCACCGGAACAGAGAAATACGATCATGTGGCAAAATTAGTCACAGAAACAGTTTCATCCAGTGAGCAGGCAGTTTTAGCTGCATCTGATGTGGCAACATTTACCACAGAGAATAAGAAAGCAATTTCCGATAATCTGTATACATTTAAAAAAGTAGATGAAAACCGTTATATTATTTCCGGACATACAAACGATGGAAGCACCACTTTCTTAAATATCGGAACATCCAGAATTCCGAACCGAAATGTGAGTGAGCTCATTGAACTGCAGTCAGGAAGAAACCAGACTGTTGGACTCTATGGTACTACAAGCCAGCGTTATCTGTACTTCTGGTACGATACATCCAGATTGTACTATGACAGAAACTCCACGCTGGCTGCACTGACCTGTGAATTTGAATTGTATAAACCGTCTGTAAATGCCCCTGCGGATTCTCCAATCCCGGGATATGAACTCGTCAACGGTGTGTCCGGTGTTGAGGACGGCGGCGAATATCTGATCACTTCAAAAGTCAGTGGAAATTACTATATCATGAATCCGACGCTGGAAAGCATCAACTACAGGCATGTGGCAAAAGTTTCCGATGAAACTTATGTAAATCCGGCGGCAGAAGCAGGTTCAACTATCACATTTACCGGTGTGGCAAATGGAAGTACCTCTGTAAAAATCGGAGATGTGATCTACTTTGTAGCGGTCAGAGAAGAAGGCATTGTATGTGACCATGCTTCCACTGTTGTGGTTGATACAAAAGAGCCAACCTGCGCAGAGGAAGGTTATACAGGAGACGAAATCTGTACCGTATGCGATGAGGTCATTGTAAAAGGTGAAGTGATCACAGCTAAAGGTCATAATTATGTAAACGGAACCTGCACGAACTGCGGACAGGATGATCCGGATCTGGGTCTTACTTATGCGTTGCGTTATATCACAGTCGGTGATCAGACCGGATGGTATTATGCGAATGTAAAAGGTGAAGTAGACAAGTCTTATACTGGCGTTACTGACAACGAATATGGCTGGTGGTATGTAGAAAATGGTCAGATCGACTTTGACTATATCGGACTTGCAGTGAATGAATACGGCTGGTGGTACGTGAAACATGGTCAGGCAGACTTTAGCTATACCGGTCTGGCTCACAATGGACATGGCTGGTGGTATGTAGAAAACGGCCAGGTAGACTTTGCCTATACAGGAACTGTAACATGGTATGGTACAGATTTTAACGTAAAAAATGGTCAGGTTATGTTCGGCAGCATCCGATTCTAAGCAGGCAGTGTGAACGGATTGCGAAGATCTGCGTGACTTAAAAAGGAATGTGCTGTCACAGCGTTTGTTGAAAATGTGTGACAGCACATTTTTGCCCGTCAGACAAAAGAAATCCTTATAATGCCTGGTTTTTTGTACATTTTTGCAGGAAAAAATCGTTGACACAGACGGGCTGCTGTACTATAATATACAAGTCTGACAAAGAGTGTTTTTTGTGTGCAAAAAAGCATTTCATATATAAGCAGTCGGTTGGGACCCGGCCGCAGGGCAGAGTTTTTGATGATTCTCCACAAGTCAGAAAAAACGATACCCGGATAATGCAGACACATTATTCAAAAAATAACAGGCAGGAAGCAGATGTGTCCGGACATTCACATTTGTGGAAGCCGCAAATTTATTCAAGGAGGAAAAATCAATGAATAACACATTCATGGCCAACCCGGACAAAGTTGAAAGAAAATGGTATGTAGTTGATGCTACAGGATATACATTAGGACGTTTATCTTCTGAAATCGCTAAGATTTTAAGAGGTAAAAACAAAGCTGTCTTCACACCGCACATCGATACAGGTGATTATGTAATCGTTGTAAACGCTGAGAAGATCAAAGTAACAGGTAAAAAATTAGATCAGAAGATTTACTATCATCACTCTGATTATGTAGGCGGAATGAAAGAGACTACATTAAAAGAGATGCTGGCTAAACATCCGGAAAGAGTTGTAGAGTACGCTGTTAAAGGTATGCTACCGAAAGGACCTCTCGGACGTCAGATGTACAGAAAATTATTTGTATACGCTGGACCGGATCACAAACATGCAGCTCAGAAACCAGAAGTTCTGACATTTTAATCGGTGAAGGAGGTAAATAATCATGGCTAATACTAAATATTACGGAACAGGAAGAAGAAAAAAATCTATCGCAAGAGTTTACCTTGTACCGGGTACAGGTAAAATCACAATCAATAAAAGAGATATCGATGAGTATCTTGGACTTGAGACATTAAAAGTTATCGTTCGTCAGCCGTTAGTAGCTACTGAGAACGTAGATAAATTTGATGTACTCGTAAACGTAAAAGGTGGCGGATACACAGGACAGGCTGGTGCCATCAGACACGGTATCGCACGTGCATTACTTACAGTAGACGCTGACTACAGACCAGTTCTGAAGAAAGCTGGATACTTAACACGTGATCCGAGAATGAAAGAGCGTAAGAAATACGGTCTCAAAGCAGCTCGTCGCGCACCTCAGTTCTCCAAGAGATAATTTTCTCGGAAGAGATTTTTTGAAAAGTATTTATATCCCGGAAGTATTTTACTTCCGGGATTTTCTTTTTTCCGGTCAAAATGTGACCGGAAATCTTTCGTTCCATCATACAATCCCTTAGATTATAAGAAA
>JALESO010000020.1 GCA_022781925.1 Lachnospiraceae bacterium
AATGAGTAAAATTAAGAATTTCTTAGTATGCGGCGGCGGAATGATGGGAAGCGCTATCGCTCAGATCCTTGCAGGACTTGATGATGCAAAAGTTACTGTATATGATGTTTTCCCGGTAGATGTTGAGGCTAAAGTCCGCAACAATATGAAACTTCTTGTTGAAAAAGAAATCGTTACAGAGGCAGATGTAGACAAGATCGTTTCCAAGATCAGCTTTACACAGAGTCTCGACAACGAAGGTGTTAAAAACGCAGAGATGGTTGTTGAGTGTGTATTAGAGGAGATGGAGATGAAACAGAATCTGTTCGCTCAGTTAGAGGATTATGTATCAGATGACTGTATCTTCTGTACAAACACATCCGTTATGAGCCCGACAGAGATTTCTGCAAAATGTAAACATCGTGAGAGACTTTGTGGTACACATTTCTGGAATCCGGCATTCCTTATTCCGTTAGTAGAGGTTGTTAAGACAGATGCTACTACTGATGAAGTTGCTCAGACAGTTATCGATGTTCTGACAGAAGCTGGCAAGAAACCGGTTCTCTGCAAAAAAGATGTTCCGGGATTTATCGCAAACAGAATGCAGCATGCATTATGGCGTGAGGCTATCTCAATCGTTGAGCGTGGTATCGCTGATGCAAAAACAGTTGATGACGCATGCAAATACAGTTTTGGTCTGAGACTTCCGTACTTACCACCATTAGTAAACTCTGATATGGTAAGCACACAGCTCACATCCAATATCCATAACTATGTATTAAAAGATCTGGAAGACAGACATGATGCTTCTCCGTTACTGAAACAGATGCTTGATGAAGGCAAAAATGGTTTCCGTGCAGAGAAAGTAGACGGTGTTCATGAAGGATTCATGAAATATACAGATGAAGAGATCGCAGAGATCAATGGCGGTCTGAATGAATACCTGATCAAAATGCTCTATAATAAATAAGCAGAGTTCATTTGCTTGTTTATGAGATATATTTATGAACCATAAATTTTTTATAATCTAGGAGGGTTAATAAAATGGCAAAAGTTGTAGTTGATTTATCACATCCATTTAGTGCAGAGATTCCGCGTTGGCCTTATTTCGATAAACCGGAAATCGTAGGCGCACATTCCATGGCAAAAGGTGGCGTTCTTACACAGAGAATTACATGTACAATGCATACAGGTACACACTGTGATGCACCGCGTCACGTTATGGAGTATGAGTTCGATGGCAAACGTGCTCGTTATACACATGAGATGCCGGCTGATGCTTATGCTGGACAGGCTATCGTATTCAAAATCGATATCGAGCCTTGGGGACTGATCACAGACAAACATCTGGATGCATGTATGGAAAAATACGGCTTAAAAGATGGCGATCTGAAAGGAAAAATCCTTTGCATCAACTCCGGAATGCATCGTTACTTCGATGATTCCAAAGCTTACTATCATTATGCAGCAGGTACAGGTGTAGATGCTGGTAAATGGTTTGTAAAACAGGGCGTTAAATGTGTAGCTATGGACGGCCAGGCTCTGGATCATCCGCTTCACACAGCTATGGGTAACAACGGTATGACAAGAATGAACCTTCTTGGAGCAACTGGTAAACCGATCACAGAAGAGTACAAAGAGCTCTTTGGTGAGGAAGCTTACGCTGAGTTCGATAAATTTGAGTACATCCGTATCCACGGACAGGAAGCATACGATGAGAAATTCGGTGACTTAGAGAACATCGGTATCTGGGGAACATGGGAGCCATGTCATAAAGAGATGCTTGGTCATGGTATCGTTGGTGTTGAGAACCTTGGTGGTGATCTTGATAAGATCATTCCAGGTAAATGGTTCGATTTCCACTGCTATCCAATCAGATGGTACATGGGCGATGGTTCTATGGCTCATCCGGTTGCATACGTTGACGAAGAGAACATTGACCCGACTGTTCCGGATAGAAAATACAAATACTGCGGAACTGGTTACGGCGATGCTGAAGAGTACGGACTTAGCTGCCTGGACTACATTCAGAGACTGTTCAACCGCAACAAATAATTGTTGATGATATTTTAGAAAAAAGAAATAAGCCCATTGCAGCAATGCAGTGGGCTTATTCAAAGACTTGACAACAGGTAAGGCATGAAATACAATCTGAATGTAGGGATTCAATCATGTGTTACTTTGTATAATAAAAAGTGTAAAAATAAGGGAGGAAATTTAAAATGGATAACAAAGCATTAAAGAATAAAGTTATTATCACAGCTGCTGTAACAGGCGCTTGGCCAAAAAAAGAGAACAACCCGAACGTACCGATGACTCCGCAGGAGATCGCTGATGACGTATACGCATGCTGGAAAGCAGGCGCAGCAGTTGCTCATCTTCATATGAGAGATGATGAGGGTAACGGAACAATGGATACAGCTAAATTCGAAGAGACTGTAAACCTGATCCATACAAAATACCCGGATTGTGATATCGTATTAAATCTTACTACATCCGGAGATATCCACGCTGATGATGAGATCCGTGTTGCTCATGTTAAAAAATTAAAACCGGAGATGGCTTCTTATGATTGTGGTTCCATGAACTGGTTAAACAGCGGATTATTCTTAAATACACCGAAATTCTTAACAGATTGTGGTCTGTTATTCCAGGAGTTAGGTGTAAAACCGGAGATCGAGGCTTTTGATCCGGGTATGATCGGAAACGCTGCTTACTACATCAAAAAAGGCGTTCTGAAAACACCGGTACACTTCCAGTTCTGCATGGGCTGTGCAAATGGTATCGCTGGTTCCATGAAGAACCTGATCTTCATGAAAGAGACAGCTGATGAATTAGTAGGAAAAGGAAACTACACATGGTCCTGCTTCGGCGTTGGCCACAGTGCTATGGAGATGCTCTACGGTGCAGTAGCACTTGGCGGAAATATCCGTGTAGGTATGGAAGATAACGTAATGTACGCAAAAGGACAGCTTGCAGAGAGCAACGTTCAGTTCATCGAGAGAGCAGTTCGTGTCATCAAAGAGTATGGCAAAGAAGTTGCTACACCGGATGAGGCACGTCAGATTCTTGGCTTAGCTAAATAAGGAGACTTATTCTTATGACCTGGGGAGCTTTATATATGTATTATCACTGCCCGAAATGCGGCATGAAATTTGAGTATGCGCTGGATGTAATGACCGAATTCGGTGATGAGTTCGGTTTCTGTCCGGAGTGTCATGTCATGGGTGTCTATGAGAAAGAAGGCGCCCGTCAGGTGGATGATAATGAATACTTTGAAGTAGAGTAGGAGAGAGACACGATTGAAATCGCAGAGATTTTGATCGTGTTTCTTTTTTTGTGCCATAAATGGTTTGCATTACCAGTCTTTTTGTGGCATAATGTGTTATATATTTGACATCGTGCAAAATGTGAAATATCCAATATGCAAAAAGCATTTAGACAGGAGTAAAGAAAATGGCAGTAATTAAAAGAGTATCCCTGGTAGATCAGGTATATGAAAAGTTACGGGAGAGAATCGTTCAGTTAAAAATCCCATTCGGAAGCAAGCTGAATGTAAGTAAATTACAGGAAGAGTACGGTGTCAGTTCTACACCGGTGCGTGAAGCACTGAACCGCCTGTTAAATGAAGGGCTGATTGAATTTGAAAACAATGTAGGTGCCAGAGTCATTGATATTACAGAAGATGATGTACGTGAGATCCAGGAGATTTCTTTTGCATATCAGATGCTGGCCGCAAGAAATGCACTGCGTAACGGCGATGCACAGCAGATGGCGGACGAGATCGGTAAATATATCGAGGAGTACCGTTCTTCCAATGGCGTGATCGAGAGCTGCAGATGCATCCGTAACATTATGGATGTATTTTATAAAAATTCCAAGAATGAGATGCTGATGACAAAGGTAACATCCATGACAGGAATGGATGAGATTTTACATGCACTGTTTGCAATGCCGAGAGAAAAAGGTGGCAGCGGCGGACAGTACCACTCCGGAATCACTTATTTTGAGCAGATCCATGAGGCAGTTGCCAATAAGGATTTCTCCAAGATCTGTGATGGCCTGGAAGCACATCAGCTGTGGTCCAGAGATTATATTTTGAAAAATCTTGAGACAGTGAAAAGCAGATATTAAAGAATTATAGAAAAGATTCTCTCATTTCGATTTTACATTATGATAATATTATCCAGCACATAATTTTTTATAATCCATACTGGAATATGATAGTTTGAGGGGGACGGAGCTATGGTGAGTGTCATGCAAGTTTAGCTATAACATGTAATGATATACAGATAATTCAAAGATACGGATGGAAACATTGATATCAGATTTTTAGCAACGAGATAGAGATGATTTGAAGTTATCTATGGTCAATTTTTTACCACAGTGTAAATTAAGAGAAGTCCCGGATTTTTTCTCGGCGAGCGATTGTTAGCCGCAGAGACAAAATCCGGGACTTCTCTTTCGATAACCTAAATACCAAAACATGAATAACGGAACAAAATCATGCATAATGCAAAATATAAAGTATAAATTGCAAATTTTTCTGTTGCGGTGCAAAAAGAAACATGCTATAATGAGAACCAATGAATGAGAAAAGAGTTTCAACAGGAACTCGAAAATATAAATAAAACGCAGGAGGATTTTGATATGGCAGTTATTAAAAACTTTGATGAAATCGTAGAACGTGTAAAAGGTTTTCCGGAGCCGATGCGTGTAATCGTTGCAGCTGCTCAGGACGAGCATACATTACAGGCTATCAAGCATGCACAGGAAGAAGGAATTGCAAAACCGGTTCTGGTTGGAGATAAAGCAGAGATCGATAAAATCTGTGCAGAGATCGGTCTGGTTGTACCGGAAGAAGATATCTATGATGTACCGGATGTAGATGAGTCTGCAAAACGTGCCGTTGCCCTGATCCATGAAGGAAAAGGCGATTTCCTGATGAAAGGTAAAATGGAGACAGCACAGATCTTAAAACCGGCTGTAAATAAAGAGACAGGTCTTGGAACAGGACGTGTAATGTCTCATTTCGTATTTGACGAACTTCCACATTATCATAAACTTCTTGTTACTACTGACGGTGGTATGATGACATATCCGACACTGGAGCAGAAAGCCCAGATCATCGAGAATACCGTAGAGACTCTGAAAGCTCTTGGATATGAGAATCCGAAGATCGCAGCAGTAGCAGCAGTAGAAAAAGTAAACCCGAAAATGCCTGAGACAGTAGAAGCACGCGAGTTAAAAGAGATGAACGAGCGCGGCGAGATCAAAGACTGTGTTGTTGAGGGACCGATTTCCCTGGATATCGCTCTGGACAAAGAGTGTGCGGACATCAAAGGTTTTGAAAGCCCGGTTGCAGGTGACGCAGATGTTATCCTTGTTCCGAACATTCAGGTTGGAAACATTCTTGGAAAATCCATCACGATCATTGCACAGGGTAACATGGCAGGTTTCGTAGTTGGTGCTCAGGTACCGATTGTATTCTGCTCCAGAGGATCTTCTGCAAAAGAGAAATTCCTTTCCCTCGCATTAGCAGCAGCAGTAAGTGCAGGCAAAAACAAATAAGGAGACCGACATGGAAAAAATCTTAGTCATGAACCCGGGCTCCACATCCACAAAAATTGCGGTTTATCAGGATGAGACGCCGTTATTTGTAGAGAGCATTGAGCACTCTCAGGATGAGTTAAAGCCTTTCGAGAATATTATTGATCAGTATGAGATGCGTAAAGATCTGATCGTTGCAACTATGGAGAAAAATGGTGTGCGCAAAGAAGATCTGACTGCCATCGTATCCCGTGGAGGACTTCTTCCGCCGATCAAAGCAGGCGCTTACAGAGTAAATGAAGACATGGTTTGGCAGCTTACTTATGCACCGCAGAATGAGCATGCATCCAACCTTGGTGCTGTTATCGCGAATGCCATTGCCACAGAGCTTGACATTCCGGCTTATATTTATGATGCAGTAACCGTGGATGAATTAGAGCCGCTTGCAAAAGTAACCGGTTTACCGGAGATGCAGCGTAAAGGCATGGGTCACAATCTGAACATGCGTGCTGCAGCTATGAAATATGCAAAAGAGAACAACAAACCATACAGTGATATCTCTGTGATCGTTGCTCATCTGGGCGGTGGAATCACATTATCCCTGCATCACAAAGGTCAGATCGTTGATATGATCTCTGACGATGAAGGACCATTCTCACCGGAGCGTGCCGGCGGACTGCCTGCATTCCAGGTGATCGATATGGCAACCCGTGAAGGCATGGGAAAAAAAGCCATGATGAAAAAAGTAAAAACACAGGGTGGCCTTATGGGTTACTTTGGTGTAAATGATACAAGAATCGTTGAGAAAATGATGATGGATGGCGATGAAAAAGCCAAACTTATCTATGATGCAATGATCTTAAATGTAGCAAGAAATATTGCAAAACTGGCTGTTTATGTAGATGGCAAAGTTGACAATATCATTCTGACTGGTGGTATTGCATATTCTGAGTATTTTACAAAAGAAGTTGCAAAACGTGTGGAATTTATCGCACCGGTGATCGTATATGCCGGAGAAAATGAGATGGAATCCCTTGCACTTGGTGCACTGCGTGTTCAGCGTGGAGAAGAGGAAGCCAAGACATTTACAAAGGTTGTACCACAGTAAAACGCAGAAAAATCTATTCGGTTTTTCTGATTCCCAAAATTATACCTATCCGAAGAAAACTCCTGAATTTTCAGGGGTTTTTTTCACTTTATAGGAAAGTTCTCCTTTGGAGAACTCTTGATATAAAAGTAGCCCGCACGGAGGCGGGCATAGCAAATAAACGATAAGTTTTTAGAAGATATAAAAACCCTCAGCGCCGGGAAAATCTTCATCAAACACATCGTCTT
>JALESO010000024.1 GCA_022781925.1 Lachnospiraceae bacterium
AACTTTAGATAGCGCTTTACGTAGATTCAAGAGAAGTTGCGCTAAAGCCGGAATTCAGCAGGAAATCCGTAAAAGAGAGCATTACGAGAAGCCAAGCGTAAAACGTAAGAAGAAATCTGAAGCAGCTAGAAAACGTAAATACAACTAGTTCGAAAGTTAATTGAAAGGACACTTCTGTGGAAGTGTCCTTTTATCGTGGTTTTAGAATGTACATGTTGAAAAAGATTTTGAAATTGATATAATATAAAAAATTGGTTTTATATTTTATAAGGAGGCATCAGGAATGTGTGATGTTGAAAAATATTTAAAAATATATAAAGAAATTAAAAAATTAGATCCAGAGGATACACTTCAGCTTGTCTTAGAAGCAAAAGATGATGAAGCTAAAGATTTTTTTGAGTTAATTGGAGATTTTTTGTTACAGCAAAAACAAAAGTCTGTTATTAAAGGAAATTTATTTTAATGAAAAAGTATGTAGTGATTGCAGGTGTGAATGGGGCAGGAAAATCTACGTTGTACCAGACAACCAGATCTTTGCAGAATATGCTGCGTGTAAATACAGATGAAATAGTACAGAGTTTTGGTGATTGGCGAAGTTATTCGGATGTGGCAAAAGCCGGAAAGGAAGCGGTGTCTAAGATTCAGAATTATTTCGAAAATGGACAATCCTTTAATCAGGAAACGACACTTTGCGGAAAAAGTATATTGAGAAATATACAGAAGGCGAAAAGCAAAGGGTATCGTATAGAGATGCATTATGTTGGTTTGGAATCAGCAGAATTAGCAAAACGTCGAGTGGCATATCGAGTGGAACATGGTGGACATGGAATCCCTGATAAAGATATAGAAAGAAGATATGAAGAAAGTTTTCAGAATCTGAAAAAAGTGATTTCGTTATGTGATTTAATGATTTTATATGATAATACAGATCAGTTTAATCGTTTTGCAATATACAAAAGTGGCGAATTGGTGAGACTATCGCATCGGATTATTCCTGAATGGTATAAAAAATTGAATATCTGAGTATATGGAAATTTGAAAAACTCCGAAAAAAATGTCACCGCAAGGCGTCTTAGCCTGCGGGATACTTTTTTCGGAGTTTTTTATTTCAGCGTGTAGTCATGAAAAAGTTCTAACAAAATATCAATGACATATATTAGACTATGGCAATGGAACAGATTGCTAAATGGAGTGATGAAATGGAACAGATTTTAAGGTTGTTTCCGGTGCACATCAGAAACGTTCTGCAGCAGGCGCAGGTATTTCCGCGGCTGGCACCAAAACTGGAGGAAATCCGAGTGCGTGTAAATCAACCCATCGAACTGATCACTGCCGATGGAGCGTATTTTTTGAAAGATGATACGTTGGTAAAAGTTCCGGACAGGCAGTGTCTGTCAGTATTGGCAGAGGATCTGCGGCAGATGAGTACCTTAATGTCTCAGTATTCGCTCTATGCCTATGAGGAAGAGATCCGACAGGGGTTTCTGACAGTGGAAGGGGGACACCGGATCGGTGTGTGCGGACAGGTCACACAGCTGAATGGAAAAATAGGCAGAATCTATCCGATCCTGTACCTGAACATTCGGATTGCCAGGGAGCGAAAGGGGTGTGGAACATCGGTATATAAACAGCTATGGAGGGAGATGGTGCCGGAAAGTACACTGTTACTGTCGGCACCCGGAACCGGGAAAACCACATTGCTGCGTGATCTGATCCGTCTGTTTTCCAATGGGGATGAGTACCATCCGGGAAAGCGGATCGGTCTGGTGGATGAGCGGTCAGAGATTGCGGGATGTCTGCATGGAATCCCACAAAATGACCTGGGAATCCGCACGGATGTATTGGATGGCTGCCCGAAAGTAGAAGGAATGATGCTGCTTGTGCGCAGCATGGCGCCGGAGATCCTTGCGGTGGATGAGATTGGCGGAGCAGAGGATTTTGCGGCAATGGAATATGCCATGCATTGCGGCTGCCGTTTTCTGGCAACGGTACACGCAGGCAGTCTGGAAGAATTATTTCAGAAGCCGGGATGGGACAAGTGCAGGGAGAAAAAGATGTTTGGCAACTATGTCATCATTTCAAAAGATGGGAGAGAACGAAAGTATACCGTATATGATGCGTCATATATCAGGTCTTACATGACTTCAAACGGAAGTTAAAAAAGACAACAGGAGCGTGGAGACAGGATGTTGAAATTGGCAGGGAGTATCTGTGTACTGGCGGCCTGCATCGGTTTTGTACGGGAATTGCTCCGGACAGGCAGTTTACATAAAAAATATCTGGAATCTCTGATCGAACTGACGGAACTTCTGGCAGCAGAAATCCGCTATGAGCGGCTGCCGATTCAGGATGCATTATTGCAGATCCAGAAAAAAGTAAAACCGGAAATAGCGGCTGTGCTGCGGCAGATTGTGACGCAGATGAATGAGGGAAAAGGGACGGCATTTTCGGAAATCTGGGAGCAGGCGTTTCAGAAATTTGGGAAAGAACTGCTTCTGACCGGGGAGGAACTGGAGGAGGCATGCCGCATAGGGAAGCATCTGGGGTTTCTGGATCAGAGACAGCAGGAACAGCATTTGCAAGGCTGCAGGGAGCGGCTGATGCGTTTACTGAAACTAAGGCAGAAGGAACTGGAGGAAAAGAAACATATGTACCGCTGTCTGGGTGTGGCAGCCGGGATTTTTGTGATTCTGATTCTGGTTTAGCCATTGTGTATGTGCATTATTTTTGTAAAAAAGAGTTTGCGCGTACATTATTTTGCGGGGAGGGTACTTATGGATGTCAATTTGTTGTTTAAAATAGCAGCGGTGGGAATTTTGGTGACGGTGATCGGACAGGTTTTAAAGCACAGCGGGCGGGAGGAACACGCATTCTTGGTCAGTCTGGCAGGTCTGATCATCGTGCTGTTTTGGATCGTGCCTTACATATACGATCTGTTTGATAAAATAAAAAGTCTGTTTTCCCTGTGACCGACAGAGAAACAGTAAGAAGTGTGGACTGACTTGAAGGAAACGAAAAAATCTGACTCAGAAATCTTTCTATAAAAGATACCGGGGTACAGTAAGGAAATGGGGGAAAAACAGTGGGAATCATTCAGATCGCAATGCTTGGAATCGGAGCGGTGGCACTGGCTCTGATGGTAAAACAGCAAAAAAGTGAATATGCATTGTATCTGAGCCTGTCCGCAGTGCTTCTGATCCTGATGTTCAGCATGAACCGTCTGCAGGTGGTGATGGAGACCATACGGAAAATAGAGCAATATACCGGGATAGATGCCGCCATGCTGAAGATCCTGGTGAAACTGATGGGAATTACTTATGTGGCTGAGTTTGCTTCCGGGATTTGCAAGGATGCAGGATTTTCGGCCATTGCAGGTCAGATCGAGATGTTTGCAAAATTTTCCATTATGGCGGTCAGCGTACCGGTGCTTCTGACTTTACTGGAAACCATTGAAGGGCTGTTGGGGACATAGTGGTAACTCAGATGCAAAGTGCCAGGGCATTCCGGAGTGGAATTTGCATGAAACAGAGGGGGAAGCGGACATTGTATGCAGCTGATATTCCATAAAAAACATAGATACAAAATAAAAAAAGAAGCATATGAAACATCCTGTGAGGAAAGAAACGAAACACAGAAGGCAGAAGCGGTAGCGGAAGGTGTATGGGGGCATAAAAACAGGTACAGGCGGATCCTGCTATTTCTGCTTTTGGGGATGTTGTGGGTGTTTTTATTTGCTGCGAAAGAGACTGCGGCCGCTCAGAATACTGCCTTTACAGAAGTTACGGAAGCGGATCAGCAGGACGAACTGCTGTCTGATCTGCCGTTGTCAGATATCCAGAAGGTGCTGGAACAGAATTCGGATACGAAAGAACTGTCCTTTCGGGAACTGGTCCGTCAGCTGATGCAGGCAGGGGAAAATACGGACAAGTGGACGCTGGTTCGTCAGATATTTGGCAGTACATTCGGGGATGTGTCAGAAGGAAAACAGCTGTTTGTACAAATCCTGCTTCTGACGGCAGCCTGTGCATTTTTGCAGAATTTTATCAATGTATTTGAGAACAGCCAGATATCGAAAACGGGATTTTATCTGTACTTTTTACTGCTGATGGGGCTGCTGCTCCGGTCGTATCTGCTGATTCACGGAATTCTGGAAGACGTACTGGGGCAGGTGATTGATTTTATGGAAGCACTGCTGCCGGCATTTTGCATGACCATGGTATTTTGCAGTCAGAAAGTAACAGTGGTTGGATTTTATCAGCTGTCCCTGATCGTGATCTATCTGATCGAGCGGGTGCTGCTGTATGTGGTAATCCCAGCGATCCATTTCTATGTGGTGCTTCAGATGCTGAACTGCATGACGGCGGAAAAACTGATCTCCAGAATGACAGCCCTGCTGAAACGCGGGCTTATCTGGGTGATGCGTCTGCTGCTGGCAGGAGTGACCGGCATGAATGTGATTGAGCGGATGATCGCGCCTTCGGTGGACAATCTGAAGAAAATGTCAGTGACCCAGACTATCAGCATGATCCCGGGACTTGGAAATACCGCCCAGGCGGTGGGGAATATTTTCTTTGGTTCGGCGGCGGTGATCCGAAACGGGATCGGTACGGCGGCGATGATCGTGCTGCTTTGTCTGGCACTGGGACCGTTATTAAAAATGCTGGTGTTTTCGGCCTTTTACAAAACAGCGGGGGCGCTGGCGGAGCCGTTTTCGGACAAACGGATCTGCGGATGTATCGATTGTGTGGGGGATGGCGTGTTACTTTTGTTTCGTGCCCTTGGAACAGGGATTTTGTTGTGCATGATAACGATAGCGGTGGTGGTGACGGCGACGGTATGACAGAGATGCTGGAATGGGTCAGACGAATGATATTTCTGGGGATCTTCCTGACGATCCTGCTGCAGGTGCTGCCTGCGGGCACTTATCGGAAATATGTGCGTTTTTTTGCGGGCATGGTATTTGTGGTGACGATCCTGAATCCATTGTTTTCTGTTCTGGGACAGAAAAATCTGGAGCAGACGCTGGAGCGGGAACTTTTTCAGGAAGAGGTCCTTCAGAGCGGCCAGCTGGATTTTTTTTATATGGAACGGCAGCAGCAGGCATATTATGAGCAGCAGACCAGGGAAGCTGTGGAGCAGATGGTGACGGAGCTTGGGGATTCCTGCGGTGTGCCGGTACAGAAGGTGGAAGTGACGATGGAACCGGATACCGGTGCTGTGGCACAGGTGAGGGTATGGACGTCGGTGACCGGAGGGCAGATGCAGCAGGAGATGCGCAGGCAGACAGCAAAAGCCTGTGGGATAGAGGAGCGTCAGGTGGAGGTGTATGGCGGCTAATGGATATGAAAGGTTTTCTGCGGGAGAAAAAGTGGAAACATATGAAGAAGGATCAGTGGCTGATCTTATTTCTGGCAGGGGTACTGCTTCTGATCGTTGCGATGCCAACTGGCAGAAAAAACAGTGCGTCGCCGGATACGCAGAGCAGCACACAGAGCAGTCAGGGGACCACTGCAGCGCAGGATGGCTCTTCCGGTGATGCATATGGAGCAGCACTGGAGCAGCGGCTGGAGGAAATCCTGCAGGGGGTGGAAGGGGTCGGTGATGTGCAGGTGATGATCACGTTTCGGGATCAGGGGGAATCCGTGGTGGAAAAGGATGTGACGATGCGGGAAGATACCCAGGATGGACAGCAGGAAAAGGAAACTGCCGCAGTCAATGGCGGTTCCGGCAGCAGGGAAAGCAGTGAGACGACGGTGTATACACAGAACGAAGGGGATGAGACACCTTTTGTGAATCGGGAGATCCTGCCAAAGATCGACGGGGTTCTGATCGTGGCAGAAGGCGGTGATGATTCCGGGGTAAGAAAAAATATTTCTGAGTCGGTGGAGGCATTATTCGGCTTGGATGCACATAAAATAAAGATAGTTAAAATGAAAACGAAGGGAGATTCCAAGTGAAAAAGATATTTCGCAAAAATCAGATTATTATTACCGCACTGGCTTTGATGATCGCTGTGGCAGGTTATATCAGTTACACAAGGACAAATGTGGCAGAAAATGACGCGGTACAGACCACAGGGGATGCTTATGATATTTCAGATGGCGAACAGATCGGCGAGATTTTTACGGATACGGAGGATAATACCCAGACGGCCAGTGCGGCGGACAGCCAGACAGAGGAAAACTCCGGTCAGGATGCAGAAAATGCGCAGGCGGGGGCTGATGCCCAGACAGATGCTGATGCAGGAAATGCAGAGGAGGTACAGAATCCGGGGGAAACAGTGCAGACTTCCGTCCAGGCCCAGAGTCTGGCTTTTGCAGCGGATGTGAAACTGAACCGGGAGCAGGTGCGCTCCAAAAATAAGGAAACGCTGATGGAGATCATCAACAATACCTCCATTGCGGAAGCGCAGAAGCAGGATGCCATTGATTCCATGATCCAGATGACAGATGTGGCGGAAAAAGAAAATGCGGCAGAGATTTTGCTGGAGGCGAAAGGTTTTTCTGATGTGGTGGTAAGCATCACCGACAATGAGGCAGATGTCGTGCTGAATATGGGTGATGTCACCGACGCGAAACGGGCGCAGGTGGAGGATATTGTCAAACGTAAAACCGGAATTTCTGCGGAAAATATCGTGATCACTCCGTTGAGCCAGTGATGGTTTTTCGAAAAAAAGCGGTTAATGAGATTGTTTGATGAACATAAAAAAAGGGAATGTGTTATACTGTAAGCAGAAAGAAAGATTGCAGACAAGGGGGAACAGCAGATGAAACGTGTATTTTTGATCGTTCTGGACAGTTTTGGAATCGGTGAGATGCCGGATGCGGCAAACTACGGGGATGCGGGCAGCAATACCCTTGGAACCGTGGCAAAAAGTCCGGAGTTTTCCATGCCGAATATGGAAAAACTTGGATTGTTTAATATTGACGGGGTGACGGCGAAAGCACCGTATGCGAAGCCGGAAGGCATGTTTGCACGTATGACGGAGCAGTCTGCCGGAAAAGACACCACCACCGGACACTGGGAGATCGCGGGACTGATCTCGAAAAAGCCGATGCCTACATTCCCAAATGGTTTTCCACAGGAAATGCTGGATGAATTCTCAAAAGCCACAGGGCGTAACGTGCTGTGTAACAAACCATATTCCGGTACGCAGGTCATCCAGGATTACGGCGATGAACATATGCAGAGTGGTGCACTCATCGTTTATACATCTGCGGATTCGGTATTTCAGATCGCAGCGCATGAGGATGTGGTTCCGGTGGAAGAATTGTACCGGGACTGCGAGATCGCCAGAAAGATGCTGCAGGGAGATCTGGGTGTCGGAAGAGTCATTGCCCGGCCGTTTGTCGGCACATCGGGGCATTACACCCGAACATCCAGACGGCATGATTTTTCTCTGGAGCCGCCGCAGGATACGATGCTGGATGTGCTGAAGGAAGCAGAATATGATGTGATCGGTGTCGGCAAGATCAATGATATTTTTGCGGGAAAAGGCATTACGGAATTTGTCCGGACACAGGACAATGCGGACGGTATTGAGAAGACGCTGGAGTATATGGAGCGGGAGTTCAACGGACTCTGCTTTGTCAATCTGGTGGACTTTGATATGTTGTATGGCCACAGAAACGATGTGCCGGGATATGCAAAGGCATTGACTTATTTTGATCAGCAGCTGCCACGGATCCTGTCAGCCATGGAGCCTGAGGATGTACTGATGATCACGGCAGATCACGGCTGTGACCCGGGCACTCCGTCCACGGATCATTCCAGAGAGTATACGCCGTTTGTGATGTATGGAAAGCATCTGGTACAGGGAAAAAATCTGGGAACCAGAGACAGTTTTTCGGACATCGGAGCGACGGTACTGGATTATTTTGGCCTGTCCGGCGAGATTGCGGGAAAAAGCATGCTTTCCTAGTGTTGGCTTTTGGGGAATGTATTGTGTAAAGGTTCTCTCTTGACAGATGTTTTTCCCTTTATTACAATAGATAAGATTGAGTAGAGAGATTCAGAGTCATAGACCATGATAGTAAAAATCAGGTGAAACCGTGGCTCATAGGAAGAAATAGAAGTTGGAGGGCTTAATGGCTGATTTACACAAAGAAATAGAAAAAAGAAGGACATTCGCGATCATTTCTCATCCGGATGCCGGAAAGACAACACTGACAGAGAAATTTCTGTTATACGGAGGCACCATCAACCTTGCAGGTTCCGTAAAAGGAAAAGCAACGGCGCGGCATGCAGTTTCTGACTGGATGGAGATTGAAAAACAGAGAGGTATTTCTGTTACTTCGTCTGTATTACAGTTTGAGTATGATGGATTCTGTATCAACATTCTGGATACACCGGGACATCAGGACTTCTCAGAGGATACCTATCGTACCCTGATGGCAGCAGACTCTGCGGTCATGGTCATTGATGGATCCAAAGGTGTAGAGGCACAGACACGTAAGCTGTTTAAAGTATGTGTCATGCGCCATATTCCGATCTTCACCTTTATCAATAAGATGGACAGAGATTCCAACGATCCATTTGATCTGCTGGACGAGATCGAAAAAGAACTGGGAATCGCAACCTGTCCGATCAACTGGCCGATCGGTTCCGGTAAGAATTTCAAAGGTGTATATGACCGTAATACAAAGAAAGTCATGACATTCTCTGATACGCTGAAAGGAACCAAGGAAGGCGAAGAAAAAGAGTTTGATCTGGATTCTGAGGAATTACTGGCTGAGATCGGGGAAGAATATAAAGAACAGCTGGAAGAGGAGATCGAACTGTTAGACGGCGCAAGTGCGGAGTTTGACATGGATCTGGTATCAAAGGGACAGCTGTCACCGGTATTTTTCGGTTCTGCACTGACAAACTTTGGTGTGGAGACGTTCCTGCAGCATTTCCTGCAGATGACCACATCTCCGTTGCCGAGAATTTCAGACAAAGGCGAGATCGATCCGTTTTCTGAGGATTTCAGTGCATTTGTATTTAAAATCCAGGCAAATATGAACAAAGCGCACCGTGACAGAATCGCCTTCATGCGTATCTGTTCCGGTCAGTTTAAGGCGGGCATGGAAGTATTCCATGTGCAGGGCAACAAGCAGTTAAAACTTTCCCAGCCGCAGCAGCTGATGGCGCAGGAGCGTAAGATCGTAGAGGAGGCTTATGCCGGAGATATCATCGGTGTATTTGATCCGGGTATTTTCTCCATCGGAGATACCTTGACCACCGCAAAGGAGAAATTTGCATTTGAGGGTATCCCGACTTTTGCACCGGAGCATTTTGCGAGAGTACGTCAGCTGGATACCATGAAACGAAAACAGTTCGTCAAAGGTATCTCCCAGATCGCACAGGAAGGTGCCATCCAGATCTTCCAGGAGTACAATACCGGTATGGAAGAGATCATTGTAGGCGTGGTAGGTGTGCTGCAGTTTGATGTATTAAAATTCCGTCTGGAAAATGAGTACAATGTAGAGATCCGTCTGGAGAATCTGCCATATGAGCACATCCGCTGGATTGAAAATAAAGACATTGACCTGGATCATTTAAGTGGTACTTCAGATATGAAGAAGATCAAGGATCTGAAGGGCAATCCGCTGTTACTCTTTGTCAATGCATGGAGTGTCGGCATGACACTGGATCGAAACGAAGGTCTGGTGCTGTCTGAGTTTGGTACTAATTAATTTGCTTTCGGAAATGTGCAGATAAACTGCCGGCATCCGGAAGTGGTTTTGCAGTAAGGATATGCTTTTTGTATATAGAAAAACTGCTTTATTTACGGAGGAAAATAAAATGGAAATTCTGGAAGTTACAGTTGAAAATTTTGACGAGAAAGTATTAAACAGTGAGAAACCGGTGATGCTGGATTTCTGGGCAACCTGGTGCGGACCGTGCCAGATGCAGGCTCCGATCTTTCATGCTTTCGCAGAAAAACATGGAGATACCGCTGTATTTGGTAAAGTAAACGTGGACGAGCAGATGGAACTGGCACGCGAGTTTGAAGTTGCCAGCATTCCGACGATCCTGGTGATCAAAAACGGTGAGGTGGCTTACCGTGCCGTAGGTTTACAGAGTGAAGAAGAACTGCGGCGTGCACTTGCATAAGCTTACAGAGAAAACGTATATGTAAAAAAATTGCTGTCCGATATGATGCCGGACAGCTTTTTTCTGTACAACTTATAAGAAAATCCGGGAAAAATGGAGAGCTTTTTTCTATATGACAGAAGCCTGTGAGAATGTTATAATCGGGATTGACTTTTGAAGGTATTTATAATATGATAGGAACAGACAGTGAACATATGTTCACATATCCTGACAGTAACGCAAAGTGGTACGAGAGATCGGAATGGACATTTGCGTATGTCAGAAGGATGTTTTTGAAATTTGAAATAAGAAAAGATAACAGAGTTGTCTGTTCAGATAAGGAGAGTTAAGCATGGCGAAAAATGATAAAATGGAAGCTCAGAAAGAAGCAAAATTAAAAGCGCTGGATGATGCGATCGCGCATATTGAGAAGCAGTACGGAAAAGGATCTGTTATGAAACTGGGAGATCCAAGCGTACATATGAACGTGGAGACAGTTCCTACCGGATGCCTGAGTCTGGATATCGCACTGGGGCTTGGCGGTGTACCGAGAGGACGTATCATTGAGGTATACGGACCGGAGTCCAGTGGTAAGACAACGGTAGCTCTGCATATGGTAGCTGAAGTGCAGAAGAGAGGCGGAATCGCAGGATTTATCGATGCAGAGCATGCGCTGGATCCGGCCTATGCAAAGAACATCGGTGTAGATATTGACAATCTGTATATTTCACAGCCGGATAACGGTGAGCAGGCACTGGAGATCACAGAGACAATGGTTCGTTCCGGAGCGGTAGATATCGTGATTGTCGATTCCGTAGCGGCACTGGTTCCGAAAGCTGAGATCGAGGGCGATATGGGAGATTCCCATGTAGGTCTGCAGGCTCGTCTGATGTCACAGGCACTGCGTAAGCTGACGGCTGTGATCAGCAAATCCAACTGTATCGTTATCTTTATCAACCAGCTGCGTGAGAAAGTCGGTGTCATGTTTGGAAACCCGGAGGTAACTACCGGTGGACGTGCACTGAAATTCTATTCATCCATCCGTCTGGATGTACGTCGTGTGGAAGCTTTGAAACAGGCAGGTGAGATCCTCGGAAACCATACCCGTATCAAAGTCGTAAAGAACAAGATCGCACCGCCATTTAAAGAGGCAGAGTTCGATATCGTGTTTGGACAGGGCATTTCCAGAGAGGGCGATATCCTGGATCTGGCAGCCAATACAAACGTGGTGAATAAATCCGGTGCATGGTATGCATATAACGGCGAGAAGATTGGACAGGGTCGTGAGAATGCAAAGAAATTCCTGAAAGAAAATTCGGAGATCTGTCAGGAGATTGAAGCAAAAGTACGTGCATACTATCATCTTGACGGGGCAGAAGAAGAGACAGCCGAGAGTGCTGTGACAGAACCGGCAGGGCTGGATGATATTCCGCCAATGGACGCTGAATAATGCAGATAGAGGAAATTATCAGGGGAAAGAAAGGAAAGCTGACCATCCGTGTGGAAGGAGGGCTTTCCTTTCCACTCTATGAAAAGGAAGCTGCGAAGTACCGTCTGACCGAAGGGGGTACACTGACAGAACAGGAATGGAATGAGATCTGTGTGGAAATTCTGGAAAAACGTGCCAGGCGGCGGGCGATGTATATTTTACAGCGGATGGAGCGCACGGAGTATCAACTGCGACAGAAGCTGCAGGAGAACGGTTATCCGGAGGAGATCGTACAGTGTGCCATTGATTATGTAAAGTCTTTTCACTATGTGGATGATTACCGTTATGCATGTACCTATATCCGCTATCATCAGTCTGAGAAAAGCCGTCTGCAGATAAAAATGAAGCTGTATGAACGTGGAGTATCTTCGGATCTGATCGAGCAGGCACTGGAAGATGAGTATGCAGGAGAAGAAGAGCAGCTGATCGACCGTCTGCTGGAGAAGAAACACTATGATGCTGAGACCATGGATCAGAAGGAAAAACAGAAGATTTACCAGTATCTGATGCGCAGAGGATTCCGTTCAGATACGATCCGGCGCAGGATGGAATTGTGATGGAATAGTTCATAGTTCGACAGGATGACTGGTATTATTTGCTTGACAGAACGCACAAAAAAGTATAAAATTTAATAGTTGTAATTTATGACATAATACCAGATATAAATTGTTATATGTACAATGAAAATTAAATAAGGAGGTGCTCCTGTGGTGCAGATTATCATCGCGGTGGTAATAACTGCTGTTGTTGCGATCGGGCTTACTTACGTGTTATCCAATGCGCATTTCAAGAAGGTTTCTGATGAGAAAATCGGAAGCGCAGAGGATCGTGCGAGAGCAATCATCGATGAAGCTGTAAAAACTGCTGAGACAAAGAAGCGCGAGGCTTTACTGGAAGTCAAGGAAGAGTCCATCAAGACAAAGAATGAACTTGACAAAGAGATCAAAGACCGCAGATCTGAGATTCAGCGAAACGAACGTCGTGTGGAACAGAAAGAGTCCAACCTGGACAAAAAACTGGAAGCCATCGAGCGTCGTGAACAGAGTTTTGCAGCAAAAGAGGAAGAAATCAAGCGACAGAAAGCAGAAGTTGCCAAGCTGAATGAAGAACGCATACAGGAACTGGAGCGAATTTCAGGACTCACCTCTGAACAGGCAAAAGAATATCTCTTGAAAACAGTTGAAGAAGATGTGAAACTGGACACTGCAAAGTTGATCAAGGAGATGGAGCATCAGGCAAAGGAAGAGGCTGAAAAGAAAGCAAAAGAATACGTGGTAAACGCGATTCAGAAATGCGCAGCCGATCATGTTGCCGAGACTACAATTTCTGTTGTGCAGCTTCCAAATGACGAGATGAAAGGACGTATCATTGGTCGTGAAGGACGTAATATCCGTACACTTGAGACGATGACAGGTGTAGATCTGATCATTGATGATACACCGGAAGCAGTTATTCTGTCCGGATTTGATCCGATCCGTCGTGAGGTAGCTCGTATCGCTCTTGAAAAACTGATCGTAGATGGACGTATCCATCCGGCCAGAATCGAAGAGATGGTAGAGAAGGCACAGAAAGAAGTAGAGAGTATGATCCGTGAGGAAGGTGAGGCCGCTACACTGGAAGTAGGTGTACATGGTATTCATCCGGAACTGGTACGTCTTCTTGGACGTATGAAATTCCGTACCAGTTATGGTCAGAATGCACTGAAACATTCCATCGAAGTTGCACAGTTAAGTGGACTGCTTGCGGCAGAGATCGGTGTGGATGTCAGAGTTGCCAAACGTGCAGGTCTGCTGCATGATATCGGTAAATCTGTTGACCATGAGATGGAAGGTTCCCACATCCAGTTAGGTGTTGAACTTTGTAGAAAGTTCAAAGAGTCTGCCACAGTTATCAATGCAGTAGAAGCACATCATGGCGACGTAGAGCCGGAGAGCTTGATTGCATGTCTGGTGCAGGCTGCTGATACTATTTCAGCTGCAAGACCGGGTGCTCGTAGAGAGACACTGGAAACATATTCAAACAGATTAAAGAAACTGGAAGACATCACAAACAGTTTCAAGGGAGTAGACAAATCTTTTGCAGTTCAGGCGGGCAGAGAAGTTCGTATTATGGTTGTACCTGAGCAGATCAGTGATGCAGATATGGTTCTGCTGGCCAGAGATGTTTCAAAACAGATTGAGGCTGAATTGGAATATCCGGGTCAGATCAAAGTAAATGTTATCCGTGAAAGCCGTGTAACAGATTACGCAAAATAAAGTATCACAGACCATAGACAAACAGTTCGTATGATGAGAAATGTGAAAGACCTGCAAATCTTCGAAAGAAGATTTGCAGGTCTTTTTTGGAGTTTGGTATGTAATTAAGAAAGTATGATGTAAACGTTATTTAACGTGTCAGACCGGCCGCATCCAGCTGTTTGCGGATCTGCGGTGCGATCAGCAGAGCAAGGATCATTTTGATAAAATCACCCGGCAGGAAAGGAATGACACCTGCCATGAGAGCAGCCTGAGCAGTCATGTGAGCCTGAACAGCCAGCCATGCGGTACCGATGGCGTAGCAGACAGCAGTACCAAGTACCATTCCGATAAAGCAAAGCACTTTGTTGTTGCGGAAATGATCAATAAAAAATCCTGCGATCAGAGCCAGCGGGATAAAACCGATGAGGTATCCGCCGGTCGGACCAAAAAGCTTTCCAGGACCGCCGGTAAAGCTGGAAAATACCGGAATTCCCACCAGACCAATCAGAAGGTAGATCACATAACTGATCGTGCCTTTTTTGGCTCCCAGAATATACAGGGAAAAGTAGATGACCAGATTGGTGAGTGAGATCGGCACCGGTCCGATCGGAATGGAAAGAGGTGCCAGCACGCAGGTCACAGCCGTCATAACGGCGATCATGGCAATCTGATAGATTGTAAATTTAGAGGTTGTTTTCGTTTTTGTGTTCATAAATCTTTCTCCGTTTTCTATTATTTTGTGTATTTAGATCTGAAATCCCATATCGGTAAGCATTTCCTGATCCTGTTTTGTGTTATTGCCTACGGTTGTGAGCATGTCACCGGTGATGGTGGCATTGACACCTGCCAGAAAGAGACGGCGTCCCCCATCTTTGAAATAGCTGCGTCCTGCTGCCATACGGATGTAGGCATCCGGGTTCAGGTAACGGAACATGGCAACGGTGCGGATGATCTCATCTTCTGTCAGAGGCGGAAGCTCTGCAAACGGGGTTCCCGGAACCGGGATCAGTGCGTTGATGGGGATGGATACAATGCCAAGTTCTGACAGAGAGACCGCCATATCCAGCCGGTCTTCAAATGTCTCGCCCATGCCGATGATGCCACCGGAACAGACCGCAAGCCCTGCGTCCTGTGCCAGTTTGATCTCACGGATCTTGTCATCATACGTGTGCGTGGTACAGATATTTGGAAAATTACGGCGGGAAGTTTCGATGTTGGCGTGGTACATGGTGACACCTGCGTCTCTCAGACGGAAAAATGCTTCCGGTGCCAGCAGACCGTGGGATGCACACAACCGGAGTTTACTGTTTTTGCGCAGTTCCTGATAAGTGTGGATCAGTTTCTCCAGATCTTCTCCTTCTACGGTTCTTCCGGCGGTGACGATGGAATAGGCATGTACTCCGGCTGCTTCTCTGGCACGGCAGTCTTCCAGTACAACTTCTGTATCCAGCATATCGTAAGTATCGCATGCGGTATGGTGGAAGGATGACTGTGCACAGAATTTACAGTTTTCCGAACATCTGCCTGCCCGTCCGTTGATGATGGTGCATAAATCTACTGCATTTCCGCAGAGTGCCTGGCGGATTTCGTTGGCTCCTGCAGCCAGTTCTTCCAGTGGTGCTGTTTCAAAAAAAGAAAGATCGTCGTCACGGGTCAGACGTTTTCCGTTGATGATATCTTTTGCAAGTTCTGTCATATTCATAAGCAATTCTCCATTTTAATCTCTGTCGAGAAGACTCCCACTTTTATAAGTGGTGTGTAATAATAAGTTAATGGCCGTTCAAATGAAACTTTGACCAAGAACGCATCAAGTTTCACATAGGTTCCATTTGAAATTTTGACATCCCTGTCGGGATGCGGTTCTGGTGCTAAGTATAAGCACAAAAAAACGAAATGTCAACCTATAAAATAATTTTAGGTTGACATTTACTAAAATAATAGAAAAATTGATTAACAATTGGAATGACGATATTCTTTTGGTGTTTTCCCTTCCTGCTTTTTAAATGCGGTGCAGAAACCGCTTTCATCTGTGAATCCGGAGCGGAAGGCGATCTCCTTTACAGACATCTGGCTTGTCTTTAATAAAAATTTTGCATTGGCCATGCGGGTAGACATAAGGTAGCGGTGTGGTGTCATACCGGTTTCCTTTGCAAACACCCGGGAAAAATAGTAAGGACTTAACGCTGCGATATCGGCCAGTTCTTTCAGGGTGATCGGCTTGTAAAAATATTTGTTGATGTGTAAGACCGCATCAGAGACGCTTGCCGGAGATTTTCTGGCAGTCTGCGGAATGACGTCTGCAGTAAGCAAATCATTCAGGACCTCTGTGATGGAAGCAGAGAGTGCATCCTCTGCAATACTTTTTTTGCTGCGGAAGGTGTCATAAATTTCGTACAGATGCTTCCGAAACATTTCCGGCTGTGACGGATAAAGCAATGCATCTTTTTCGGATACGATCGCTTCATAGTAGGTGCGCGCAAGAGGACCGTCAAAATGCAGCCACAGTGCTTCAAAGCCGGAGTCCGTGCTGTATGCATGCGGAGCGTAACAGTCCAGAAATACCAGCTGTCCGGCTGCTGCCTGCATGGAAACATCCCCGACTGTTACCTGACAGGCGCCATTCAGCAGATACATCAGAAGAAAACTGTCGTAGGATTCCCGCTGCAGATGGTACCCGCTCTCATAGCAGAATGAGCCGGTACAGATTGGATAAAAAAATAATTTTTCCGCCAGTGTGCTCGGAGTGTATACATAGTAATCGGAATTTGGCAGAACGTGAGTTTCATAGGATATCATAAAAAAACCTCCTGATTTGCTATTGTGTACGCACAGAATCACGCACCAAGTTTCACGAGCCTTCGACTTGAATGAAAAAATTCCGATCGTACATCTGTAATGTGAGAAATGTAACAAAATGGATATGTCTGTTCTGTAATTGATACTATCAGTAGTAATTGATAGTATTAGTATAATTGCTTTTTGCGCATCTGTCAAAAGCAATTTTTTGAAATATGTCAGCAAGTAAACAGAATGAAAACAAAAGAAATCTGATTTATAATGAGAGCAAGAAAGCATAAAACAGAAATCAGAAAGGACTGAGAAAAATGGAAGGTGCAAAAATCTGGGAAGAAGACGTGATGATTCCAACTTATGAGATTGGAAAACCGGACAAAAATCCGATGTTTCTGGAAAAAAGAGTTTATCAGGGAAGTTCCGGAAAGGTGTATCCGTATCCGACGACGGAAAAAATCAGCCATGAGAAAAAAGATAAGGTCTGGCACGCGGTATATCTGGAAAATGAATATCTGAAGATCATGATCCTGCCGGAACTGGGGGGCAGGATTCAGCGTGCGTATGATAAAACGAATGATTATGATTTTGTATATTATAACCATGTGATCAAACCGGCACTGGTTGGACTGGCAGGTCCGTGGATTTCCGGAGGTATTGAATTTAACTGGCCGCAGCACCACCGCCCGACGACGTATCTGCCGGTGGATCATCTGGTGGAGGAGCATCCGGATGGCAGTGTGACGTTACTGGTGGGAGATGTGGATCAGATGTATGGAACAAAGGTGCTGACATCTTTTACGTTGTATCCGGGCAAGGCATATATCGAGATCCGTGGACAGCTGTATAACCGGACACCGCTGCCGCAGACCTTTCTCTGGTGGGCGAATCCGGCGGTTCCTGTCAATGAGTACACGCAGTCCATTTTCCCACCGGATGTCCATACGGTGTACGATCATGGAAAACGTGCAGTGTCCAGATTCCCGATTGCAAAGGGAGAATATTATAAACACGATTACAGTGAAGGTGTTGACATTTCCAGATACAAAAACATTCCGGTGCCGACGTCCTACATGGCGGAAACATCCAAATATGATTTTGTGGGTGGTTATGATTATAAGAAAGAAGCCGGTCTGCTGCATGTGGCAGATCATCATGTGTCGCCGGGCAAGAAGCAGTGGACCTGGGGCTGTGGTGAATTCGGAAAAGCCTGGGATCGGAATCTGACGGATGCGGACGGCCCGTACATCGAACTGATGACCGGTGTGTATACGGAAAACCAGCCGGATTTCAGCTGGCTGAAACCATTCGAAGAAAAAGTATTTACCCAGTATTTTATGCCGTATAAAAAAGTGGGCGCAGTAAAAAATGCATCCGTTCATGCGGCACTGAATCTGGAACTGACGGAGCAGGGTGCGCAGGTGACGGTATATGCCACCGAGGAATATGCAGATGCAGAAATCATCCTGGAGCAGAATGGAAGGGAGATATTCCGGAAACAGACAAAGCTGTCTCCGGTGGAAATTTATGAAGAACGGATCCCGACCACTGCCCAAAAAGTGCAGGAACTGAAAATGTCTGTCTATGGACATGGAAAACTGTTGGTGGCTTATGAACCAGAGGAAGAGACAATCCCGAAACTTGGAGAACCGGCAGAGGCTGCAAAGAAACCGGAGGAGATCCTGACTAACGAGGAACTGCTGCTGACGGCACAGCACATTGAACAGCATCGGCATGCAACCTGGCAACCGGATCCGTATTATCTGGAGGGACTGAAACGGGATCCGGGAGACAGCCGGATTAATCAGGCATACGGCATGCTTCTGATGCGGCGGGGACAGTTTGCGGAAGCAGAAAAACATTTCCGTGCGGCGATCAAACGACTGACCTGGCGCAGCCCGAACCCATACGACAGCGAGCCGTATTATAACTTGGGATTGGTGCTGTTTTATCAGGGCAGAAAAGACGAGGCATACGATGCATTTTTCAAAGCGACATGGACGAATGCACAGCAGGAAATGTCCTATTATTATCTGGCATGTATTGCTTGCGAAAAGGGTGCATATGAGCAGGCCATGGATTTCATAGAGCGGAGTCTGGTGAAAAACAGCCACAATATCAAGGCGAGAGGATTAAAAGCGGTTCTGCTTCGAAAATTGAAACGTGAGGAAGCAGCTGCAGACTGGAGACAGGAGAATCTGAAGCTGGATGCCTTTGACTATGTGACATTATATGAAACTGTTCTGGCAGAAAATCAGATATCTGCAGCGAATGAAACGCAGACCGGAAACGATGGGGGACGAATGGTTCCTTCTGAAAATGTATTTCAGGAAAGAAGCAGGGGCTTCTATGAGACATATTTGCAGACAGCCATGGATTATGCGGAGTACGGATGTCTGGAGGAGGCAGTCAGCCTGTTGAAATCCTGTACAGCACAGCAGCCGATGCTCTATTACTATGAGGCATATTATGAGCAAAAGAGGAAAGAACTTGCTGATAAACAGGAAAAGATGTCTGAATACCAGGAGAAAGAGAAAACATCAGATCCTGCAGAGAAACATCAGGATGTGGATGCGGGAAACAACCTTGGTATCGTAAAAGAATTGTGTGAAAAGGCGGAGCAGTGTGCGCCGGACTACTGTTTTCCGAATAAACTGGAGGACATTGCGGTGCTGGAGCAGGCGATCATTGCAAATCCGCAGGGCGCAAAAGCATATTATTATCTGGGCAATCTGTATTATGACAAATTGCAATATGAGCGTGCGATCGCACTCTGGGAAACTTCTGTGAAACTGGATCCGTCCTATCAGACGGCACATCGTAATCTGGCGATTGCATATTATAATAAGCGTCATGATGCAAAGGCGGCACGAAAGGAACTGGAACAGGCATTTGCACTGGATGAAACGGACAGCCGCATTTTCCTGGAGCTGGATCAGCTGTACAAAAAACTCGGTATGCCTTTTGCAGAGCGTCTAAAACAGTATGAAGCCCGGGAAATACTGGTCCGGGAGCGTGATGACGCCATGCTGGAATGGGTGACACTTTATAATCTGAACGGAGAGCCGCAGAAAGCCTATGATCTGATCATGAGCCATCAGTTCCGGCCATGGGAAGGCGCAGAAGGCCGGATATCCGGTCAGTATAAGGCAGCGCTGACCGCATTGGCAGAGGATGCGATGAAGCTGGAAGATTATGAGCGGGCAGATCAGTTGCTGCGGCAGGCACTGCAATATCCGGAAAATCTGGGGGAAGGACGACTGGAAGGCACAAAAGATAATGACATTTATTATGACCTTGGTGTTGTACAGGAGCATCTGAACCGACCGGAGGAAACACAGAAGTATTATGAACTGGCGCAGATCGGAGATAACGAGCCGGCGGGTGCCATGTATTATTACGATCAGCCGGCAGATATGATTTTGTATCAGGCACTGGCAAGCAGAAAACTGAATCAGGAAAAACGCTATCATACCTGTCTGAACAAACTGCAGGATTATGGCGAGCGGCATCTGTATGACCAGGTGGAGGATGATTTCTTTGCCGTATCGCTGCCGGATTTCCTGATATTTGAGGATGATCTGACACAAAAAAATAAGGCTCACTGTTATTATCTGATGGGACTGTCAGATCTTGGCGCAGGAAAGTATGAAGCGGCAGCAGAGAACTTTGCACAGTGTCTGGAGATAGATTATAATCATCAGAAATGCAGATGGTATCTGGAGAAGTGCAGAAAGTAGTATCAGGTAAAATGCAGATGGTATCTGGAAAATAGTATCAGGTAAAATACAGATGTATCTGGAAAAATGCGGAAAGTATGAAAAAAGGAACAGCAGGTAAAAAATTCGCAGGTGTGTGGGTTTTAAGCCTGCTGTTTTTTGGGTAGAAGGTCTATCTGCAATTTACATGTATAAGATGGTTGACAATATATCTTGTATTGCGTTATCATGAATTAACGCAATGCGTCAATATTGTGAGAGATTGAAAATGAGCAGAGGAAAAGAAGTAAAAGAATTAAGAACAAAAATGGGAATGAATCGACGAGAGTTCAGTGATTATTATGGAATTCCGTATCGCACGGTTCAGGACTGGGAAGCGGAAAAAAGAGAACTTCCGGATTATTTATTGCGTTTACTGAAGTATAAAGCAGAGATGGAACACCGGATTGAAATGAGGAGTTAGACATGAAACAGGAAACAATAGACAAAATCAGAAAATTTACAGAAGACCGTGACTGGGATCAGTTTCATTCTCCCGCCAATCTGGCAAAATCAATTGTGATCGAAGCTGCTGAATTACTGGAATGTTTTCAATGGTCGGATGAAGGTTATGATTTGCAGCATGTAAAAGAGGAACTGGCTGACGTTATGGTATACAGTCAGAATCTGCTGGATAAGCTTGGTCTTGATGCAGATGAGATTATAAATATGAAAATGACGATGAATGAAGCAAAGTATCCGGTGGATAAGGCAAAAGGAAAGTCGGATAAATACGATCAATTATAGGGGAGAAAAAATTGAAGTCAGAGATGAAAGCGCTGCTGATATCTATCGCATGAGTACATGCTATGTTTAGGATGAAAAGCCTTGAAAATTAAGGAATTCGGACTTGTCTTTTTCTATTTCTAAATGATAGAAGCGTGCATAGGTAAGGGTAGAATTTGGATGAACCATTTTGCCGGTGTTGGCAATATGGTCCGGGGGGATGCGAAAGTAAAAATGATATTATACTGATCAACTGTGTGTCGAATATCATTTTGTTGAAGTTGTTGCAAAATGGAAATGAGGTCAATATTGGCATACAAACGTGCGTTCAATATAATGTAAGTAAATCATACGGAAATATTAGAAATATTGAAATCAATGATGAGGAGGCATATTTCTATGAAAAATGATATCGAAAGATACAGTGAAGAAATTTTTGAGGATATAAAACATGTAAATGAGTATAAACAGGAATTCTGGTATGCCAGAGAACTTCAGGAAGTATTGGATTATTCACAGTGGAGACGCTTTAAAGAGGTTACAGAAAAAGCTATAGATGCATGCGAAGCCAGCAATAATTTAGTTGATGACCATTTTGCGAAAGTACGCAAAATGGTTCCAATCGGAAGTGGTGCAGAACGGGAAGTTGAAGATTTTATGCTTACACGTTATGCCTGCTATTTGCTTGTCATGAATGGTGATCCTCGTAAAGAAGTAATCGCCCTGGGACAGACATATTTTGCAGTGAAGACTAGACAACAGGAATTGATTGATGATTATGAACAGTTGAACGAAGATCAGAAACGTCTTGCAATTAGAAATGAGATGCGTGAGCATAATAAATCATTGGCGGAAGCAGCAAAGAATGCCGGGATTGTTGAACCTAGAGATTATGCTGTTTTTCAGAATAGAGGATATCAGGGATTATATGGCGGTTTAGGTGCTAAAGAAATCCATGCTAGAAAAGGACTTAAAAAGAGTCAGCAGATTCTTGACTATATGGAAGCACTGAACTGGCTGCAAATCTTTTTCGGGCAACTCAAACGGATGAAAAACTTAGGAGAGATCAGGTGGTTGGGAAAAAAGAAGCAGGAGATGTGCATTTTCAGGTTGGGCAAAAGGTTTGTCAGACTATAAAAGAATTAGGCGGAACTATGCCAGAAGATTTACCTACACCACAAAAGAGTATCAAACAGATAGAAAGAGAAGAAGTAAAACGGCTAGAAACCAAAGATTAACCCATAGGAATTATTGTAATGATGAGGTTTGAGAAAATTACTTTGAGTAATCGAAGATAAAATGTAAAGGGAATGATTGTATGAATTTCAAAAAGCATTGATATAAAAGAAATTTTTGCAAAATATCCTAACTAATGTCCGAATCAACACATGAATTATAAGGTTACAGGAGGAAAAATGTATGATACACAACAAAATCGAAATCAAAGCCCGCGGCATGGAAGCTGTTGGCTACTTATACACTTATTTCCTGGACAGTTCCATTGAGATACGCCCGGATGAAAAACGCCCGGTTATTCTGATGTGTCCGGGTGGCGGCTATGAAATGACTTCAGACCGGGAAGCAGAACCGATGGCTATGCAGTTTCTTGCTATGGGCTATCACGTTGCCATTTTACGTTACAGTGTCAGCCCGGCGCGCTATCCGGCGGCATTACTGCAGGTGGCAGAGAGTGTACTGTATCTGAAAAAACATGCGGAAGAATATCATATCGATCCGGAAAAAATTGTATTGCAGGGATGCTCTGCGGGTGGACATCTGGCAGCTAACTATGGTGTTGCATGGAACAGCCCGTTTTTGCAAAAACGTATGGGAATGGAAGCGGATGCGGAGCGGCTTCGTATAGCCGGTCTGTTATTGTGTTATCCGGTCATCACTTCCGGGGAAAAGGCACATGAAGGTTCTTTCCGAAATCTGCTGGGAGAGCAGTATGAGCAGAAAAAAGCAGAACTTTCCCTGGAAAATCAGGTGATACCAGACACCCCGCCAACATTTTTATGGCATACAGCAACGGACGATACTGTTCCGGTGGAAAATTCACTGTACTTTTTCCAGTCCTGTCTGCAGCAGGGAGTGTCTGCGGAGCTACATATCTATCCGGTGGGTGGTCATGGTCTTTCTCTGGCAAATGAAGAGACCTGTCGTGCGAATGGTATCGGGGTTCAGAAGGAATGTCAGAGCTGGATCCGTCTGGCGCAGACCTGGCTGGAAGGATTGTTTAGAAATTAGAAAACAAATACTCATAAAAAATTAAGTTGAGATATTATGGGAAGCATGTTAGAATCTTCTAGGCATAAGAATTAAACAGTTAATAATAAATAGGAAAGGGATTTTAATATGTTAACAATGATTGAAGTATTAAAAGCACTTTTGTTTGGCGTTGTGGAAGGTATCACAGAGTGGCTTCCAATCAGTAGTACCGGTCATATGATTTTGCTTGATGAATTTGTAAAATTAAATGTGAGTGCAGAGTTTCTGGATCTGTTTCTGGTAGTGATCCAGTTGGGTGCGATCCTGGCGGTTGTTGTGATCTACTGGAACAAACTGATTCCGTTGTCCACGAACCACGGTTTACATATCAGCCGCAGAAAATGTAAGATGTGGGTGAAGATCATCGTTGCTTCCATTCCGGCAGGTGTGGTTGGAATCCTCTGGGATGATGTGTTTACAAAATATTTTTACAATTATCAGACCGTAGCGATCATGCTGATCCTGGTCGGTATTGTATTCATCATCGTAGAGCGTGCCAATAAAAATAAAGTGGCAAAAGTGGATTCCATCGATGATATTTCCTATGGTCAGGCATTTATGATCGGTGTATTCCAGATGATTGCAGCGATTTTCCCGGGAACATCCCGTTCCGGTTCCACCATCGTAGGATCCCTGATGCTTGGAATTTCCCGAACAGCAGCTGCAGAGTTTACATTTTTCCTTGCAGTACCGGCAATGTTCGGCGGAAGTGCCATCAAAATTTTAAAATACCATGGCGGATTTAATTCCTCAGAAGTTGCATTGCTGGCAATCGGAATGATCGTAGCATTTGTTCTTTCTATTATTGCTATCAAGTTCCTGATGTCTTACATCAAGAAACACGATTTCAAAGCATTTGGCTGGTATCGAATCGTACTTGGTGTTGCAGTCATCGGTTACTTCCTTGCAACCAGATAAGTTCAATTTTATATGTATGGATGTAGCATTCTATATGTAAGAAAAACGTTCTATTTATTTTGAGACATGTAAAGAAATAGCAGGATTTTTCAGAATGATTCAGAAAGCGTGAAAGAAGGCAGGATCAGATTTTTCTTAGCAGGCGATTATTAGCCGCGAAGACAAATCTGATCCTGCCTTTTCAAAACGCTTCGTATTAGCCATCAAACAAATCTAATCCTGCCTTTTCAAAACGCTCCGAATTATCCACCAAACAAATTTTTCTCATTTTTCATGATGAACCCGGTCAGTCATGTGCCGACTTCTTTTTTTTACAAGTTTCTTTTGCTTTTGTGTACAAATATCAGATGAAATACCACAGATTTAATGTTACAATAGGTACAGTTAGTCTGGCTGGCATGCACCAGCCGGGAAATATCACAAGGAGGACATAAACAGATGGGAGATAAGAAATTGACAGGACGCGTTACGATTCCGACAGACGTTGATGTAGTACCTGAGACACTCGAACTGATGAAGCGCTGGGGGGCGGATGCCATTCGAGACTGTGACGGAACCGATTATCCGGAAGGATTAAAAGATGTAGATGCAAAAGTGTACTCTACTTATTATACAACCAGAAAGGACAACGAGTGGGCGAAAGCGAATCCGGATGAGATCCAGCAGTGCTATATTATGACAAAGTTTTATACTGCAGAATCCGATACCCTTTCCATTCATCTGATGAAAGGAATTTATCCGGAAATGCTGAAAGTAAACAGTCATGATGACATCAGACGCTGGTGGGAAGTCATTGACCGTACAACCGGTGAAGTGGTAAGTTGCGATGACTGGTCTTATTCCGAAGAGACAGGGGATGTGACCATTGCTCCGGCAATTCCGTTCCACGATTATACCGTAAGTTTTCTGGCTTACATCATGTGGGATCCGGTACATATGTACAATGCAGTTGTCAATGACTGGAAAGATGTGGAGCATCAGATCACATTTGATGTGCGTCAGCCGAAGACACACAAATTCAGCATGGAGCGTCTGCGTAAATTCTGTCAGGCAAATCCACATGTAAACGTAATCCGTTATACGACATTTTTCCATCAGTTCACACTGGTATTTGATGAGCTGGCTAGAGAAAAATATGTAGATTGGTACGGTTATTCTGCAAGTGTAAGCCCGTATATTCTGGATCAGTTTGAAAAAGAAGTTGGTTACAAATTCCGTCCGGAATATATCATTGATCAGGGATATTTCAACAATCAGTATCGTATCCCGTCCAAAGAGTTTAAAGATTTCCAGGCATTCCAGCGCAGAGAAGTTGCAAAACTTGCAAAAGAAATGGTGGATATCACACACGAAGAAGGCAAGGAAGCAATGATGTTCCTCGGTGATCACTGGATCGGAACTGAGCCGTTTATGGACGAGTTCAAGACCATCGGACTGGATGCTCTGGTAGGAAGTGTCGGAAACGGTTCCACCCTGCGTCTGATCAGCGATGTGGAAGGTGTAAAATACAGAGAAGGTAGATTTTTACCATATTTCTTCCCGGATACATTCCACGAAGGCGGAGATCCGGTAAAAGAAGCAAAAGAAAACTGGGTAACAGCCAGAAGAGCAATCCTGCGTAAACCGATCGACCGTATCGGATACGGCGGATATCTGAAGCTTGCCTGCGAGTTCCCGGATTTTATTGACTATATCGAGAGTGTATGTGACGAGTTCCGTCTGCTGTATGAAAATGCAAAAGGAACCACACCGTATTGCGTAAAAACTGTGGCTGTACTGAACAGCTGGGGCAAAATGCGTTCCTGGGGCTGCCACATGGTACACCATGCACTGTATCAGAAGCAGAATTACAGTTATGCAGGTGTGATCGAAGCACTCAGTGGTGCACCATATGATGTAAAATTCATCAGTTTTGATGATATCCGTGCAAATGCGGACATTCTGAATGACATCGACGTGATCATCAACGTAGGTGATGGCGATACCGCCCATACCGGTGGTTACGAGTGGGAAGATCCGCAGATCGTAGAAGCAATTCAGAAATTTGTATACAACGGTGGTGGATTCATCGGTGTCGGTGAGCCGACCGGACATCAGCATCAGGGCAGATACATTCAGCTGGGCAATGTGATCGGTGTGGAGAAAGAGACCGGATTTACCTTAAACTATGATAAATATAACTGGGAGAATCATCCGGATCATTTCATCCTGGAAGACTGCACAAAAGATGTAGATTTCGGTGAAGGCAAGAAGAGCATGTTTGCACGGGAAGATACAGAGATCCTGGTTCAGCGCGACAAAGAAGTTCAGATGGCAGTACATGAGTTTGGAAAAGGACGTTCCGTATACATCAGCGGTCTTCCGTACTCCTTTGAGAATGCGAGAATCCTGCATCGAAGCGTAATGTACAGCTGCCACGATGAGGCAAACTTAAGAAAATGGTATTCTGAGAACTTCAATGTGGATGTACATGCTTATGTGGCAAATGGCAAATACTGCGTGGTAAATAATACTTATGAGCCACAGGATACCGTTGTATACCGCGGAGATGGAAGCAGTTTCGAACTTCATCTGGATGCAAACGAAATCAAGTGGTATGAGATCTAAACTATAATTGTTTTGTTACATTTTAGTTTGCAATAAGACATTTTAGTTTGCAATATAGAAAAAAATATATTTTTAATTAGTTACATTTTAATTTGCAATATAGGAAAATATGTTTTTAGATTAGTTGCATTTTAGTTTGCAATAAGCGGTCTAAAATAAATTTTGCATAATTACATTTTAGTTTGCAATAGGAGTGAAGCTTTTATAAAAAAGGTGTCTGTTTTTGAAACAGGCATCTTTTTATGCTCAAAAAATAAAATATATCCTCAAATCAAACAGTTGACGAAAATTGCGTTACTATTATAATGGACATATGAGTATGTTAGTGTGGTGGAAAAATGGACAGGTTAACTCCAGAACAGCGACATAAAAATATGTCTAGTATAAAATCAAAAGATACATCAATTGAATTAGTGCTTAGGAAGGCACTCTGGAATAAAGGTATCCGATATAGGAAGAATTATAAAGAGTTGCCCGGGACGCCAGATATTGTGTTAACGAAATATAAAATTGCGATTTTTTGTGACAGTGAATTTTTTCATGGTAAGGATTGGGAGGTTTTGCGTCCAAAACTTGAAATAGGAAAGAATCCGGATTTTTGGATTAGTAAGATCGGTAGAAACAGGGAACGTGATGATGAAATTAATAAAGAACTGCTTTTTCGGGGATGGACAGTTATCAGATTCTGGGGAAAGGATATAAAAAAGAGAACGGATGAGTGTGTAAAAGTAGTCGAGGAAGCAATATTTAGCGTTATTATGGAGGATAATGACTAAAATAAAGGGCATCGAGATGGACAATGTATGAATATCCCCCCCCTTTACTGGACAAATCAGTAAAGAGGGGATTTTTATTTTGCAACATTTTATCTTGCATACTCTTATAAAGATATTATTTTACAAAAATGATTAACTGCGCCAGTTGCTTTTACTACATTGCGGGATTATAATAATAATTAGGTTAGTATATAAAAATCAAGGAATACAGGGAGATATGTAACAATGCGGATGATAGATTTATGTTGTGGAATAGGAGGAATCAGAAGAGGTTTTGAGCTGGCAGGTGATTTTAAAAATGTTATGTCAGCTGAAGTGGATAAATATGCCTGCGAAACATATAAACATTTATTTGGCGACGATCCCAATAATGATGTTAAGGACGATGCATTTAAAAAAGTTTTGCGTCAGACGGACTATGATGTTTTGTTAGCAGGATTTCCATGTCAGACATTCAGCCGCATCGGTTTATTAAAAGGGTTTCGGGATACGACCAAAGGAACAATATTTTTTGAAATAGCACAGATCATTCAACAGACAATGCCGAAAGTTGTTTTCCTTGAAAATGTGGAAAATCTTGTCAGCCATGATAATGGAAGGACATTTGAGATTATTATTAATACATTGGAAAAAGAGTTAAATTATCACGTTGTAGGCGTTAATCATGATAGCGAAGAGTTGACATATGAGAAGTCTTCTTTTATCAGAAATACAAAAAATTTCGGTTTGCCTCAGAACAGACCAAGAGTGTATATTATTGCATTCAGCCGGGATTATTTTGGGGAACATTTAAAAAATATTCCTAACGAACTTCCAAAAAATGGCAGCAAACAGATTTACCAGGATTTGACGGAAATATTGGAGTCAGATGTTCCGGCAAAGTTTTTTATGTCATCTGGCTATTTGAAAACGTTGGAAAATCACAAAGCCAGACAGAAAGAAAATGGAAACGGATTCGGATATAGAATAGTGAATGAGCGGGGAATCAAAAAACCGATTGCAAATACAATTTTGGCAACGGGTGGTTCTGGCAAGGAAAGAAATCTAATATATGATTCAAAAAATGGATTGAAGTATGCGGGAAGAATAATTCCTTATAAGAAATCAGTTATTAATAATAAATTTATCAGAACCATGACACCGACAGAATGGGGAAAATTGCAGGGATTTATCGGATATGGTTTTGTGGATGAGAATGGCATAGATCGTTTTTCATTTCCAGAAAAAATGTCAGACCAACAGAAATTTAAACAGTTTGGGAATTCAGTTTCAATACCGGTAATTGAGGAGATGGCGGTATTTATTAAACAGTGTGTGAATTTGATGACAAAAGACTTTTCGGAAAAAGAGAGAGAAGGATATCTACTTCCTGGAGCACAGAAAGTTATTATTTTAAAGGCACAGGAGTGGAAAAAAAATAATTCTAAGAGATTAAAAATTGAAAAATATTGTGATCTCGTAAAAACAGTTGGCGTTGCACAGGAGTTTGGAGCGGAAAAAGTCAGTCAACAGTTGAATATATCACTTGTATCAGCATACAAAATTTTGAAGAATATGGAAGAAATGAACTGTATTAGCCATGAACATGGTAAATATGAACTGGAGTATGTTGGCGAAAAAATGGATGCATTTATGTACTAGGATTGGGAGAGTATGATGGATTTTAAGAAAGTGTATGACATTATGCAGAAGTGCGATATATGTCTGGGGAAAGCAGTCATATCAGATGAATATATTATGACATCTTTTTTGAAATTTTTGACAGGGACTGTTTCGGATGAAAGATGTTCAAGACGAGGAATAGCTTTACATATTAACTCGCCATGTTTTATGGCGGTTTCTGTTGTGTGGGCTGCATTTTCAGCCATTTTAAGTACCGGAATGGATGTAGAACAGATAGTGCGTTCATTAAGGCCTGGTGATCCGGTAATTTATAATAACAAGCGAGGACAGTTCAAAGGAATTGAAGAACAGGACGGAATAGAGAGGGTCTGCATATTTCAGGAAGGCGGAACGAAAAGAATCGGACCTTCAGGATGGGCAAAAATTACGCCATATTATGGTGAATCTACAAGATATGATGGAAGGGGACTTCGCAGAAAAACAGGGAATCGGGAAAAATTTCTTGCAGGACTGCTTGAATGTAATCAGAATGAAATACCGCGGATAACGGATGCATCTGTTATTTTTGTTATGGATAAACCGATGGCAGAATATTATATGGAAAATATCTGGATCCGTTATGGAAAGTCGGAAATAAAATTAGCTGAACTTGCGACGGCAGCATGGTTTACGGAGGAAAAAGAATATCCGTTAGGGGCAAATGCAGAAAAAAGCGAAGTAGTGTTGAAATTCACATCTAAAATCTCTGTAGCAATTGATCAGACATATGTATATGGCGGGAATGAATGTCTTGGTATATTTGTCTGCGGAAATCATGTTATTGAACGTGGCATAACCGAGATTCCAAGTGTAATGAATCGTGAAAATATCCAGTTTGCTTTCATATGCGGAGGAATGGATCTTTCTTATAGGAAAGAATTGATACTTCAATATGAAGATGCGGCAGTGTATGCCTGCACACGGGATTTTCTTCTGGAAAATACGCTTCCTGTAAAAAATAAAAATGAATTTACGATAGAACTGAGCAGACAGACTGATACAATCATAAATCGTGAAATAGAAAAAATACAGGTAGACGGTGTTATCAGATGGGCGGAGTATAAAAAATTTAAGAATGCGGTCCAGCTTATTCGCAGTGATGAATTAGACGATGTTACAAGGTCTGAGATTGTTATACCGGCATATGCTCTGATGAAATTTTTTATGACTACGGTAGTCTCTGTCAAAGGTATTGAAAAAGCAATTGCAGATGGTAAAATGCAGGTTTATGATCCAGTTACTCAAATTGATACATTAAAGAAAATGATTTTATCGCTACCAGATAATTTGGCTGTTCCGGGAGAAATTATTACAAATACGTTAGATAAACTCATAAACGGGTATAGAGAAAACTCTCCTAAAACAGAATGTATAAGACGTTTTATCAGAGAAAACAGAAGAAACAAAAAAGCTATTATCGTACCGAAACCTAATCAGGTGGAACTAATATGGAGCTATTTATCAAAAGAATATAACAGAGATGCTTTAAATCTTGATATAGTATCAGCGAATCGTTTTGATAGCAGTCGGGAATATGACAAAATTTTAGTAGTCGGAAATTTGGACTGGTCACGATTTGACATTTTTAATTGTGTTTCTTCTTTTCGAATATCTATTCTTCTATATGAACCGGAGCGTATGATGTTTGATTCCATGAGCAGACGGAATGCGGAGATTAATCATCTTTTTAATGAAAGGCAGAAAATATTTGAAGATTTAGAATTGGAAAATATATTTGAAGATGATACATATTGTAAAGAAGAAGTGGAAGAAGTATTTCAGGAGGATGAAGAAGTAAAAAAATATTCGGATGAAATATTTATGATAAAAGTTGACAACACAATGCGGCACGAATATACAGAAAAAAATTCGCCAAAGTCAGAAGTTACACAGTTTGTTTATTTTGATGATGGAGAAGGTGCGATGCTGACAAAACAGTATTATGCTTATGTGATGAATCTTGATGAGAAAGAAGTTGTACAAAAACGTGTTGAACTCTTAAAAAATGGTGACAATATTTTATTTTTTAATCGTGACGAAGATACGCGTGATATTGTTGACTACATTCTGAATATTTTTATCCAGAGAGAAAGTACTGAACAAAAGGTCAAAGAATATTATCGGAAGTCCAGACAGTGGAAAGAGGATCTGTTGGACTATATGAAGCGGACTAAAAGTACACCCAGAGAAATTGCTGCAAAGATGTTGGCAAATGGGACAAAAGTACAGGCAACCTCTGTTATGGCATGGTTAGATGAAGATGCACATACCGTAGGACCGCAAAAAGAAGAATCCTTTTACCAGATTGCATTATTAACTGGAGATGAAGTCATGATGTCTGATCCTGGAGCATTTCATAATGCATGTGCGGTAATAAGAAGCATCAGAAAACAGATATTAAAAGAACTTGGAAATGCGATTATCAGAAAATTGCAGGGAAAGGAATATGTAAGTGAATATATTCCGGCTGAATTGTATGGAAGATTGGATACAATGGCTGTTGTACTGCAGATAGATAAAATAGTAAAGGTAGACAGGATGATACCGTCATATATGACAAATCGTCCGATAGACCTTGAAGGGGGATTATAAATGGCACTGGATAAGAAGGAAATGTTAAAAACCAGGGATGAATTTATTGAGCTTATAAAAAAAGAACTTTTGGGACCGGGGTCAGAAGTTTCCATTCCAGATGCGGAACATGAACTGATTACTACCCCACCAGAAAAACGATATTCAATAGGAATTTTATTCCCACGGAATAATAAAATGAATGCGGATAATAATGATGCTGACAGAATAGAGGAGGAATCCGATAATGGAGTAACCAGTGAAGAAGATTCAACAGTTACGGATAATGGAAACGGTGAGTATAAAACAAAGTCTTTTTCGGATAATGAAGAAGAACAGAAGGGGCAGATTGATGATGATCCTGACTCAGAAGACGGAATGGATGAAGAAGTAAGTCTTGCTGCTCAAAATATGCCATCTTCCTTTGGAATTACATTTCTGGTGAATGGAAATACTGACAGGATAAATCTTTCATTAAAATATGGTACATACAGGGGTGCTATTTTAAAGGACTGCAAAATACCTTTTAAACCCGTCAATTCAGATGATTGGATAGTGCCAGAAGAGATATCTTCATATATCGGATATAATTGTGAGGAACATTATCTGTTCATGAATGCGGTTTTTAACCGTGCAAGGGTTACGGAAATAAAGAATCAGGACAAGCTCGGCTCTGATGAAGATCATCTGATAGATAATATGTATAAATTATCAAATCAGATGAAAAGCGGATATGTAAGAGAACCACATGAATATAATGATATTTCAATCATATTTGGTGATTCGGATTATGTTAATCATGTGAAAAATCTTGAATCTGACCTGCTTAATATTACGGCGTTGAGAAGAAAAATGGATAACGGATGTACATCGGTTACTATAATGGTTGTGAATGAAAAACAGGGGTATCCGAATGGGATAAACTGTGTTTTCCAACCTAGAATAGAAATAAGCAGTGAAAATAATGATTTTACATTTGTGGAATACGCCGGGGCAACAGATTTTAATATCCTCGATGATGAGGAGCAGTCATTGGAACTGCAATATAGAAATAAGCATGTATATGGCACCGGGCTTGGAACAGCAGTTGACTGGAAGATTAATGTAAAGGGAGAAGGCTCTATATATAATGAATTTTTCCCGCAGAAAGAAGTTCCGTCAATGGAGTTTGGAATTGATCCGAAGTATGGTGTGCCGCCTAAAACATTATCCATGAAGTATCTTTCGGATCTTGATAAAACGGATAAAGAGAAAAAATTGGACGATTTAAGATGTTTTGTGAAGGCATATTCGGATTGGATTGATGACATAACGGGAAGAATTCCGCAGTTGGAGGAAAAATACAGGGCAATTGCCGGTAAAAATATTCTTGGTTGTCGTGAAGCGTGTGACAGGATGAGTAGGGGAATAGAGGTCCTTTGTAATAATCAGAATGCATGGGACTCTTTCTGCCTTGCTAACCGTGCGATGTTTATGCAAAGGGTGCAGCTAAACATTCAGAAAAAATGGCCTGCAAGTTTTCCGGATGAAATGGAATTATCGGATGCATTAAGGAAGACGGATTATTATACTGCTGACAGAGAATATCCAAATGACAGATATGCGTGGCGTCCGTTTCAGCTTGCATTTATGCTGCTTGATGTTGTTTCAGTTACGGATGATACATCCAAAGACCGTTCATTGGTTGATCTGATCTGGTTCCCTACGGGAGGTGGTAAGACGGAAGCATATCTTGGTCTTACGGCAATGACAATTTTTTATAGAAGATTTGTTTATCCAGATTCTAGTGACGGTACAACTGTTATCATGCGATACACGTTAAGATTACTTGCCGCACAACAGTTTACAAGGGCATCAACGCTGATCTGTGCATGTGAATATATCAGGAGAGATTGTGAAGCTAGAAGAAGTCGGTATCCGTCATATACACTTGGAAAGAAACCAATAACAATCGGATTGTGGATTGGTGGGGAGCATACTCCGAATAAAAATAAAGCGGCAGGTGACTGCCTGAAAAATTTGCAGAATGCAACGACGTATAATCTTGAATATGCGAAGGAGAAATATAATAAATTCCAGGTTTTGAAATGCCCATGGTGTGGAACACGACTTGTAAAAGAAAAAACTGATAGTAAAAAAATACGAGGGGAATTTGGTTATCAGATGCGTTCTGGAAACCATTTCCGGTTGTTTTGTACAAGGCAGGCATGTGATTTCAGCAGAGAACTTCCAGTTCAGATTGTAGATGAAGAATTATATAGAGATCCACCGACCCTTCTGTTTGGAACGGTTGATAAATTTGCAATGCTTCCATGGAATGGAGAAATCGGGAACTTTTTTGCAGTTGAAAACAATAATCGTGCACCGGAACTGATTATTCAGGATGAGTTACATCTTATATCTGGACCTTTAGGAACAATAGTTGGTCTTTACGAGAGTGCAATTGATGCGTTATGCCGGAAGAAAGGAAGCATTACAAAAATTGTTGCATCTACGGCAACGATACGACGTGCAGTAGAGCAGTGTGCTGCACTGTATGATCGTGATGTCCGTCAGTTTCCACATCCAGCACTTGATGCAGAAGATTCATTTTTCGCCCGAGAATCCAAGATAGATTACGCGAATGGAATATATGGAAGAAAATATATTGGGCTTATGCCGTCAGGAAAGACAAAGGCCATGATGGAGATCCGATCAATTGCTGCGTTGCTTCAAAAAGCAAAAGATATGGATATTCCAGATGATATACGGGATAAGTTTTGGACTGTGACGGCATATTATAATAGTCTGAAAGATCTTGGAAAAGCATCAACAATGGTTGATGATGATGTAAAGGATTTTATGAAACGTATGTGTTTCCGATTAAAATCCAGTTCAGATGTAAGAAGCATAGGCACGGCGGATGAGCTTACAAGCCGGTTGACAACAACGGAATTAAACAGGACATTGGACAAACTTGAAAAAATGGAGTATTCAGCAGAGAATATCAAAAACAGAGTATTTCCGGCTAATATTGTGCTTGCAACAAATATGATATCTGTTGGAATAGATGTGGCAAGATTAAATGTTATGTTGCTTGTCGGACAGCCAAAACTTACGAGTGAATATATTCAGGCATCAAGCCGTGTCGGCAGAGAATATCCCGGAATGGCATTTGTGATGTATGATGGTGGTAAAAGCAGGGACAGATCACATTATGAACAGTTTCGTCCGTACCATGAATCTTTTTATAAATATGTTGAACCGACAGGAGCTACACCTTTTTCTGAGCCTGCAAGGAAAAGAGCACTGCATGCCGTATTGATTGCATATCTCAGGCTTTCTGATCCGTCATTGAGATTGGACAATTTTGCGGTTAATTTCCGCAAGGATAAATATCAGAAAGAGATAGATGAAATAACAGATTTCATTGTTGGAAGATGTAAAAGTGTTAATCATAGGGTTAATCCATATATGGAGGATGATTCGGAACTTGTACGTCAGGAAATAGAGGAAATTTTTGAAAAGTGGCAGAGCCTTTCTGATGAATCGAATGGAACATTTTTCTATGGGGATAAATTTATGGTAAAAAATCCTGACGGACCTGGAGAACGTCTGCTGAAAATATTTGGAACATATAGGGACGATCCGGCCTTTGAAACCATGACTTCCATGAGAAATGTAGATGTTATGGTTCCGGGAAGTATTATAGAATGGAATGAGGATAAATAGATATGAGTGATAAATCAGTGGAAAAAGTACGGCTTAATGCAATTTCTCATTCAGTGCGGGCATCGCAGGCAGTTCTTCAGTATGGTGTTGGGGCAATGGTTGATTTTCCGTCGCAGACGCTTATGACAGCAGCACCAGAGTATTGGGAAAATGAAGTAATAAAGATTCACGATGAACGTCTTGAAAAAGCATTAGGCGTTAGTTATTTTGGAATGCCTGCTGGTGGAAAAGGACGCGACGGTATAGCATATGCACGTTTCCCAGAATGGTATTTCTGCCCTAAATGTAGAAAGTTTCAGCCGCTTTCCAAATGGATTCAGGAATATAATAAGGTTGCCAAGGAAAAAGAGAAGGTTAATAATAAAAACATGACCAGACGTTTGCTGTGTCCGACACATCGGATAGAACTTGTCGTAGCAAGAATAATAACTGTGTGCAGTCATGGACACATTGACGATTTTCCATGGGTAAAATGGGTTCATGCTAAATGTTTTGGCGGACCAAAAGATATTTGTAACAATCCTCAGTTAGAATTTTCAACAAATCCTGTTTCAGCTGAAGGTCTGGAAGGTTTAAGAGTAAAATGTAAAACATGTGGAGCAAGTGCAACTTTATCTGGAGCTTTTAATGAGGGAGAATTTGAGAAGATTGATGAAAAGTATCCGGGAAAATATGATTTTACATGCCGTGGAAGACATCCATGGAAGCATGAAAAATGTGATTGTGGATTATATCCAAAGGTACTTCAGCGTGGTAGTTCTTCCGTTTACTTTCCTGTAACGGCCAGTTCGCTGGTTATTCCACCGTATTCGAATATGCTCAATACGATGATTGATGAAAGTAGCATATACGATGAGTTTCGAAATACGATTGAGGCAATGCGGAGTATGGAAGGGGTTCCGGCAGAGACAATCGAAATAAATATTAATAATATTGTGAACGTGTACTCAGAGAAAATTGCTATTAATATAGGCGTTAATATTGAACTGGTTAGAGAAATACTCAAACGTAGAATGAATAATACCTCTGAAAGAAATTACGATACATCAAGTATTTCTTACAGAGCGGCAGAGTTTGATGCATTATCTGGTAGGGCAGCTGTGAGTGGAACGCAATATGATGACTTTAAGAGGATTGCCACAGATATTTCTTTATATAATATTCCATTTGTAAAAGAAATATCTCTGATAGAAAAAATTCGTGAAGTGCAGGTATTGCTTGGCTTTTCACGTATTGAACCTTTTCCTGCATCCATGATAGAGTCACATTCCTCAAATTTTGTTCCGGTAAAGGAGAAAGATACAAAATGGTATCCGGGATACAATGTTTATGGTGAAGGAATATTCATTGAATTTGATGAAGATGCAATTAACAGATGGAGATCTGGTAATACAATACTAGAAAAAAGAGTAAAAACGCTTCAGGATAATTATAATAATTCGTTCCTGGGAAGGCAGAATCCACGGAAGATATCCGGTAAGTTTCTTTTACTGCATACTATTTCTCATCTGCTTATAAAGCAGTTAAGTTTTGAATGTGGATATAATATATCTTCCCTAAAAGAAAGAATTTATTGTGGTGAGGAAGCAGATGGGAAAGAGATGGCAGCAATTCTGATATACACTGCAAGTGGTGATTCGGAAGGTACATTAGGTGGCCTGGTGAGACAGGGGCATCATGACACTTTCCCGGGAATTTATAAAAAGGCTATCGAATCTGCAGTTAGCTGTTCAAATGATCCAGTTTGCACCATGAGTAGTGGACAGGGACGCGATTCTCTTAATCTTGCGGCCTGCTATTCGTGCGCACTGTTACCGGAAACGTGTTGTGAAGAGTTTAATGTATTCCTTGATAGGGGAGTTGTTGTTGGAACATATGAGCATCAGAAACTTGGATTCTTTTATGAACAGTTATATGGAGATAAAAAATGGAAAAATATAATAGTATCTGAAAAATCTGGTCAGCCAGAGTCCGTTAATTCAAACACTGGATCTGTATATGTGATTAGTAGTATAGAACTAAGTATGGAAACACCAGAAAGTATAATCAGAGATATCAGGCAGTTTGCAGATACGGATGGTGAAAAGAAATTTGCAGACTTTTTGCAAGAGAATATGGTGCTTGAAGGAAAAAAAATGCCGCTTGGAAATGTCAGATTTGGAGTTACGGGGGAATCAGAAGAATGGAACTGCGATTATTATTGGGAAAATAGTAATGTTATGTATTTTTCATCGGATCAGAAATCGGATATGAAAGCTGCAGAAAAATCAGGAATCAGATGTATTTATGGTCCTGACGGTTGTACAAATACTACAAGGAAATTATTAGGAGAACTTATCTGATGGCAGTTATGATTCCGGAAAAACCAAATATTTTTCATGAGAGTAGCTTGGAAGATGTTATGTTTAAGGCATTGGAAAAGCTGCCTGAAGAATATTATGTTTTTCATTCATTCAGGATTACAAAAATTGTATCCAATACAATTCATGAGAGTGAGACAGACTTTATTATTTTTCATGCTCAGAAAGGAATTCTTTGTCTTGAAGCAAAAGCAGGTGCTGTTTCTTATCAGGATGGCCGATGGATATATGGAAACGGACAGCCAATGAATAACGGAGGCCCGTTTAATCAGGCTTCAGCCAATAAATGGAAATTAATGCAATATATTGCAGAGAGTCCGCTAGGTTATATTAATGAGCGCCTGAAGTATATACATGGGGTGTGGTTTCCTTCCCTGACGGAGGATAAACTGGATAATATACAGATGCCGCCAGAGGGAGACCGTTCACTGGTTATTGGGATGGAAGCGATAGAGGATCCTAAAAAATATGTAGATTCACTTTTTTCATTAGCAGTACAGACAGGAACCGTAACTGAACTTACACCTATGGAAGTGCAAAAGTTAATAAAGACAGTATTATGTCCAAAATTTAATATATTTCCACCATCAGATTTTGATGTTGGATTGAAGCATATGCTTTTTCATAGGATGCTAAATGAGCAGTCAGCATTGTTGGATTTTTTGGATGAGCAGAAAATGGCTGTTATTAACGGGGCGGCAGGAACAGGAAAAACACTCATTGCTGTAGAAAAAGCCCGTAGACATGCGGAAGATGGAGAAAAAGTTCTTTTTCTATGTTTTAATGTGGCATTGAGAAATTATCTTGAAGAAAAATATATTAATGGAAATATTGCATATATGACAATATCAGCTTTTTCATGTATGTTGTGTGACACAGATGAAGCAGATTATTACAGAACAGTTGAAAAACTAAAAGATTACATTGCGTTTGGCGGATTCCCATATGAACATGTGATAATCGACGAAGGACAGGATTTTGGTCGGGAAGCAATAGAAGAATCACAAATATTGAAACTACTTCATAAAATAATTGTTTCCAAGACAAATGAAAAAGCTTCATTTTATGTGTTTTATGATCGATTACAGATGGTACAGTCAGAGAAACTTCCAGCTTTTATCAGTGACTGTGAATGCAGACTGACATTACATAACAACTGTCGCAATACAAAAAATATTTTTAGAACATCAACCGAATTATTACCTGTATCTGGTCTGAAACTATGTGAGAATGGAATAACGGGTAAAATTCCGAGAATGCATTATTGCACGCAACGCAGTGTATGTCTGAATGTCCTTGATGATGTTATACGTGAATGCCATGAAAATAATATACATGATATTGTGATTTTAACATTGAAAACCGAACGGAATAGTATACTGACAGATTATGTAGTGAACCAGAAATATAGGGAATGCTATTTTACCTCATGCAGAAAGTTCAAGGGATTGGAAGCAGATGCTGTCATATTAGTAGATTTTTCGGAAAAATCATTATTGGATGATATACAACTATTTTATGTTGGGGCGTCACGTGCAAGAATTCAGCTAGAAATTATCACAGATATGGATAATAATTACAGTAGTGTAGTTTTCGAAAAATTAACGGGGGAGAAGGCTGGAAGAAGAGTAATGCGTGATTTAGCATCGCGAATAGCTGCAATTGCAGTAGTTCATTAAGAAAGTAGTAACTTAAAAAATGAAAAAAAGGATACAGTCATGATTATTTGGATTGATGGAGTTAATGGTGTTGGTAAATCGCATATTGCATCGGAATTGGAAAAAAAGTTACCGTTCAAAAATGTAGAGCATGTAGATTCAGATATATATTGGATTGAATACTTAAAAAAGAATCGGTTACAAGCAATACAAACGGGATTTAACTCATACAATAATAAATCTTATCTATGATATTGTCAATATTGGTTGACACATTTATCTCAAAGATATCACTGCCTATGCAGCCAGTCCCAGAGATTCGTAGTATCTCTGGCGCTTGATCATCGGAGGAAGCCCACCGTTAGCA
>JALESO010000072.1 GCA_022781925.1 Lachnospiraceae bacterium
TACAAAAATTGCCTGTAACTTTTACAAAGTGTGTGAAGGCGGTAATGCCGAACAGATTCATTATGCAAGTTATTCGCCGGTAGATGTGCCGGAACCGGATTTTCACAGGCCGGAATTTTTTGAAACCGGAGAATTGCAATAAATCTGCATGGAAGAACAGTAAATTCAGATTCACCAGATGGTTAAGTGAAGTCAAAGGCACAGAATCTTCTTGCGAAAAAAATACTTATATAGTAAAATATATCAGAAATGCGCAGGAGACATACAGTAATTTTCTGTATAAAGGTAAATCAGAAGAGGGATAAAGAATGAATAAAAAATTATACAAATCAGAGGACAATAAAGTATTGTGTGGCGTATGCGGCGGTCTTGGAGAGTTTCTTGGTATCGATCCGACGATCATCCGACTGATCTGGGTGGTACTTGTATTTGCGGCAGGAAGCGGATTACTGATCTATCTTCTGGCAGCGGTCATTATTCCGAGAAGACCACTGGACTAAGATATGCTGTTTTCGTTCGTGCATTGATACGATGATGCTGCAGAAAAAATAGCAGGCAACATGCATGAAAAGTGTATGAAAATTAAAAAATATGAGCAGTGAGAGGACAAAAGTCTTTTCACTGCTCTTTGCGTTTATTGGAAAACCAAGAAAAACGCTAGGATATAAAAACCAAAATCCGATATGGGAATAAAAAATTCCGAAAAAGACGGAATGGAATGATTAAAAAAACAGAAAGAGAGAAACAAGATGCTGGAATTGAAAAATGTGTCTTTTGAAGTATCAGACGAAAAAGCACAAAAAGAGATTATCAGAGGAATTAATCTGAAAATTGACGACAACAAGTTTGTAGTCATTACAGGACCGAACGGCGGTGGAAAATCCACCCTGGCAAAATTAATTGTTGGTATCGAGAAACCAACTTCCGGTCAGATTTTATTTAATGGTGAGGACATTACAGAAAAAAGTATTACGGAACGAGCAAAAATGGGTATCAGTTTTGCTTTTCAGCAGCCGGTACGATTCAAAGGAATTCAGGTGCTGGATCTGATCCGTATGGCAGCAGGACGCAGAATGAGCGCAGCAGATGCCTGTCAGTATCTGTCTGAAGTAGGACTCTGTGCGAAGGATTACATCAACCGTGAAGTAAATGCGAGCCTTTCCGGCGGTGAGTTAAAACGTATCGAAATTGCTACGGTACTGGCAAGAGGTACACAGCTTTCCGTATTTGATGAGCCGGAGGCTGGTATTGATCTGTGGAGTTTCCAGAATCTGATTCAGGTATTTGAGCGCATGCAGGAAAAAACAAAAGACGGTTCTATCCTGATCATTTCTCATCAGGAGCGTATCCTTGATATTGCAGATGAGATTGTAGTGATCTCTGCAGGACAGATCATCAACCACGGTCCGAAGGATGAGATACTTCCGCAGTTGCTGGGTACCTCTTCCGCAGTGAATATGTGTGATAAATTTAACAAGTAGAAATCTATATTGTGAATAAAGGACTAACACTGTTAGTTGAAAAGAGAAACCCTAATGGTATTAGGAATAAGAAGTAATCAAAAATGAATAATGAATGGTGTTAGTTAAAATTTAGCCAATCTATGAATATATAGGAAAGAACGAGGATTAGATAGATATGATGGATGAGATTCAGAAAAGACTTCTGGCGGAAGTCGCTGATCTGCATGGAGTTCCGGAGGGAGCTTACAACATCCGTGCAAACGGTCAGATGGCAGCCAGAAATACAACAGCAAATATTGATATTGTATCCAAGACAGATGTCAGCGGTATCGACATCTATATCAAACCGCGTACCGTAAACGAGAGTGTACACATTCCGGTTGTATTGAGCCAGAGCGGCATGAAAGAGATGGTTTATAACGATTTCCATATCGGAGAAGGCAGTGACGTGGTTATTGTAGCTGGCTGTGGTATCGACAACTGTGGGGATCAGGATGCAGAGCATGATGGTATCCACCGTTTCTTCATCGAGAAAAATGCAAAAGTAAAATATGTGGAAAAACATTACGGTGCAGGTGACGGAAAAGGAAAACGTATTCTGAATCCGGGCACGGAAGTGTATATGGAAGAAGGAAGCTACATGGAGATGGAAATGGTCCAGATCAAAGGTGTGGATTCTACAGAGCGTGATACGAAGGCAGAGCTGGCAGCAGGTGCCAAGCTGGTAGTCCGTGAGCGTCTGATGACACATGGTGACCAGCATGCAGTCAGTGGATATTCCGTCAGCCTGAATGGTGAGGGAGCCAGTGCAGATGTCATTTCACGTTCCGTGGCAAAAGATACCTCCTATCAGAAATTTGATTCCAGGATCATCGGAAATGCACCATGCAGCGGTCATACCGAGTGTGATGCCATTATTATGGACAAAGCACGGATCCTTGCGATTCCGCAGCTGGAGGCCAATGACCTGGACGCAGCGCTGATCCATGAGGCAGCCATCGGAAAAATCGCCGGTGAGCAGATCATCAAACTTATGACATTGGGTCTGACAGAGGAAGAGGCAGAAGAGCAGATTGTTAACGGTTTCCTGAGATAAACACTCCGCGAAGATGTGCGGTGATTCTGAGATAAATATGTCAGCTTATGTATTAAAACAGGTGCAAAAAGCCAGTAATCCACTTTTTGCATAACAAAAATGGAATACAGCTGATTTTTCGTGAAAATTTGTTAAAAAATATACGCGTTATAAGAGCCCCGGGAGAATTCCCGGGGCTTTTTGATGCAAAATGTACATTTGACTAAAAAATAAGATAAATTTATAATAAAAATACACAAAGAAAAGCAAGATTGTGATATAATACGAGTAACTGGTCAGCTGGTAAAACCAGAACGGTTACAAACATTTGCTGTGCACGAAAACAGGCGATGAAATAGAAATAGGATAGGATTTTGACACATAGGTTTGGTTTCATCATAAGAGTGACAATAAGAGTAATGTTGATGATGCTGCAGAAATATGACATCCGCTTCGTGAGGAAAATGCAAACGTATTTTTACAATATGAGAAAACGTATTATATCTAAATCAAATGTACGCAGGTAAATTAAAGGAGGACAAGTATGAAAATTTTAGGTGTTTCACTTGGAACAAAAAACGGTAACAATGACACAATGTGTCGTGTGGCTCTGGAAGCAGCAAAAGAAAAAGGTGCAGAGATCGAATTTATCCACCTTCTTGACTGGGATATCCAGTACTGCTCCGGTTGTGTTGCCTGTTCCCGTGGCCTTGTAATGGGCAAAGGAATGATCTGCTCCCGTCAGGATGATTTCAAAGCTTTCTATGAGAAAGTTGTCGAGGCAGATGGAGTTCTCTTCGTAGATCCGATTTTTGAGTCCGGTGCAACCGGTTTATATCATTCCATCACAGATCGTATGGGACCGGGACATGATACAGGTATGATGAAAATGCTCGATGGAAAACTCAAAGAAGCTGGAAAAGAAGGTCTGAACCCAAGATACTTCCGTCAGAAAGCACTTTCTTTCGTAGGAATCGGTGGATCTGACTGGGCAGTTCGTTGTGAGACAGATCATGCGATGTTCGCTTTAAGTCCGGGATGGAAAGTAGTAAACAACGAGTTCTTCTCTTGGTGTAAAGACGTTATCATGCAGGATGACAAAGTTGAGCGTATGAAAGAAATCGGACGTAACCTTGCAGATGCTGCACAGCAGATCATTGATGAAGATATGCAGATTGAAGGATCCGAGAAAACTTCTCTCTGGAAAGGAAAAGAAGGCGCCTGCCCACATTGCCAGGGTAACAATTTCTACATTTATCCGGGTACAACACACTGTGTATGTGAGCTGTGTGGTCTTGAGGGAACACTGGAGATCGTTGACGGAGCATTCAAATTCAAATATGATCCGGCTACAGAGCATCATGCACATGACATTCTTTCCGGTAAATTCTTACATGGACAGGATATCTTTGAGAATGAGGGTCGTCTGATGAACCTTTACAAAGATCCTGAGTTCAAAAAACGTAAAGAGCATTATACAGCAGTATGTGAGCCGACACCAGCTCCATCCAAACAGAAATAAATTCCATAAAGTTTATAACAGGCGGGGACAAAAAATGGTTCCCGTCTGATATAAGTTATAGAAATAAGAGAAAAGAGGGTATTTAGAAATGGCAGATTTCAAATTCGAACCAATGAGAAGTCTTATCTACGTTGACTGCGTAAGCGAAGACTACAGACCAAAACTTCAGAGATGGCTTTATAAAGTACATGTTCCGGACAGCATCTCTCAGTTTGAGCCGTATGTAACCAAATATGCATTTTATCCGTCCTTCCCGATTCCACCACAGGGTGATCGTTTCGGATACGCAAGAATGCAGCTGACAGAGCATCACTGGTTAGTAAGCGACCTTGATCCTCGTCTTGAAATCAAAGCAATCGCTGAGACATTCCCGATGGACGTACTTGTATGGCAGGGACAGATCCCGGCAGCAGCTCATACAGACGCTCAGATTGATTCTGACGGAGATGCAGGAAATGCAGCCCGTAAATCCAACAATGCAGAAGGAAATCCATTTATCTTTGCATTCCTTCCGATGTGGTGGGAGAAAGACCTGAAAGGAAAAGGACGTACGATCGAGGATGGCGCAAACTATCGTTTCAATATGACCATCGGTTTCCCGGAAGGCGTAGACAAAGCAGAGGGAGAGAAATGGTTATTTGAGAAAGTAGTTCCGATTCTTCAGGCAGCTCCGGAGTGTACTCGTGTACTTGCAAGTGCAGTTAAGAAAGACATCAACGGATGCGTAATGGATTGGGTACTTGAGATCTGGTTCGAAAACCAGTCCGGATGGTACAAAGTAATGGTAGATGACATGAAAGCACTTGAGAAACCGTCATGGGCTCAGCAGGATGCTTTCCCATTCCTGAAACCATACCACAATGTTTGCAGCGCAGCAGTAGCTGATTACACACCAAGCAACAACCTTGCAAACTATCGTGGATATATCACCATGAGATAATAATTCCTGGGTGGCTGAACCGTAGGGTTGTGTGATGGCTGAACCGTAAGGTTATGTTGGACCGGAGGCTCAGAAAAGAATACCGCAGACTAAGACGTCCGCTTGTATTATTTTCTGAGTCCTCCGGTCCTTTTTCAGTTACAGATCACATACAGTTGTTCGTACTATTTCTGACGGAAAGATAGCTGTGATTATACGGGCAGCCGGCAGTGTGTATACCGTGACATTGAGGTACACATATGGTATACTGGAGGGCAGGGAAAATGTAACATAGAAATCAGATAACAGAGGAGTACGATATATGAATGTAGGCATTATTACAGCCAGTGACAAGGGCGCGCAGGGAGAACGGGAAGATCTCAGCGGAGCTAAGATCGCGGAGATTATGGAGTCGCATGGCTACACCATCAGAAAAAAAGTGATCCTGCCGGATGATCAGCAGAAATTGCAGGATGAGATGATCGCCATGTGCGAGGACGATATCCAGCTGATCCTGACCACTGGTGGAACCGGTTTTTCCAAACGGGATGTGACACCGGAGGCGACAAAAGCAGTGATCGAGCGGGAAGTTCCGGGGATTCCGATGGCGATTTTACAATATTCACTGACCATCACCGAGCGGGCGATGCTGTCAAGAGCTGCAGCAGGTATCCGTGGAGAGACATTGATCGTCAATCTGCCGGGCAGTCCGAAGGCAGTGGACGAGGCACTGAACTATATTCTGCCATCTTTAAAACATGGACTGGATATTCTGCTTGGCAACGATGCTGAGTGCGCAAGAAAGTAATATAATCATGTGCATAAGGTAAATGATATATGTATGAGCGGAATCACACATGCATAAGATAAATGATATGTGTGAATGGTAATGATAATAATTTAGGAGAGATAGGATATTATGAAACTGATAAAGACAGAAGATGCAGTAGGGCATGTGCTCTGCCATGACATCACCCAGATCATCAAAGGGGTTACCAAAGATGCGGTATTCCGCAAGGGACATATCGTGACGGAGGAGGATATTCCGGTGCTGCTTTCCGTGGGAAAAGAGCATCTGTATGTATGGGAAAAGGACGATACCAAATGGCATGAAAATGAAGCGGCGGAGATCCTGTACGATATCTGCGCCGGTGAGTATATGCATCCTTCTGAGATCAAAGAGGGAAAGATCGAACTGATCGCGGACGTGGACGGAGTGTTGAAGATCAACCGCAAGGTACTGGTCGCAGTCAACAGTCTGGGGGAAATGATGATCGCTTCCCGGCACGGTGATTTTCCGGTGCATATCGGGGACAAACTGGCAGGAACGAGAATCATCCCACTGATCATTGAAAAAGAAAAAATGGAACGTGCCAAGGAAGCAGGCGGCACGGAGCCGATTTTTACCATAAAACCATATAAGAAGAAAAAATATGCCATCGTCACCACTGGAAGTGAAGTGTTCAAGGGTCGTATCAAAGATACGTTCAGCCCGGTCATCCAGGAAAAACTGGCAGAATTCCCGTCCGAAGAGCTGGATCAGATCTATGTGGATGACGACAAAGCACATATTCTGGAGGCGATTCAGAAGCAGATCGCAGCAGGTGCGGATCTGATCATCTGTACCGGTGGCATGAGTGTGGATCCGGACGACTGTACACCGGGAGCCATTATGGCGACCGGAGCAAGAATCGTCAGCTACGGTGCGCCGGTGCTCCCGGGCGCGATGATGCTGGTGTCCTACTATACAAATGAGGCCGACGGCAGAGTGATTCCGATCCTCGGACTGCCGGGCTGTGTCATGTATGCGAAACGCACGATCTTTGACCTGGTGCTGCCAAGAGTGATGGCAGAGGATGAGATCACGGCAGAAGATATTGCAAAACTAGGGGAGGGCGGACTGTGCCTGAACTGTAACGTCTGTACGTTCCCAAACTGTGGATTTGGAAAGTAATGACGTAGTATGTTCGGCGAATGGCGCGTGTGAACTGTAATAAGTGAATTGTAACAATTAAGGAGAAAGAAATGGCAGAATTAACACATATCAATGAACAGGGCAGAGCCAAGATGGTGGATGTCTCAGAAAAAGCAGATACAAAGCGCATCGGTGTGGCTTCCGGACGGATCTGTATGCAGCCGGAGACCTTTGCACTGATCACAGATGGTAAAATAAAAAAAGGAGATGTGTTGTCTGTGGCGCAGGTGGCAGGCATCATGGCGGCAAAAAAGACCTGGGAGATTATCCCTATGTGTCACCCACTTCTGCTGACCGGAGTGGACATTCATTTTGAACTGTATCCGAAAGTGTCAGAAATCGAGGCAATCGCATCGGTACGGACTACCGGAAAGACCGGAATCGAGATGGAGGCACTGCATGCAGTATCCGCAGCGTTGCTGACCATCTATGATATGTGTAAAGCGGTAGACCGCGGCATGGTGATCAAAGATATTTTGCTTCTGGAAAAAGATGGTGGAAAATCCGGTCATTATGTCAGGGGGTTAATAAAAACCAACTAAATGAGAAAATACTATCACTAACCCTCTTGACGAAACAAGGGGGTTAAATTATACTAACTGCATAAGATATCTGAGCAGCCAACTAGGAAATCCAGATGGATGACATATGGTGGCATGTGAGGTCAGATATACATATTATAATAAGAAGAAACAGAAAAAATCGGCGGAATAAAGATCCGCTTTCTTTTAAAACTTATGGTTAGAAAAAACTAATAAAAGATGAAGGAGGCTAACATGAGCGTAGTAATTATCGGCGGACACGAGAGAATGGAAACACAGTACAAACAGATCTGCAAACAGTATAAATGTAAAGCAAAAGTATTCACGAAGATGAAAACAGATCTGAAAAATAAAATCGGAAGCCCAGATCTGCTGATCCTCTTTACATCTACCGTTTCCCACAAGATGGTACATTGTGCGGTGGCAGAAGCAGAACGCAAAAATATCATTGTTGAGCGTTCCCACAGCAGCAGCGCAAGCGCATTAAATGGAATTTTAGAGCAGTACGCATAATCAGGGAGGACAGCAAATGCCAACAGAAGCCGTATTGAACCGGCTTTCCAGCAGGAAAGCCACAGAAAGTCTCATGATGCAGATCATTCTGCACTGTGCACCGGTTCTGAAAAAAGTAAAAATGTCAAGCATGTTTACCGTTCCGGCGGCTTACATGAGATTTGTACGGTCCGTATTTCGAGGCACCGGGATACAGGTCAAATGCCTGTGCCAGGGAGCAGGACGCGCCGTGGTATATGTATACCGGGAGG
>JALESO010000073.1 GCA_022781925.1 Lachnospiraceae bacterium
CTCGATTTTAATTTAAAATCGTTTATTTTAACCCTTTAAGACAGGTTATTTTGTCGTACTCTTGTCGTACCATACAATTTCAAAGTCCTCAAACCCGCATAAACACTGGATTTATTTATCTAAAGACTTCATCGTCGGGAAGAGCAGTACGTCACGGATTGCCGGGCTGTTTGTCATCATCATTACCATACGGTCGATTCCGTAACCGATACCACCTGTCGGCGGCATACCGATGCTTAATGCATTCAGGAAGTCTTCGTCGGTATGGTTTGCTTCATCATCGCCGGCTTCGAATGCTTTTTCCTGTGCCTCGAAACGCTCTCTCTGATCGATCGGGTCATTCAACTCGGAGTAAGCATTTGCCATTTCCCATCCGTTCATGAAGAACTCGAAACGCTCTACATAATCCGGATCTTCCGGTTTTTTCTTGGTCAGAGGAGAAATCTCTACCGGGTGATCCATAATGAATGTCGGCTGGATCAGGTGCTCCTCTACATACTCTTCGAAGAAGAGGTTTAAGATATCACCTTTCTGATGACGGTCTTCATATTCGATATGATGCTCGTCTGCAACTTTCTTTGCTTCCTCAGTAGTGTGAATCTCGTTGAAATCTACGTTTGCATACTGTTTTACAGCATCGATCATAGTGATACGTGCAAACGGTTTGGACAGATCCATGGTGTGCTCACCGTATGTGATCACCTCAGATCCGGTTACTTCTTTTGCTACATGACGGTACAGGTTCTCTGTCAGATCCATCATGCCGTGATAATCTGTATATGCCTGGTATAACTCCATCAGAGTGAATTCCGGGTTGTGACGGGTATCAAGACCCTCGTTACGGAATACACGGCCGATTTCATATACACGCTCCATGCCGCCTACGATCAGACGTTTCAGATAGAGCTCCAGAGAGATACGGAGTTTCAGATCTTCATTTAATGCATTGAAATGTGTCTCAAACGGTCTTGCTGCTGCACCGCCCGCGTTGGATACCAGCATCGGTGTCTCAACTTCCATGAAGCCCTGTGCATCCAGGAAACGACGGATACTGCTGATGACTTTGGAACGTTTGATGAAAGTATCTTTTACTTCCGGATTCATGATCAGGTCTACATATCTCTGACGATAACGGGTATCTGTGTCAGTCAGACCGTGGAATTTCTCCGGCAGAACCTGAAGGCTCTTGGAAAGCAGTGTTACCTCTGTCGCATGAACAGAGATCTCACCTGTTTTTGTCTTGAATACTTCACCTTTGATACCGAGGATATCACCTACATCATATTTTTTGAAATCAGTGTAGGACTCTTCTCCGATATTGTCACGTGCCACATAGGACTGAATGCTGCCCTGCAGATCCTGGATGTTGCAGAAAGAAGCTTTTCCCATGACACGTTTGAACATCATACGGCCCGCAATGCTTACGGTTTTTCCTTCCAGTTCATCAAAGTGATCTTTGATCTCCATGCTGTGGTGTGTCATATCATATTTGGTAATCTGAAACGGATCTTTTCCGCGTTCCTGAAGATCCTGCAGTTTCTCCCGACGAACCTTTAACAGCTGGTTTACGTCTACGTTCTGTCCATTCTTTTGTTGAGCCATTTCCTGTTCTCCTTTTCTATTAATTTGATCTCTGGATTTCCAGTACCTTGTACTGTAAAACACCTGCCTGTGTCTCTACATTTACAATATCGCCAACTTTTGCTCCAAGTAATGCTTTTCCTACCGGAGATTCATTGGAAATTTTACCTTTTAAGCTGTTTGCCTCTGTGGAACCAACGATCTTGTACTCAAGTTCTTCGTCAAATTCACAGTCAAGGATGCGAACCTGGCAGCCAACGCTGATCTTGTCCAGATCTACTTCTTCCTCAACAACGACTTCTGCATGTCTTAAAATTTTCTCGATCTCCTCGATACGTGCCTCGATGTCACGCTGCTCGTCTTTTGCAGCATCGTACTCTGCATTCTCTGATAAGTCACCCTGCTCACGGGCTTCTTTGATCTTCTGTGCGATCTCTTTACGTTTTACTACTTTTAAGTCCTGTAACTCAGTCTCCAGTTTCTGTAAACCCTGGTAAGTTAAAAGATTTTTCTTATCCATCTCTGTTGATCCTCCTGATCGTTTATTTATCTGAATTTTTGAAGAGTTTTACCCACTTTCACAATCACTACATTATAACCAATCGGCACTTCTATGTCAAGATTCTGCGCCCCTGTATCCTCTGTATTTTGTGAGAAAACAGCATTTTTCGACTGTGGAACAGCCATATCGTCACCAGCAGCATCTTCCGTGTGCTCCGTTTCCCGGACTTCCCGCCATCTGCGCTTATAAAACGGGAGATAGATCACATCCCTGGGAAATTTTCGGATGTGCAGATCACCATGCCGCTGCAGGTCAAGAACTATCCCCGCCCTGCTCTGGTGCATCTCAGCCAGCGGCAGCATACGGACGATGAGCCCGTACTCATGCTCCAGCCAGTCCGAAAATGCTGCAAAATGCTCCGGGCGGTCAGTACAGATTTCCAGAAAATTCAGTCCCGGATACAGCTGATCCAGAATCTGATCCACATCGTCTTCCTCACCAAAGACCTGATCCGGACAGTCTGTATCAAGGATCATCGGTCGAAATCCCCGGTAAACAGCCTGTAATAATGCCTTTTCTGTCGCTTCGGTTCCTGATTCTCCTGGTTCTTTCCCATGTAATCCCTTCCGTTCCGTTTTACAGAATGAAACCGAAATCTCTCTCGTCCCTGCGTTCTGATACAGCAGGATCTGCTCGATTACTTCCCGCGTGGCATAGATCCACGGATTGTACGGTGTATCCTCCGCTTCACCCTCCGATGTACCATTTGCGCTTTCCGCGCTCCATCCGGCTTTCCATTTATCTATGAGCTGTATTATGCTCTTGCCCAGCTGTTCAAAAATTTTCCGCAGTCTGTCTCTGATTTTCTTCATCCCGGCACTTCCACATCTGCCTTTTTACTATTTTATCCCAAAATATAAAAATCAGAACTACTGCTGTCTTTCCTCTGCCAGCCACTGCTCCAGAAGTGCCTCCAGCTGTGCGTAGCTTTCCACCTCGTTGATCCTGCCCCGCAGTTTGGAGGAGTTCTTGTATCCGGCCGTATACCAGGCTGCATGTTTGCGTATTTCCCGGATGCCGATATAGTCTCCCTTGATCTGAAGTTGCAGCCGCGCATGCAGAAGCATCATGTCTGCCACTTCCTGTCTGGTCGGGCGCGGCAGTTCTTCTCCGGTCTCCAGCTGATGCAGGATCTGCCGGAAGATCCAGGGATTTCCCTGTGCCCCCCGTCCGATCATAAAGCCGTCACAGCCTGTCTGCTCCTTCATCCGGATCACATCATTTGCACAGAGGATATCTCCGTTTCCGATGACCGGAATGGACACGGCTTCTTTTACCTGACGGATGATATCCCAGTCTGCCTTGCCGGAATAATACTGCTGTCTCGTTCTTCCATGTACAGCGATCGCCGCCACCCCGCAGCTTTCTGCGATCTTTGCGATCTCCACCGCATTGACATGCTCCTCATCAAAGCCCTTCCGAATTTTGACTGTCACCGGCTTTTTCACGGCCTTTACCAGTTTTGTCAGAATCTCCTCCACCAGCTTCGGATCCTTCATCAGTGCAGATCCCTCATGGTTGTTCACGACCTTCGGAACCGGACAGCCCATGTTGAAATCCAGAATCTCAAAGGGACGTTCCTCGATCTGTGCCGCCATGGCAGCCAGAATATCCGGATCCGATCCAAAGAGCTGCAGCGACACCGGATGTTCCTCCGGATGGATCTCCATCAGCAGCTCGGTGTTTTTGTTTTTATAATAAATCGCTTTTGCGCTGACCATTTCCATACACAAAAGCCCGGCGCCCTGTCTGCGGCATAACAAACGAAATGGCAGGTCTGTTACGCCTGCCATGGGTGCCAGTATCAGATTGTTCTCCAGGGTTACATTTCCTATTTTCAATTCACTCATACTGTTCTCTTTCCGTTTTCTATTCTGCGTTCTGTCCTGCACAAAACCGAGAAAATTTTCTCATCTTGTCAGCACTGTTTCCGCACATCTTCCTGCTTTTGCCTACTTTTTCTGCTTTTCAAAAATCAGGCGCATGCCCTGCAGGGTAAGCATCGGGTCATAAATATCAATGACATCCGTCTCTTTCTCGATAATACGGCCAAGTCCGCCGGTTGCAACGACTTTGATATCGCCCTTTCCAAACTCTTTCTTCATCTGTTTTACGATATATTCCGTCTGACCGATCTGTCCGTATACAAGCCCTGCCTGCATACATGCGATGGTATCCTGTGCCAGAATGCTCTTCGGTTTCTTGATCTCAAACTCTGGCAGTTTCGCAGTCATGCTCCACATCGCCTGTGCGGACGTGCGGATACCCGGTGCGATCACGCATGCGGTAAAGGTGCCGTCCTCGTCCACCAGATCAAAGGTGGTAGCGGTTCCGTAATCGATAACGATAGCCGGTCCGCCATACAGTTCATACACGGCTGCCGCATCCACGATACGGTCTGCGCCTACCTGGCGCGGATTTTTGGAAGCCACACGGATCCCGGTCTTTACGCCTGCCTCGATGATGATCGGTTTTGTATGAAAATATTTGATGATGGCACCGGTCAGTGAATGCATGACATTCGGTACTACGGAAGCCACGATAACATCCTTGATCTCGCCTACTTTTACATCATTGTGCTCTAACAGCTCGCACATTACCATACCATATTCGTCAGAGGTACGTGTCTGGATCGTCGTCATCCGAAATGTTGTACGGAGTTTTTTTCCTTCAAATACACCCAGTGTAATATTTGTGTTTCCTATATCTACGGTCAAAAGCATTTGCCTGTCCTCCAATTACCCGTTTTTATGCATCCAGCTGATGCATTACTTTATAATACATTTCCAGTGATTCCAACAATTCCTGCTTTGTGTTCTGCAGCTGCTTCATCTTCAGGACACTGCCGATCTCATCATACAGCAGATCGCCCTCATCAGCTGCGGTCTCAAAGACCAGATCTCCGTCCTCATCAAATTTTAACGTCAGTGTGCCTCCCACATCTTCGGTGTATAATACACACATCAGTTTCAGTTCATCCTGAATCCCCTGCGGTAATTTCTGAAAATCAGGATTCAGATAATATTTTTTTGTATATGCGCTGGATCCACACAGCACAACTTCTTCCTGGTTCATATATAATGGTGTCTCCTTTTATTGTTATACATAGCCGTATACGCCGCGCACAGACACTTCCCCGGATGACACATGTGTGATCCCGTCTTCTGTCTGTACCAGCAGTTCGCCCGCCTTGTTGATGCCCTGGGCTACTCCGGTATATTCTCTTCTCGGATCAAGCACCCGGACACTCCTGCCCCGGTTCACCAGATGGCTGTTGTATTCCTTCATCAGACCGGACAGATCCTGCGTCTCAAGATACTGTGCATAATAGGTTTCAAACTGCGCCATAATCTCTGCGATCAGCTTTGCCCTGCTGCATGGTACCCCGGTGAGCAGATACAGGGATGTGGCTGTCTGCGCCACTTCCTCCGGAAATACTTCATTCGAGACATTGATGCCCACGCCGATGACAATGTAATTGATATAGTCGATCTGCGCACTCATCTCCGTCAGGATGCCACACACCTTTTTGCCGTCACAGACAATGTCATTCGGCCATTTGATCTGTGTGTCAATGCCGGTGACCTGCTGGATCCCCGCACGCACTGCCAGTGCCATGACCAGCGTCAGCATGGAAGCATTGCCCGGTGCAATGTCAGGCTTCAGAAGCAGCGTCATAAAAATGCCTTCTCCGGATCTGGAGTCCCAGGAACGGCCACGACGGCCTTTTCCGGCAGTCTGACAGTCACTGACCACCAAAAGTCCCTGCCCGGCGCCTTCTTCTGCCAGCTTCTTTGCCTGATCATTGGTCGAATCCGTCTCGGAAAATACGACGAGCTGCTGTCCCGCCCATTCCGTATGTATCTGATTTTGAATCGTTTCCTCCGTGAGCAGATCCGGCTGCGCCGTCAGACGGTATCCTTTGTTTCGCACAGCCTCAATGACATATCCTTCCGCCTCCAGCTGCCGGATTGCTTTCCAGACCGCTGTGCGGGATACACCAAACTGCTCACTGAGTTCCTGTCCGGAGATAAAATCCGGGCAGTTCTGTAAAAGTTCCAGAATTTTCTTTTTCACAGTTTTCTCCACCTAATTATTTCAAAAATGTCCTCGGGATTTTTCGCAAAGGACACCCGGAATATATTCCTGTACCTGAAGTCGTCTGTTGTCCTATTCAAGTCGAACGCATGTGAGACTTGGTGCGTGATTCTGGTCAGCGTAAGCTGACATATTCTTCTCAGAATCACTGCACTCTACACTTCGTTTCGGTCGGCGCAAAACCATTGTCTCCCAGACAATGTGCGCCCTCGCGGAGCATTTATCTCAGTCGGAGATTGAACTCCCACTGAAAAAATTTGTTATTACTCGCCACTTGCAGAAGTGGGAGTATCAACTCAGACTGAGATGATCCTAGTTTTCCTCGCCGCCAAGGGTTGCATACATCACGGCTTTGATGGTATGCATACGGTTCTCAGCCTCGTCAAATACGATGGACTGCGGACTCTCGAATACTTCATCCGTTACTTCCATTGCGTCCAGACCGAACTTGTCATGAATCTCTTTTCCAATCTTTGTGTTTAAATCATGGAATGCCGGCAGACAGTGCATGAATTTCACCTGCGGACCTGCATTTTCCATTAATTTTGCATTTACCTGATACGGAGTCAGCTCCGCGATACGGCTTGCCCATACTTCATCCGGCTCACCCATGGATACCCATACATCTGTGTAGATGACATCTGCGCCTTTGGTTCCTTCCATGGCATCCTCTGTCAGAGTGATGGTTGCTCCGGTCTCCTCTGCGATGGCACGGCACTGAGCTACCAGTTCCTCATTCGGGAAATATTTTTTATTTGTGCATGCAGTAAAATGCATACCGAGTTTTGCGCATACGACCATCAGAGAATTTCCCATATTATAACGGGCATCTCCCATATATGCAAGTTTAATTCCTTTCAGATGTCCAAAATGTTCCTTGATGGTCAGCATATCTGCGATCATCTGTGTCGGATGGAACTCATTGGTCAGACCGTTCCATACTGGAACTCCGGCATATTTTGCCAGGTCTTCCACGATCGCCTGCTCAAATCCACGGTACTCGATACCGTCATACATACGTCCCAGTACACGGGCGGTATCTGCGATGCTCTCTTTCTTGCCGATCTGGGATGCCGACGGATCCAGGAATGTGGTGTGCATGCCGAGATCAAAGGCAGCTACTTCGAAAGAGCAGCGGGTACGTGTGCTGTTTTTTTCAAAGATCAGTGCAATATTTTTGCCTGCCAGCACATCATGACGGATGCCTTTTTTCTTTTTCTCCTTGAGTTCTGCGGACAGATCGATCAGATATGTGATTTCCTCCGGTGTAAAATCTAACAGTTTCAGAAAGTTTCTTCCTTTTAAGTTCATCTTCTTTACCTCTCTATCTCTATCTCTTTGATGTTATGTATTTATCATTCAACATTTACAGAAGTGAAGTCTTCTCAACAGATCCAAGTCCTCTTAAATCTATTCAAGCGAAAACAGGGCCGCCTTCTTCCGGCAGCCCATGTTTTCTTCTTCATTACACAACAGGTCTCATCTCTTCGACCTGAATCTCTACTTTTCTTTTACATCTGCTGCTACTTCTACCAGAGATTTGGCAAGTCCTGCCATACCCTGAATCTCTGACGGAATAATGATCTTTGTTGCTTTGCCGTCTGCAGCCTTCGCAAATGCTTCCAGACTCTTGATCTGAAGCACTGCCGCATCCGGAGAAGCTTCTTTCAGGAAACGGAGACCGTCTGCATTTGCCTGCTGGATCTTCAGAATTGCTTCTGCCTGACCTTCTGCCTCTTTGACGGTTGCCTCGCGTTTTGCCTCTGCACGGAGGATCGCTGCCTGTTTCTCAGCTTCCGCATCCAGGATTGCAGATTCTTTCTTACCTTCTGCCACCAGGATCGTGGATTTCTTCTCACCTTCTGCACGGAGGATCGCTTCTCTTCGCTCACGCTCTGCCTTCATCTGTTTCTCCATCGCATCCTGAATTGCCTGCGGCGGAATGATGTTCTTCAGCTCGACACGGTTTACCTTGATACCCCATGGATCTGTCGCGATATCCAGGGATGCACGCATCTTTGTATTGATGGTCTCTCTGGAAGTCAGTGTCTCATCCAGCTCCAGATCACCGATGATATTTCTCAGTGTAGTTGCAGTCAGATTTTCAATGGCCATGATCGGATTTTCCACACCATAGGAAAACAGCTTCGGATCTGTAATCTGGAAAAATACGACAGTGTCAATCCGCATGGTAACATTATCTTTTGTGATCACCGGCTGTGGTGCAAAGTCTACAACCTGTTCTTTTAACAGGACTCTTTTTGCCACACGGTCAATAATCGGCATTTTAAAATGAATACCTACTTCCCAGGTTCCCTGATATGCTCCCAGACGCTCCACTACATAGGCATTTGCCTGCGGAACGATCTTGATACAGGAAGCCAGGATCACGATAATAATAACTACGAGAATAATAATTGCAATCATTGTATTGCCCTCCTTTTACTGTCCGGCCGGATGTGTCACCATCAGCTTTACCCCACTGATGCTCTGAACCAGAACAACCGCATCCTTTTCGAACTTTTCCTTATCATCCACACTTCGCGCTGACCATTCCTGTCCGTGGATCATCACGCGCCCCTTCGACTGAAGATTATCAATCGGCTCAAGCACCACCGCTTCTTCTCCGATCAGTGTCTGGGCATTCGTGCGGATATGACCGGAATTGAATTTTTTCTGAGCTAATGGCCGGATCAGCAACACCAGTGCCAGTGATACGATCAGGAATACGACAATCTGTATCCCGGCTCCTGCCTGTGTGAGACTGACAAAAAATGCTGCCAGCGAACCTCCGGCAAACCATATCGTCAACAAACCGACTGTCGCTATCTCGATCAGAATAAAGATGACCAGAAGAATCAGCCAGGTCATTGATGCCGATAAACCAAACATGTCAATCCCTCCTTTTCCTCGCTTTTCACCAATATACTATATTTTATCTTGTTTTACAATAATAATCCGAAAAAAACGGGCAGCCCTGTAAGGCTGCCCGCTCTCAAATCTGCTTCTATTTTCTTTTAGTAAAAAATCTGGCTTCCGATCACAAGTCCGGATCCGCTTGTTCCTGCATGGAAATATTTTGCTCCGCCGGTATTGTCTGCACCTGCAAGCGCTTCTGCCGCTGCCTGATAGCAGCTGGAAGAGATCTTGCCACTGCTTAATACCCGTGCAAGTTTTCCGCTTCTTGCCGGAGTGAACTGTCCACTCTGGTAGATAACGCCGGAAATACTGTTCGGGAAAGATCCGCTCTTCACACGGTTCATAACGACTGCGCCAACTGCCAGCTGACCTGCATACGGCTCTCCGCCTGCCTCACACTGGATGATGGCTGCCAGAAGCTGTGTATCACTTGCGGATGCGCTGACTGCTTCAGAAGCAGATGCTTTGGAACCTGTGCTTCCGCTCTGTGCTGCGGCTGCAGCTGCCTGCTGTGCTTTTGCTGCTTCTCGCGCTCTGATTTCTTCCATGCTGACTGCATCGTCGATATCAAGACCAAGTTCCACATAATCAGCTGCCACATATGCAGTCACACCGTTGCATTCTACGGATACCCATCCGTCTACGCTCTCTGCATCTGTATTTACTTTCAAAGATTCTCCCGCATCGATCACATCCAGGATCTTTGCGTCTGTGCTGTATGATTCACGCACGCGGATTCCATCGGCATTTGCAGTTGCCTGTGTCTCACAGTTTGCCTCTGCGTATGCGCGGGCATCTTCACCGAACACGCAGTATGCGTTGCTGACATATCCTTCTACATCGCCGGATTTTACTTTTGTCCACTCAGCACCAACTTCCAGCACTTCCGCACCGGAACCGTGGTAGAACTTTCCGACTACTTCTGCATCCTGGGATGCTTCTTTTCGTATATTCAAAGAACTGTTTTCATCAACTGTTACCAGCATTTTGTTCGCCCACTCGGCTGCCTGTGCCGCTGCTGCAGCTGCCGCCTGTGCATTCTGATGTGTAATCTGGACAGACTGAATACCTGTGCTTGCTGTCTGGCTTGCCCGGTCTAATACGTTTCCGATCACACCCGTTGTATTATCCACCTCAGCAGCACTTGCAGAAACGGCTGTTGTGACGGATGAAACTGCCAGCGCTGCTGTAATGATTCCGCTTTCAATAACCTTTCTAAATTTCATATGACCTCCTGATCCAGATTCTCTCTCAAATGCTCTCGAGAATCTGCTTTGATTGATATTTATAATTGCTTTTTGTTTAGTATTACGATTCTGTTTATTTCTATTCATTTTCTTTAATTTTGTTACAGAATTGTTACATAAACATTGCACGCATTATAACAACCATTTTTCAGGATGTCAACCCTGTATTCCGATTTTTGTGGATTTTTTCACCATTTTCAGACCGAAAATAGCCGTTTTCACATAAAAAACCGCTGTTTTTTGTGTATTTTTTGGGATTGACTTTTCATCTGTTGTTAATATTTTATTACATTACATTTCACATATTTTTTTGCACTGATTTTTTCCATGTAATTATTAAAAATATGCATTACGGAAACATCTCCCGGATCACGCTGCCGAAGAGTTCTTCCTGCTCTCTGGAAGGCTCTTTTCTGCCTCTTTTCTGCTCTGCACTGCCTGTCCGTTCCCGCCGTCTGTCCTCATTCCCCTGTTCTGTATTTCTCTTCTGTCCGAAAAGCATTTTCAGCATTCCTTCCGTCCGTTTTTCAGCCTCCTTCACCTGTCTGCGGCAGCGTCTCACAGCCCGTAAATTCACGATCATAAGTACAATGATACATCCCAGCATAATGACGCAAAGTTCGGAAAAATGCTGTGTGTATACACCTTTCACCAAGTCCAGAATCTGTTCCATCTGGTGCCTCCCTCCTGTCATTTTCATGACATTTTGATATTTTTGATACATAACAAGTGTAACAAAATCATACACATAAAAAAAGACCGTCAGAGAGTGTTTTCGCCGCAAGTTTCGACGTCTTTCTTCCTATTAAAATGAGATTTATACAGAGGAAAAAGAAACGCTTGTCTCAATATGGCAATAGGTGTATATTTAAGGAGAAAATTTTACCGTCATGCGGATTACTTCCGAAGTATCGCATGGCATGAAAAATAGAAAATGAAAACGATTGATAGTGAGGATAATCATTATGAAAAAAATCATTCTTACCGGCGGTGGTACAGCCGGACATGTTACTCCGAATATTGCCCTGCTCCCGCGGCTGAAAGAACTCGGATACGACATTTCTTATATCGGTTCTTATGAGGGCATGGAAAAAGGACTCATCGAACAGCAGCACATTCCGTATTACGGTATTTCCTCCGGAAAATTACGCCGCTACTTCGATCCAAAGAACTTTTCCGACCCATTTAAAGTAATGAAGGGATATTTTCAGGCCTGTGCCCTAATGCGCAAATTAAAACCGGACATCGTCTTCTCCAAAGGCGGTTTCGTCAGTGTTCCGGTGGTACTCGCTGCCAAACATGCGAAAATTCCTACCATCATCCACGAATCGGACATTACTCCGGGGCTGGCAAACCGTATCGCCATTCCGGCTGCCAGCAGAGTCTGCTGCAACTTCCCAGAGACGATCCCGCATCTGCCGGAGGGCAAAGCCGTACTGTCCGGTTCCCCGATCCGTGCGGAGCTGCTGCATGGTGACAAAGCGCGTGCCTATACATACACCTGTCTGGCACCGGAGAAACCGGTGATCCTGGTAGTCGGCGGAAGTTCCGGTTCCAAGATCATCAACGATACCGTCCGCAGCCTGCTGCCGCAGATCCTGAAAAACTATCAGGTCATTCACCTGTGTGGAAAAGGCAATCTGGATCCGACACTGCACAATACGGAAGGCTACGTCCAGTATGAATATGCAAACGCAGAGCTGGCTGATCTCTTCGCTGTATCTGAGCTGGTCATCTCCCGTGCCGGTGCCAACTCCATCTGTGAACTTCTGGCGCTGCACAAACCGAACATTCTGATTCCGCTGTCCAAAAATGCGAGCCGCGGCGATCAGATCCTGAATGCAAATTCCTTCAAAAAACAGGGATTCAGCTATGTCATTGAGGAGGAAGCGCTGACAGACCAGACACTGAGTGAAGCGATTCATACCGTATGGGACAAACGAGCAGATTATATCCATGCCATGGAGAGCAGCGATCAGATGGATGCGGTGACAACCATTACCGACCTGATCGAGAAGCTGAGAAAACACTGATCTGTGCACTGTACATAAGCAGAAAATATGCTTTTGTATATTTTATATACATGCTCAGCTTCAAGTCGAACTCATGTGAGACTTGGTGCGTGATTCTGGTCAGCGTAAGCTGACATATTCAATGTAATTTCATAATTTCCTATCAAATGAAGAGAAGGCGCGTCACAGCAAAGTGACACGCCTTTTTACTTTCATTGAACAGTTACTTCTTATTATATATCCTCTTGATTTTACAGGATACATTCCGCACCTTATTGCAGATACGTTCTTAATTTCTCATATCCAGTGTCTTGCAGATTTCCGCAATCTCTTCTGCAGACAGATCCGCATGGTTCCAGCAGAGTTTTTCCTCATTCCCATCATTTTTGTAACGCGGGATCAGATGCATATGGAAATGGAATACCGTCTGACCAGCCACTTCTCCATTGTTCTGCACGATATTAAATCCGTCGCAGTGTAAGATCTCTGTCATCTTTGTGGCAAGTTTTTTTGCCAGAACGAAAATATCTGCTGCATCCTCATCCGGAAGCTCATAAATATTTGCCGCATGATTCTTCGGCAGGATCAGTGCGTGACCCTTTGTGGCCGGACTTGCATCCAGGATCACCGTAAATTTCTCATCTTCATAGATGATATTTGTCGGAATATCTTTGTTTGCCAGTTTACAAAAAATACAGTTGCCGTCTTTCATCGCAATACCTCCTGTGTCAGCGCTGATTTTACAATTTTTTCAGAAACAGAACCATCCTCTCAGCCCGGAACAACCTGTTTCTGCCCTGTCTGACTTTACTGATTTCAGTATAAGAAACTTCACTCCAAAATTCAAGCCGTCACAGGGAATTTGATTTTATATTTATTTAACTTGCGAACCATAGTGGAATGAACTATTATTAATAAGTAAGAGTTTCTGTATAGATAGATCAGAAAAGACAGAGGAGAAAAAAATCTATTATGAACAAAATAACCTCACTCATTGACATTCTTTCCGCTCAGACCGAAAAGTCTCCGGAACGTGTCATCTACCGTTTTCTGGAATACAAAAACGGCGACTGGGAGATGCAGGACATCACCATGCGCTCCCTCTATCATAAATCTCTGGAGATTGCCTATGCACTCCGCAAAAAAGGACTGCGTCCCGGCGACCGGACAGTTATCTTCAGTATGCAGGACTACGGTACAACCTATGCGATCCTGGGCTGTATGATGGCAGGTGTCACTTTCACCGTCATCCCGCCGCCTCTGGATGAGGGCAAGATTGCAAGGTTCATCTCCGTATTGAAATCCTGCCAGCCGAAAGCACTGATCTCCAATTATGCACTGGAGCAGAAATCCGGTGTCAGCCTTACCGGACGTCTGATCCGCGAGGCATTTACCAGTGTCATCCGGCTGAAACGCATCTACACAGACCGTCTGACACCTTATAAGCGAAAAGATGTCATCGTAGATGCCACCGAAAACCGTCTGGTTTACCTGCAATACACTTCCGGTTCCACCAGTGCACCAAGGGGCGTGCGCGTCACCTGGAAAGCTCTGATGAAAAATCTGGAACAGTGTCAGGCATGCTATGACTTCAATCACGGTACACTGGGTACCTGGGTTCCGTTTTTCCACAACCTGGGACTGGTGGTTACCATCTGTATGCCGATCTGCACCACAGATGCCTGTGCATACTTTTTATCCACCATGCAGTTCCTGGAGAATCCAAAACTCTGGGTGAAGATGCTGCATGACTTCAACCTGACCTTGACTGTCGGCCCGGGTTCTGCATTTGATGCATGTACCCGTATTTTTACGCCGGAAGAAGCGGCCAAATACCCGCTGACCCAGGTCACACACTTTATGAACGGCTCCGAATTTATCAGTGCAAAAACCGTTGAGAAATTCTCCGAGATGTTCCAGCTTTCACCAAATGCCATGGCTCCTGGCTATGGACTTGCCGAAAATGTCTGTCTGGCGACCTTTGCCAGCCAGGATTACCGCACATTAAAGCTTGACTATGAAGCCTATCAGAAGCACCGTGCGATTCCGGTAACGGAAGCAAAAGAAGGCCAGCAGATCAAAGAGATCGTCAGTGTCGGAAAACCGGTCAAAGACCTCACCGTAGTCATCGCCAATCCGAAGACGAAGAAACCGTATCCGGATCTGCATATCGGAGAGATCTTTATCTCCGGCGACAGTGTGGCAAACGGCTACTGGGGCAACCTGAAGGAAAATGCAAACTTCCGCGTGCGCCTGGAAGGCTATGACCGCAACTTCTACAAAACCGGCGACCTTGGATTTTTATATGAAGGCCACCTTTACATCACCGGCCGTATCAAGGAAATGCTGATCATCAACGGACACAACATCTTTCCAAATGACCTCCAGGCACTGATCATGCAGAAAGTACCGGTACTTGCCAGCACAGCCTTCGGATTTTTCTCCACAAACGACGGGGACAAAGAACGTATCATCGCTGTGGTGGAATCCAAACCGGAAGAAGATTTCCCGAAACGGGTCAGCCAGATCAATGCTGCCGTATCTGAACGATTTGGATTTTCTTTCTATGATATTATATTTGTGCCAAGAGGGGCGATCCCACGGACAGACAACAGCAAATTGCAGATGCTCAAAGCCCGTGAACTATATCAGCAGGGCAAGCTGAAGATCCTGCACAGCAGCCATGCCTACCGCACCGGCAGCGGCGAGACAACGATCATCGACAAATCCATTGATAAGGCGGATGAAATCCTGCTTCAGGTAAAATCTGTTTTTGAAAAGGTATTGAATATTGAACAGTATAATCTCACAGACTCTTTCCTGGAACTGGGCGGAGATTCCCTGATGGGATTTGAACTGGTGAACAAAATCGAAGAACGGTTCCATGTCAAACTGGATCTGCGGGAAGTTCTGCTGGATTCCTCCGTCTCCGGTGTTGCCAACTACGTCCGCCGTGTACTGACCGGCAGCAAAGGCACCTCAAAAGCCGTCGATCTGGAACAGGAATGTCAGCTGGATCCGTCCATTTCACCGACGGGCTCCTATGAGACAGCTCCGCAGGACTGCAGAAATATCCTGCTGACCGGTGCCACCGGATTTCTGGGGGCACAGCTGATCCGTGCGATCCTGACCCAGTATCCGAAGGACGGACTGAATCTGTACTGTCTGGTGCGTGCGGATTCCGAAGAGGCAGGTCTGGAACGTCTGGTGAAAAACATGAAACATTACGAGTGCTGGAAGGAAGAATACCGTGCATTTCTGCATCCGGTGATCGGCGATCTCTCCACAGAAAAGTTCGGACTTGACCAGGAACTGTGGCAGGAACTTGCGGAAAAGATCCAGGTCATCTACCACAACGGTGCCCTGTTAAACTTCGTCTTCCCGTATGAATTCCTCAAGGAGACCAACGTTCACGGCACCGTAGAGACACTGCGCCTTGCCTGCGCCGGACAGCCGAAATACTATCATTATGTGTCCTCGTACAGTGTTTACGATACCCCGAACAATAAGGGCAGACGGGTCTATGAAAATGATCCGCTGAATACCGCTCATGGCTTCTCTCTCGCTTATTCCGAGACGAAATGGGTGTCTGAGAAACTGGTAGGTATCGCACAGAAACGCGGACTTCACACCGTGATCTACCGTCCGGGTGATATCACAGGCGCCTCCAACGGTATCTGGGAAATGGATGATATGGTCAGCCGTATGATTGTGGGAACCATTCAGATGCAGGCGATCCCGCGCACAAGCTACTGTATGCATATGACACCGGTAGACTTCGTGGCAGACGCCATCTGCTGTATTTCCCGCAAACCGGAAGCCATGGACCAGGCATTCAACCTGGTAAATCCGGAGCCGGTTCCGGTGAAGAAGGCCGTATCCTATATCCGTGCCAACGGTTACCCGGTGCGCTACATTTCCTTCGGTGCATGGAAAAGCAAGCTGAAGCAGGCTAGTGCATCGGAAAATGCCCTGACGTTGCTGGCATGTCTGTTCGAGAGCGGCACCGATGCCAATCCGGGGGTACTGCGCCACTTTGTCGGCAAAGACACAGTCTATGACTGCACAAAGGCAAATGTACTGCTGAACCAGTCCGGTATCAGCTGCCCGCCGGTGGATGAAAAGCTTTTTGGCGCTTACCTGAATTATTTTAAAAAGAATGGATGTATATAAAAATATGAAAATCGGAATACCACGGGCTTTGCTCTACTACCGTTACCATGTTCTCTGGAATACATTTTTCCGGGAACTCGGTATCGAGGCAGTGATCAGCCCACATACAAACAAAACACTTATGGATGCAGGCAGTCACTACGCCATCGACGAAAACTGTCTCTCCAGCAAATTATTCTTCGGCCATGTGTCCGCACTGGAAGGAAAATGTGATGCCGTCTTTGTTCCGCGTATCGCAAATTACGGAAAAGACGGTGTCATGTGCTCCCGCTTCGAAGCACTGTACGACATGGCCGCCAACACGTTCCGGGATCATGACATCGACTTTGTGACCTGCAACGTGGACCTTCAGCAGAAATGTCCGGAGGAGCAGGCTTACGTCATGCTCGGTGTTTCCCTGGGAGCCTCAGAATCAAAAGCAAGAGAAGCTTACCAGAAAGCGTATCAGGCATGGCAGGCTGGGCAGAAGGCACACATTGCAGAGGAGGAAGCAAAGCTTCACGATGACCGCATCAAGATCCTTGTGGTCGGACACAGCTACAACCTCTATGACGAATACATCGGCAAACCGATCCTGAAAGGGATCGATCAGCTGGATGCCGTTCCGATCTGTTCCGATGCCGTAGATCTGAAACAGGCGCAGGAAGATTCCCTGAACATCTGCAAGTCCGTACCGTGGATCATGAGCCGTGAGATTCTCGGCTCCATCTCCAAGTACCACAACGATGTGGACGGTATCATCCTGCTCACCGCATTCCCTTGCGGCCCGGACTCCATGGTCAACGAGATGATCATCCGCCGGATCAAAGACCGCCCGATCCTGAACCTGCTGCTGGACAGCCAGGATGGAAACGCCGGTATCGAGACCCGTCTGGAAAGTTTTATTGATATTATCCGTTTCCGAAAGGAGGCACGCCTATAATGCCGGAAAAGAAATACAAACTCTGTTACCCGCAGCTTGGAAACTATGACATTCCGATCCAGTATTTTGTAAATAACGGACTGCATCTGGAATATCTGGCTCCGCCTGCCATGACAAAACGAACCATTGAACTCGGTGCAAAATACAGCCCGGACTTTGTCTGTGCACCTTTCAAATGTATGATGGGCTGTTATATCGAAGCCTTAGAGCAGGGCGCCAACGTTCTGATCCAGACCGGCGGTACCTGCCGTCTGGGCTATTATGGCGAGCTTCACGAACAGATTTTAAAAGATATGGGATATGATTTTGAAATGTTCAATCTGACCCTGTTCCGTTATAAAAATCTCATCGGTATGTTAAAGGGCATGAAACAGTTTGCCCCGAATGCCTCTCTGCTCCAGATGGCAAAGGCTCTGCCTGCCACTGCCAGAATGATCACAGTCATTGACAAAGTGGAGGACAACTACCGCCAGAACATGGGCTTTGAAATTGAAAAAGGCTCTTATGATAAAGTATACAACCGCTTCCTTGCACAGCTTCGCAAGGCAAAAGGATTAAAGGATGTCAACCGCATCTACAAAAAGACCATCGCAGACTTTGATGCCATTCCGAAAAACAAACCGGAGCATCCGCTGCGTGTCGGTGTGGTGGGCGAATATTTTACCATTATGGATCCTTATTCCAACCATGAGATTGAGAAAAAAATCGCGCAGATGGGCGCAGAAGTGCATCGCTGGATGAACCTCTCCAACAGTGTGCTGCTCTGCCCGGATGAAGGTACCCTGAAGAAATTAAAAGGCTACCTCACCTACGACCTGTACAAATTTCCATCTTCCCTCTGGGTCAATATCCAGAAAAAGCTTTCCAGCAAATATACCAAATTTGACATGGGAAGCTCCAGTATCTCCACCATCGCCCTGGCAGAGCATTATGCCGAAAAAGGCTTTGACGGACTGGTTCATGTAAAATCCTTCGGATGTACACCGGAGATGGATGCCGTTCCTGTACTGCACAACATCAGCTCCGATTACAAGATCCCGGTGCTGTACTTAAACTACGACACCCAGACCAGTGATACCGGTATCGAGACCCGACTGGAAGCATTTTATGATATGATCGCCATGAGAAAGGAAGTAACAGAATCTTGAAAAAAGCATATTTAGGAATTGACATCGGATCTATTTCCACCAAAGGTGTCATTATAGATGAAGGAAAAAATATCCTCGCCGGAATCTATCTCTGGACCGAAGGAAATCCCATGGGCGCTGCCAAAAAGGTTATCGCTGCCCTTGGAGAAAAAATTGATCAAAATGAATATCAGGTCGTTGCTGCCGGAACCACCGGAAGCGCCCGTAAACTGGTCGGCGCCATGTGCAATGCCAGTATCGTAAAAAATGAGATCACCGCACACGCAGTCGGAACTACTACCCTGCATCCGGATGTCCGCACCATCCTTGAGATCGGCGGACAGGACTCCAAGATCATCTGTGTGGAAAACGGTGTTGCCGTTGACTACGCCATGAACACTCTCTGTGCAGCCGGAACCGGTTCCTTCCTATCCAGCCAGGCCCGTCGTCTCGGCGTGGAAGTAGAGGAATTCGGCAAGATCGCCCTGGGCAGTAAAAACCCGACACCAATCGCCGCCCGCTGTACCGTATTCGCAGAGTCCGATCTGGTGCACAAAATCCAGATGGGACATAAAAAAGAAGATATCATTGCCGGCCTGTGTAATGCCGTAGCAAATAACTATTTAAACAATATCGGAAAAGGCAAAAAAATCCTTCCTCCGATCGTATTTCAGGGTGGTGTAAGTAAAAATGAGGGTGTTGTAAAAGCCTTTGCAGACTCCCTTGGAGAAGAAATCATCGTGGATGATAATGGCCATCTGATGGGCTGCTACGGAGCTGCAATCCTTGCACTGGGTTGCGGAATCGAGAAACCTTTCAGCTTCGATGTGGCAGAGATGGAATTCGTAACCCGCGAAGTCGTTTGTCCGAACTGCCCGAACCACTGTGAAGTCATCTGCGTTTACCGCGATGGTGAACTCATTGATTCCTGGGGAAATCGCTGCGAGCGTGGTGAAATCAAACAAGGCCAGGATTAGGGTGACTTAAGTGGCTTAAAATTTAATATATAAGAAAAAATCAGAGAAAATTTCCTCTTCTCGCTAGACGTTCACTACCTTTGTTTCACTACGGTTTCATCGCGCTCGTTCCCACGCCTGAAAAAGAGGGCGTTCCCACTTGCGCAAAACCTTGTGAAACGCAGTCGTTCACTTAATCGCTCATCGAGGAAATTTTCTCTGATTTTTTATTTACGTTGTGAAAATCGTGCTATTCACGCTGCTTTACACTGCGTAGCAATCTCCCCTGATAACGTCAGTAATGACGCACGACTTGCACCGTTATGTCGCGCGTGCATATCAATCCTGAATCATATTCCGCACGCGCAGATCAGCACTTTTGCAAGAAGCTATATCAGTTCCAGGTAAACACATGTAAGGGACGTAAGAAACCTGGTGCGTCAGCATAAGCTACGCATACATTTGTTGATCTGCGCATGCAACATAACATCTATTTTTTATACAATATTGTATGCATGCGCGGCATGACGTAAGGGTAAGCAGTGTGGTTTTAAATCACGACCGAAATAAAGGGACTCTGGCTATTTTTTCTTGTCCAGCGATTGTTAGCGGACAAGACAAAATCGCAGAGTCCCTATTTTCATAACCTATACTTTAAACCACACAATTACCCGAAACTAGACCTTAAAAGTCTACACGGCCAGTATACTGATCATTGATGACATAGTAAGCTGCGTGATCTTCCGGTTTCAGATATAATGTGATGGTTTTTACTGTCACACTGCCTTCTACGGAGTTGAACTGTGCGATTGCACGCTCTGTTAATTCAGCCTCATCATATTCATCACCATAATACTGTAATACAATTTTCTTAGTTGGCTTTCTTGTTACTTTTCTCTTTGTCTCTGTCTTTACAGCATCCGCTTTCTCTTTTACTGTTTTCTTTGCTGCTGCAGCTTTTTTAGTGGTAGCTGTTTTTGCTTTTGCTGCTGTCTTCTTTGCAGTTGTCTTTGCTGTCTCAGCAGTTTCTTTTGCTGCTTCTGTTGCTTTCTCTGCTGTCTCTTTTGCAGCCTCTTTTACTTCTGCCACGGTTTCAGCAGCCTTCTCTGCTGCTTTTTCAACGGTCTCTTTTGCAGCTGCTTCTGCTTTCTCTGCAGTCTCTTTTACTACTTCTTTTACTTCTACAGCTTTTTCCTCTACTGCTTTTTCTACGACAGCTTTTGCTGACTCAACTTTCTGAGCTGCTGTATTTGTTGTCTTTGCTGTATGTACACTGGATGTCTTTTTTCTTGCCATAATTCATTTCCTCCTCTGAGATTTTCTTCCACGCATTATCTTTCTTTCAGTCAAACGCATAGAAGACTTGGTTTTAGAACTATTTCTTTCTATAACGTTTTGAATTGTACACCCTTTCCCAGTTTCTGTCAATGTTTTAACAAGCTATCCAGGACCTCATAGTAATTTTCAAACGTTTTCCTGCAGCATCCCGGATTCAGGATCTCGATACCGTCACAGCCCAGTCCCATAACGGTAAATGCCATAGCGACCCGGTGATCGTCAAATGTCTCGATCTGGCAGGGCTGTGGTTTTCCTGGATGAATGCACACCCAGTCTTCCCCTTCTTCACAGGCAATTCCCGCATGTTTTAAATTGGTTACGATGGCATGCAGGCGGTCACATTCCTGTCCACGGATATGTCCGATATGGGTGATCTTTACCTCAGAAGACGCATACGGTGCGATAGCCGCCAGGGTCAATGCCTGATCGGAAAAATCATTCATATCGCTCTCTATGCCATGCAGTCCTTCGGATGGGCCTGTGAGACGGATACCATCTGATTCTTCTGTCAGGCTGCACCCCATCTGCTCCAGCAGTTTCATAAATTTCATATCTCCCTGCATACTGTTCCAGTGTACATGATGCACTTTCGCCGTGCCGCCGGTCATTGCCGCCGCCGCATAGAAATAACATGCCCCGGATACATCCGGCTCGATCTGATACACGGAACACTGATAGCCGTCTGCAGCCTGTACGATATAATCACAGCCGTCGAATACTGCTTCCACGCCAAATTCTTCCATCATTCTGCGTGTGATACGGATATAGGAACCATCTGTTTTCTTGCTGGTGATATGGATTCTGAGCCCGTGTGGAAACAGCGGTGCGATCAGCAGAAATGCACTCAGGAACTGTGTACTCTCGCTGATATCCAGATCCAGCACTGCCTGCTCTGACAGGCTTTTGATATGCGCTCCGGCTCCGGTGATACGCACCGGCAGATGCCAGATTTCGCCCAACCATTCCACAGTAGCCCCAAGAGAAAGCAAAGCTTCAAACAACGGCTTCATCGGACGCTTTTTCATCTGCTCGGAAGCCTGTATCACAAACGTCCCTTCTGCCACACCCAGCATTGCGGTCAGAAACCGTGCCGCTGTTCCGGCGCTTCCCACATGAATCTCTCCGAAAGGCACCGGCAGACTGCCGCCATGCCCTTCTACTTCCACAACGCAGGCTGGTTCATCGATCTGCACGTCATATCCCAGAGACTGCAGGGAACTCAAAAAATGTCTGGAATCGTCACTGAACAGAACGCCCTGCAGCCGTACCCGCTCCCGGCAGAGTGCTGCCAGAAGCAGTGCGCGGTTTGTAATACTCTTTGATCCCGGTACATCGGTCTCCCAGTTTACCGGTGCCGTTACTTTTTTTACCTGATAAATATCCATGCTGATTTTCCTTTCCTAGCAAATAAAAAGTCCGCAGTAGATTATCTCAATCCACTACGGACGTCTGCACCAAACAATTATTGTGCCGTACCGGATTCCCCGGAATTTTCTCCTCCTGTACCGGAGCTTTCAGAACCGGTTCCGGAAGAATCTGACTTATTCGAATCAGAGATCGTTCCACCGGAAATGTCCTCGGTTCCCTGCGGCACATTTCCGTCAATGGTAGAATCCGTGTTGTCTGTACTGTTCTCTCCATCTCCGGTCTGATTCGTACTGTCTGTATTCTGCGCATCATCCGGATTTGTCGTGGATGTATCTGTATTTTCTGCTGGTGCGCTGCTGTCATCATCGTTGGAAATGACATTTTTGCTGCCGGAAGATTTCTTTCCTTCCAGATCAAAATCCTTTGCATCTTTGCCGTCGATCATATACAGCATCGCATCTTTCCAGATATATGCCGGGTAAGTATTGCCCCACAGATCTTTTACATATTTCGGATAATCGTAGCCCACCCATACTGCAATGGAATAGTACGGTGTATATCCGCAGAACCATGCTACTTTATTGTCATTTGTCGTACCGGTCTTTGCAGCTGCAGCCACATCCGAGGAACTGCTCCATTTCAGTCTTCTTGCGGTACCTGCACTGGAATTCAATACACCTTCCAGAATATCTGTCATCTGATCCGCTGCAGAACGTGTGTATACTGTTTTGCTCTCCGGCTCCTCATAGATCTCGTTGCCACTTGCATCCAGAATAGAGGAAATACAGTCTGCCTGCCGATACTCACCATGATTTTCCAGTGTGGAATATGCATTTGCCATTTCCACTGTATTCGTACCATAATGCAGGCCACCAAGACCGGAACTCAGCGTGTAATCCTGCTGCACGATCTTGGAGAAATTCATATCCTCAATATAGGAAAGTCCGACTTTCGGTGTAATGATATTGTACAGAGAATATGCACATCCGTTTTTACTGTCTTCCACTGCATAGCGGAGACTCATTTTCTGACCACCCATTTTGCTGATTTTCTCAGAAGTGCTCTTCTTAGCTGTCTCCACATCGATCTCTGTCAGTGTGGAATTGGCATCGTATCCTTCCTCCAGCGCCGGTGTATAGATAACCAGCGGCTTGATGGAACTTCCCGGCTGCTTGAAACTCTGGAATCCACGGTTCAGGGAATACGTTTTCTGAAGTTCATCCTGAGAACGTCCGCCGATCATCGCAACGACCTTGCCGGTCTCATTGTCAATGACAGTCATTCCTCCCTGGAACTGATAGATACCGGTATCCGGATCCACGTCCGTGTTGAAAGCCAGCTGTTTATCAAAAATCTTCTGCAGAGTCTTCTGTGCTTTCAGATTCATGGTGGTGGTCACTTTATAACCACCGGTATACAGTTTATGTTTTGCCTGTTTGTAAGCCTCATCATAATACGCATTGTAGGTATCATAATCTGCATCATCCTCAAAATGAGATTTGAACTCAAATCCATCCTGTTTCATCAGATAACGGACCGCACAGTTGATGGCATACGTTACTTCATAATTGTAGAAAGTATCTTCTTCGTCGCTGACTTCTGCCACTGTGATATTCTCTGCCAGTGCCGCATCTCCTGCATCTTTGGTAATATAACCACACTCATACATATCCTGCAGGATCTTATCGCGTCGTGAGATCGCATTCTCACTGTTCTTCAGCGGATTGTAATACTCCGGCCGGTTCGGAATGGCACAGAGATAAGCGGTTTCGGAAAGCGACAGATCACTGACGGATTTTCCGAAATATTTCTGTGACGCATCTTCCACACCATAGATACCGTTTGCAAAACAACAGCTGTTGCAATAAAACTCCATGATCTGTTCTTTGGTATATTTCTTTGTCAGCTGCCGTGCAATGAAGATTTCCTTGATCTTACGCGACAGCGTCTTTTCATTGGACAGGAACGTTCCTCTCGCCAGCTGCTGGGTAATGGTACTTGCGCCCTCTGCCACCTGGCCTCTTGATTTCACATAATTGACGCAGACACGCAGGATTCCTTTGAGATCCACACCACTGTTGTTCCAGAAAGTACGGTCTTCCACCGCCACAAAGGCATTGACCACATCTGCCGGAATATCATCATAACTCAGATAAGTGGCATCCTCAGACTCTGCCAGTGCCGCCAGCTGCGTACCGTCGTCACTGTATATGTATGATGTCTGTGCCAGCCGGAACGTCTCCGGTGTACTGCTGTCCACCAGTTCTTTTGCTTCCCGCATACAACCGATCAGCGTCTGTCCGGTAGCTTTTTTCAACATCATATTGCCAGCCGCAAACAAAGCGAGAAATGCGATTGCCAGCACGATCAGAACATTGCGCAGTCTGCGGAAAAAGTCTTTTCTGCGGGCCACTTTTAATCGTTTTTCATATTTTTCCTGCGAAACAGGATTTTTCTTTTGCTGTAATTTCACACGCTTGACATGTGAACGTACTTTCTTCTTTTTTGTTGCCATAGATAAACTCCTTTCGGGGATTTGCACTCATTGTACCATATCTATTAACAAATAGTTCTTAATTAATTGTGAATATATTCCGCGATTTTCTTACGCATCCTCACGGGTCAGCTTCTTCACCCACTTGTAACTGCGGAAGCGGATAAAGGTCGGCAGACCCTTGAATACCTGATCGGACTGGATCATGATAACAACACCTACCACGGACCAGTGCCACCAGAACGCACTCATAAAGGATAACGGGATAACGATGGCCCAGGTACTGATCATATTCATGACCATGGAAAACTTGGCATCTCCACCGCCACGGATGATTCCCATGCTGACCGGCATCTGATAGGACATACCCACCATGATAAAACTCATGACAATGATCAGCTGATCAGCCATTACCATTGCGGTATCATTCATATTGTACAGTGTCAGCAGTGGTTTTCTCAATAAAAACAGTGCCACACCAAGTACAACACCGATCAGTACATCAATGACAACCAGCGTGCGCGCATCGGATTTGACCCGTTTCATATCGCCACGGCCTACGGAAGCTCCCATCATAACCGCAGAGGAAGACGACATCGCAAGCACGATCACTTTCAGATACTGATAAAATGTCGTTGCCACAGAGTTTGCTGCAATGGCATCGGAAGAAAGATGTCCCAGGATCGCCGTCTGGAACGGTACGGAAACTGCCCACAATACCTGTGAGAGCATAACCGGAACCTCAACCTTGGTATAATCCTTCCGGAGTGCTGCATCGAATTTCATAAAATTCTCACTGAACAGCTTCAGCTTTTTGTCGATTTTCAGCATGTATACAACTACGATTCCAAGTTCCACAATACGTGCCACCAATGTTCCGATCGCTGCACCACGGATTCCCAGTTCCGGTGCGCCGAACCGTCCGAAGATCAGCACATAGTTGATTCCCACATTGACGATCAGTGACACAATGGATATGTAGAAAGAAATCTTTACGGTTTCCACACAGCGCAATGCTGCCATCAGCACGTTTGTGATGATAAACAGCAGGAATGTATACTTGATGATGCCAAGGTAAGCCACGCCCTCTGCGATAATTTCCGCATCATTGGTAAAAATAGAGATTACCAGATGAGGAATAAATGTACAGATCAGTATGGTAACGATTCCGCAGATCAGACCAAGCTTTAACGCGATACCTGTCAGCTTGCGGATCGGCTGCATCCGCTTCTGTCCCCAGTATTGGGCACCCAGCACGACGAATCCCTCACCGATTCCAAGGGTGATCTGCTGTACCATAAAAAAGATCTGGTTTACGGTTGCCGCTCCTGATAATGCACTCTGGCTGTAACTTCCAAGCATGATATTATCTGCCATATTCACGCTGTACGCCACTATATTCTGTAATGCAACGGTAATCAAAAGCGGAAACAGGGTCCGGTAAAACGTCGGATCCTTGGTAAAAAAGCTATCTTTTGTTTTCTGTCCCATTAACAATGTACTCCTTTTAATTATATTTCCCTGCCTTCTGATCTATCAAAAGGCATTATCTATCATAGTATATCACTTTTTATTTCATAAGAAAAGTAACAGTTCTCCTGCCCCTCCCAAAATAAGGGCAAAAAAAGATAAAGCCTGTGCTGACTTTATCTTATTATTCTGTCACTTTTTTGTTTCTATATGTCTGCTGCTTTCCTGTCCAGGACCTCTGCCTTATGATACGGGAGTTTGACACATTGAAATCCCAAAAAGTACTGCAAAGCCTTGAAACAGGCTTACTTTTTTGTCAAATTTTTATTTTTAATATATAGTAATATTTAGTGATATATTGTATAATAGTGGCAGAGGTGATTATTGTGCGTATAACAACATCAAAATCAAAAAATTCCGAGT
>JALESO010000009.1:2500-28753 GCA_022781925.1 Lachnospiraceae bacterium
AAGTCAGCATGGACATCAGCAGATCGTTCATATGATCCGCCTCTGTCTGGATCATTTTGATATAACTGCTCTGTTTCTCCGGCCGGATCCCTTCTTCCAGACATTCCGCACTGTTTTTGATCACCGCTGCCGGTGTCTTCATTTCATGTGCCATTGCATTGATAAACGTATTCCTTAAACTGGCCAGCTCCTTTCGTTTTTTCTGAAGATACAGATATACAATGATCAGAAATGCCGCCGCTCCCTGTCCGATGAGCCAGATTGGAATCGTAAAGTTCTTCAGATTGCCATCATGTGTCGCCAGGTAAAAGGTATCTGCATACATTCCGATCTGATAAGAAGCCAGATTGTATCCGCTGATGGTTCCTTCTGCATAAGCCTGCCGTTTGTTGGGATGATTCACCAGCGTAGCCTGTACGATAGGCGATGGCAGAAAGGCAAACAGTTCCATTCCGCCCTGCTCCAGCGTCACATCGCTATCCAGTTCTTCATCTGAAACATCTGCCAGATTTGCCACCCGATATACCGGGTTTTTAAAAGAAAGATCACCTGCGCTGTTTGTCCGAAGTTCCAGTGTCTCATCCTCATGAATGGTTCCCTGAAACTGCACTTCCCTGACGTTAAACACATTTCCGTTGTAATATCCTTTGAGTTTCTGGATTCTCACATGTCCGTCCTGCTCCCGGTAAAACTGTTCGAATTCCTGCATGGCACCATTATCCCACTCTTTAAAACGATCCGTCAGCGAGATCCATGTCTTCTCCAATGCCGTATTTTCTTCATCGTATGTGGTCCAGATGCAGCCCACTTCTGAATCTGCCAGTTCATACTTCGCATTTCCTGATTCATCCAGGAATTCCAGATGCAGTCCGAATTTACTGTTCCATTCCCGATTTTTTGTGTCAGGCATAATATCCCGCAATCCTATATAAACATTATTCTTCAGTTCACTGGCACTTTTTACTTTTTTTGTGTCCAGATTACTCTGGATCAGACTCTGCACATTTTTGGTCATCAGTTCCAGTTTCGTTTCCCAGTTTCTTTCTGACATCCGGATCAGAATCCCCGTCGCCGCAAGTGCCACGCACAGAAATATAATTTCTATGAGAAATGCTGTCCGGTATTCTCTCCAGATCATTTTCCGCTGCTTCCATAATTGTTTCATTTTCTTCATATACATCCCCCACATTTCTTTTGTCCCTGTTTTCTGTGCCTGTTTCTGCTGTATCTGTCACGGAATATCCTGTTCTGTGACATCTGTCCATTCCATTGCTGATGGTTCAAAAATATATCCTTTTTTTACGATTGTCCGGATACAGCTTCCATACTCTCCCAGCGCTTTTCTCACATTTTTCACATGGGTGTCCACCGCCCGGTCATTCCCTGCATATTCGTATCCCCAGAGTTTCAGAATGATCTGTTCCCTGGTCAGGATCCGATTGGGATTCTGAAAAAAGTACGATAACAGCCGGTAATCCAGTGACTGCAGTTCCACCGATTTTCCGTCACAGAAAAACTGCTGCCGTTCCTCATTTTTCCAGATACCGCTCTGCTGTCCGGGCTTCTTTCTTCCATGCTGATACCGCTCCAGCACCGCCTGGCATTTTGCCAGAAGCACCCGTAGTGAAAACGGTTTTAGTATGTAATCGTCTGCACCGAGTTCGTATCCCCGTAGCTGATCTTCTTCCAGTACACGGGCAGTTAGAAACAGCACCGGTACCGATTCCCGTTCCCTGATTTTTCTGCAAAGAGTAAATCCATCCATTCCCGGCATCATGACATCCAGCAAAATCAGCTGATAGCTTTTTGTCTGTACTGCCTCCCAGGCTTCTTCCCCGTCCGCAGCCGCGTCTACTTCAAATCCATGCTCCGACAGAAAATCTGTGATCAGTTCCCGCAGGTTGTCGTTGTCCTCCGCCAGTAAAATCCTGTTCATGTTCACTCCCCCAATGCTCTCTATCTTTCGCTGCATTTATTGTAACATACCGATATGTATTCTTTATGTACTTTTTTGATGTTGTGGCAAAAATTGTGGGGATATATATAAATCGCAAACGCGGCACCTTGTCGCAGTCGCTTATTTAATCGCTTTCTGAGACAGGATGCCGCGTTTTCTCTATTTACTTACACTTTCATTTATACAGGATATTGCTTCCCGCACGTTTGACACTCCGATCAGGCGGATACCATCGGTGCGGACTTCGTCTGTCAGAGACACTTTCGGCAGGATACAGGTCTCAAAGCCGAGTTTTTTCGCCTCCTGCACCCGCTGTTTCGCCATATTGACGGCACGTACCTCGCCGCTGAGTCCCACCTCGCCAAAACAGATGGTCTTATCTGAGATGGCAAGTTCCCGATAACTGGACACAATGGCAAGAATGATGCCGAGATCAATGGCCGGTTCGTTCATCCGGATACCGCCTGCGATATTCACATAAGCATCACAGGAAGACAGCGGGATCCCCGCACGTTTTTCCAATACCGCCATCAGCAGGTTTACACGGTTCAGATCTGCTCCGGCCGCCGTTCTTCGCGGCAGGCCGAAACCGGTCTTGCATACCAGTGCCTGGATTTCCAGCAGGATCGGTCTCGTTCCTTCAATGGAACAGGTTACGATGGAGCCGGAAGCTCCCTCCGGCCGGCCGTTCAGCATATACTCGGAAGGATTTTTCACCTCCACCAGTCCCACTTGCTGCATCTCAAACACACCAATCTCATTGGTGGAACCGAAACGGTTTTTCACGCTGCGCAGGATCCGGTAAGCCGCATGGCGGTCCCCTTCAAAATATAGCACGGTATCCACCATATGTTCCAGCACACGGGGGCCTGCCACCACGCCTTCTTTTGTTACATGACCGACGATAAATATCGTAATCCCAAGAGATTTTGCCAGCTGAAGCAGCAGAGAGGTCGCCTGACGCACCTGAGAAACGCTTCCCGGCGCAGAGTTGACATCCTCACTGTACATGGTCTGAATGGAATCTATGATAACCACCCGTGGTTTCTTTCTCCGTAAAACCGATGAAATATCTGCCAGATTCGTCTCACAAAACAACTCCAGTGATTCGGTAAAGGAACCAATGCGGTCTGCACGGATCTTGATCTGCTGCAGGGATTCCTCACCGGATATATAGAGCACGCTGTGATGTGCGTCTGCCAGATTTTTGCATACCTGAAGGAGCAGGGTGGATTTTCCGATTCCCGGATCTCCGCCTACCAGCACCAGAGAAGCCGGTACGATACCGCCCCCCAGCACCCGGTCCAGTTCACCGATTCCGGTGGTGAACCGCTCCTGATCCGTCATCTCCACTTTGGACAACGGCATCGGCTCCACCATCTGTGTATTCCGCCTGCTGCCCGCACGGATGCCGGCATGTTTTTCCTCTGCCGGTTCTTCCACAAATGTATTCCACTCCCGGCAGCCCGGGCACTGTCCCATCCACTTTGCAGTCTCATAGCCACACTGCTGGCAGAAAAATATCGTCTTCTTTGCTTTTGCCATTTAACATTCCTCGCTCTCTATATACATATAGATACTAAATCCGCTGCCCTGCACTCTACATGCACAGGCAACGGATTATCTCATTAAGAAAATATAATTTCATCTTTGCGGATGCGCGCAGTTACGGTACTGCCCCGCTTGATCTCTCCGGACAGCAGTGCATCTGCCAGCGTATCCTCCAATTTGGTCTGGATCATCCGGCGCAGCGGACGCGCACCATATTTCGGATCATATGCCTTATCCACGATATACTGTTTCACACCGTCAGTGATCTTCAGTTCCAGATCCAACTGTTCCCGGCAGCGCTGCTGCAGTTCTTTCGTCATGATGCCGACAATTTTCTTCATATGCTCTTTTGTCAGGGCATGGAATACGATGATCTCGTCAATACGGTTTAAGAATTCCGGTTTGAAGATCCGGCGCACTTCTTCCATTACATTGGATTTCATCCGGTTATAATCAGCTTTTTCATTTTCTACCGTTGCAAAACCGAGTTTTTTCGGCTCGATGATAGACTGCGCCCCTGCATTGGAAGTCATGATAATGATGGTATTTTTAAAATCTACTTTTCGTCCCTGGGCATCGGTGATATGTCCGTCGTCCAGCACCTGCAGTAAAATATTAAACACATCCGGATGTGCTTTTTCGATCTCGTCAAACAGCAGAACGGAATACGGATGACGGCGCACTTTCTCACTGAGCTGTCCGCCTTCCTCATATCCAACGTAGCCTGGCGGGGAGCCGATCAGTTTGGAAACACTGTGTTTCTCCATATATTCCGACATGTCTACCCGGATCATAGCGTCTTCCTGACCAAACACTTCCTCTGCCAGAGCTTTGGATATCTCTGTTTTTCCCACACCGGTCGGTCCAAGGAACAGGAAAGAGCCTACCGGCCGGGACGGATCTTTGAGTCCGACTCTTCCGCGGCGCACCGCTTTGGCAACCGCCTGAATGGCTTCATCCTGAGCGATCACACGTTTGTGCAGCGACTTTTCCAGATGCTGCAGACGTACCGCTTCCCCTTCTGTCAGCCGTTTCACCGGAATATGGGTCCAGTCTGCCACCACATCTGCCACTTCGTTTTCTCCAACCGCTGCTTTTTTACGGTTCAGACTGTTTTTATATCTGCTCAGGGCAGTCTCGTAAGCCTGCTCCAGTTCCTGCCGTCCGCTCCGGATACTCTTTGCCAGCGCCAGATCTCCCTGCAGGATTGCCTGTTCCAATTCATCGTTCTGCTGCTGCAGCCCACGTTTCATCTCTTCCAGCCGTTTTGGCTGTTCTATGCTGCCGATATGCACTTTGGAAGCGGCTTCATCCATCAGGTCAATGGCTTTGTCCGGCAGAAAACGATCGTTGATATAACGCTCGGACAGCTCCGCCGCTGCCCGCAGACCTTCTTCTGTGATGGTCACATGATGATGTTTTTCATACTGTGGGCGCAGTCCACGCAAAATCTCTACCGTCTGCTCCACGCTCGGTTCTTCCACGACCACTGGCTGGAATCTGCGCTCCAGTGCCGCATCTTTTTCGATATGCTTGCGGTATTCCTGGATGGTGGTCGCACCGATGATCTGGATCAGTCCACGGGACAATGCCGGTTTCATGATATTGGAGGCATCCAGCGCACCTTCTGCTCCGCCTGCACCGATAATGGTATGCAATTCATCCACAAACAGCAGAATATTGCCTGCCTGCTGTACTTCCTGCATGATCCCTTTGATCCGCTCCTCAAATTCACCACGATATTTCGTGCCCGCTACCATTCCGGACACATCCAGCGTCAGGATCCGTTTTCCCTGCAGATGCTCCGGTACGGCTCCGGCTGCGATCCGGGCTGCAAGCCCTTCCACAATGGCTGTTTTTCCCACACCCGGCTCACCGATCAGGCATGGATTGTTCTTACCCCGGCGGCTCAGTATCTGGATCATACGCTGCAGTTCGTCACTGCGTCCGATCAGCGGATCCAATTCTCCGTTTCGGGAGCGCGCTGTCAAATCTGAGGTATAGCTCTCAAGCAGTCCGGTACTTTCTTTCTCTGACTGTTTCCCTGTGCGGAAGCGTTTTCCTTCCTCCCGGGAGTACAATGCCTCTTTTCCCATGGCGGACAGGATCTCTGCATAGACTTTTCCAAGATTGATATTCATTGCCAGCAGCAGTCTGGCTGCCGCACTGTTGCGATGCTCGATCACAGAAAAAAGCAGATGTTCCGTGCCGACTTCTTCACAGTCAAACCGCTCTGCTGCCGCATAGGCACCGTCGATAACGGCATGCCCCTCCGGGGTCAGAAAATCCTCCTGTGCCGGAAGTTCCTCCTCATTCGGCAGTGCGATCTCATGGATCAGCGCCAGAATGTCCTCGCATTTTACCGATAACTGCTGCAGGATCTCGTATGCGGCTCCATGTCCTTCCAGCAGAAGACCTGCCAGCAGATACTCGCTGCCCATCTGTGTCTGCTGTTCTTTTTCTGCCAGATTTTCTGCCAGGCGCATTGCCCTGCGCGCCTGTCTGGTAAATCCCTTATATTGCATTTCATTTCCTCCGAAATTTACACTTACTCATTTACTTCAAGAATGCCAAAAGCATCCTTACCGCGAGATACCCATCATGCAAAGCACAACGCATCTCTTCTTATCCTTCATATTCATTAAAAATCTCATCTACCAGTTCGTGCACCTCTGCCCGGGTGATCCCTTTGCAGAAGCCTCTTGCCAGAATGACCCGCAAATCATCCCGCATTTCTTCCTCCGCTTTCAGCCGGTCAATATCCAGTGCAATGACGGTGCCCCGACGCCGGTCCAGACGCAGCAGACCTTCCTGACGCAACACACTGTATGCCTTATTTACAGTATGCATGTTGATGCCGATCTCATCTGCCAGCTGGCGGACAGAAGGAAGTGCATCTCCCTCATGGTACTGCCGTGTGGCGATGCCGTATATGATCTGGTTGCGAAGCTGGATATACAGCGCCTCGTCACTGTTAAAATCAATTTCAATTGTCATTTGTAACCTATCCTCCGTGTTTCATCGATTCCTATCCATTTTGTCCCTATTACAAAAATACATCCTTGCGGAAGTTATCTGTCAAAATGGTATTGATCTGCCTGTTTTGCCTTACCTATCTTTTTCGTCTCTAATTATCAGAGACTGTTATAACGATGATATAACACCCTTACTGTTCTGTCAACAACAAAAGAAACTCCCTTTACCGGGTGCTTTCCCGATAAAAGGAGTCTGTACCTATGATTTACAGAAATTCAATATCATCCCAGGAATCATTTTCTTCTTTTTTCTCTGCCGGATCCTCCTCATCATAGAATTCTCCGTCTTCCTCGTCAAAAAATTCTTCTTTCTGATCTGCTTCTGCCTTTTTTGTTACTTCCACTTCCTGGATCAGTTTTTTCAGATCAGCTACCAGCTTCTCCGTCTCCGGATTTGCCTCTTTTTCCTCTGGCACTGGTTCTTTTTTCTTTTCCGGCTGTGGCACTTTGATCTCCGGTGCGGATTTTTCTTTTTGCTTCTGTACCGGCGATTCCACAATGTCATCGAAATCCATGATATCCACCGTTTCGTTTTTCAGCGCAACCTCAATGGTATGGGATGGAAGGATCTCCTCCGCATCCGAAGCATCGACATCCTCGTCCTCATCCTCGATTCCGAATTCACCGTCCAGATATCTGCGCAGGCGGCGGTAACGCGTGGAAACAACGATCAGCAGGATCAGAAGAAGCAATGCGATGAGTCCTGCTCCGGCGATGAGCATCCGTGTCATGGAATCTGTCTCAAATACAGACGTATCTTCCACATCCTCCAGGCTGCTGCCGGTATCTGTCTGTGTCGTATCATACTTCATATTCACTATGCTGCGCTGTATGGTGTTTTCCGCAAAATCATATACATACCATCCGCTCTCTCCATCACCTGACGTTCCATATACATAATAAAAATCTGTCGCTGTCACATCTTCTGAAACATAATCATCCTCCTGTGTAAGCTGATATGCCATCATACTTCCATCCACAAAGTTGCATAAAGTATGATGATAACAGCCGGCAACCGTTTTTTCCATGTCCTCCGGTACATTTGTCACCACTACAAAAGAATCATTACTTGCAATGCTGACAAAAGGAACCACCTCATCCCGCGCACGGTCAAGCAGATAGATTCCTTTATCGGTACCATCTTCTGTATTTTGCAGATAGATCAGCACGATATCCTCGTTCGTCTCCAGCTGTGCGGCAGCTACTTTCTGCTCTCCATATGTAATCTCCGCTGCCTGAAACCCTTCCGGTATCTCTGTCTCAGGAAAAGTTTCCGCGATTTTATATTTTTTGCCATCAATGCTGAATTCATCTTTCTTCTGTGCATCGGTCTTTTCCGTTGTATCAGAAGCAGCTTTCGTACCTGTATTGTCCGATACCTGATCCGCTGTACTGTCATCCTGCGTCCTGTCTGCGGCAGTGATCAGATCGCTTCGTACCCATCCTTCCGTCTGGGTTCCATTCCATGAAAATGTGATCTGATACCAGGTATATCCGTCATCCGCCTTCTGCTCACTTTTCACCTTCACTTCCTGATTAGCATTCAGAGAACCCACCGGTGCACCTTTGATTGCGTCACGAACTACTGTATTATTATCTTTTGCTGTTCCCGATGCCGGTGCAGCCCATACCGGAATGCTCATTGCGCTCCAGGCAACCGTACCCGCCAGACACACTGCCATACAGGAACTCACAAATTTCTTTTTGTATACGCTCTTATGATTCATAATTCCTCCATACTCCTGCTTGCAAACTACCAATTTTGAATTGCAGCTTGTCCTTATCATTATAGGTATGACATTTCAAAATGTCAACGACGGGCCGTTATTTCTCCTGAGAACATTTTTTGTATTTTTCATAAAAATTTCTTGAAATATTCACATTTTTGTATCATGCTATATGCAGTGATATTGTTTCGCCATTTTGTCGGAACCCACAGGTTGCAAAAAACAAAATGGCCGCAAAAACTTCAGAAAAGGAAAAGAGGAATCAGAAATGAAAAAGAAAAAATATATTGCACTTATTGCCGCACTGACCATCAGCGGTGCGTTTTTATTAAACGGATGCAGCTTTGACCTTCCCGGCACAAACGATACCGTCAGCGCCGGAACAGAGCTTTCCGCAGAAAAAGAAATCCTGACCGACGGAAATCTTCAGCTGTATTCCCGCTGGTATGATGCTTCCGGTAACAAACTGGCAAACGCAACCGTGACCATCACCAACGGAAACGAAACCGTATTCGAAGGAACCACGGATGAAAACGGCAATCTTGAGATGTGCACGATTCCGGGCAACAAAGAACTTCGCTGTGTCGTAACAGACGATTCCGGCGAGCAGCTTGCAAAATCCGATATTCTGTACAAGATTTCCGACAGCTATGATTCCATCATGATCTATTCCACGCATGGTGAATCCGGTACCCAGAAAGTCGAAGTGCCTGCTTCCAAGCAGCAGCTCAGCGTCGCTGTCTATCTGACAGATAACAAGACTCTGTCTCATGCAAATATCACAGAGTATGTTGCCAATGACCAGACAGATGCTTCCTCAGATGGAACAACTGATGGCACAACAGATGCTGCCACCACAGATGGTGCTGCTGACACAGCAACTGACGCAGTGACAGATCCAGCTGCTGTTGATACAACCACTCCGGATGCCGCTACCCAGGCAGTAGATCCGACACAGACACTTCCGGCAGATCAGACACAGCAGCCGGTGGTGACACAATAAAGTGCCTCTCTTGTGTCAAAAATTTAAAAGTAATATAACTTAATTTACTCTATTAAAAACGGGAGCAGAAAAACTTACCTTGGCAGCTAGCAATCGCTTGCCAAGGAAAGTATTCTCTGCTCCCTTTCTCTACACAGTGATTTACCCAGGAAAGCTCCCTCTCTCTTCTCTCTATCACTCAAATTTTCACGAAAATAATACTTTAACTAATTTACATCTGGATTTCTGTTTCAGCTTGTTCCTTTACAAAAAAGTAAAACGTCCTCATACCCCGGAAGTATCAAAGGCCGGTATGAAGCTCTCCTCCGCCGTCTCTCCGTCCTGGATAAATCCATTTTCCACGCCGATCTCTATGGCATAATCCACCACTTCATCGTATTCCTGCGGTGTGATCTTCCTTCCAAGTTCCGGATAACGGGTCTCGATGCCCGGCATCGGCGTATACTGGTTCATAATGCTGATATAGATCTGATCTCCGTATGTCTCATACAGATAACAGATCACTTTCTTAGATTCCTCTGTCTGTCCCGGAAGCACCAGATGCCGGACGACAACACCACGTAGCATTTTCTCCAGAACATTATTTTCAGAATCGGAATCCTCGAAACGATCCTCCATATTTTTCAAAAAATCCGCATTTTCATCCTCAGGCGACTTCTCCGCTGAAGCATTATGAGTTCCATCGGAATATGCCACATCCGCGGACAGTTCACTGGTGATCTCACCGGAATTTGTTCCGGACACGATCTCAAACCGGGCACTTCCCACCTGCCGCACCATCTCCTGCAGCGCGGATTTTGCCACCTGCGGATAATCTTCCGCATGTGAATAAGCACCTGCCAGCTCACTGCTCAGATATTTGAAATCCGGCAGATAGATATCCACCAGCCCGTCAAACATCCGCAGCGTCTCTACTTTTTCGTAGCCGGAAGTATTGTATACGATGGGGATATGCAGGCCTCTGTCTTTTGCAAGCTCCAGTGCAGCTGCCACCTGGGGTGCAAAATGTCCCGCCGTGACCAGATTGATATTCCATGCCTTCTGTTCCTGCAGTTCCAGAAAGATCTCTGCCAGCCGCTCTGTGGGAATTGTTTTTCCGACGCTTCCTGCTGCGATGGAATGATTCTGGCAGAAGACACAGCCAAGAGTGCAGCCGGAAAAAAATACGGCTCCGGAACCCGCATCACCGGATATGCAGGGTTCCTCCCACATATGTAATGCCGCCCGGGCCGCACGAATCTGACTGGTCTGCCCGCAATATCCTGTTTTTCCCTGTGTCCGATCCACATGACAGTTTCTCGGACACAGACAGCAATCCGTCAGTTTATTCATATGCTACTTCTCCAAATCGGGATTCCATTTCCTTGTCTTCCTCATCAAAATGTTCTGCCGGAAGATGATGTTCGATGATATCCAGAAAACGTCCGATCTCCTGCCAAGCATGTTTGGACTCCGGGATCATCAGCATCGCCATCTGGAAAATATGGAACATTCCTTCGTAGATGCTGAGCCGCACCTTGCAACCGGCACGTTTTGCTTTTTCAGCCACCAGTTCCGAGTCACTCAGCAGCATCTCATAGCTTCCCACCTGGATGAGCATCGGCGGAAATCCACTGAAATTTCCATACAATGGCGAGATATATGGATTCGTCGGATCTTCATCCTGAATGTAATCTTTGCTGTATATCAGGCTGTCTCTGGTATTTCCAAACAACGGATCCCGCTCATAGTTAAAATCATAAGACGCGCCGGACTGGGTAAAATCCGTCCAGGGTGACATACAGATCAGCCCCGCCGGAAGCTTTCGGTTCTGGTTTTTCAGATACATACAGAGTGCCAGCGCCAGTCCGCCACCGGCGGAATCTCCGGCAACAACAATCTCATGCTCCTGCCAGCCCTGCTGCAACAGCCAGTTATAACCGGTGATGGCATCCTCCAGTGCTGCCGGATACGGATGCTCCGGTGCCACACGGTAATCCACCGTCAGCACACTCATGCCCCGTCCAAGTTCACTGTATAATCCTGCAAAACTGCGGTACGCATTCCGCATTCCCCCGATATATCCACCTCCGTGCAGCTGCAGCAGCACCAGACGCTCATTTTTGATATCACACTCCAATAATTCCAGACGGCAATTTTTCTCTTCAATCACGCGCAGATTGTAAAATTCTGGCACTCGCCACTCGGGTTCTGTCATCTTTTTGCGCAGTTCACCGCTTTTTAATTTTCTGCCGATCAGATTGTCGGAGGCAACTCTTGCGATCAATTCACGCATTACTTTTCCGCGAATACTGTTGTCAGTCTGTAACATGCACTTCTCTCCTATTATTACTTAATACTTATTTATGCTCCCACATTTCTTCTTGCTGAAATCACATTATACCTATAAAAAACATATCTTTTCCGCTATCATTTTTTCATATCATCCAGATACAGCTACATTATACATGAAAACGGCGATACAGCTCATCCATTGCCCTGCGTCCTCCCATGATCACACTGCCGATAAATACAAAGATTGCCACGCACAAAGCGATCAGACACATGATACTGTCACTGGAAATTCCAAAATGCCGCAAAATAAACGGAATAATGCTCAGTGCAATGATCAGCAGCTGCATCGGGATATAACTCTGCCAGTTTCTGCTGTTTACGATCATCAGTACGATGATGGCAACATCGATCAGGATAAAGGCTGATGGCAGCACGTAATTCACCGACCAGCCGGAAAATCCCGTCAAAAAATCGATCAGTACAACGACGGCCACGCCAAGCAGCGTTTGCAGCAGTATTTTAAACTGATAACCGTTATGTTTCTGAATCGAAAATTTCAATGTAATATACGCATACACCATGCAGGCGCCGGTCATGATGGACCAGCCGATGCGGTCTCCCACATGAAAGTCAATGATCACCAGGATTGCCTCCGCAATGATGGCTGCCAGCGTATAAATACTCAGCGCCAGCTGAATTTTCTTCAATTCCTTTTCCGGATGAAACGGATAGGTAGGCTTTATTTCCAGTTCCTCATCTCCGTCCCGCTCCGTAATACATTTGCAGAGCGGACATACATTTGTCGGATCGACAAATTCCACCCCACAGTTCCAACATTTATTCATAATACACACCATTACTTTCTATTTTTACCGGAATATCATTCGCCACCAGATAGCGGTAAAATGCTTTCTGCAGTTTCGTATCCTTCATCACAGAAGAAATCGTGGAAGTCAGCGTGCCCTTGTAGGAACACAGACACATCTTCAGATTCTGTCCCTTAGAACGTGACAGAATGATGCTGAAATGATCCACATATGCTTCATACTCCGGTGCCACCTGGATATTTCCTAGGTTCGTGATGGTAGCTGTATTTGCACTCGCTGCCATATTATAGATATATTTCATACCGATCTTTTTGAACACCAGCGGGATCGTCCGAAGGATCATGGTCTTTTCTCCGGTTACATTATAGGAAAAAATTTCCTCCAGATGCTCCTTTGTGATCTGCTCCCGCAGAGATTGCTTCACTTCCGCAATGACATCCTCAAAAGGCTGGTTCTCTGCTTTCGGATGGAAGGTTGCCGTTACCATTACGAAGAAGTTCTTCGTTGTCACGGAATTAAAAAACGGACGCAGGTTGACCGGAACACTGGTAGTGATCGGTCGCTTCGACGGCATGCCCTTTAAATATTCCTGATAGATCGCCCATATAAAGACGGATACCAGAAATTCATTGATGGTGGCATCGTATTTTTTCGCCGCCCGTTTCACTGCATCCACCGGCATATGACCGTGGATGATTCCCATTTTTCCCTCCGGGAACATACTGCCTTTTAAAATATAGGCTTTCTCAGACTTATAGGATTTTTCAAACCGGCTCTTTTTATAATTCTGCAAAAAGCTGTCTTCCGTATTCAGTGACGTGTGCTTGTGTAGGCGGTTTCCGTACTGTTCTCCAAGCTCCGGATGGGACAGCCGCAGATACTGATACGTCAGTTCTTTCAGGAAATTCAGTGCACCGCTGCCATCCGTCAGGGAATGGAACACTTCCAGATTGATGCGGCAGCCGTAATACGTCACCCGGAACAGATAACTCCGGTTACGGTGCTCGTCGATATAACGGCAGGGGTAGGTGTGTTCCTCATGCACCGTAGGGGATTTCTTCCCATTTTCCTCAAAATAATACCAGAACATACCCTGACGCAGCCTGCAGTTGAATACGGAAAACTTTGGCAATACCATGTCCAGCGCCTGCTGCAGCAGATCCTGCCGGATCTCTTCTTTCAAAATAATCGCCACCCGGTAAACATTTGTCATGCCTTCCCCGGCGATAACCGGAAACAGATGCGCCGTATTGTCAAGTTTGCCCCACTTGATCTCCCGGTCCTTGTTTCCTTTCGTCTCTTTATAAGCAGACCGGGCTTCTCTCCGCTCCTGCTTTTTCTGCGCTTTCTGCTGTTTTTTCTCAGCTTTCAGCTGCTTTTTTTCTTCTTTGCTCATAGATTCATTACATCCTACTTTTTACTTTCTCTCATACCCAAACGGATCAGACAACTATGCATTATTTGTGGTATCTACACATATCTGGCGATTCCGACACGGATCCGTCCCTTTTTTGTTTCCTGAAGGAACCCGCGGAACACAAATTTGCCGAATCCCCGGACAGAAACGATGTCCTGTGCTTTCAGTATACCACTATTCCGGTCATATTGTCTGCCATTGACAAATATTTTTCCGGCCCGGAACAGCTCCGTGCTCTGGGTGCGGGACAGCTTGTACGCCTTGGCGACAACTGCGTCACACCGGTTGGAACTGACCACAAATTCTTCTTCCAGGAACTGCGGTGCAGCCTGTTCGGGACAGATCTTTGTCACCTCAGTGGTCATGGTCGTATGCCGCACCTGCGTAATGTTGTCCGCCAGATAAGCAGCCATGGTATCCTCGCAGAACACATAACCGACGGAATCCCTGACAATAATATCACCAAGAACATCCCGCTCTATTCCGAGGTTCATCAATGCGCCGAGGAAATCCCGGTGGCTTAATTCTTCCGCAAATTTCGGTGCCGATGGACGGATCACCACGCAGCTGATGGGAAACTCATCCTCATATCCCAAAGTTTCCTCCGAACCGAACCGCAGCATCTGCCGCTCACAGCCTTCCGTACCGCCGTACAGCGTCCATGGCACAAAATCAAGTTCCCGTTCCATGGTGTACAGATCGGATATCTCCGCCGCATTTAAGAAGCCGGAAAATGTATAAATATTTTGCTGATAACAGCGGTTTGCCAAATCCAGCACCCGCCTTTTTAATTCTTCATTTTCTTTCATAAACGTAAGTATAACATACGCAGATATCATTGTACAAGAAAAGCATTTACAAAGGTGTACGCAATAAAATACATTATTTTTGTAAAATATGTTTAATTTTGGACATAATAACTGGTAAGATTGTCTAATTTTAGACAATTAAAAATAATGCTTGCATGTCAAACCATTGTATATTATAATGTGTTCTAAATTGTATTTTATCTAGTACAATCCAAAGAAAACGAAGGGAAGTGAACGTATGGAATTACAGATTCAAGACTTAGTTTCCTCCATCCGGAAAGATGGAATCGATGCGGCGAATGCAGAGGCAGAAGCAATTATAACCGAAGCTAAGAAAAAAGCAGAAGCCATCGTGGCAGATGCAAAAGCAGAAGCAAAAAGTATTCAGGAAACTTCAGAAAAAGAAATCGGTATTCTGAAAGAAAGCGCTGCACTCAGTGCGGAGCAGGCAAAGCGTGACGCAATGCTGGCATTTAAAACCGAGGTGAAAGCAGAATTTGAAAAAATTCTTTCCGCAAAAGTCAAAGACAATCTTTCTGATGCCGCACTTGGGAAACTGATCAAAGCTGTTATCGCAGACGAAGGGGTAGAAAGTTATTCCGTGGAAGTCGCAGAAGTCAGTGATGCACTGAAAGCAGAACTTGCACAAGAGATTAAAAATGGACTTGAGATCAGACCGGCCAAGGGAGTCCGTGCAGGATTCCGTCTGGCAGCAAAGGACGGTTCCGGATATTTTGACTGTTCCGATGATGAGATCATGCAGATGCTGATGCCATACTTCAGAAATCTTGATTTCTAACAGGAGGTGCTTATGGCTTCATATTACTATTTGATATCCAGCCTGCCGGACCTTAAGACAGACGGTGATATGCCATTTACTTACGAAGAGTTCCTTGGCATGTGCCAGTCAAATGTAAGCGAATCAAAATACGAATTTTTAAGTAATCTCACACTCTCCTCTGATGAGGGGCCACTCTTAAAAGACTGGGCAGTCTTCTACAACAACCTGATGAGTGAGCTGAACTATCAGAGAAGTATGAATCTCGGACGGGCATATCTGAAATCCTATGACAAAGATTCAGTGCTCACCCAGGTGGTAGGAACGGTGCTTGCGGCAAAGAATCCGCTGGAAGCCGAGAAGCTCCTGCTGGATTACGAATTTGAAAATCTTGATTCCCTGGTGGGCCTGCATACCTTCGATGATGTATATCTCTTCGGGTATGCGGTGAAATTAAAACTGCTGGAGCGCCAGAACTGTTTTGTACAGGAAAAGGGTAAAAAAGAATTCAAAAAACTTTTTGACCAGGTGCAGCAGTGTGTTTATCAGTTGTAAAATTATCATTCCTCTGATAAAGCGGAAAACTTATTAATAACAGGAGAAAATTTGATGGAAACAGTAACAGGATATGTAACTGGTATCAACGGCAACCTGGCAAATGTCAGCTTTGAAGGTGCCGTTCATAAAAATGAAGTTGGTTATATCCTTGTTGACGGAAAACGCTTAAAAGGCGAAGTTATCCGAATCAACAACGGCGTAGCCAGCATGCAGATCTACGAGATGTCAAACGGCATTAAAGTCGGAGACCCAGTAGAATTTACCGGTGAACTGATGAGCGTAGAACTTGGGCCGGGTCTGCTCACACAGGTATTTGACGGTCTGCAGAATCCGTTGCCGGATCTGGCCGAGCAGTGCGGATTCTTCCTTGAACGAGGTGTTTACCTCGATCCAATCCCGGACAGAGAGTGGGAATTCACCCCATCCGTAAAAGTCGGTGATGCCGTAGAGGCAGGCGACTCCATCGGAAGTGTTCCGGAAGGATTATTCACACATGAAATTATGGTTCCTTTTACATTAAAAGGCCATGACTGGAAAGTAAAATCGATCAAAGAAAAAGGTTCTTACCATGTAAGAGCAACCATCTGTGTCATTGAAAATAGCAACGGTGAGGAGAAAAACTTAAGCATGGTCATCTCCCAGCCAATCAAACAGGCAGTAAAATGTTACGACGAAAGACTTCGTCCGGACGAACCTCTGGTAACTCAGATCCGCTGTATCGACTCTTTCCTTCCGGTAGCAAAAGGCGGAACCTTCTGTGTACCGGGACCATTCGGAGCCGGAAAAACCGTCCTGCAGCATATGGAGGCGAAAAACGGTGAGGCCGATATCGTAATCGTAGCCGCATGTGGTGAGCGTGCCGGCGAGGTTGTAGAGATCTTAAAAGAGTTCCCGGAACTGGAAGATCCGAAGACCGGCAGATCCCTGATGGAACGTACCATCATCATCTGTAACACCTCTTCCATGCCGGTAGCCGCACGAGAGGCTTCCTGCTACACAGCCGTAACTCTGGCTGAGTATTACAGACAGATGGGACTGGATGTTCTTCTGCTGGCAGATTCCACCAGCCGCTGGGCACAGGCCATGCGTGAAATGTCCGGACGTCTGGAAGAGATCCCTGGTGAGGAAGCATTCCCGGCTTATCTGGAGTCCACCATCGCTTCTTTCTATGAGCGTGCAGGTAAAGTAAGACTGAAAAACGGCAAAATCGCATCCGTTACCATCGGTGGTACCGTATCACCGGCAGGTGGTAACTTCGAGGAGCCGGTTACACAGGCAACCCTGAAAGTAGTCGGTGCTTTCCACGGACTTTCCCGAGAGCGTTCCGATGCCCGTAAATACCCGGCGATCCACCCGATGGATTCCTGGTCCAAATACGACGGTGTTGTAGACATGGCCCGTGTGGAAGAAGCACGTTCCATTCTGCACAGAGGAAATGAGATCAACCAGATGATGAAGGTAGTCGGTGAGGAAGGAACTTCCGCAGAAGATTACATTATCTATCAGAAGGGCGAGCTGCTCGATTCCGTATATCTGCAGCAGAACTCCTTTGATCCCATCGATGCAGCATGCTCTCCGGACAGACAGCGTGAAGAATTCGGCATCCTTTACGATGCATTGATGACATCCTATGACCTGGATGACAAGAACGAGATCCGAGGTTTCTTCAACCAGTTGAGACAGGAATTCCTTGACTGGCACGGTACAGAATTCGAATCACCGGAATTCTACGAACAGGAAAAGAAAATCTCAGAATTCTACAAATCAAAAGCTGTTGAGTAGGAGGATTTTAGAGTGCAGAAAGTATATACAAAAATTGAATCAATTGTCGGTAACGTAGTTACTGTCAGAGCAAAAGATGTCCGCCTGGGCGACCTTGCTCTCGTAGGTGACAGTTACGCGACTGTTATAAAACTTGATAAAGACCTGGTATCCCTTCAGGTATTTGCAGGTGCACAGGGTGTCGGAACCAGCGATCCGGTTCGCTTCCTCGGCAGACCGATGATGGTATCCTTCTCTGATCACCTGCTGGGCCGGGTATTTGACGGTGCCGGTGTTCCAAGAGATCACGGCCCGGCGCTGACAGAAAATATGATCCCCATCGGCGGACCGTCCTTCAACCCGGCAAAACGTATTTTACCGAAAAACATGATCCGTACCGGTATCCCGATGATCGATGTATTCAACACACTGGTAGAGAGTCAGAAACTTCCGATCTTCTCTATCTCCGGAGAGCCATACAACGCACTGCTCTCCCGTATCGCGCTTCAGGCCGAAGTAGACGTTATCGTTCTGGGTGGTATGGGACTGAAATATGACGATTACCTGGCATTCCGTGATACCCTGGAAAAAGGCGGCGCCATGAGCCACACGGTTATGTTTATCCACACCGCTTCCGATCCGACGGTAGAATGTACACTGGTTCCGGATATGGCACTTGCGGTTGCCGAGCAGTTCGCCTTGAACGGCAAGAAAGTTCTGGTACTGCTTACCGATATGACAAACTACGCCGACGCACAGAAAGAGATGGCGATCACCATGGAGCAGGTACCTTCCAACCGTGGTTATCCGGGCGATCTGTACAGCTGTCTGGCTTCCCGTTATGAGAAAGCCGTTGATATCGAAGGCGCCGGATCCATCACGATCCTTGGTGTTACCACAATGCCTGGTGATGACGTAACTCACCCGGTACCGGACAACACCGGTTATATCACAGAAGGTCAGTATTATCTGAAAAACGGACACATTGAGCCATTCGGATCTCTCTCCCGTCTGAAACAGAATGTAAACGGCAAAACCCGTGATGACCACCGTGCACTGATGGACGGTATGATCCGTCTCTACTCTCAGTATAAGGAAGCACTGGAGAAAAAATCCATGGGATTCCTGATGAGTGACTGGGATGAGAAACTTCTGAAATACGGTGAACTTTTCGAGACAAAACTTATGGACCTCAGTGTAAATATTCCACTTGAGGATGCACTTGATCTTGGCTGGGAAATCCTTGCAGAGTGCTTCGAGCCAAACGAAACCGGTTTGAAGACAAGTCTTCTGCAGGAGAGATGGCCGAACAAAGAAGCATTAAAATAAAAGGAGCAGCTGATGGCTATCAAACTTACAAAAAATGAGCAGAAGGTGCAGAAAGACCGCCTGAAACAGTATCAGCGTTATCTTCCGACCCTGCAGTTGAAAAAACAGCAGCTGCAGGCAGTGATCACAAAGACAAAAGCTGATCTGGACCAGAAGGAAGTCGAACGTGCTCAGATGATCGGTGACCTGGACGACTGGGTTGCAGTATTTGCGGAAAACGAACTCTTCGATGAAAGCAAAAAACTCGATCACCTGGTACAGCCGGATACCGTCATCTGTAAGAATGAGAACATCGCCGGTGTCACAGTTCCGGCCTTTCAGGAACTGACTTTCAAAGACATCGACTACGATGTGGACGACTATCCTCTGTGGGTGGACACTGCGATTATAAAGCTCCGCGAGATTGCGCGTCTGGATGCTCTGGTATCTACACTTCGCAAACAGGAAGCACTTCTGGAAAAAGAGTTACGCTCCACTTCCCAGCGTGTCAACCTGTTTGAAAAAGTCAAGATTCCGGAAGCCAAGGAAAATATCCGCATGATCGGCGTCTTCCTTGGAGATCAGCAGACAGCAGCTGTTGTCCGCGGAAAAATTTCAAAGAAAAAATTAGTGGAGGCGGCACAATGATAGAGAAAATGAAAATGGTCTGCGTCGTGTCATCCGTCTCCCGAAAAGACGAGATGCTCGACGGACTTCGATCCTTAGGGCTCTTGCATCTGGCAGAAAAGAAAAGTCCGGACCGGACAGTTGCAGAACGTTTTACAACGCTTTCCAAAACGGCTTCCGCGCTCACGGACTATGCGCCGGATAAAAAGAAGAAAAAAGATCCCGCACCGGTTCTCTCCGATTCCGAATTTGAGGAAATGTATCAGAATGTGTTAGCCGCATTCGATAAAAAATCCTCCCTGGAACAGGAAATCAGTGCTGCACACGCCGAGATCGAACGGATCAGCGCATGGGGTAATTTTTCACCGGAAGATGTAAAATATGTAAAAGAAGCCGGATATGATCTCCACTTCTACCGTCTCGGTAAAAATGAATACCAGATGGCACTGCAGGATCCTGAGATCAAAATGGTTGCGCTGACACCGGTGGACAAAATGCACACGGTTGCGGTACTTGGAACACTTCCTGTCACCATTCCGGCAGTTGAATTCACACTCCCGGAAAAAGGCATCGATGAGCTGACAGCCCAGATGGAACGCTGTCAGACAGAAATCGGTACCTGTGAGGAAACACTTAAAAAATCCAGCATCTATGATGCAAGTTTTCAGGTTCAGATGCTGAAAGCGCAAAATGCAGAAAACTATTCTTCTGCAAGTGAAACCGCAGAAAATGATGAAGATTTTGTCTGGATCTCCGGATATCTTCCGGAAGCAGATCTTCCGAAATTCAAAGCTGCGGCAACAGAGCATAAATGGGCATGGGCTATGGATGACGTGTCAGAGGATGACGCGGACATTCCTACCAAAGTAAAATATGGAAAAGTTTCCGGACTGATCAAGCCGGTATTTGATATCCTCGGAATCCTCCCGGGCTATCGGGAGTCAGATATCTCCCTGTGGTTTTTCCTGTTTTTCACCCTGTTCTTTGCAATGATCATCGGTGATGCCGGCTACGGCTGCCTGATCCTGATTGCAACGATCGCTCTGGTAGCAAAAATAAAGAAATTTAATACGACTACTTACCTGTTACTGGTGCTCTCCATTGCGACCATCGTATGGGGTGCCGTCACGGGTACATGGTTCGGTATGGAAAAAGCAATGCATGTGCCTTCCCTGAAGGCCCTGGTTATTCCTCAGTTTGCAAACTACCCGGATTACTTCGGTGTATCTGCTACCACACAGCAGAATGCCATCATGAAGTTCTCCTTCACCATCGGAGCGATTCAGATGGCACTTGGAAGTCTGATCTCCATCAAAAAGAAACTGAGCGAGAAGAACTTAAGCTGGGTGGCAGACCTTGGCTGGCTGGTAGCAGTCATCGGCATGTATCTGTTATCCCTGTATCTGGTTATCGGAGAAAACATTAATATCGTACCGGTCTTTGGTATGGTAGGCGTTGCATTTATCCTGGTCGTACTCTTCGGTGGCATGTCCCCGGACAAAACATTTGGACAGGGTCTGAAAAGCGGTGTCGCAGATGCCTTTACCGTATTCTTAAATACGATCAGCTGCTTTGGTAACGTCATGAGTTACATCCGTCTGTTTGCGGTAGGTATGGCAGGATTTGCCATCTCCCAGAGTTTCAACGGCATTGCAGCAGGTTTCCACGGACCGCTCATCATCCTCGGCGTTGTGGTCGTACTGATCGGACACGGACTGAACATTATCATGTGTTTCCTTTCCGTCGTTGTACACGGTGTTCGACTGAACGTATTGGAGTTTTCCGGTCAAGCCGGTCTGGAGTGGACAGGAATTGCATACGAACCATTTAAAGTAAACGAAAAGATTAAGAAATAATATTGAATAAAAACAGTATTAAAAAAGGAGAATTATTATGAATATCGCATTTATAGGTATGGCAGCCGCACTTGGTTTATCAGCAGCAGGATCTGCATTTGGTGCAGGATTTGCCGGAATGGCATCAGTAGGAGCTTGGAAAAAGTGTTACGCAAGCGGTAAAGCAGCACCGTTCATCATGATCGCATTTTCCGGTGCACCGCTGACACAGACAATTTACGGATTCCTTCTTATGAACTTCATCAAATCCGCAGTAACCGGCGGCGCAGACGCTGGTCTTGCACTTGGTGTTGGACTCTTTGGCGGACTTGCGATCGGTCTTTCCGGATTATTCCAGGGTAAATGCGCAGCTGCCGCTGCAGACGCACTTGGTTCCACCGGTAAAGGTACGGCAAACTACTTCATCGTCATCGGTATCGTTGAGACAGTAGCGCTGTTCACACTGGTATTCAGCTTACTGCTGTTAGGTTAAGAAGTAACATAAACGATATAAATGCTCAGTCCTTCGGGGCTGGGCATTTTTTATGCTTTATAAGTGCAAAAAGAAAGTGCCCTGCTTATTGCTTTACGCACCTAAAACAGGACACCTTTTTTATTTGGTTAGATTACTCACCGTATTTCTCAAAACGCTCTTTTCTTGCCTCAGCGACTTCATCCTGACGTTCTTTCCATAATCTGTCAGCAACTGGTTTCCAGTTCTCTGCGTATGGAATTGTCTTTGCGATCAGGCTGTCAACCGGCTCTTCTGCCTGCATATCAGTAGAATGAGCTCCGGAAGCCTCTACCATCTTCTTGATCATCTCTGGATTCTCAAGCATCGGGCATGGACGAAGCTGGTTGTCATTGAACGGCATATTGTCATGATACTGCATGAACAGCGGCTGCTGTAAGCACTCAAGCAGGGAATGCTCTTTGATGTTGATGTTGGAGTAGTGAATGAATACACATGGCTCTACATCTCCATTCGGGTTGATATGTAAGTAGTTCTTACCACCGGCGATACATCCGCCTACGAACTCAGCATCGTTCTGAAAATCCAGTGTGAAGAGTTTGATCGGGCATTTTCTGCTTCGTACAAAACGAACACGGTTTACCATGTACTCACGCTGTTCCGGTGTCAGAAGCAGGTCTGTACTTGCATCTTTTCCAACCGGCATGTAATGGAAGAACCAGGAAAGGATTGCTCCTTTGTCTACCAGCATCTGAAGGAATTCATCAGATGTAACTACTTTGTAGTTTTTGCTTGTGTAGCAGATAGATGTACCGAATAACAATCCATGCTCTTTCATCAGATCCATAGCGTGCATAACTTTCTCAAATACACCCTGACCACGACGGTCATCGTTTGTCTCTGCATATCCCTCTACGGACAGAGCGAAGGATAAGTTACCAAGTCTCTGAACTTCTTTACAGAGCTCCTCATCGATCAGTGTTCCGTTTGTGAAGATGTGGAATGCACAGTCGTTGTGTTTCTCAGCAAGCATCAGGATATCTTTTTTACGAACCATCGGCTCACCACCTGTTAATACGAAGAAGTGGATACCAAGCTCTTTTGCTTCTGTGATGATTCTGTCAAGTTCCTCGTTGCTTAACTGAAGCTGATGACCATACTCAGCAGCCCAACATCCTGTACATTTCAGGTTACATGCACTGGTCGGATCCATCAGGATAACCCACGGCACGTTACATCCGTATTTTTCACGGTTCTCTTTTACTTTTTTGAAACCTGTCAGACCAGCTTCAAAACCCATGTTTAATACATGCTGTTTTACGATGTTTGGATGAAGTCTCTCTAAAGCATCATAGATCATCTGTGTCCATTTCTGCTCCGGATCACCAAGAACCTCGTTTGCATTGTCCCAGAAATACTGCGGGAAGTTCTTTCCTGCGATTTTCTGAGCCAGGTTCATCAGTTTTACCAGGTTCTCTTCTTTATTTTTATTGATGTATTTATAAACTCCTGAGAAAGCCAGTTCAAATGACTTTCTTGCTGCAGCGTGTTTTACGTCCATCTCTCAATTCCTCCTGTTGTCTGTCCTTAGTTTGCGTCAGTTCCTTCGATCTCGCTCTTGTAGTTCTTGTAGCCTTTCTTTACGAATGGATGCTCAGCCCAGATCTTGTCAGCATGCTCTTTCCACTCTGCTGCATACGGCTCACATTTCTCGCAAAGGTGCTCTGCGCTCTCCGGAGACTGTAAATCAGTAGATTTTGCACCAGTCTCACGAACCATCTCCTGCAGTTTCTCCGGGTTCTCAAGCATCGGACACGGACGAAGCATGTTGTCGTTGAACGGCTGGTTGTCTCTGTATGCCATGAATAACGGCTGTTTCAGACACTCAAGTAAGGTGTTCTCACGGATGTTTGCGCCTGAGTAGTGAATGAATACACACGGCTCAGCATCTCCGTTTGCATTGATGTGGAAGTAGTTACGTCCACCGGCGATACATCCGCCTACGAACTCACCATCGTTCTGGAAGTCCATAAGCATGATCGGTTTTCCGCCTTCGAATGCACGAACCTCACGGATACGTTTGTAGATGTACTCACGCTGCTCCATCGTCGGCATCAGCTCTACATCAGCTTCGTTTCCAACCGGCATATAGTGGAAGTACCAGGAGTAACGGCATCCGTGCTCGATCAGCAGATCGAAGAACTCGTCAGATGTAACTGCATCCATGTTCTTTCTTGTGTAACATACAGATGTTCCGAAGAACAGACCGTACTGTTTCATCAGATCCATAGCGCCCAGAACTTTCTGGAAGATACCCTGACCACGACGGCCATCATTTGCTTCCTCAAATCCTTCCAGACTCAGGGAGAAGGAAAGGTTTCCTAATTTCTGAACTTCTTTACAGAACTCTTCATCGATCAGTGTTCCGTTTGTGAAGCTGTGGAATGCTACATCATGATGTTTTTTACAAAGTTTCAGGATATCTGCTTTACGAACCAGCGGTTCTCCGCCTGTGAACATGTAGAAGTAAATACCAAGCTCTTTACCCTGTGTTACGATGTTGTCTAACTCTTCGTATGTAAGGTTCAGTTTGTATCCGTACTCAGCTGCCCAGCATCCTGTACATCTTAAGTTACATGCACTTGTCGGGTCCATGAGGATCAGCCACGGAATATTGCAGTGGTGAACCTCACGCATTTTACGGATTGTCTTTGTACCATAGAAAGCAGCCTCAAAACCAAGGTTTAATGCTGTCATTTTTGCTACGTTCGGATCTAATTCGTCAAGCATTGTGTTTACGAATTTCATCCATTTGTGATCCGGGTTCTGAACGATTTTTTTCGCACCTTCATATGCTTCCGGTTTGAAGTTGTCGCCCATGAATCTCTGAGCCAGATCAATGATCTGAAGTAATCCTTTTTCTCTGTCTTTGTTCAGTCTCTTTAATGCAACGTCAATTGCTGCGCTGAACGCTTTTCTCTGCATAGTATGTGATAAACTTGCCACGATATGCTCTCCTTTCCTATGTCCCTTAACCAGTATCAAATCTAATTGCTTGTTTCTTAAAACAAATTTTCCAAACAGACACTTAACGATTTCTAAACTACGAAAGCGTGTCTATTTTATAACATATGTTTCTTACACGACATCCGTGTCTTTGACAACACATGTTGCATTTTTAACTCTTGTATATTATAATCAACTTAAGTTAAATATCAACCGTCAATTTGATTTTTTCTGTCAATTATCCCACATTTTTCCTTCACTTTGTTGGATAATTAACAGTTTTTAAGTGGATTGACTGAAGGAGAGGATAGAAAAATGGCAACAGATCGCCGCACAAAGTACACGAAATCGGTAATTCGACAGGCACTTTTTGAACTGTTAAAAGAGAAACCTTTAAATAAGATCACAGTAACAGATATCTGCAAAATGGCAGACATCAACCGCAGTACCTTCTATTCTTATTATGAAGATGTGTATGCGCTTCTGACCCATATCCAGAATGAACTGTTTGAAAATATTGTGGTAACACTTGGAAATGATAACTGGTTTGACGATATCCTGCATCTCATTGATCAGAACCGGGATCTCTGTCAGGTGCTAATCGGACCACACGGAGATTCTTCCTTTATCAGACAGCTGATGTATCTTGGCTATGACAACAGTATGCGTGTATGGCAGAAGATCTATCCGCATGCAGATGCAACGATGCTGGATTATTCCTATGCGTATCTGGCGAATGGAGTGATCGGGATTCTGGAGAACTGGGTGTGCAGTAATTATAAGCTCTCCATTGAGCAGGTTGGAAAGCTGCTGATGGGAATTACCATGAATGGACTGAATTTCCTGGAGCAGGGAGCATCGGCTTACGAGGTATCTGTGTAAAGGGCAAATCTGAAGCAGAAATCCAGACAGACACGGATGATTTTCTACCTCCGCTGCGCCGCTTATCTCCGCCTCCTCCCGCGAACTCGCACGCAAAAACAGCGTGCTCAGACACACTCACGGAGGCGGGCTATGCTCGCTACGGTGACGAAAATCAACCTACCGTCTTGTCTTGGATTTTGCTTTCAGATTTTCCCCATTTACTTGATGGCACCGTGTGCCGTCATGTGAATGGCTAACTATTTCACTGTGTAAATAGCGAAAACGAAGAATCCTGTCAGGGGGAGCGATTAAGTGACACGACTGAGTTTTGCGAGTTTTGCGCGAGTGGGAACGACCTCTTTTTCAGGCGTGAGAGCGAGCGCGATAAAACCGAAGCAAAACGAGGGTAGTGAACGTCTAGCGTCCCGACAGGATTCTCCGTTT
>JALESO010000057.1 GCA_022781925.1 Lachnospiraceae bacterium
TCCTCTTGCACCGGTTGCCTCGAAAATAACCGGGAGTCCGCCACGGTTTAATTTTGCAACTTCACGTTCCAGTCCATCCGGATCTTCTTTTGAGTTGATGACAACATCTGCTCCCATTTTCTTTGCTGCTTCCAGACGATTATTATCCAGATCAGTAACGATAACCGGTACAGCACCTGCAATTCTTGCACACTGTGCTGTGATCGCTCCTACAAATCCCTGTCCGAGAACTGCACACGGCTCACCAAGCTGTAAATTAGAGCGGCGAAGTGCATACATTCCTGTGTGTCCAAGGTTCCAGAATGCTGCCTGTTTTAAATCTACGCCTTCCGGACAAAGTGTACAGTTTAATTCAGATGTTACGACATACTGCGCATGCTCCACGGTTGCTACTACATGATCGCCTACTTTTAAGTCCTCAACACCTTCGCCAACTTCGATTACTTCTGCTGCCATTGCATATCCAATGCTTGTCGGAAGCGGTACGATGTGCTCACCGAGAAGTCCGTTTTCTGTTCCCGGGCTCATTGCACTGTATTTTGCTTTCAGTAATACTTCTCCTTTACCCGGTGCCGGAATCTCTTTCTCCTTTAAGACAACTTTACCCGGCTGAGCCTCTGCATAGATAGTTTTCATATTAATTTTCCCCTCCTGTTTTTATGCGGATTATTTTTATGCCAGAAATGATATTTTCTGCACAAAAAAAGCCGCTGCCTATGAAGTTTATTATCTTGATGTGATAATTATTTCATAAGCAACGGCTTATCTCAATGTCGTTTTCTGTGAAAAAACGGACGTTTTTTGTGATGTTAATTTCCAGTTTCATGATAGGAAATATAGATGTTTCCGCACATTTTACAACATATTTTTCTTTCTTAAGATCAGCAGGATCAAAATACAGATTACCAGAGTTCCGATACAGATAATTCCGAATCCATAAGGAGTATCAGACAATGGCATCCATTTCCCACTGACGTTCATTCCGTACAATCCGGAAATAATCGTCGGAATCGCCATAACCAGAGTGATTGACGTCAGATATTTCATGACATTATTCAAGCGGTTATTGATAACTGAGGATACCAGCTCTCTGGTACCGTTGATAATATCACGATAGATCATTGTCATCTCAATCGCCTGCTTGTTCTCGATGATGACATCATCCAGCAGCTCGGTATCTTCCGGATACTGCTCCAGCCGTTTGTATCTGGACAGACGTTCTAATACGACGCCATTTGCCCTTAAAGATGTGGCAAAGTATACCAGCGTGGATTCCAGTTCATGTAAGTTTACAAGATCTTCATCTTCGGTATTTCCACCGATATTTTCCTCAATGTCAGTTCTCTTTTTATCAATGATACGCAGTGTACTCTGATACATTGCTGAAGTACGGAACAGAATCTGATATACAAAACGCATTTTTTTCTTTGTGGAAAATTCACGCACTCTGCGTTCAATAAAATGCTGCAGGATCGGGGTCTCCTCGGTGCACACTGTGATAATACATTCCTGTGTCAGAAGGATACCCAGCGGGATTGTGGTATAGTTCTTGGATTCATGACGGATCTCCATCGCCGGAATATCCACCAGGATCAGTGTATAACCATCCTCAAGTTCAATACGGGAACTCTCTTCCTCATCCAGTGCGGCACGGACATCTACCATATCAATATCATATTTTTCCGCGACCTCCTGACTCTCCTCCATGGTTGGATTTGTCATCATGATCCAGACTCCCGGATCCATCTCTTCTACTTCATGAAGGACACGGTTGTCCGTTTTATACACGGTCATCATATGTGCCACACCTGCCTCTCTGATATATTCAAGATTTGTCTGCAAATTTTGCTGCGAACTGAACATCTGCAAAACTGATATTTTCCGCTGTTCAGTTCTGCAATCCTTACGGAGTATTCTTTTGCTTTGAAGAAGTAAAAGAATGCCTTAAAACTTATTGTACCAAGTTTTAAGGCATTTTGGTAGTGCTGAACGTGATTTTTACCAGTCTTTTTCACATTCTTTTCCTTTTTTATAAGGAAATGCACCGATTTTTACTCTATTCTTCCGGTG
>JALESO010000059.1 GCA_022781925.1 Lachnospiraceae bacterium
GATTTCCTCAAATAAAATACGAACAAATGCAAATCACAGGTTAAAGATAAAAAGTACCCAGTTATTAAAATATGCAGTAGTTTATGGAGCAAATGCATCTGGAAAGACCAATCTGGCATTGTTCTTTAAATTTTTTAAAGACAGTGTCTGCAATGGTATTCCTATAGAAGCTACACAGATGTTTTGTAAGAATCGACAGGAGAATAAGGAACGAGAAAGTAGTTTTGAAATTCAGATTACTGTAGGTGACAAATTTTATGCTTATGGTTTTTCGGCAGTTTTAAGCAGACGAAAAGTAACCGGAGAATGGTTATATGAATTATATCAGAATGGTTCAGCAAAATGTCTCTTTGAGCGAGAAGGAAGCAAACGTCCGATGTTAAATGATGGCATTACGCTGACAAACACAGAAAAAAATAAATTTGAAACCTATGCAGATGATTTTGAAGGAAATGAAACATCTTTGTTCCTGACAGAAATGAATCGCGGAAAAAAATATAGCACACGATCTAAATTGTTGTTTTTCCGGGATGTATACGACTGGATTCAGAACCATATTTCAATCATTACACCGGATACACCATTGATTGATCTGGAATATTATTATGATGATAATTCGCTGAAGTTGATTAACAAATTGATCAAAACATTTGATACGGGTATCAGCCAGGTGAAAATTGAAGAAATTACATTGGATGAGTTGTCAAATGCATTGCCAAAATCAGTATTCGATAAGATGATGCAGCATGTAAAAAATAGAATGGAAGAGCAGGAACAACCATCATCCAGAATGACAATGAGGTCGAAGGAAACTTTCTTTAATATTGAAGTTGAAGGACATTCTGAACCGAAAGTCACAACAATCCGGTTGCATCATAATAAGTCATTTTATGAGTTTGGATTTGATGAAGAATCAGATGGAACAAGAAGATTATTCGATTTGATGGATATGCTGTTGAATAAACGAGAAGATGTTCTTTATGTTGTGGATGAATTGGAGAGAAGTTTACATCCGAAGTTGACAGAACGATTTTTGCAATTGTTTATGCAGCTACATGATGAGCAGTGTATGCAGCTATTGTTCACGACACATGAATCATCTATTATGGATCAGGCTATTTTTAGAAGAGATGAAATCTGGTTTGTAGAACGTAACGCAGAAAATGCAAGCTCTATTTATTCATTAGATCGTTTCAAGGAGAGATATGATAAAGTGTTGAGCAAGGCATATCTGGAAGGAAGATATGGTGCGATACCGGTATTTTCAACATTCGATTTTGCGCGAGCAACGAGTCAGACGGATGTGCTTGCACAGACACCTGACGACTGCCACGACAGTGCAGAAAGTATTTCTGCACCTAGAGAGGAGGAGTAGCCTTGGCTCCAGTAAGAAGTTATACGAATTGGAATAGCAGAACTACAGATGATGAAGAACAGATTGAGCCTTATCGTAAATATTTCTTTATATGCGAGGGTGCTAATACTGAAACATGGTATTTCAAAAAGTTAATTGATATACGAAAAGAGTTAAATATTCATCCATTGATCGATATCCGGCTACTTGAAAAAACAGAGAGAGACAGGGACATTTCATTTCCAAGACGTTTGATTGAGTTTGCAGAAAATCAGAAAGAAAATCCGGAAATAGCATTTGATAAAGAACGAGATAAGATGATTGTTGTATTTGATGGGGATATTTTTGAAGAGAAGGTGCTTGATTATGATGAATTGGTAGCGGAAGGTGAAAAGAATAATATATTAGCGGTTAGCAATCTGGCATTTGAACTGTTTCTGCTGTTACATTATGAAAATTCATACGAAGATGATATTGAACCAAATGCTGAACAGATTATCCAGAATGAAAAAGATGGACATCAGACGTTTATCTATAAGTTGTTACTTGCCAGAACGGGAATCAATCCCAAAAAGAATTCTGCAATTGGAGAATTGGCGGAGAATATAGAGATTGCCATTGAGCAGGAAAAGAAAATCAACGAGGATATTCATCAGTGTAAAGGACAGATCACATGCAATATAGGCCGGATTATTGATGAGATTCGGAAGGATGACGGGAAATAAGAAAGCACAGAACAAACATTCGATTTGCTCTGTACTTTTTTTCTTCTGAATGATATACTAGACAAGTAACAATACTAACAGAAGAGATTCTGACAGGAATAGATATTTTTTAAAGATAGATGAAATTCACTCAGGAGGTCTGCATGGATCATTTTGAATTAGTCTCACAATACAAACCAACGGGAGATCAGCCACAGGCAATCGCAGAGCTTGTGGAGGGCTTCAAGGAAGGCAATCAGTTTGAAACACTGCTTGGTGTCACCGGTTCCGGTAAGACATTTACCATGGCAAATGTCATTCAGCAGTTAAACAAACCGACACTGATCATTGCACATAACAAAACGCTGGCGGCACAGCTGTATGGGGAAATGAAAGAATTTTTCCCACACAACGCAGTCGAATATTTTGTCTCCTATTACGATTATTATCAGCCGGAAGCATATGTACCGTCGACGGACACCTACATTGCAAAGGATTCGGCCATCAACGAGGAGATTGACAAGTTGCGTCTGTCTGCCACTGCGGCACTGACGGAACGCAGCGATGTTATCATCGTATCCAGTGTGTCCTGCATCTATGGCCTGGGAAGTCCGGTGGATTATCAGAACATGATGGTTTCATTGCGGCCGGGCATGGAGCGTGACCGGGATGATGTGATCCGGCAGCTCATTGATATTCAGTACATGAGAAATGATATGGATTTTCACCGGGGCACGTTCCGGGTGCGTGGTGATGTACTGGAGATTTTTCCGGCAAATAATACAGATACGGCGGTGCGTGTGGAGTTTTTCGGCGATGAGATTGACCGGATCACGGAGATTGATGTGCTGACGGGAGAGAGCAAGAGTCGTCTGGAGCATTGTGCGATCTTTCCGGCTTCTCATTATGTTGTTCCGCAGGAAAAGATCAATCAGGCTACGGTAGAGATTGAAAAAGAGATGGAAGAGCGTGTGCGTTATTTTAAGGGTGAGGATAAGCTGATCGAAGCACAGCGTATCGCGGAGCGCACGAATTTTGATATTGAGATGCTGCGTGAGACCGGTTTTTGCAGTGGTATTGAAAACTATTCGAGACATCTGGCAGGACTGGAACCCGGGGTTCCACCCTACACGCTGATCGACTATTTTCCGGAGGAATTTTTGATCATTGTGGATGAGTCCCATATTACGATTCCGCAGGTGCGGGGCATGTATGCCGGAGATCAGTCGAGAAAATCGACACTGGTTGATTATGGTTTCCGTCTGCCGTCTGCGAAGGACAACCGACCGTTAAATTTTGAGGAATTTGAGAGTAAGATCGATCAGATGCTCTTTGTGTCTGCAACACCGAATGTGTATGAAAAAGAGCATGAATTACTGCGTGCAGAGCAGATCATCCGTCCGACGGGGCTGCTGGATCCGTATGTGGAAGTGCGTCCGGTAGAGGGGCAGATTGACGATCTGATCGGTGAGGTCAATAAGGAAACGTCAGCAGGACACAAAGTGCTGATCACGACACTGACCAAGAAAATGGCAGAGGATCTGACCGATTATATGCGTGAGATCGGTATCCGGGTCAAATATCTGCATTCCGACATTGATACGCTGGAGCGTGCGGAGATTATCCGGGATCTGCGTCTGGATGTGTTTGATGTGCTGGTGGGAATCAACCTTCTGCGAGAAGGACTGGATATTCCGGAGATTACTCTGGTGGCGATCCTGGATGCGGACAAGGAAGGATTCCTCCGTTCTGAGACTTCTCTGATTCAGACCATCGGACGTGCGGCGCGAAACAGCGAAGGACATGTCATCATGTATGCGGATACGATTACGGATTCCATGCGTCTGGCCCTAGATGAGACGGAGCGCCGTCGAGCGATTCAGATGGCATACAATGAGGAGCATGGCATTACACCGAAGACGATCCAGAAATCTGTCCGGGATCTGATCAGTATTTCCAAGAAGGTTGCGCAGGAGGAGATGCAGCTGAAGAAAGATCCGGAGTCCATGAGTAAGAAAGAACTGGAGAAACTCATTAAGGATGTGGAGAAAAAGATGAAGAAAGCAGCGGCGGAACTGAATTTCGAGGCGGCAGCCCAGCTGCGTGACCAGATGGTGGATCTGAAGAAAATGCTGCAGAAAATGGATTCATAGCCGGCAGCAGAGTAATAAGATACCGTGAATATAAAACAGTGAAATTGTAAAAAGTAAAACAGTGAAACAGCGAAAGAAGAGAGAGTAACAGATATGGCACAACAATATATTAAGATCAAAGGAGCCAATGAGCACAATCTGAAAAATATCGATGTCACCCTGCCAAGGGACAAGTTTATCGTGCTGACCGGCCTGTCCGGTTCCGGAAAGTCCTCACTGGCCTTTGATACCATTTATGCAGAGGGACAGCGCCGGTATATGGAATCCTTATCATCCTATGCCCGGCAGTTCCTTGGACAGATGGAAAAACCGAATGTGGAGAAGATCGAGGGATTGTCCCCGGCGATCTCCATTGACCAGAAATCCACGAACCGCAATCCGCGTTCTACCGTGGGAACCGTGACGGAAATCTATGATTATTTTCGTCTGCTGTATGCACGGATTGGTATTCCGCATTGTCCGAAATGTGGAAAGGAGATCAAAAAGCAGACGGTAGATCAGATGGCAGATCAGATCATGCAGCTCCCGGAACGGACGAAGATCCAGCTGCTGGCACCGGTGGTGCGGGGCAGAAAAGGTACCCATCAGAAGCTGCTGGACAGCATCAAGCGCAGCGGCTATGTCCGTGTGCAGATTGACGGAAGTGTGTATGAGCTGACGGAAGAGATCAGTCTGGACAAAAATAAAAAGCACAACATTGAGGTCGTGGTTGACCGTCTGGTAGTAAAGGAAGGAATTGAAAAACGTCTGGTGGATTCCATTGAAAATGTACTGGAACTGGCGGACGGACTGATGACGGTGGATGTCATCGGAGGGGATGCAATTCAGTTTTCCCAGAGTTTTTCCTGTCCGGACTGCGGCATCAGTATTGATGAGATCGAACCGCGAAGCTTTTCCTTTAACAATCCTTTTGGTGCCTGCCCGGAGTGTTTCGGACTTGGCTACAAAATGGAATTTGATGAAGACCTGATGATCCCGGACAAGAGTCTGTCACTGGCAGAAGGGGCGATCCAGGTCATGGGATGGCAGTCTTCCAGTGATCCTTCCAGTTACACCTATGCGATTCTGAAAGCGTTGGCGGAGGAGTATGATTTTGATCTGAACACACCTTACGAAGAACTGCCGGAAGCAGTGCGGAATGTGATCCTCCATGGAACGGATGGCAAAAAAGTGGTGGTACATTATCGCGGCCAGCGTGGTGTCGGTGTTTACGATGTGGCATTTGAGGGACTGATCCGCAATGTGGAGCGTCGTTACCGTGAGACGGGATCAGATCTGACCAAGCAGGAATACGAGACATTTATGCGGATCACACCGTGTAAAGCATGTCATGGTCAGCGACTGAAGAAAGAATCTCTGGCCGTTACCATTGCGGATAAAAATATTCACGAGATCACATCCATGTCGGTAAAAGATCTGTGCGTTTTCCTGGAAGATCTGGAACTGACACCACAGCAGCATCTGATCGGTGATCAGATTTTAAAAGAGATTCGTGCCCGTGTGGGCTTCCTGAAAGAAGTAGGACTGGAATATCTGACCCTGTCCCGTGCAACGGGAACACTGTCCGGCGGAGAAGCTCAGCGTATCCGTCTGGCGACACAGATCGGTTCCGGTCTGGTGGGGGTTGCCTATATCCTGGATGAGCCGAGTATCGGTCTGCATCAGAGGGATAATGACAAGCTGCTGGCGGCATTAAAGAATCTGAAAGATCTTGGCAACACGCTGATCGTCGTGGAACACGATGAGGATACTATGCGCGCGGCGGATTATATTGTGGATATCGGTCCGGGAGCCGGAGAACATGGTGGAGAAGTCGTGGCAGCCGGTACGGTAGAGGACATCATGGCATGTGAGAGATCACTGACAGGCGCATATCTGAGCGGCAGACTGGTGATCCCGGTGCCGGAGCAGCGCAAAGAGCCTACCGGATTTATCACTGTCCGGGGGGCACAGGAGAACAACCTGAAAAATGTAGATGTGAAGATTCCGCTGGGCGTCATGACCTGTGTGACCGGTGTATCAGGTTCGGGCAAAAGCTCTCTGGTCAATGAAATCCTGTACAAGCATCTGGCGCGGACATTGAACCGTGCACGTTGTATTCCGGGGAAACATAAAGGCATCGACGGGCTGGAACAGCTGGATAAAGTGATCTGCATCGATCAGTCTCCCATCGGAAGAACACCGCGTTCCAATCCGGCGACATATACCGGTGTGTTTGATCAGATCCGTGATCTGTTTGCGGCAACGCCGGATGCGAAAGCGAGAGGATACAAAAAAGGTCGTTTCAGTTTTAATGTCAAGGGGGGACGCTGCGAGGCATGCTCTGGTGACGGTATCTTAAAGATCGAGATGCATTTCCTGCCGGATGTGTATGTGCCATGTGAAGTATGTCAGGGAAAACGTTATAACCGTGAGACTCTGGAAATCAAGTATAAAGGAAAAAGCATTTATGATGTGCTGGACATGACGGTGGAGGAAGCACTGACCTTCTTTGAAAATGTACCTTCCATTCAGCGGAAGATCCAGACTTTATATGATGTGGGACTGTCTTATGTGCGGCTCGGTCAGCCGTCCACGACACTGTCCGGTGGAGAAGCCCAGCGTATCAAACTGGCAACGGAACTGAGCAAACGCAGCACCGGCAGAACCATCTATATTCTGGATGAGCCGACAACGGGACTGCATTTTGCGGATGTGCATAAGCTGATCGAGATCCTGCACCGGCTGGCAGACGGAGGCAACACGGTGGTCGTTATCGAGCACAACCTGGATGTCATCAAGACGGCGGACTATATCATTGATATGGGCCCGGAAGGCGGCGATGGCGGCGGAACGGTGATCGCAGAAGGTACACCGGAACAGGTGGCGGAGAATCCGATCTCTTATACCGGAAAATACGTGAAGAAATACCTGTAATGCTTCTGAGAAAAACAGAGCCTTGAAAAGGTATTTTGCGAATGGCTCTGAAAAACATTGATAATAGAAATAAAAGGCACCGCATCTGCGGTGCCTGAATATTCGGGGAGTACTTCCCGGACTTGGGGGATCCGGGAAGCTTGAGTTATGAAAAATTTATTATAAAAAGCGTAAGCCTTTTATAATCGATTACGAGTGTTAGTATAAAAAGAGAATGTGTCCATTCTGTGATAAAAATGCGAACATTTTGGAAAAAAAGAATTACTTTTCCTAAAAAAATATTAAGAAATGGTTAAATCATCGTGGATTTCTCTGAAAAGGAAAAAAATACTTTGAAAAATGCAATTATTTGTATATAATAAAAACGCGTATGCCGCTTCCTGTTTTGAAACAGGGCGGTGAACATGATTTTAAGATAGACAATCGTATAAAAAGCAGATGTAATTAGAAGCATAAGTAGTAATAGGTAATAGAAGCATAAGATGGGAAAGGAGTAAATGAGATGATTTCAACTGATATTGGAATTGATTTAGGAACAGCAAGTATTCTTGTTTATGTCAAAGGCAAAGGCGTTGTATTAAAAGAGCCGTCTGTTGTAGCATTTGACCGTGATACAAATAAAATAAAAGCAATTGGTGAGGAAGCACGACTGATGCTGGGAAGAACACCGGGCAATATCGTAGCCGTAAGACCGCTGCGTCAGGGTGTTATTTCTGATTATACAGTAACAGAAAAAATGATGAAATACTTCATCCAGAAAGCAGTCGGCAAAAAGAGCTTCCGTAAACCGCTGATCAGTGTCTGTGTACCGAGTGGTGTTACAGAGGTTGAGAAAAAAGCCGTTGAGGATGCGACATTCCAGGCAGGAGCCAGAGATGTAAAGATCATCGAGGAACCGATCGCAGCAGCCATCGGCGCAGGTATCGATATTTCCAGACCGTGTGGAAACATGATCGTAGATATCGGTGGTGGTACCGCAGATATCGCTGTTATCTCACTGGGCGGTACCGTAGTAAGTACATCTATCAAAATCGCTGGAGACGATTTTGATGAAGCGCTTGTACGTTATATGAGAAAGAAACATAATCTTCTGATCGGTGAGCGTACCGCAGAGGATATCAAGATCAAGATTGGTACATGCTATCCGTTACCGGAACCGATGACACTGGATGTCAGAGGACGAAACCTGGTAACAGGACTGCCGAAGACCGTAACCGTTTCTTCCGAGGAGACAGAAGAAGCGCTGCGTGAGGCAACCATGCAGATTGTAGATGCCGTACACAGTGTCCTGGAGAAGACACCGCCAGAGCTGGCCGCCGATGTGGCAGACCGCGGAATCGTTCTTACCGGAGGCGGAGCACTGCTTCGTGGACTGGAAGAGCTGATTGAGTCACACACCGGAATCAATACCATGACAGCAGAGGATCCGATGACCTGTGTTGCCATTGGAACCGGAAAATATGTAGAATTCCTTTCCGGAAAAAGAGACGAGCAGTAAATAATGAGAGACAGTCATCAGGCTGTCTCTTTTGCTTAAACAGGGAGAATTATGGAAACAATCACCGGATTTGTAGAACATATCGTATATCGGAATGAAGAGAATGGATATACGGTTTTAAATTTGGCATCCAATGAAGAGGATGAGGTTACCTGCGTAGGTGTGTTTCAGATGATCAGTGAAGGAGAAAGCCTGGAACTGACCGGGGAATATACGGTGCATCCTTCTTACGGACCGCAGTTTAAAGTGCAGCAGTACAGCATCAAAGCACCGGAGGATATCGCGTCCATCGAGCGATATCTGGGTTCGGGAGCTATCAAGGGTGTGGGAGCGGCATTGGCAGCCCGGATCGTGCGCAAGTTCAAGGAGGACACGTTCCGGATCATTGAGGAAGAGCCGGAGCGTCTGGCAGAGATCAAAGGGATCAGCGAGCGCAAAGCCCAGGAGATCGCACAGCAGACCGAAGAAAAGAGAGAACTGCGTCAGGCAATGATCTTTTTGCAGAATTACGGGATATCACTGTCGCTGGCGGTAAAAATTTATCAGACGTATCAGCTGGATATGTATCGGATCATTCAGGAAAATCCTTACCGGCTGGCGGAGGATGTGACCGGTGTCGGATTTAAGATCGCCGATGAGATCGCCCACCGGGTGGGCATTCATCTGGATTCGGACTTTCGTATCCGCAGTGGCATTTTATATGTGCTTCAGCAGGCTTCCCTGGAAGGGCACACCTATCTGCCGGAGGAACTGCTTACCCGCAGAGCCTGTGAACTTCTGGGTGTGGAAGCCACCGCAGTGGAGAAGCATTATATGGACATGGCCATTGACCGGAAACTGATCCTGAAACAGTCGGAGGCGGAAGTACAGATTTATGCGTCTACGTTTTATTATATGGAACTGAATGTAGCAGTTATGCTGCGGGAACTGAATGTGAAATACGATTTTTCAGAGACTGCCGTGGAACAGCGGATCCGCAAGATTGAGCAGCTGTCAGAACTGGAACTGGATGAGATGCAGCGGACGGCTGTGAAAGAAGCGGTGCGCAGCGGTTTGCTGGTCATCACCGGCGGACCGGGTACCGGAAAAACCACGACTATCAACACGATCATTCAGTATTTTGAATCGGAAGGCATGGACATCGCACTTGCGGCTCCTACCGGCCGTGCGGCCAAGCGGATGAGCGAGACTACCGGTTATGAGGCAAAAACGATCCACCGGCTGCTGGAACTGTCCGGAGGCATGGAGGAACATGCAGGTTTTGAACGGAATGAGCAGAATCCGCTGGAGACAGATGTCATCATCATTGATGAAATGTCCATGGTGGATATCAGCCTGATGCATAATCTGTTGAAGGCCGTCGTGGCAGGCACCCGTCTGATCCTTGTGGGGGATGTGAATCAGCTTCCAAGTGTCGGGCCGGGCTGCGTACTGAAAGATATCATTGATTCCCATGCCTGCAACGTGGTACGGCTGAACCGGATTTTTCGGCAGGCATCCGAAAGCGATATCATTGTCAACGCACACAAGATCAACCGTGGAGAACCGGTTTCACTGGATAACAAAAGCCGGGATTTCTTTTTCCTGAAGCGGTATGATGCCAACGTGATCATCAGCATCTGCATTCAGCTGATCCGGCAGAAACTGCCGAAATATGTGAATGCATCCCCTTTTGATATCCAGGTGCTGACACCGATGCGGAAAGGGCTGCTGGGCGTGGAACGTCTGAATACGATCCTTCAGCAGTATCTGAATCCGCCGGATGGGAAAAAGGCAGAGCGGGAGCATGGACAGACAATTTTCCGTGTGGGAGATAAAGTCATGCAGATCAAAAATAATTATCAGGCAGAGTGGGAGATCCGGAGCCGTTATAATATTCCCATCGAAAAAGGTCTGGGTGTGTTCAACGGTGATATGGGAATTGTCCGGGAGATCAACAGTTTTTCCGAGACGCTGACTGTGGAATATGAGGAACACCGGATGGTGGAATATCCCTTCAAGGAACTGGACCAGCTAGAACTGGCCTATGCCATTACGATACATAAATCCCAGGGAAGTGAATATCCGGCAGTGATCATCCCGCTTCTTACGGGACCGCGGATGCTCATGAACCGCAATCTGCTGTACACGGCAGTGACCCGGGCACGTAAGTGTGTGACGCTGGTGGGAGACGAAAAAGCTTTTTACAATATGGAAGCAAATGTAAACGAACAGAAACGTTACAGCGGTCTGAGAGACCGCCTGGAGGAATTATAAAGTTTGAAATTCTGGAAATGGTTAGACTATTTATATCCACCCCGTTGTCCGGTGTGTGGTGAGATCAGTGCAGAGGGCATCTGCCCGGTGTGCAGAAAGAAGCTTCCTTTCGTGGGGGAGCATTACTGCATGAAATGCGGCAAACCACTGGAAGCAGCGGAGGCAGAATACTGCCGGGACTGCCGCAGACGACAGCATGCTTTTATCCGTGGTCGGGCGCTGCTGTCCTATCGTGGACCGGTAAAATTGTCTCTGTACCGTATGAAATATGGCAACCGGAGAGAATATGCGAGAGTGTATGGCCAGGCTATGGCGCACAGGCTGGGACCATGGATCCGCCAGTGCGGTATCACGCAGATCATTCCGGTTCCACTGCATCCGTCGAGAAAACGAAAACGCGGTTATAATCAGGCGGAGTGGATCGCAAAAGGCATATCGGATGTGCTGCAGATCCCGGTGGATACGCATACCTTGTACCGGGTGCACCGGACAAGACCGCAGAAAAAGCTGAATGATATCCAGCGAAAAAAGAATCTGCAGGGCGCTTTTTCGGTAAAACGGGTATTGCCACCGAAAGCCTGCATTTTGCTGGTGGATGACATTTATACGACCGGAAGCACCGTGGATGAAGCGGCACGCTGCCTGCAGGTATCCGGGGACTGCCGGGTATATGTGGCAGCCATCGCAATCGGGGGATAAAAAACTTTTCTTGCATGGCGATTTATGTTATACTCGTCATATAGTATGAGTAAAAATGGGTGAAGAATATGATCAATCAGGACAGAGTCCGGGAAATGACCAGATTATCCATTCTGGAGAGTGGATCTGGAGAGCGTGAACTGAAGATCAGCACATATCGGCGAAGTGATTATGTGATTTTGGAGATGGTCAAAGGATTTTTCTTTGGAACGATCTGTTTTTGTGCTGTGCTGCTGCTCTGGGTCTGTTCCAAATGGGACACGTTTAACCAGTATTTTTCGGAAGTACATTATGGGGCACTGGTAAAACAGCTATTGATTTTTTATGAAATATTTATGGCAGTATATCTGGCAATCTGTGTTGCCGTGGCGATTCACCGGCATAAGGTGTGTCGGGAGCGACGCAATCTGTATCTGCATTTTCTGCACCGATTGAATAAATCCTATCTTGCTGAGGAAAAAGCAGGGGAAGAGTAGGATTGTCAGGAGGAAACAATGGTTCAACTTTTGAAAATAAAGGAACATATTTATCGTTTTGTTGGAAAATATGAGATCTATGTAATGGCAGTCTTCCGTTTTCTGGTTGCTTTTCTGGCATTTTCGCTGATCAATCATCAGATTGGTTATATGGATACTTTAAAAGAGTACCCGATCGCACTGATCTGTGCATTATTGTGTTCATTTTTACCTTCCGGTATGATGCTGTTTTTCAGCGCAGTGCTGATCTTGCTGAACTGTTATGCACTGTCACTGGAATTATGCGGTATTGTGGCACTGATTTTTGTGATCCTTTTCTGTATATATTATCGGTTTACCAGCAAAAAGGGAATTTATACTGTGCTGACTCCGGTGCTGGGTGTGGCTGGTATCCCTTATGTCATGCCGGTGGCAGCAGGAATCCTGGACCGGGTTTATACTGTGGTGGCGGTTGTCTGTGGAGAGTTTGTATATTTTCTGCTGAAGAGCGTGAATCAGAATGCGGCACTTTTTTCCGCAAAGGAGACCATCACAAAGAAAAGTGTGGTGACACTGGCTGTAACACAGATTTTTACGGATAAAGAGATGTACTTTTATCTGGCGGCATTTGCGGCGGCAGCAGTCATGGTTTCCTGCGTCAGAAGACTCAGCGTGGATCATGCGAGAAACATTGCCATTGTGCTCGGTATCGCCGTGCAGCTTGGCGTGATCTGCAGCGGAGAGATCTACCTGGGCGAGACCGGCCGGATCGTGAGAGTTACTGTGGGCTGTGTCGTGTCTTTGGCTATTGCGCTGGTGCTGGATTTCATGATCCTCAGCGTGGATTACAGCAGGGTAGAGCATACACAGTTTGAAGATGATGAATATTATTACTATGTCAGAGCTGTCCCGAAGACCTTTGTACCGGTGGAAGATAAGCAGGTCAAACATATCAATGCAAAACGGACGAAGAAGCGGAAGAGTACCCGCGGAAAGAAAGTAAACTCTGTTCATATGAATGCTCAGAAAGAGGACAGAGATGATCTGGAGGAACAGGTTCTGAAAGAACTGCATGATAAATAAAATAAACGCAGGGATAACGAGAGGAAGTGAAAAAATGCGGGAGATCGGATCGGCATTATATGCATTTATGGATAAATATCTCTCCTGGATCGATAAACCGAAAGTAGGACCGACAGATATTATAGAGATCATTATTATTGCCTTTGTACTTTACCACATCATGGTATGGGTAAAAAATACACGGGCGTGGATGCTGTTTAAGGGAATCATCGTGATTCTGATATTTCTTCTGCTCGCAGCACTGTTCCAGATGAATACAATTCTATGGCTGTCGGGAAAAGTTGTGAATGTTGCGGCTATCGCACTGGTCATTATTTTTCAGCCGGAGCTGCGAAATGCACTGGAGCGGCTGGGCAGAAAGAATTTTCTGACCGCGTTTTTTAATTTTGATTTTCAGAAGTCGAATCCGGTGCGCTTTTCTGAAAAGACGATCACAGAGATCACAAAAGCATGTTATGAGATGGGCAAAGTGAAGACGGGTGCACTGATCGTCATTGAACGTGACGTGATGCTGAATGAATATATCCGTACCGGAATCCCGCTGGATTCTCTGGTTTCCAGCCAGCTTCTGATCAATATTTTTGAACATAACACACCGTTGCATGACGGTGCGATCATCGTGCGGGGAGACAGGATCGTATCTGCGACCTGTTATCTGCCACTGTCAGATAACATGGAACTGAGCAAGGAACTCGGAACCCGGCATCGTGCCGCTGTGGGTATCAGCGAGGTCAGCGATTCCATGACCATTGTGGTATCTGAGGAGACCGGAGCGGTTTCTCTGGCTGTGGAAGGCACACTGTATCGTAATATCGATGCGGATTTCCTGAAGAGCAAGCTGCGATTTGCGGCAAAACTTTCGAAAGATACAGAACCGTATCTGGAAAAACTGAAAAGGAGGCTGAAACATGTTGCGCAAACTGACAAAGCGGATTACAAATAATTTCGGTCTCAAAGTGCTGGCAGCTGTATTTGCCATTGTCATCTGGCTGGTGGTGGTAAATATCGAGGATCCGGAAAAAACGAAGGGATTTACGATTCCCGTAACGATAGAGAACAGTGACTACCTTGCCGATATGGGTAAGACGTATGATATTTTGAATAACTCCGATAAGATTTCCTTTACGGTTACCGGAAAACGATCCATCATTGAGGAATTGTCAGATTCTGATTTTACCGCTGTGGCGAATATGGAAAATATCAATGACGAACTGACGACGGTTCCGGTCAGCGTGACGGCTTCCCGTTATTCCGGTCAGATCGAGATCAACAAGCGGGATGCGACACTGAAGATCAGTGTGGAAAATCTCAAGACAGAGAAGTATACCGTGAAGGTAGTGACCAAGGGGAGTCCTGCAGCCTACTGTTATGTGGATTCGGCAACTGCGGATCCGAAGAAGATTACGGTCAGCGGACCGGAGAGTGTACTGAGTGAGATCGCTACTGTGGAAGCTGTGGTGGATGTCAGCGGTGCTGCGGAAGATATTGCGACCAACAGCAAGATTATGCTGCTGGATAAATCCGGTAATGAGATCGCACAGGATCGGCTGACACTGAATCGTACTTCCGTAGCGGTGGATGTGAAAGTGACCATGGGAAAATCTGTTCCGTTGAAATTTACGACAAATGGGACTCCGGCGGACGGATACCGGTACGAAACAGCGGAATGCAGCACTTCCAGCGTGAAGCTGGTGGGCAGCAGTGAAGCACTTGCCGGAATCAGTGAACTGGAAATCTCCGGATCACAGATGAGTGTTGCGGGAGCATCATCTGCTGTAACGGTCAGTGTGGATCTGACAAAATTCCTGCCGGATGGTGTGGAACTGGCAGAAGATCAGACAAAACAGATCAGTGTGACACTTGTGATCGAAGGAAGAACGGCAAAAGCCTTTGCTGTTCCGGTCAAGAATATCACCGTGAAAAATCTGCCATCGAATCTGTCACTGCAGTTTAATGCGGATACAGTGACCGTAAATATTCTGGGATTTGAAGAAGATTTTGCAGATATCAATCCGGAAGAGATCACCGGAACGATCGATGCATCCGGATTTAATACCGGTGTGCTGGCAGCAGAAGTGAAGCTGGATGGAAATTACAGCGTCAGTGAGACAGTATATACCGCTGTTACCGTGACTGAGAAATCGTCTTCCGGAAACAATGGAACGGATGATAGTTCAGATGGAGCGAACAGCTCTTCACAATAATACAGCAATAAAAATACCAAAGATGTATTTGGAGGGGATACAAGATGGTTTGTCAGAAAGTGAAAATTAAAAACCCTGCGGGACTGCACCTGCGTCCTGCAGGAAAATTATGTGATGAGGCGATCAGATACAAATCAAAGATTTCCTTTCAGAGGGGAACGATGATCACAAATGTAAAAAGCCTTTTGAGTGTGCTGGCGGCAGGCATCAAGTACAATGATGAAATTGAATTTGTCTGCGAGGGAGAAGATGAGGAAGAAGCGCTGGCAGGAATTGTATCAGTGATACAAAACGGTTTGGGGGAATAACAGGAAAAGAGGAAAGTCATATGGACCATTTGGATGAACTGGAAGCAGAAGCAATATACATCATGCGAGAGGTGGCGGCGCAGTGTGAAAAACCGGTAATGCTTTATTCAATCGGAAAAGATTCGTCTGTTATGCTGCACCTTGCACTGAAAGCATTTTATCCGGAGAAACCGCCATTTCCGTTTCTGCATGTAAACACCACATGGAAATTCAGGGAAATGATCGAGTTCCGCGATAAAGTGGCAGAAAAGTACGGCATTGAGATGCTGGAGTATATCAATGAAGAAGGCGTCCGTCAGGGCATCAATCCTTTTGACCACGGTGCAGCCTATACGGATATCATGAAGACGCAGGCTCTGAAGCAGGCTTTAAATAAATATGGATTTACCGCAGCCTTTGGCGGCGGCAGAAGAGACGAGGAAAAGAGCCGGGCAAAAGAACGTATCTTTTCTTTCCGTAATGCGGAGCATGCCTGGGATCCGAAGAATCAGCGCCCGGAGATGTGGAAGCTGTTCAATACGGAGATCAACAAAGGTGAGAGCATCCGTGTGTTTCCTATTTCAAACTGGACAGAGAAGGATATCTGGCAGTATATCAAACGGGAAAATATCGACATTGTTCCGCTGTATTTTGCAGCAGAACGGCCGGTGGTGGAACGTGACGGCAACCTGATCATGGTAGATGATGACCGTATGCGTCTGCTTCCGGGAGAAAAGCCTATGATGAAGAAAGTACGTTTCCGTACACTCGGCTGCTATCCGCTTTCCGGTGGTGTGGAGTCAGATGCCGATACACTGGATGCCATCATCCAGGAGACATTGAGTGCGGTATCTTCTGAGCGTACCAGCCGTGTCATCGACAAGGATGGCGGAGCGGCCAGCATGGAGAAACGGAAAAGGGAGGGCTATTTCTAGGATGAATGCGTTATTAAAATTTATCACATGCGGAAGTGTGGATGATGGAAAATCCACACTGATCGGACATATGCTCTACGATGCAAAACTGCTTTTTGCAGATCAGGAGCGCGCCCTTGAGCTGGATTCCAAGGTGGGATCCAGAGGCGGCGAAATAGATTACAGTCTTTTGATGGACGGCCTGATGGCGGAGCGGGAGCAGGGAATTACCATTGATGTTGCTTACCGCTATTTTACCACAGAGCGCCGTTCTTTTATTGTGGCTGATACACCGGGACATGAAGAATACACGAGAAATATGGCAGTGGGTGCGTCCTTTGCAGATCTGGCAGTAATTCTGGTAGATGCAAGTCAGGGCGTGCTGACCCAGACGAGACGCCATACAAGGATCTGTTCCCTGATGGGAATCAAGCATTTTGTATTTGCAGTAAACAAGATGGATCTGATCGATTTTGAACAGGAAAAATTCCAGAAGATCCAGAAAGATATCAAAGTGCTGCTGGCAGAGTTTGAGTACAGCACGGCACAGATGATTCCGGTATCCGCTACGGAAGGTGACAATATCACAAAACGTTCCGCACATATGCCGTGGTACACAGGCAAGACCTTACTGGATTATCTGGAAACTATTGATGTAAAAGAGAATCCGACAGAAACCGGATTTACCATGCCGGTACAGCGTGTCTGCAGACCGGATCACACGTTCCGCGGTTTTCAGGGACAGATCGAGAGTGGCAGTGTATCTGTGGGAGATACTGTCAAGGTATTGCCGAGCGGTGAATCCGCAAAGGTTACGCTGATCTATGAAGGGGATAAAGAAGTACAGACCAGTTCCACGGGACGCGCTGTGACGATTCAGCTGGATACGGAGATCGATGTTTCCAGAGGCTGTGTCCTGATCAAAGATACTTCCCTGAATGTAAATTCCATGTTTGCAGCAACCCTGCTGTGGATGGATGACACGAAACTGGTGGCAGGCAAGAACTTCCTGTTAAAACTCGGTACACAGAGTGTTCCGGCGACGATCATGAAGATCCGCTACAAGATCGATGTCAATACCGGAGAAGAAGTGTACGCAGATGCGATTTACAAAAATGAGATCGCACTGTGTGAGATTTCCACAGCATCCAAGCTTGTATTTGACAAATTTGAGAAAAATAATGCACTGGGATCCCTGATCCTTATCGATCGTGTTTCTCATATGACTTCCGCCTGCGGAGTCGTGGAGCATACGCTGAACCGGGAGAATCAGCTGACCTGGCACAATATGGATATCACACGGAGTTTCCGTGAGAAACAGCTGGGACAGAGTGCAAGGACGATCTGGTTTACCGGTCTTTCCGGATCCGGCAAATCTACGTTGGCAAATGAACTGGAGAAACGGCTGGTTGCCATGGGTAAACATACGATGCTGCTGGATGGTGACAATGTCCGGATGGGACTGAACAAAAACCTCGGTTTCCGGGAGGCTGACCGGATTGAGAATATCCGACGGATTGCGGAAGTATCCAAATTGATGAATGACGCAGGACTGATTGTACTGACTTCGTTTATCTCGCCTTTTGCACAGGATCGCCAGAATGCCCGTGAGATCATCGGGGATGCCTTTACGGAAGTATATGTGAGCACACCGATCGAAGAGTGTGAACGCAGAGATGTCAAAGGGTTATATAAGATGGCACGAAATGGTGAACTGGATCATTTTACCGGAGTGACCAGTCCTTATGAAGTGCCGCAGCATGCAGATGTCGTGATCGATACCAGCAAATACAGTGTGGAAGAGTGTGTGGATCAGATTTTGGAACAGTTGAAGGATCAGCTGTAACCGTTTTGATCTGCATATGACCGTAAATTATATAATCATAAAATGAACCCAGATGGAAAGGAATGAAAATGGGAAGATATTTTGGAACTGATGGCTTCCGCGGCGAAGCCAACAAAAATTTAACAGTGGAGCATGCCTACAAAGTAGGACGTTTTATCGGATGGTACTATCATCAGCTGACAGGAAAAAAATGCAAGGTGGTGATCGGAAAAGATACCAGACGTTCCAGCTATATGTTTGAGTATTCTCTGGTAGCAGGTCTGACAGCGTCCGGAGCAGATGCGTATCTGCTTCACGTAACGACCACACCATCTGTTTCCTATGTGACAAGAACCGAGGATTTTGACTGTGGTATCATGATCTCCGCCAGTCACAATCCGTTCTATGACAACGGAATCAAGCTGATCAACGGAAACGGTGAGAAGATGGATGAGAAGACCATCTCTTACATTGAAGATTACATTGATGGCAAGCTGAACCTGTTTGGAGAAGAGATGACAGATGTACCCTTTGCGGTTCGCGAGGAGATCGGATGCACCGTTGATTACGCAGCAGGAAGAAACCGCTATGTGGGATATCTGATCTCACTGGCTACTTATTCTTACAAAAATGTGCGTGTCGGCCTGGACTGTGCAAACGGAAGTGCGTGGATGATCGCAAAGAGTGTGTTTGATGCGCTGGGTGCAAAGACTTATGTCATCAATGCGGAGCCGGATGGAACCAATATCAACAACCATGCGGGTTCCACCCATATCGAAGTGCTTCAGAAATTTGTAAAAGAAAACAATCTGGACGTGGGATTTGCATACGATGGAGATGCAGACCGCTGTATCGCAGTAGATGAAAAAGGAAATGTTGTTGATGGAGATCTGATCTTATATATTTATGGTAAATATATGAAAGAAAAAGGAAAACTCATGAACAATACCGTAGTTACAACCATCATGTCTAATTTTGGTTTGTACAAAGCTTTTGATGAAGCCGGTATTAACTATGAGAAAACTGCTGTCGGTGACAAATATGTCTATGAAAATATGGTTCAGAACGGACATCGTATCGGCGGTGAGCAGTCCGGACATATTATTTTCAGTAAATATGCAACGACAGGTGATGGCATCCTGACTTCCATGAAGATGATGGAGGTTATGCTGGCAAAGAAACTGCCGCTGAGCAAACTGGCTGAGCCGGTTACCATTTATCCGCAGGTGCTCAAAAACGTAAGAGTAAAGAGCAAACCGGAAGCACAGAATGACCCGGATGTACAGCAGGCAGTGGCAAAAGTAGCAGAGGCACTCGGCGATACCGGAAGGATTCTGGTGCGTGAGAGCGGTACAGAGCCGGTGATCCGTGTCATGGTAGAAGCAGAGACAGAGAGCCTCTGTGAAAAATATGTAGACCAGGTGATTGAAGTGATCAAAGCAAAAGGTCATACAGCCTAAAGAAAGAATGCCGTGCGCATTCGATAAGAAATAAGAGAAAGAGGTGATCAGGTGGTTGAATTAGACCAGTTCAAGACAACATTGAACGCATACAGACACCCGCTCCAGGAAGTAAGGGATTCACTTTGACCTCGCTAATAAAGAGCAGAGGATTCAGGAATTAGAGCGGAAAATGGAGGAACCGGATTTTTGGAATGATCCGGAGCGTTCCCAGGAGCTTATGAAAGAGCTCAAAAGCAAAAAAGATGATGTGGAGATTTATCATCAGCTCACATCCCAGATGGAAGACATGGAACTTATGATTGAGATGGGATATGAGGAAAATGATCCGGAAGTGATTCCGGAGATCCAGGAATTACTGGATGAGTTTGAAACAAGTTTTGAAAACATCCGTATGAAGACATTGCTGTCCGGTGAATATGACAGAGATGATGCCATCGTGACCCTGCATGCAGGTGCCGGTGGAACCGAGTCCTGTGACTGGGCCAGCATGTTGTACCGTATGTATACAAGATGGGCTTCCTCCAAAGGATTCGAGGTAGAAGTGCTGGATTATCTGGACGGTGAGGAAGCAGGCATCAAGTCCGTTACTTTCCAGGTACACGGAGAAAATGCCTACGGTTATCTGAAGTCCGAAAAAGGTGTGCACAGACTGGTGCGTATTTCCCCGTTCAATGCGGCAGGAAAACGTCAGACATCTTTTGTATCCTGTGATGTTATGCCGGATATCGAGAAAGATGTGGAAGTGGAGATCAACGATGATGATCTGCGTATCGATACCTATCGTTCCAGTGGAGCCGGCGGACAGCATATCAATAAGACTTCATCTGCGATCCGTATCACCCATCTGCCGACAGGTATTGTAGTTCAGTGCCAGAATGAGCGTTCCCAGCATATGAACAAGGACAAAGCGATGCAGATGCTGAAAGCAAAACTGTATTTGCTGAAGCAGCAGGAAAATGCGGAGAAGGCAGCGGACATCCGCGGCGATGTGACAGAGATCGGATGGGGAAATCAGATTCGGTCCTACGTTATGCAGCCGTATACGATGGTCAAGGATCACCGTACCAATGCGGAGACAGGAAATGTAGACAGCGTCATGGATGGAAATATTGATCTTTTCATCAATGCATATCTGAAATGGATCACATTGAGCAAAAAGGATCAGGAGGCATAAAGAGGAGAAATTACCATGGGTATTATCAGAGCAGCAGTAAAAAGTCTCAGTTCAGGGCTGGCAGATCAGTGGCTGGAAGTCATTGAACCCTCTGACATGGGAGCACAGACATTGATGACACCGGGCATTATGGTGAACAGAAAATCACAGAACCGCAGAGGAAGCAGACATGTGATTTCAGACGGTTCGGTCATTCATGTGTATGATAACCAGCTTATGATTTTGACAGATGGCGGAAAGATTATTGATTATACCGCTGAACCGGGTTACTTTGAGGTAAAAAACGATGCAGAGCCGTCTCTGTTTAACGGGGACTTTTCCAGTGCGATGCAGGCAACTTTTGAGCGTGTGAAATACGGCGGACAGTCTCCGACAGAGCAGAAGGTATTTTACCTGAATCTGCAGGAGATCAAGGGCATCAAGTTTGGCACGAGAAATCCCATCAATTATTTTGATAACTTCTATAACGCAGAACTGTTTCTGCGGACACATGGAACCTATTCCATCCGGATCACAGATCCGCTGAAGTTTTATGCGGAAGTCATTCCGCGGAATATGGAGCAGGTGGAAGTATCCGATGTCAATGAGCAGTTTCTGGATGAATTTCTGGAAGCATTGCAATCTGCCATCAATCAGATGTCTGCCGACGGTACCCGGATTTCCTTTGTGACATCCAAGGGACGGGAACTTGGCAAATATATGTCGGATATTCTGGATGAGGAGTGGAGACAGAACCGTGGTGTGGAGATCGCATCAGTGGGAATTGCAAGTATTTCCTATGATGAGGAATCTACGAAGCTTATTAATATGAGAAACCAGGGAGCCATGCTCTCCGATCCGACGATCCGGGAAGGTTATGTGCAGGGCGCAGTGGCCCGTGGGATGGAAGCAGCCGGTTCCAATGCAGCCGGTTCTGTATCCGGTTTTATGGGCATGGGTATGGGCATGCAGGCAGGATCAGGTGTGATGAGCGCAGCCTCTGAGGCAAACATCCGTCAGATGGAGATGAACCGTCAGAATGCACAGGCATCTGCAGCTGCCAGACCGGCGGCTGATACCTGGATCTGTTCCTGTGGAACGGAAAATACCGGAAAATTCTGTGCGGAGTGCGGAAAACCGATGCCGACAGCATGGATCTGTTCCTGTGGCGCAAAAAATACCGGAAAGTTCTGTACAGAATGTGGAAAACCGGCACCGGCTGCCCCATGGACCTGTTCCTGTGGCGCGGTAAATACCGGAAAATTCTGCGCAGAGTGTGGAAAACCGAAAGCATAAGAGGAAGAATATGGCGACAGTCAGTATGAAATGCCCGAATTGTGGGGGCGAGTTGATTTTTGACCCGAAAAGTCAGAAATACAAATGTGAATATTGCGGTTCTGGTTTTTCTCTGGATGAGATCAGTACCGAAGACACAGGGGCACAGGAAACTGCGACGCAGGAGACGTCCGGTGCAGCACAGGGGTATGAAGATGCCTCTGGCAATCATGCACAGGAAGGAACGGCAGATGCCGGAGCACCCGGTGATGCGGAAGCTTCTGCTGTCGTATATACCTGCCCGAGCTGTGGTGCGCAGATCGTGACGGATCAGACGACAGCGGCAACCTTTTGTTATTATTGTCACAATCCGGTGCTGCTGTCGGAACAGTTATCCGGCACATTTCATCCGGATCAGATCATTCCATTTGAGATTGATCGAAAACAGGCAGAGACACATTTCCTTGATTTTGTACATAAAAAGAAATTTGTGCCAAATGCATTTTTCCAGAAAAACCAGATTGAGAAGCTGACAGGCATCTATTTCCCGTACTGGGTCTGCGATGCGGATGTGGAGGGAAGCCTGACAGCAGAAGGAAACAAAGTCCGTGTGTGGGTTTCCGGAGATGAGGAATTCACAGAGACCAGAATCTACCGCATGGAGCGGGAAGGCCAGGTATCATTGAGAGAGATTACCAAGCATGCCCTGAAAAAATCAGATAATCTGCTGGCAGAAGGTGTGCTTCCCTATGATTTTTCCAAAGCGACGGAATTTCAGATGGGATATCTGTCCGGCTTTTATGCGGAAAAACGTGATATCGAACGGAAAGAACTGGAAGAGGAAGTGCACCGCGAGGTGGAAGGCTGCACCAGGGATCTTCTGGAAGACACGATTCACGGATACAACGGAGTACACATACTTTCCAATCACATCCGACCGATACGGGAACAGTGGAAATATACGCTGCTTCCGGTGTGGACCGTGACGTATAAGGGACTGAACGGAAAGATGTATTATTATTCCATGAACGGCCAGAATGGAAAGACCTATGGAGAACTTCCGGTTGACCGGAAAAAAGTATTCCTGTATGGTGCCGTGTTTGGTGGGATCGCGCTGGTGATCATGCTGTTACTCGGTTACTTTATATTCTGATTTTGAATAGCACAGAAGTGACAGAATCTGGGAGAAAAGAATGAGGATGACAAAGAGAAGAGAAAAAAGTCTGCGCTGGCTGGCAGGAATCGTACTGTGTCTGATGATGAGTGTGATCCCGGTATTTCATGTTCAGGCAGCAGGCCGTCAGGTATATGATGATGCCGGATTGTTTTCAGAGGCAGATATCGCAGAGATTACAGAGGCAGCTGATGATGCAGAGGAAGTAACCGGATGGGATCTCATACTTCTGACGGTAAATGACAGTTCCGTGGTTTCGACACAGAATTATGCGGAAGAAAAATTCAACGAATATACAGAAAATGACAATGGAATTGCCTTTGTCCTGGATATGAATGCCCGTATGTTTTATATTGCAACTGCCGGAGAGGCATATGAATATGTCGGTGATGCACGTCTGAATGAACTGCTGGATGACGCAACTGCATATGCCGGAGATGGTGACTACTGCCAGGCGATGATTGCAATGCTGGAGGATACGGAATCCTTTTATCAGGAAGGCAAGCCGGATAATCTGTCTGTATATGATGCAGATCAGGGGATTTACCGGGATGTATCTGACAGCAGTATGCGGGTACTGGATCTGAAGGATATCCTGCTGGCAGTCGTAGTCGGTGTGGCAGTTTGTGCGGGCTTCTGTCTGTTTATCACCGGAAAGTACCGGTTGAAATTTGGCAGATATCATTACAATGCCAGAGAGCATGCGACGGTGGATCTGCACAGAAACGAAGACCACTTTGTGCGCCAGTATGTGACGCGCAGGAAGATTCCGAAGGATCCGCCGAAAAATGGTGGTGGCGGAAATACAAGTACCGTTCATCAGGGTGCGGGCGGACGCACATTTGGTGGCGGCGGCCGGGGATTTTAAGACTCCCCGGTCTTTTTTTGTGTGACGGTGTACTTTGTTGTTTGATAGAAAAAACACAAAAACAGGGTTGCATACAAGATTTGATTATGATACTATATCTTTACTGTGAAAACAGATGTATTTCTGGGAAACACACATAAGGGGGACGCAATGGCAGAAAAAACAAAATATTTTGTCCTGAAGCAGAAAGCGGTGCCGGAGGTTTTACTGAAGGTTGTAGAGGCAAAACGTTTGCTGGATTCGGGCAAGGCGGCTTCCGTGCAGGAGGCAGCAGAGAATGTCGGCATCAGCCGGAGCTCTTTTTATAAATACAAAGACGATATTTTTCCATTTCATGATAATGCGAAAGGAAAGACGATTACCATGGTAGTTCAGCTGGATGATGAACCGGGATTGCTGTCCGTAGTATTGCGGATCGTGGCAGATTATCACGCCAATATCCTGACGATTCATCAGAGTATTCCGGTCAACGGAATTGCTTCACTGACTTTGAGTGTGGATGTATTAAATGAAACCGGTGACATCTCTCAGATGATGGACACCATTGAGCAGCAGCAGGGCATTCATTATGTAAAAATATTAGCAAGGGAGTGACAAACGATGATTCAGATTGCAGTATTAGGTTACGGTACGATTGGTTCCGGTGTAGCGGAAGTATTAAGAGTAAACAAAGAAAGTATTACAAAACGTGTAGGAGATGAAATCTCCATTAAGTATATCCTGGATCTGCGTGATTTTCCGGGAGATCCGATGGAAGATAAGATCGTACATGATTATGCGGTCATTCAGAACGATCCGGAGATCGCGATCGTGGTGGAAGCCATGGGCGGTGTGGAGCCGGCATACACATTTGCGAAACAGGCACTGGAGAGCGGCAAACATTTTGCAACATCCAACAAAGCACTGATCGCAGAAAAAGGTGCAGAGCTCATCCGCATTGCAAAAGAGAAAAATGTAAACTGCATGTTTGAGGCAAGCGTAGGCGGCGGTATTCCGATCATCCGCCCGTTAAATTCCTGCCTGACAGCAGATGTGATCGAGGAAGTATCCGGTATTCTGAACGGAACAACCAACTATATGATGACAAAAATGTCTGTGGAAGGTTCCGAGTTCGAGGATGTATTGAAGGATGCGCAGCAGAAAGGATATGCAGAGGCAGATCCGACGGCTGATATCGAGGGACATGATGCCTGCAGAAAGATCGCGATCCTGACTTCTCTCGTATGCGGACAGCAGGTTGATTTCCAGGATATCCATACTGAGGGTATCACAAAGATCACAGCGACAGATATCAAATATGCGAAGGCACTGGGAAGAAGCATCAAGCTTCTGGCTTCCAGTTATAAGACCAGAGACAGCTACTGTGCACTGGTAGCACCGTTTATGCTGGCACCGGAGCATCCGCTGTTCAATGTCAATGACGTATTCAATGCAGTCTTTGTACATGGTAACGTGCTGGGCGATGCAATGTTTTACGGCAGCGGAGCAGGCAAACTGCCGACAGCAAGCGCTGTTGTGGGTGATATTGTTGAGATCGCAAGACATCTGGATGAGAATATTCCGGTGGAATGGCGCGAGGAAAAACTGGAGCTTGCCGATTACAGACAGCTGAAAAACAGATACTTTGTCCGTACAACCGAGGACAAAGCCGCCGTTGCGCAGGCTTTTGGCGCAGTGGAGTATGTGCAGGCAGAGGGCGTAACCGGAGAGTGCGCATTTATAACAGCCGAGATGGATGGTTATGCATATGATAAAGCAGAGAGCCAGATCGGTGAGGTACTTCAGTCCATTCGTGTGAAATAAGAAACGCATGATACGGATGCGACTGTTTGTGAGTTTGTGAGAAAAATAAAAAATTAACAGAGGTAAAAAGTGATGAAATACGTGGTGGTTTTAGGAGATGGAATGGCAGACCGTCCGATTGCAGAACTTGGTGATCAGACCCCGCTTGCCTATGCGGATACGCCGGAGATGGACCGGCTGGCAGCAGTATCAGAGATCGGAATGGTCCATACGATTCCGGACGGCATGAAGCCGGGTAGCGATACAGCCAACCTGTCAGTGCTTGGATACAATCCGAGGATCTATTATTCCGGACGTTCTCCGCTGGAGGCGCTGAGCATCGGTGTTGACATGAAGGATACCGACATTGCACTCCGGTGCAATCTGGTGACGCTGTCCGAGGAAGAAGAGAATTATGAGGATCGCACGATCATCGATCACAGTTCCGGCGAGATCAGCACTGCGGATGCAGCGGTTCTGCTGGATGCGGTCAGAGAAGGACTGGAAAATGAGACCTATAAATTTTATGTAGGAACCAGCTACCGTCACCTGCTGATCTGGGATCGCGGCGAAGTGGTAGAACTGACACAGCCGCATGATGTGCTGGGACAGACCATTGGACAGTATCTTCCTGAGGATGCCGTACTTCGTGAGATGATGAAGAAAAGCTATGACATTCTGGTAAACCATCCGATCAATGTAGAACGGAAGAAAAAAGGTCTCAATCCGGCAAACTCCTGCTGGTTCTGGGGCGCAGGTACAAAACCGGCTCTTTCTTCCTTTGAAGAGAAGACACAGCTGAAAGGTGCGATGATCTCTGCAGTAGATCTGTTGAAAGGAATCGCCGTGGGCGCATCCATGAAAGTCGTGGAAGTAGAGGGCGCAAACGGTGGTCTGAATACAAATTATGAAGGAAAAGCGCAGGCAGCAATTGACGTATTGACCAAAGAGGGGTATGATTTTGCGTATATCCACGTCGAGGCTCCGGATGAGATGGGTCATCAGGGCAGCGTTGAGCGTAAGGTGAAGGCAATTGAATATCTGGATTCACGGATTATCAAGCCGGTTCGGGAAGGACTGGAGGCAGCGGGAGAGGATTTTCGAATGCTGGTTCTTCCGGATCATCCTACGCCAATCTGCATGCGGACACATTCATCTGACAGTGTGCCATATCTCTTGTATGACAGCACAAATCTTCAGCAGCATGACTGGAAATACAATGAGGCTGAAGGTGAGGCCAGTGGAAACTACGTGGCGTGTGGCCATGAAATCATAGATTACTTATTTGGGAGGAAGACATGCTAATTGTAAAAAAATTCGGCGGCAGTTCTGTGGCTGATAAGGAAAGAATTTTTAATGTAGCAAAGAGATGTATCGAAGATTATGAAGCAGGTAATGACGTAGTCGTTGTTCTGTCCGCAATGGGAAAGACAACAGACCATCTCATCGAGATGGCACATGACATCAATCCGAAAGCTTCCAAGAGAGAGATGGATATGCTCCTGGCAACCGGTGAGCAGACATCCGTAGCTTTAATGTCCATGGCTATGCAGTCTCTGGGCGTTTCAGCCGTATCTCTGAATGCATTTCAGGTAATCATGCATACAACATCAGCATACAGTAATGCAAAATTCAAACGGATCGATACCGAGCGTATTTTTAATGAACTGGAACAGAGAAGAATCGTTATCATTACCGGTTTCCAGGGTGTCAACAAATACGATGACATCACAACACTGGGACGCGGAGGTTCCGATACAACAGCGGTAGCACTGGCAGCAGCTCTGCATGCAGATGCCTGCGAGATCTACACAGACGTAGAGGGTGTATACACCGCAGATCCGCGTGTAGTTCCAAACGCAAAGAAACTGAAAGAAATCACATACGATGAGATGCTTGAACTGGCAACACTTGGAGCAAAAGTTCTTCACAACCGTTCTGTTGAGCTTGCGAAAAAATATGGTGTGCAGTTAGTCGTGCGTTCAAGTTTAAACAGAGCAGAGGGAACAATTGTTAAGGAGGAAACAGAAATGGAAGGCATGCTTGTTAGTGGCGTAGCAGTAGATAAAAACGCAGCGAGAATCGCAGTTATTGGTATTAAGGATGAGCCGGGAATGGCATTCAAGATCTTTGATCTTCTGGCAAAGAAAAATATTAACGTAGATATTATTTTACAGTCTATCGGCCGTGACGGTACAAAGGACATTTCCTTTACCGTATCACGTGACCAGATGGATGAGGCTGTAAAAGTGCTGGAGGACAATCAGGCACGTGTCAAAGCACAGAAGATCGAGGCAGATCCGACCGTTGCAAAATTATCTATCGTTGGAGCAGGAATGCAGACACATCCGGGCGTAGCAGCAGGTATGTTCGAGGCACTTTACAACATCGGTGTAAACATCCGTATGATCGGAACATCTGAGATCCGTGTTACGGTTCTGGTAGACGAGAAAGATGTAGATAAAGCAATGCGTGCAGCACACGACAGATTTATCGAGGACTAATCGCAGATCTGTGTTTGCTTTCTTCTGACAAAAAACAGTAGACAGAGACTTGCAGGATCAATTCAGATCATACAGTCGTGTAAGAAAAAAACATAATAGAAAAGCAGGATTATTTCACTGATGGAAGTAATCCTGCTTCTTTTCGTTTGTTAGCCAAGTTCCTTCAGGTTCAGGTAGAACTGTGTGTTTGTCTGAAGCATATAAGGAATGATCCACAGGAATCCGATGCCCAGTGTCAGACAGCCCAGCAGTCCCCAACCGATGAAAGACAGCTGCAGCAGAAAATAACGCATCTTACGGCCTCTCATCAGGTGAAAGCTTTCCCGCAGCGCTTCCATTACCCGGTAATCCGGATGATCAATAAGCAGATAGACTGCCTGGGAAAATGCAAAGCCAAGGATGATCTGAACGATGAGACCGATGGCCAGCAGGATCAATCCGATGATCAGTGGAGAACTGATCCGGATGGAAGTTATGGTATCTGACTGTAATGCTGCGATTACCGTAACGGCAGTTCCCGGAAGTGTGCAGACAAAGGAAATCAGAACGAGGATGAACTCACATCCGATGAATTTGTCCGGGCGGTTCCGGAAAGGATACAGAAGATCTGAAAACTGTGGCCGGGTGTCTCTGGCTGACTGCATATGCATGTAGGTGATACCGATGTTGAACAGGGATCCAATCAGGCTGACAAACAGCATACCGGTGTAGGCCCAGATAATACGGATGATGCGGGTATAGTAGATACCTTCCTGCAACATACGGGAAAATGGAATTTCAATCAGCGTGGAAATGAGCCAGGCCAGAATACCGGCACCAATGAGCACACTGTAACGTCCAAGCAAAGCACTTCTGGCATTTGCTTTTAAATCTGCAAAAGATTTCATATTGATATCATGCTCCAATCTGTTAAAATAGTGTGAGAACAAGGAGGAAGCAAAGGATGAAAGAGACGGAACTGTCACTGGAGACAAGATTATACCGCTGCGGCTGGGTCATATTGATCGCCCTTGGTGTACTGAAACTTTTACAGAAAGTCCTGTTTCCGCAGTTTGTCCTGTCCTTTGGGACACGTCCCTGTGTTTTTTATACGCTGACGGGTTATTTCTGCCCGGGATGCGGCGGAACCCGAAGCCTTCGGGCGTTGCTTTCCGGAAAACTCTTCGTATGTGCGGTGGATTTCCCGATGATATTTTATGCCGCCGTGGTATTTGCCTGGTTTATGATCAGTCAGACCATAGACCGTATCAGCAGACACCGGATTCCCATTGGTATGAGATACCGTCACGCATGGGTATATGCTTCACTTGCTATCGTAGTCATTCATTTTGTCGTAAAAAATCTGTTTTATATAAAAACCGGAGTGGAACCGTTTTTATAAATAATCTCCGGAACCGTTATTATTAAGGATGGAATCTCCGTCGGAACCGTTGTCCGTGCCGGAATTATCACTGCCCGGATTCAGGTCGATGCCGAAATTCTGTTCCAGGGTGTAAGTATAACGCTCCAGGAATTTGTAAAATCCGCCGTATTGACGGCTGACGGTGATAAAGCTGCCAATGGTGATGACCACACTGATCAGGACACCGGCAGTGCCCAGGAGCAGGGCGGTGTGTGCAGCTCCATTTGTTTTCTTACGGGAACCTCTGGAGAGCAGTGCAAAAATAATTGCAAGGCCGCCAAAGACAAATGCACCGTACAGACAACAAACAGATACAATACTGAGAATGGAACAGATCAGGGCAGCGACAGCCAGACCGTTGGATGCATTTCCCGGTGTGGGATTGCGATGGTACGGTTCCTGCTGATTCTGAGAATCCTGAGAATCGTTCCATGGATTTTCATTTTGTTCATACATGTTTTTGTGCCTCCTTTAGACAATGATTCTAACATGCACATCAGAAAATGACAACCGGAAGAATGTATGATACACTATAACCGTTTAAGAAAGGAAAATCAGATATATGGATATAATCAGAAAACTTGCAGAAGAATTACAGATACGCCCGGCGCAGGCACAGGCGGCTGTCAAGCTGATCGATGAGGGCAATACGATTCCGTTTATTTCCCGTTATCGAAAGGAGGCAACCGGCGCACTGAACGATGAAGTGCTCCGAAATTTATATGAACGGCTGAATTACCTGCGGAATCTGGAGGAAAAAAAGGAACAGGTCATTTCTTCCATCGAGGAGCAGGGTAAGCTGACGGATGCATTAAAACAGCAGATCCTGGCAGCGGAAACACTGGTGGCGGTGGATGATCTGTACCGCCCGTACCGGCCGAAACGCCGCACCCGTGCTACTATTGCAAAGGAACGCGGGCTTGAGCCTCTGGCAAATGTGCTGTTGCTGCAGCAGCTGGATCATCCGGCCCAGGAAGAGGCCGCAGGCTATCTCTCAGAAGAAAAAGGTGTGGCGACGGCGGAGGATGCACTTCAGGGAGCCATGGATATCGTGGCGGAGGCCATTGCAGATGAGGCAGACTACCGGACCTATATCCGTGAGAAAACCATGAAAAAAGGCACCCTGACGTCCAGTGCGAAGGATGAAAAAGCAGAATCTGTATATGAGATGTACTATGATTTTGAAGAGCCGGTGGCAAAACTGGCAGGACACCGGATCCTGGCGTTAAACCGTGGCGAAAAGGAAAAAGTTCTGACCGTAAAACTGGAAGCCCCGGAGGAAGAGATCATCCGTTATCTGGAGAAAAAGACGCTGCACAGGGATAATCCATATACAACACCATATTTGAAAGAGGCTGTGGCGGACAGTTATGAGCGGTTGATCGCACCGGCCATTGAGCGTGAGATCCGGAATACGCTGACGGAGACAGCCCAGGAAGGCGCGATCCGTGTTTTTGGAAAAAATCTGGAGCAGCTGCTGATGCAGTCACCGATCCGGGGACAGGTGGTGCTTGGCTGGGATCCGGCGTTTCGTACCGGCTGTAAGCTGGCAGTGGTGGATGCCACAGGAAAAGTGCTGGATACGGTAGTGATCTTCCCGACAGCGCCGCAGAACAAAGTGGCAGAGGCGAAGGCAGTTTTGAAAAAACTCATCGCAAAATACCACATTACCCTGATCTCAGTAGGAAATGGAACCGCATCCAGAGAATCCGAGCAGGTGATCGTGGAACTGCTGAAGGAACTTCCGGTTCCGGTACAGTATGTGATCGTAAACGAGGCAGGCGCCAGCGTGTACTCCGCCAGCAAGCTTGCCACGGAGGAGTTCCCGAATTTTGATGTGGGGCAGCGAAGCGCTGCTTCCATCGCCCGCAGATTGCAGGATCCGCTGGCAGAACTGGTAAAGATCGATCCGAAATCCATCGGTGTCGGTCAGTATCAGCACGATATGAACCAGAAGCGTCTGGGTGAGGCACTGGAAGGCGTTGTGGAAGACTGCGTAAATAAAGTCGGCGTGGATCTGAATACTGCGTCTGTGCCGTTGCTGGAGCATGTATCCGGCATCAACAAGACTATTGCGAAAAATATTGTTGCATACCGGGAAGAAAATGGTATATTTAAGAATCGGAAAGAATTACTGAAAGTAGCAAAGCTTGGTCCGAAGGCTTTCGAGCAGTGTGCGGGTTTCCTGCGCATCAGCGAGGGTACACAGCCTCTGGATGCCACCAGTGTCCATCCGGAGAGCTATGGTGTGGCAGAAGCACTGTTAAAGCAACTGGGCTATTCGAAGGATGAACTGAAAAAAGGCGCGCTTCCGGGACTGCATAAGAAGATCCGTGATTATAAGAAACTGGCGGAGGAACTTGGTACCGGTGAACTGACCCTGCGGGATATCGTGGGTGAACTGGAAAAACCAGGCAGAGATCCCCGTGAAGATATGCCGAAACCGATCCTGCGCACGGATGTCCTTGAGATGAAGGACCTGAAACCGGGCATGGTCTTAAAGGGAACGGTGCGGAATGTCATCGATTTTGGCGCATTTGTAGATATCGGTGTCCATCAGGACGGCTTGGTGCATATTTCACAGATCTGCGACCGTTTTATCAAACATCCGCTGGAAGCCGTATCCGTCGGTGATATTGTAGACGTACAGGTGCTCAGTGTGGATGTGGCGAAGAAACGGATCGCGCTGACCATGAAGATAAAAGCAGACAAATAAATCAGACGAGGAAACAGACATATGAAGATAGAGACATTTTCAGCAGAAGAGACCTATGCACTGGGAAAAAAGCTGGGCAGTGAAGCAAAGCCGGGAGACGTCCTGACCCTGATCGGTGATCTCGGTGTGGGAAAGACTGTATTTACCCAGGGATTTGCAGATGGCCTCGGAATTACGGAACCCATCAGCAGCCCGACCTTTACCATTGTACAGGTGTATGAGGAAGGAAGGCTTCCGTTTTATCATTTTGACGTATACCGGATCGGTGATATCGAGGAGATGGACGAGATCGGGTATGAGGATTACTTCTACGGCAGCGGTGTCACTATGATCGAGTGGGCGAACCTGATCGAGGAGATCCTGCCCCAGGATTACCGGGAAGTACAGATTGAAAAAGATCTGGAAAAGGGCTTTGACTACCGTACAATAACCATCAGGGAGGTGCATCGCGCATGAAACTTTTAGCTTTAGACAGTTCCGGACTCGTAGCCAGTGTGGCCATCGTGGAAGATGACAACATGCTGGGCGAGTACACGGTAAATTATAAAAAAACACATTCACAGACACTGCTTCCGATGCTGGATGAAGTGGCAAAAATGATCGACCTTGATCTGAACAGTATCGATGCCATTGCTGTGGCAGCAGGACCTGGTTCCTTTACCGGACTCCGTATCGGTTCGGCTACTGCCAAAGGACTTGGCCTTGCACTGGACAAACCACTGATCCATATTCCGACGGTGGATGCCCTTGCCTGCAACCTCTGGGGCCATCAGGCACTGATCTGTCCGCTGATGGACGCGAGACGTCAGCAGACCTACACCGGTATCTATGAATTTAAAGATGGAGAACTGCAGACCATTCAGCAGCAGTGTGCTGTCGGCATCAGCGATATCGTGGCACAGATCAATGAGATCGGAAAACCGGTGACCTTTTTGGGCGACGGCGTGACGGTATTCCACGACTATATTGAAGATAATTGTCAGGTGCAGCATGATTATGCACCGGCGCATATGAACAAACAGCGGGCAGGTGCTGTGGCATGGCTGGGTCTTCAGTATGCAAAAGAAGGCAAGTTTGAGACTGCGGCAGAACACTGTCCGGATTATCTGCGTCTGTCCCAGGCAGAGCGGGAGCGTCAGGAAATGCTGGAAAAGCAGCATGCCGGGGCATAAGATGAGTGCTGTTTCTGAAAATAGGATAAACGACAAAGAAAATGAATGGAACTGCGATACCGGTAAAACGAAAAGGATAAAGGAAAGAAAAAATATGGCAGTTCGTGAAATGCAGCCGGAGGATGTCCCTTCGGTGGCGGCTCTTGAGGCGGAGTGCTTTTCTGAACCATGGAGCGAGCAGGCATTTCTGGATGCCCTGAACCAGCCGGAGGCACTGATGATGGTGGCAGAGGATGCACAGCAGCTTCCGGTGGGATATTGCAGCATTTATCTGTCTCTGGATGAGGGTGAGATCACGAATGTGGCTGTGCGGCCGGATTGCCGGAAACAGGGCATTGCCAATGCCATTTTAGATGCTGTTTTTGCAGAAGCACGGAGCCGTGGAGCAGAAAAGATTTATCTGGAAGTGCGCCAGAGCAATCTGCCGGCGCAGAAACTGTATGAAAAACATGGTTTTGAGTCCTGCGGGATCCGCAAAAATTTTTACCGGAAACCGACAGAACATGCCATAGTCATGTGCTGTGATCTGACACGGAGGATAAAAGCGTGAGAGAAGCGGGCATATTATATTGTAATTGCTGTGGAAAAAAGATTCCGGAGGGATGCGGCCGGGAAACGGAAGACTTTTTCCATTTTGAGAAGACCTGGGGATATTTTTCCGGCAAAGATGGAACCAGTCAGACGGCGGATATCTGTGAATCCTGCATGGAGCAGTGGATGTCGCAGTTTCGGATCCCGCCGCAGACCGTGGAAAGGACGGAAATATTTGAATGTTAGATGTATGTTTACTTGGTACCGGCGGTATGATGCCGCTTCCGTACCGGAAATTAACCGCGTTGATGACGCGATACAACGGAAGTAATCTGCTCATCGACTGCGGTGAGGGCACCCAGGTGGCGATCCGGGAAAAGGGATGGAGCGTACACGATCTGGATGTGATCTGCTTTACCCATTATCATGCGGATCATATCAGTGGACTTCCGGGACTTTTGCTGACCCTTGGAAACGCGGAGCGCACCAGACCAGTGCATATGATCGGCCCGAAAGGACTGGAACGTGTGGTAAACGCACTTCGGATCATCGCGCCGGAACTGCCGTTTCCGATCGAATATCATGAGATCACGGAGCGGGAACAGGACTTTGAGATGAACGGTTACTGTATCCATGCTTTCCGGGTGAACCATAATGTGATCTGTTATGGTTATACGCTGGAGATCAAACGACAGGGCAGATTCGATGTGGAGCGTGCCCGCGGTCAGGAGATCCCGCAGAAATACTGGAGCCGTCTGCAGAAAGGTGAGATCATCGAGGACGGAGACCGTGTCCTGACACCGGATATGGTGCTTGGACCGCAGCGAAAAGGCATCAAGCTGACATATTGTACCGATACGCGACCGGTGCCTGTGATCGTAGAGTGTGCGAAACATGCAGATCTCTTTATCTGCGAGGGCATGTATGCGGAGAAAGAGAAAGAGGCAAAGGCCCGTCAGTACAAGCATATGACTTTTTATGAAGCAGCAAATCTGGCAAAAACAGCAGAAGTCGGAGCCATGTGGCTGACCCATTTCAGCCCATCCCTGACCAAAGCCGAGAGCTATATGGATGAAGTGCGCAAAATTTTCCCGGAGGCATCTCTCGGAAAAGACGGACGCAGCACGGAACTGGAATTTGAAGAGGACTGAGATAAACGCACCGCAGGGAGCGGGCATTGATAAATAGATAAACATGCCGTACCAGATGCGGCAGATGGGAGAAAATTATGGCAGAAAAAGACGTTTTGATTCTTGCAATAGAAAGCTCCTGTGATGAGACAGCCGCAGCTGTTGTCAAAAACGGCAGAGAGGTATTGTCCAACGTGATTTCATCACAGATTGCATTGCATACATTATATGGTGGCGTGGTCCCTGAGATCGCGTCCAGAAAGCATATCGAAAAGATCAACCAGGTGATACAGGAGGCACTGGATGAGGCACATGTGACACTGGATGACATAGATGCCATCGGTGTTACTTATGGTCCAGGACTGGTAGGCGCACTTCTGGTAGGTGTGGCAGCAGCCAAGGCCATCAGTTATGCAAAAAAGATCCCGCTGGTCGGAGTTCATCATATTGAGGGACATATCAGCGCCAATTATATAGAAAACAAAGATCTGGAACCGCCATTTTTATGCCTGGTGGTATCCGGCGGTCATACCCACCTTGTAAAAGTGGCAGATTATGGCAAATACGAGATCCTCGGCAGAACCAGAGATGATGCGGCAGGAGAGGCTTTTGACAAAGTAGCCCGTGCCATCGGCCTTGGTTATCCGGGTGGTCCGAAGATTGAAAAAGCGGCACGGGAAGGTGATCCGCTGGCAATTCCGTTCCCGAAGGCAAAAGTCAACGATAATCCGTATGACTTCAGTTTCAGTGGAGTAAAATCAGCCGTATTGAATTATATCAACGGCTGCAAGATGAAAAATATCGAAATTGTACCGGCAGACATTGCGGCATCTTTCCAGAAAGCAGTGACGGATGTTCTGATCGCACATGCGATGCATGCGGCAGAAGAGTTCAAGATCGACAAGCTGGCCATTGCAGGCGGTGTGGCATCAAACAGTGTTCTGCGTGAGGGCATGCGTGCAGCCTGTGAAAAGAGAGGCATTTCATTTTATCATCCGTCTCCGATTCTCTGTACAGACAATGCGGCAATGATCGGTGCGGCTGCATATTATGAATATATGGCAGGAACCCGTCACGGATGGGATCTGAATGCGGTTCCGAACTTAAAACTGGGAGAACGGTAAGATGCAGGAAGGAAAACGGCATGTAGCCATTGTACTGGCAGCGGGAAAAGGGTCACGCATGAAGAGTGATGTCCCCAAACAGTATCTGGGTCTGAACGGAAAGCCGGTACTGTACTATGCACTCCGGGCATTTGAAGACAGCTTTATAGATGAGATCGTACTGGTGACCGGTGCTGGACAGGAGTCATACTGCCAGTCAGAAATTGTGGAAAAATATGGTTTTCAAAAAGTTACGCATGTCATTGCAGGCGGGAAAGAACGTTATGATTCGGTGTATCGGGGAATCTGTGCCCTGGAAGGGGCAGACTATGTCTATATCCATGATGGCGCACGGCCATTTATCGATGCGGCACTTCTTTCCCGTGCCCGGGAGACCGTAGAGCAGTATCATGCCTGTGCAGCAGGAATGCCAAGCAAGGATACCATCAAACTGATCGATGACCAGGGCTTTGTCACGGAGACACCGCAGAGAAAGTATACATGGACCATACAGACACCGCAGGTGTTTGATTATCCGCTGATCCGTGAAGCCTATGAACGGATGTATCAGGATATGCCTTCCCTTCAGATCACGGACGATGCCATGGTAGTGGAAACGATGCTGCAGACACCGGTGAAACTGTATGAGGGAAGCTATGATAATATCAAGATCACAACGCCGGAAGATCTGATCGTGGCGGAAGCGTTTCTGGCTTGAGAGCGTTCGCTTTGGGAAAGATACCTGATGAAGGGTAAGCCGGGAAGCGGCAGAATAAGCCCTGTACGAGCTCTTTTGTGAATGGTATATAGGGGCCTGTAACACGCGTATGAAAAAAATGTAAAAAAAGTGAAAAAACTTGTTGACAAGGTAGTGGTTTCTATGTATAATCATTCTTGCGTTGGTTCGAAACGCACTACAATTGGAGAGATATCGAAGTGGTCATAACGAGGCGGTCTTGAAAACCGTTTGTCCGCAAGGGCGCGTGGGTTCGAATCCCACTCTCTCCGTTATCGACTGAGTCGATGACCATATATTGTTTTATTCGGAGAAGTACCCAAGCTGGCCGAAGGGACACCCCTGGAAAGGGTGCAGGTCGTTAACAGCGGCGCGAGGGTTCAAATCCCTCCTTCTCCGCTATCAATCAAAAAACATGAAAAAAGTTGTTGACAAACAATACAACACATGATAATATGATTGAGCTGTCGCGAAAAGCGACAAAAAATAATTTGAAAAAGTTGTTGACAAGCACTTGGACATCTGGTAAGATATAAAAGTTGCTGAACGGCAACGAACAAAGAACTTTGATAACTGAACAGTGAAATAACCTTGAAAGATTCATTGAGAAAAGCGAAGCAATTCGCATTTAAATGAGTTCGAGAGAACAAAGCAGAGACGAAAGTCA
>JALESO010000076.1 GCA_022781925.1 Lachnospiraceae bacterium
ACTACATTCCATACACCGTATGCATTTCTTACAGTGCCTGTATAACCGAAGTTGATTGCACCGTTCTCTACATACCACCAGCCATAGTTGCTGTCGTATACCAGTCCTGTGTAACCGAAGTTTACAGCACCGTTCTCTACATACCACCAGCCGCAGCTGCTGTCGTATACCAGGCCTGTGTAGCCAAAGTTGATCTGGCTGTTCTGTACATACCACCAGCCGTAGTTGCTGTCATATACCAGGCCTGTGCGTACAAATGTGATGGTGCTGTTCTCTACATACCACCAGCCATACTCGTTTGCTGTCAATCCTGTGAATGCAAATGTGATGGTTCCGTTTTCTACATACCACCAGCCACAGTTGCTGTCATTGTACAGTCCTGTATAACCGAAGTTGATATTGCCGTTCTCTACATACCACCAGCCGTAGTTGCTGTCATATACCAGTCCTGTGTAGCTGTAATCGATGCTTCCGCCGACTACATACCACCAGCCGTACTCACACTCAGCGAGACCTGTGTAGTCAAAATCTACTGCACCGTCTTTGATGTACCACCAGCCGCATACACTGTCATTGTACAGACCTGTGTACTCAGCGTCTACTTTACCGGCTTTGACATAACGCCATCCGTAAACAGCATCGTTGTAAAGTCCGTTGTAAGTAGTATCTACTTCACCGTCTTTTAAGTAATAGAGACCGTCTTCTCTCTCCTGAAGACCTGTAAACTCTCTTGCTTTGTCTCTGGTTGTTACATGTGCAGTCAGATCAACCGGATCTGTACTCTCGTTACCATCGGTAAAATACAGACCTTTGATGGTTACTTCTGTCGGATCCTCCACATATTTTAACACTTTGAATTTTAATGCAAAAGTTGCCTCTGTGAAAGTAGTATCTTTTGCGGATGTCAGATAAGAGAAGTTACCTCCGGCAATGGAAACCATCGCCTTCTCCGGAAGATCCTTTTTCTCAAGACCTTCAAACTCCAATACGGTCTCATCATAGTTTCCTTTTAATTTTCCAAGGAAACCTCTCAGATTCTGCTCAGATTTTACGGTAACCGGGATTTCCACGGTTTCACCGATATAAGCACTGGCATCTTCTGTGCTGCAATCAACCTTGTAACTTGCGGCTGCCTTTGCATCTACTGTTCCGCCTGCTGCAAACATTACTGCTGCTGCCATGACGGTTGCTCCAAGCAATGCTGTCAATTTCTTTCTGACTTTCATGTCTCTTCTCCTCGTATAATAAGTGTATAGCCAGTAGAAATGATGGTTATGCACTTATTCTTTCTATAGATTTATAGATGATCTGAGACACCTGGGATAACCCCTTTCCATCTCATCTACTTTGGTTATTAGTTACATAGGTTATTCTGTGGTATGATATCAGCAGAGTCTGATGTCTAGAGGCTCTGCTTTTTCTCCTTTCAGCCCGGTCTCCGGTGCCTGCTTAGAAAGCTTGCAGCCTGATTCATATGTCATATTCCGCTTACACAGATGTTTCATCCTCTGGCGTACAGCACCAGCAAAAGAGCTGCCAGAGTGTATGCTTATTACGCGAGGTTGCGGTCAGCATATGATTCCCAGGATAAACCTTTTACTTCAGATCCCAAGAATACTTAATCGGAAAGGTGGGTGATATCATGTTAAAGATTAACCCTTTATCTACGCTTTACGTCGGTATTGACGTCAGCTCAAAATCCAACTATGTTTGTGCTTTGGATTTTTTCAAAAATAAATACATTAACTCTTCTTTTGCCAACAATCAGCCCGGGGCTGAGGAGTTAGCATTGAAGATACTTGAGTGTTTAAAAGAACACCCTGATATAACTACGGTTGTTGCTGCTTTAGAATCAACTTCTGTTTACAGCATCCATATCGCTAATTATCTTTCTTCCTGTGAAGAATTGATGCGGTTTAAGCCTTTTGTTTTCGTTCTGAACCCTAAATGCACTGCAAATTACAAGAAAAGCTATATAGGACTTGGTAAATCGGATCCTATCGATGCTTTTGTTATTGCAGACTATGCAAGAGCTGGAAACATTGAATCTGAGCCTTGGCGAGGCAGTCAGTTCCTAGCTTTGAAACGTCTCACACGGCATCGTCTTCACCTTGTTGAATGCATGACCAGAGAGAAAACTTATCTTGTTTCCAATCTTTATCTGAAATTCAGTGAATTACAGATGCTTGAAGGTGATGACAAGCCTTTTTGCGATATATACGGAGCTACATCTTCCAGTGTATTAATGGAATACCTTTCCCCGGAAGAAATCTTAGATTCTTCCGAAGAAGATCTAATCACATTCCTTGCTGAAAAAAGCCGCAACCGCATTAAAGACATAAGCAAGACAGCAGATTTATTAAAGAAAGCTGCCAGAGATTCTTACCGTCTGGATAAAGCTCTTTATGAGCCTTTAAATGTGTCTATTGCCAGTTCTTTCAACTGCATTGAAACCTTCAAAAGAGAAATCAAGGTCATCGACAATGCTATCGAAAAGGAAATCAAAGGTTTAAACCCAAACGCCTTTATTATTCTTCAATCTATTGATGGCATCGGTCCTGTCTTTGCTGGTGGCATAATTGCTGAAATAGGCGATATAACCGCTTTTCATTCATCTGATGCTCTTGCCAAGTATGCCGGTCTCACATGGAAATCCAACCAGTCCGGTGATTTCGACGGAGAAGATACTCCCATGATAAAAGCCGGTAATCGTTATCTGCGATACTATCTTGGCGAAGCCGCCAACAGTATGAGAAAACACAACGTTGAGTACGGAGCGTACTATCGAAAGAAGTACAATGAAGTTCCGAAACATCAACACAAAAGAGCACTCGCGCTGACTTCACGTAAATTCGTTCGTTTGGTTTATGGATTGCTGGCCAGAAACCAACTGTACTCCGGCGTATCGCTGGATACATCAATTAAAGAGTCTAACTAGTCGAACTTATGTTTCGTTTGAATCATAGGTCTATTAAAGTTACCCTTTTTTCTGAAATACATATCAGAATCATTTCAAAAATTAGCTTGACATATCACCAGATTGCTTTCTCTTTTCTTATTTTTATGACGCTGCGGTAATCTGATCTATCAGGATTGCCGCATCCGTCATATCTACTACATTGTCCCCGTTCAGATCTCCAAGAGCCTGATCTATGCTTCTGCCCGCTGTCAGGGCATCCAGCAGCCAGGACAGATCTGTCATATCAATCTTGCCATCCCGGTTCAGATCTCCCGGAGTCGGTGTCACAGGATCCGGCGGACTATCTCCACCGGTATATGCTGCGATATCAAGCTGCGCTCCATTACTGAAACGCTGTGCATAGCTCATTTCATACAGATACAGTGTACATGCATCTTTGCCCAGCCCTGTGATGGTCACCACCTGATCACCTGCACTGACAGCAATACGCTGTCCCTGGGACTTCACTTCATTGGCAGCCGGGATATTGTCATAGGATCCCGGATACGTCGGCAGATAATACAGATATCCGTCGATGTTCGCATGAATCCGGAGAGTCACGGAATCCGCGGTACGGTTCGTCACATTCTCCCGGTCAATGGTGAATTCCGGCCGGTCATTGTTGCGGTACAGGTTTATATAATAGCTGCGTGTGGTCACACCGTCCTCTGCGGTCACCGTAATACAGATGCGCGCCGGCTCTGTCTCTGATAACGGCCGTACCCTATACCGGTCACGGATCTGGTCATCAAAGGCTGCCGTGGCAGGCGTGATCTCCTGTCCGGCACGGACACCATCCACACCGTAGACCGCCGTCACTTTGACCGTTGCCTTGCTGTCTGCTGCCACCGGCCAGATATAATACGGATCCCGGTCTTCTCCGCTTCCGTACAGAGAGGAATTATATTCTGTGATATCCGGCTGGAAGGCCGGTTCCAGTTCCATCTCAAATACATTCACGATGGAGGAAAAGCTGACCTGCAGCTGGCCAAGCCGTGTATCACTGCTCTTAGTATGAATGGAAAACTGATAATTTCTGGTCTGGCCGTCTCTGGAAAGCACCACGGAAAGTTCTGCTTTGCCCTCCACCAGCGAAATCTTCTGCTCTGCCCCTTCCGTGCCGTTCACCGTCACAGTGGTTCCCTCAGACACATCAAACTTCATGGTGATCTCAGAAGTTCCCGCATCCAGGGTCACCATATGGTTTTCCGCCTGTCCGTCAAAGGCTCCGCCGTCGTCGATGACCGCATTGCCTCCTTCGATGGAGACATTTTCCAGATACAGGGCAGATGATTTGATGGCATACATCCATCCGGATTCATACCGGAAATACAGGTTGCCATTTTTATCCGCCAGCACAGTGCCGCTTCCGTTTCCATAGACATCGCTCTGCTGATAAAACAGCCCGCTGCCCTCACCGGGAGCGGTAAGCCCCGCTTTATCCTTCAGCAGATAGATACTTCCATTCGTACTGTCTGTGGTAAAGTATACATAGACATATGCGGTCTGCTTCTCATAGGCGGTGGTCAGTGTACCGGTTCCTTTCGGGAATCCGCTGACATTCATCTGGTAAGCCAGACTCAGTGTACCGTCTGCTCCGATATCCACCACATTCAGATGATACGGGCTGTGGATCGTGCCATACTGATCCATGCCGGCACTTCCCACATAAAGCCTTCCCTGATATACAAGGGGTGTTCCGTAGATCGTGCCGTCCAGTTTGATCTGCTGTGCATGTTCCGTATCCAGCAATCCGTCCTCCGTCAGCGGATACGCACATACATATCCGTTCTCTGTGGAAAAATAGATGCTGCCGGATGCGTAACTGATGGCACTGGATGGCTCTCCAAGCTCAGAGGAAAAGGTAATGGTCTGTACGGTCTCACCGGTCTTCTTGTTCAGACAGTAGAGACTGCCGGAACGGCCACAGGCGTATAGATACGTCTCGCCGGTATAGACACCGCTGCGGTAATAGCCACCGCTGTCATACTTGCGCCATACCGGTGTCTTGTCCTCATCCTTCTGATCCGCGTCTTCATCCGCTACGTTCAGGCAGACGAGATTGCCGTCTGCAAAGCCCGCATACAAATAACCGGAATCATAACGGAGTGCTGTGGCTGTATTGCCTCCGATGATATCGGTGTAGAGCCACAGAGATTCCAGATCCGTTGCCCGAAATGCCTGGATTCGTCCGTTTACTAACGGAACGAAGATCATGCCATCCGCATATAGCGGTTTGGTAAAAGCACTGTTGCCTTTGCCCCGCATCTTCACGGATTTTACGGTCTCGCCGGTGTTCCGGTCCAGATAATACAGGTACTGACCCTGGAAACTGCAGATGTACTGTTCCACCAGGATACCGTCGCTGATGCTGTTGGTATAATCCCCGTAAGTACCATACTGCTTCTTCCATTTTACTTCCGCACTGGAGAGGGATTCCGGTGTCTGTGCATCCAGAATATTCTGATTGTCCTCCGTCTTCCAGTAGCTGCCCCACTCTGCGTTCAGCTGTTCCTGCTGCCCATCTGAGCCTTTTTTCAATGTAAACTGTTTTTCTTCATCGTCCTTCACCTTGAAGGTTCCGGACTGTGACTGATAGCCCGGTGCCGATACGGTATAAGAATATGTGGCACCTTTGATCAGTTCATAGGTTCCATTTTTCGGATCGATCTTGACTTTGTCCGCATCATAGATGGAAACAACGGCATCCGCCGGTTCCGTATGTACGGACACATAACAGATTTCATCCACATAGACCGTCACCACATAATCATAAGGTGACGACAGTGTTCCGTCTCCTGCCCGCAGCACCAGTCTGATCTGCCCGTCTGTGCGGTCTGCCACATCCACGGTATAGGATCCGTTTTCTGCCACTTCTCCGTTTACGGTCAGACAGGTACTTGTCTTCTCCGCTCCGGTCATGGACAGATGGATCTGCTTTCTGCTGGATGGGACATGGAGGGAATACTGAAAGGTTCTCTTATCAAAAGCCGGTGTATAGGTCAGATTCGTTCCTTCGTCGTCCGTCAGGGTAAAACCACCCAGATAGGTGCCTCGCACTACCTGAATGTGGTAGTCCTCCTGGTAGTCACCGTCTTTCACCTCGATGACCAGATCCTTCGGCTCGACATTGTAAGCCTTCAGAAGTCTTCCGGTGGAAGCACTGGTCAGGGATGTCACTTCATCCGACGGCAGATCGACTGCCACTTCCTGTCCGGAAGTCACGTCCATGAATCTCGCCGTGATCTGTGCATTCTGCACATCATCCCGCAGCTGCGGTCTGATGAACACAACGTTGGTGCTCTCCGGAACTCGAAGAGTATATTCCCGAACACCCTCCGTCGCTTCCGTCAGTTCATAACGGTTGCTTCCGGAACTGTTCTGCATAAACACCATGCTTTCCAGCATTGGTTCCTGCACGGTCACAAGTACCCGGCAGGTGGCGGTATAAGTTCCCGCCTTTACGGTGATGACGGCTGTGCCGCCTTCTCCCTCCGGTGCTGTCACTGTGGCTGTCTTTCCATCTCCGGTCACCTGCACCACATCCTCGTCATCCGAACTCCAGATGACTTCCGGCTGTTCTGTGGTATTCTCCGGCAGGAAAGATACCGTCAGTGTCTTTGTCTCTCCGGTCTTCATGACCAGGCTTGTACTGCTGAGACGGATGCCCTCCATCACAACCTGATCCGCCTGGCTGCTTGTGGCAGCCTGCAGCGGCTGTGGAAAGATCGCCGAAATGACAAGAAGCAGTGTCAGCAGCCATGCCAGCCTTTTTGTAATTTTCTTCTGTCTCCCTGTCATTTGGTTCTCCTCTCAGTCTGTTCTAAAATTGCTGTCGTTTCTTCTGAATCAACTGTTTATGTCAGTTGTTCAGATATTCTGTATGTTTATTTCTCTGTCAGAGCATCTAATAAGGTAGAAACATCTGTCATATCAACGACACCGTCGCCATTGATATCGCCGATGGATAAGGATACAGACTCATTATCTGTGATCTTGTCCAGTAATACGGCTACGTCTGTCAGATCTACCACATCATCTTTGTTCACATCACCCAGTGACCAGAGTTCTTTCAGAGATACACTGCGGATCACGGATACTGCGCCGTCTTCCTGTGTCAGAACCATGTATACGTTGTAACCTGCTTTTGTCAGGTCTGTCAATTCTACTGTGTTCTCACCGGCAGCAACCTCTACGCCCTTGCCATCTTTTACAATGGTTTCTGCGTCCGGAGCTGCAGCGTCAGTTTTCTGTGCCAGATAGTACAGTGTACCTGCTTTGTTTGTGATTACAGCTACTTTTGCTGCATTGTCAGTACGCTCAACAACTGCATTCTCTGCTAATGCCAGCGTCGGCAGTGCATCGTTAGTATAAACAGTTACGATATAATCTCTGCTCTGTGTGCCGTCTGCGGATGTCAGAGTCAGTTTTACAGTTGCTGAAGTAGCAACGCCTGCTGTGTAGTCTGAGAAGTCTACGCATACATAATGATCACCTTTGTAGTTTGTGCTTACATTGATGCTGTCGCCTTCTGCTTTGTTTCTTACACCGCTGACAGCTGTTGCAGTCAGAATATCTGTGCTGTTTGCCCAGTCAACCCATACATATGCGGAACGGATGCTGGATGTAAGGCTTAATCCTGCTGTGTAGTTTGTCTTAGCCGGATCAAACTCGGAATCCATGATAAACGCATTACCCATGCCTGCATTCGGGTTGTTGGTAATGTTCATGCTGCTTAATGTCGGTCCACGATAGATCACAAAGTTGTATACTCTTGTGGACTCGCCCTTGATCAGCTGTACTTCTACCGGTGTTGCATCACCAGTCAGTGTAACATCCTGTTTTGCACCCGGAATACCGTTGATGCGGATTTCTGTACCCTCATTGGCTGTCAGGTTCAGGGTTACTTTTTCTGTATCACGATCTACATTGATGATATGATCTGCTACGCTTCCAACGAAATCATTGCCGCCGTCTACGACTGCATTGCCGCCGGTTACTTCCACACCTGTCAGGTAGGAATCTGCGCGTCTGATCGCCATCTGCCATGCAGAATCGTTTTTCAGATAAATCGTTCCATCGCTGTCTGCTACCGCACTTGCGATACAATACTGCTCATGGCTCGGCGTATAGAATAATCCACTCTCCGGATCAGCCTCTGTCATGCCCGGTTTATCTTTTACCATGTACAGGGAACCTTTTGCACTGTTTACCAGGAAGTATACATATACATATCCTGTCTCATCCTCGTAACCGTTGATGATCAGTCCGGATGTCTGACAGTAACCAAAGTCTGTCTTGGTCGGAACCAGATAAGCTTTACTCATGGCACCGTTCTCCGGGTTGATATCTGCTACCAGGATAGATGCACCATCTTCGCCAAAAGCACTGCCACCGGAAATACCGATGTAGAGACGGTTATTGTAGATGGCTGGTGTACAGGTACTTGCACCACCAAAGTATAACGGCTCGATCAGATTATCCAGATCTACTTTTCCATCTGCTGCCAGGTTATAAGAATACAGATATCCGCTCTGTGTGGAGAAGTAGATTCTTCCATTATAATAGGAAACATCACTTCTTACTTTGTCTGCTTTTGTCTGAATACGCTGTACTGTCACACCGGTGTCTTTGTCCATAACCATCAGTGCGCCGCCGGCGTCTACGGAGAATACATAATTGTCATTCGTCCATGCGCCTGCCCACCAGTAACCTGCGGTACTGTAATTGGTCCATAATGCAGTCTTCATCTCTGTCTGATCAGACGGATCTTCATCTGTCGCTGTCAGACACACGAAATCACCCTGCTGGAATCCAACATAGACTCTTCCGTTGTCATAACGGATCGGGCTGTTACAGGAACCTTTTCTTCCTTTGTAGCACCAGAGAGACTCCAGTGTGGAAGCGTTGAAACACTGGATACCGCCGCCGAGTGGAACGAAGATCATTCCGTCTGCATAGGTAACCGGAATTAGGTTGAAACCTGCATTCATAAAGCAATCGCTGCTCTTTAATACTTCACCGGTTTCCTTGTCCAGCATATATAATTTGCCGCCGGACTGTGTGTATACTTTGTTATCTACGATAACCGGTGTACTTCCGCTGGAAGGTGTGACAGAAGTACCCATCTGACGCTCCCATTTTACTTCGATACTTTCTTTTGTGATTGGAGTCTTGGACTTGATAACAGACTGATTGTTGGAGTCTGCACGGAATCCCGGATACTCTGCTTTCAGCTGTGGAAGCTTTTCTCCCTCAGCAGCTTTCTCCAGTGTAATCTCCAGAGAAGAAGACTCTGACAGTGTGATCTTGTCTGTCTGTCCCACATATCCGTCACAGGATGCGGTCCATGTATACTCCGTATTTGGGAACAGGGAAAACTTACCATTTTCCGGAAATACACGCTCGCCTTTTGCCGTATACAGACACACCTGTGCATTTTCCGGATCTGCTTTTACATCCAAAGTAACTGCAGATACACGGTTGATGGTCATATTGTAGGTATACGCATTCTCTGCGCCATTGTTTACTTTGACTGCGACTTTGTTCTCGCCGTCTTTCAGTGTCAGTGTATAGACACCGTCTTTGGATGCCTCATCATTGAACAGAATCTCGGATTCTTCCGGTTTGCTGTCTTTGACCGGATCAACTGCCTCAAAAGTAACAGAAGATACATTTTCCAATACATCTACGGTGTACTCTGTCTTTGTATTGGAAAATGATGGCGTGAAAGCAATGTTATTGCCATTCTGGTCTTTTAAAGCCAGGCTCTTTAATTTTCCGTTTCGTTTTACATGGATAATATAATTTTCTGTTACACTACCGTTGGTAGCGGTCATATAAATATCATTACCCTTTCCACTGACATCGATAAATTTGTCACTGAACCAGATATATGCATTGTTGGCAGAACCTGTGGATACAGCCGGCTCACCATCCGTGTTGGTGTATTTAAAAGAATATGTTACGTTCGCATCTTTGCTTCCGCCGGAAACAAGTACCGGTTTCATGGAAAAACTTGTATTTGTGGAATCGGAATATACCGTTACTTCACCTTTCTCATCAAAGTTCAATGTTCCGGATCCTGATACCATAACACCTTTCAGAATTTCGTTTTGTTTCACCTCTCCGGCATCTTCCCCTGCCTGTGTGGCAACATCGGAAGTATACAGATCAGTATTCTGTCCTCCCTGTGTCTCAGCATTTTCTGCTGAATCAGCCTGTCCAGCTTCAGCGTCTTCTGCTGAAACAGTCTGCTGTGCTGCAATCGCCGCATCGCTTACCGTAGTGGCTGCAGCAGGTACTACACAAGTATTTACTGCAACGGCACAGCTCAGTAAAAGTGCAAGCCATCGTTTTTTCATATCTTATTTTCCTCCTCCTGATTATTGTCCCGCAATATCTGACAGACGACTGTCTGCCGGATATATTGGTTATTGCCTGTCGCCCTTTAAACCTGTCCCCCTTCCATATCATATTTAAAAAGCCAGGTATACCCCCATTCCGATTCAGCCGACTGTCCAGAAAAACATGACACGCTGCCTCTATCATCCGATCTTAACTGATACAGATTTTCATCATACCCGATTACTGAAGCCGTTCCACCATCCTTTCCATTATTTTTTCCCAAAAAATAAAAACACCCGTTTATGCCACCGGATATGTGTAGTATATATATGCAATTGACTGTATTCTGACTCAGAGCTTCTGCCTACTTGCTGTCCCTTCCCAGTTTCCCAGTGGATCTGACAGTGTTCGTTCTCATTACAGCGGGGATAAGCCGTGCCGGAATCTCACCGGACTTCCTGAAACATCTTCTATTTCACAACTGCATATTCCTGTATTCTTTTCTAATTCCCATCATATCCTACGCACCAGATTCTGTCAATGGATTTGCTCCCTTTTTCCGACAAAAAAGAGGGATTTATCCGAAAGTTTATCTTCCAAACAAATCCCTCTTCCGTTTTCTGACACTTTTCGGTTATGATGCCATTCCGACTGGTAATACAAGTATGCCAGAAACGCCCATTTTTCAAGGCTTTTACAGTGAAAATGACCTCTGTCATTCCCGGTTTCAAAAGTTAGTTTTACCATACGTTTTTCAGAATCTCCGACCGCAATTTATCAAAACTTTCCCCGACAGATTTCCTCCGCCGGACCAGTCAGATACAGATGTCCATACCGTCTGTCATACTGTATCTGAAGCGTGCCGCCGGGCATCCGGATCTGTACCGATGCGCCGCATTTTCTCTGCCGCATGGCTGCTGCCGCCACCGCACAGGCTCCGGTTCCGCAGGCAAAGGTTTCGCCGCAGCCCCGCTCCCAGACCCGCATCCGGATATTGCCGGGATCCTGCACCCAGGCAGCCTCCACGTTCACACCTTCCGGAAACTGCTCCAGAGTTCCAAGAAACGTTCCCTCTCGTTTCAATGGGAACTGCTCCAGTGCCTCCCTGCTGTCCACAAACAGTACACAGTGGGGATTTCCCATGGATACGCACACCGGCTGAAACGCAGAAAAACGGGCAGGTATGTGCTCTGGCACAAAGTCCGGGGTTCCCATATCCACCCGGACCATGCCGATCCTGTCCGTTTCTTCGTTTTTTATCAGCTGCAGCCGACGGATACCCGCATCCGTCTCGATCCGCAGATTCACTTTTTCTGTTTTTCCATGGTCGTACACATATTTTCCCAGACAGCGAATCCCGTTGCCACACATCTGTGCCATGCTGCCGTCGGCATTATACAGCTTCATCCGGAAATCTGCCTGCGGATGCGATGCGTCACACACGCAGATCACACCGTCCGCACCGATGCCCCGGTGGCGATCACAGAGTTGTCTCACCAGAGCCGGTGTCCGTTCATCCGATACCGATAACAGTTCACCGCTCTCGCAGCAGCCGCTTTCTGCTACAAAGCCTGCTCTGTGACGTTTTTGTCCGATGTCTGTATCATCGATCATGATAAAATCATTGCCAAGACCATGCATTTTTACAAATTCCATGTGCATACTCCACATTTCCTGTCTGGATATCATATGTATGGATCCGCACATTTGTGATTTTTATTTTTAAACTCTTTTACAATTTCAGACAAGTTAGGAATCCAGCATACCGAGGATCATCTGTGCCGTCTCGGTAAAACTGGTTCCATTGTCCATACTCGTCTTCTGCAGATAACGATGGGCTTCCTCCTCCGTCATCTGGTTTCGTTCCATCAGAATGGCTTTTGCCCGATCCACCAGTTCCTGTTCTTCCCTTGTCCGTTTCCGTGGGGCACTCCGCCGCTTCCGTCGCTTCCGTTCCAGATTGTAAGCCACCATCTCTACGGTAGACAGCAGTTCGTGGATCTTCAGCGGCACAGACAGACCGACAATGCCCGGTGTGCCGTTCTCACTCCATTGATCCTTGGTGGAGATCACGATCATCTCAAATCCCGGCGGCAGACATTCCGCAAGTTCCTGATAGATCATGTCCGGCAGTTTGTAGGTACACAGCACCAGTCCGTCCTGCAGACCGTTTGCCTCCTGGATGACCTGGGCGCCGTTGGTACAGACACAGACCACCTGATAGCCGTTTCTGACGAGTACATTTTTTATATTTTTCCCGTTTTCTGCTTTCGGGAATGCAACAATTATCCTTGTCAAAACTCAACCATCCACCTTTTTAAATCTTGTCGAGGTACTCTTCCACTTCCCATTCCGTTACGGCTCTGCAATAGCGATCCCATTCCTTCTTCTTGGAATCAATATAGACGCTGCTGATATGCTCGCCCAGGACTTCATGGATAAAATCATCCTTCTCCATGGCACATACTGCATCATACAGGTTCGTCGGCAGGGATTTGATATTCAGCTGCTTTTTCTCTTCCTCTGTCATATGGAAAATATTTTTCTGGATATTCTCCGGCGGTGTGATCTTATTCCGGATGCCGTCCAGTCCTGCTGCCAGGCACAGTGCAATGGTCAGATATGGATTGGCTGCGCTGTCCGGGCTTCTCAGTTCGATTCGTGTGCCACCGCCATAGGCTGACGGAATACGGATCAGCGGACTTCTGTTTGTCACGGACCATGTGATATGAAGCGGAGCCTCAAAACCGGACACCAGACGTTTGTAGGAATTTACCAGGGGATTCGTGATGGCTGTCATGCCATACACATGTTTCATCAGACCGCCGATAAAATAATACGCATCCTGGCTCAGACCGAATTTATCATTTTCATCTGCAAAAATATTTCTGCCATCTTTGCGCAGTGACATGTTGATATGCATGCCGGAACCGCTGACACCGCTCTTTGGCTTCGGCATAAAAGTAGCATGCATGCCGTGGCGTTTTGCAATGGTCTTCACTGCCAGCTTGAAGGTCATGATATTGTCTGCTGCGTGTAATGCCGGTTCGTACCGGAAATCGATCTCGTGCTGTCCCGGAGATGCCTCGTGATGGGAAGCCTCAATTTCAAATCCCATGTCCTCCAGCGTCAGGACCATGTCACGCCGTGCATTCTCGCCGTGATCGTTCGGTCCCATCTCAAAATAACCAGCCTTCTCGGTAGTCTCTGTGGTCGGGCATCCGTTGTCGTCCGTATTAAATAAGAAAAACTCACACTCCGGTCCCACATCAAAGACATATCCCATCTCCTCTGCCTGTTTTACCACACGGCGCAGGATATAACGGGGATCTCCCTCAAATGGTGTGCCGTCCGGACGGTAGATGTCACAGATGATACGCGCTACCTTGCCCTGCTGCGGTCTCCAGGGGAAAATGGTAAAAGAATCCAGATCCGGATGCAGATACATGTCAGATTCTTCGATCCGCACAAATCCCTCGATGGATGAACCGTCAAACATGCAGCGGTTATCCAGCGCTTTTTCCAGCTGGCTGCTGGTGATGGCAACATTTTTCATATTGCCGAAAATATCCGTAAACTGCAGACGGATAAATTCTACATCTTCCTCTTCCACCATCTGCATAATATCACTTTTTGTATACATGGCATTTCCTCCCATACTTTTTGTTTGTGTGCAAAGCTAAATCTATTTTATAATACAACATTTCACAGGTACATGATACGTTTCACGGGTCAGCTTTCAGATTTTTGTGCTGAAATCCAGAACATCCTCAAACTTCATGCTGCCGCCGAAGAGATCCAGGGCACTTCCGATGGTATAGTTCAGATGGTGCTGTCCCCACTCTGCCAACTCCTTTAAGTTCTCAAAACTTCCGATGCCGCCGGCATAAGTCACCGGGATCTTGTTCCAGCCGCCCAGCAGTTCCACCAGACCACGCTCAATGCCGGAGGCTTTGCCTTCCACATCCACCGCATGGATCAGAAACTCATCCGCATAGCCTTCCAGCCGGTCCAGCAATTCCTCCGTCACACACTCGTCGGTAAATTTCTGCCAGCGGTCTGTCACGATATAATAAGCCCCGTCTTTTTTGCGACAGCTCAGATCCAGCACCAGATGCTCTTTTCCAACCGCCTGCACCAGCTTGTCCAGACGTTCATAGTCCACCTTTCCGTCACGGAACACATAGGACGTCACGATCACATGGCTGGCTCCCGCCCGCAAAAACTCATGGGCATTCTCCGCCGTGATGCCGCCGCCCACCTGCAGTCCGCAGGGATACACCTGCAGCGCCGCCAGTGCCTGCAGCTTCGTTGCTTCATAATAAGAAGAATCCCTGCTGTTCAGCAGAATGATATGTCCGCCGCGAATACCATAAGATTTATACAGTTCCGCATAAAACGGTGCATCCTGCTCCGATACAAAGTTCTCCGCCGCCTGATCGTTCTGATCCTTTAACGTGCCGCCTACAATCTGTTTCACTTTTCCGTTATGAATGTCAATACATGGTCGAAATTCCATACAACTCTCCTTTTTAAGTCTCAATTAAATTGCCTCAGGGTTGCAGGTAACGATCTCTCACACGCAGAAAGGCCGGGCGAGAAGTTACCTTATTATATTTATTAACTCTGCTTATTTGTGCTTTGGTTGTTTCTCCTAACATTTTGCAAAGTATACAGATAAAATATCACAAACTGTAAAAAAAAGAAACCTTTGGAGAAAAGTCATTGACATTACAATTTTTAATTACTATAATATTTTCAAAATTAATTTATTTATTTTTAAAAATCAGAAAAACAGCAGTGTTTTTCTTTTTTTGCTCACAAAACAGATAAGGGAGGATAAGAAATGGCAAAAATTATTGGCGAAGGTATTACATTCGATGACGTACTGCTCGTTCCGGCGTACTCCGAAGTAACCCCAAACATGGTTGATCTTACAACCAAATTAACCAACAAAATCACATTAAACATTCCGATGATGAGTGCCAGCATGGATACAGTTACTGAGCATCGCATGGCTATCGCAATGGCAAGACAGGGCGGTATCGGTATCATCCATAAAAACATGTCTATCGAAGCACAGGCTGAGGAAGTAGACAAAGTAAAACGTTCCGAAAACGGAGTTATCACAGATCCATTCTCCCTTTCCGCAGATCACACACTTCAGGATGCTGACGACCTGATGGCAAAATTCCGCATCTCCGGTGTACC
>JALESO010000077.1 GCA_022781925.1 Lachnospiraceae bacterium
TTCATAGTCATTGCAACTACATGTCACCGGATGAATTCGAACGAGTGTATGAAAGAACACATACGGAGGCGGAGCTTCTGGCAAGTTAAAATGGGGAGAAATTTCTCATTTTAACTTGTACTAAATCTTGACATAGGACCATTCCACCAGCCGACACTCGGAGAATGATAGAGATCTGTATAGCCGAAGTCTATTGCTCCTCCACTTACTTTCCACCAGCCGACACTCGGGGAATTATAAAGGTCTGTATAGCCAAAATCTACCGCTCCTCCGCTTACTTTCCACCAGCCAACTCCCTGATCATAACAAAGGTCATTATAGTTGAAATTAATTTTTCCCTTCTCTACATACCACCAGCCTACGTTCGGGTCATATACAATTCCTGTTTTGGAAGTATTTTTTTCCCCATCTGCATAATAATACCAGTTTCCGCTGTAATCCTTTTTCAAACAGGTAGATACATCAGAGAATGAAAATGAAAAATTGTAATTTCCAGTGTTGTCGTCGTAAAGTCCTGCTGCTGCATCTACTTTAATATAGTAATCACCGGCATTAATGACTTTATTCACATTACAATCTGAGCCTGAATACGCGTATGTGCTAAAGATTTCATTTCCAAGTTCATCATATACATAAAATTTCAAAGAGCGGGCATCCTCATTCACACCGCTAAATGAGAGTCTCTGTGTCTTATCAGAATGGAATTTATACCAGTCCTGATCATCTGATGAACCGATAGATTCGAAAATATTTGTATTGGCACTGACATACTGTGCTCCGGATTTATCATCAGCAACGTCCTGGTTCACAGTGTACTTAAAACTATATGCACCATGTGCATAACCTCCAGCATTTACTTTTAAATAGTATGTGTTTCCCGGTTTAAACTTTACAGAAGCACTCGACTCATTTCCACCATATACATACTTTTTAGATAATTCCACTCCCTCTTCCGATAATATAGTATAGGTAAAGGAACTGCTCGTCGCTGAATCTGTAACATATGTAAAACGATAACAGTTTGTATAATCCACCGCCTTGATCTGATACCAGTCCGTATCACCATCAACACATAATGACTCGTAAACGGTTGTTCCGGCATTTACCTGTTCTGCACCTTCCTTTATATCTGACGCATCACGATAAACTGTATACTGGAAACTATACGAACCATATTGATAATATCCGCCGTTTACTTTCAGATAATACGTTTTTCCAGGATCAAGTTTTACATTAACGCTTTCCTTATTTCCTGCTTATACACTTGTATTCGCTAATCTCACTCCGTCTGCGGACACTATTTCGTAGCTTAAATAATTACGCGCTGACGAATCCGTCACATATGTAAACTGATAGTAGTTCGTATAATCTACCGCCTGGATTTTGTAATAATCTACATCATCACTGGAAGAAATACTCTCGGTATATGTCGTATCAGCCTGAATCACATTTGCTCCTTCTTTCGTGTCTGAAGCATCTTGCGCCGCATTGACAACATACCCTGGTGCAATTGTCATAACCAACATTACCAGCAACGACAACGTTAATTTTTGTAGTTTTTTCATGGTTTACCTCCTGCTTTTGTAATATAATTATATATTATGTTTCATTCCTCCGATTGTCAACCTGTCCCATTGATTTTTGTTTCCGTAAAATTGAGAGAACTGGAAATTTTCTCTCGGAACGCGATTGTTAGCGAACGAGATTAAATTTCAGTTCCCTCAGTTACATACACTAGATTTCAATGTATCCTATGCTTTTTCATACTCACTTTCTTGTCCTTCAGCCAAGAAGCATCCCTCGCTTTCAGCTCAGTTTATTTTCAGGCTCCCAGCAACACCGCCATGATCGGTATCGTCACCAGTGACACAATGGTAGAGATCGCCACACCGATGGAAGCGGACTGACTCTGCCGCGGATATGGTGCAGCACCCATGGCAACCAGCGAAGCCACCGGCATACCCGCGCCAATGGTACAGATATTGATCAGTGCCACATCCTTTGTCACAAGATGCATGAACAGCCACACGATCACCGGCATCACTGCCAGACGGATTGGAAGCATCGGCCAGATGCCACGCTCCTTTTTGATATCACCCAGAGAAGCAGCCGCCATGGACGCTCCGATGATGATCATGGACAACGGTGTCGTGATGTTTCCCACAAATCCCACGCAGGAGTAGAAAATATCCGGCATCGGAATATTTGCAAAATAGATGACCAGTGATGCAATAGAAGCAATGATTCCGTTATTAATAAAACTGCGGAAGTTCATTTTCTCTTTTACATAATTTCCGGACTCGATGGTCGCGTCTTTTTTCAGCAGATGCAGTCCCATGGAGAAAAACAGGATACTGAACGGCATATTGAAAATCGTGATATAGAAAATCGCACTGTCACCATACAATGCCTGTACTACCGGATAACCCATGAATGAATTGTTGGAAAAAATAAGCATGCACATGTAAGTTCCACGCAGATGAGCCGGTACACGCATGATCTTCGTAATGATCCAGGACAGGATCGGGAAGATAACATACATTACCACACCCGCCAGAAACAGCTTCAGGATCATACCTGTATCTTCATGTGATACGGTAGACAGACTGTTCAGGATAATACACGGACATGTGATCTGTACGATCAGACTAGAAAGTTTTGCATTTACTTCTTTTGTCAGAATGTCTTTCTTAAACAGGTAAAAACCAATCAGCATCGCAAATAATAATTTGCACATCGTAGTAACAATTGTCATAGCTTCATCTCCCATTTCCAGCAACGACCCGCGTTGCTTTCTTTCATTTCTTTTCTCAATCAATTTATAATTACATAATTCCCACAACTCACCTTTTATAAAAACACAAGTTTCTGCTTTTACTGGGGTGAATCGTATATTATGCATTATTTTACTGATTTAAGTTTATCACAGCTCTATTGGTTTGTCATCACTAATTTTGGTCTTACCAGTTATATACCTTGATTTTTGTAACATTCAACAAAATGCCGTATTCTTTTCCAAATTTTCCATACAAAATTACGGCAATGAAGTACATCCTCCATTGCCGTATTTTCATAAGCCTTTACAATATTCTATTTTTACTGTCTGCTTCATAAACTCAAGTCAAACGCACATGAGACCCTGTCTCTTATTTTATCGTCTGTTTTGTTTCATTTAAAACATGACTTTTCCATTCAACACCTGGCATCATACGCCCTGATACTGAATCATTCCCGTATAGGCAAAATTGATTTTTCCGGACTGAACATACCAGCCGCCAAACTCATTGAATACCACACCGTTGTATTCAAAATCGATTTTTCCGTTCACTACCATGAACCAGCCATTCTCATTTGCTGCAAGTCCTGTATAGCCAAAATCAACTTTTCCGTTTACTACCATGAACCAGCCGTTCTGATTTGCTGCAAGTCCCGTGTAGCCAAAATCAACTTTTCCGTTCACTACCATGAACCAGCCATTTTCATTTGCTGCAAGTCCCGTGTAACCAAAATCGATTGCACCGCTCACTACCATGAACCAGCCGTTTTCATTTGCTGCAAGTCCTGTGTAGCCGAAATCAACTTTTCCGTTCACTACCATGAACCAGCCGTTCTGATTTGCCGCAAGTCCGGTATACGCTGTATCCACTGCGTTGTCACTATAATAGTACCAGTTGCCATCTGCATCACAGCTGTCAGAAAGTCCATCCGCATGCACCGGTGCTTTCTTCAACTCTGCAAGTTTCTCTTCCGCTTTCTCTAATGTCTCGTAGTTGCTTACCTGTTCCTTCTGAGCTTCTGTCAGTGCATCGTATACGGCACGTGCTTCCTTGATCACGTCTTCACTCTCAAGAGTAATGTCTGTTCCAATTGCTTCGATCTTGCTCTCTACATCTTTTACTGCGGCTGCATCTGCTTTCAGCTCTGCAAGTTTCTCTTCGGCTTTCTCTAATGTCTCGTAGTTGCTTACCTGCTCTTTCTGAGCCTCTGTCAGTGCATCATATGCGGCACGGGCTTCCTTGATCACATCTTCACTTTCAAGGGTAATCTCTGTTCCGATTGCTTCGATCTTGCTCTCGACATCCTTTACTGCGGCTGCATCTGCTTTCAGCTCTGCAAGTTTCTCTTCCGCTTTCTGCAATGTCTCGTAGTTGCTTACCTGCATTTTCTGCGCTTCATTTAATGCATCATATGCTGTACGGGCTTCTTCGATTGCACCTTCGCTCTCCAGGGTGATCTCTGTTCCGATTGCTTCGATCTTGCTCTCAACGTCTTTGATGGCTGTGTCAACCGGACCGGCATAATATGCTTCCACGTTATCCAGATTCAGCCACATGCTTCCGCTCAGTTTCTGATATACACCAATGGTCATAGTACCGTCCGTTACCTGTACCGGAACGCCAACCTTGATCCAGTCATTTTCTGAAATCGGAATTTCCTGTTTTCCGATAAAGTTACCTTCGCTGTCTTTTGCATAGATATAACTCTCATCCCCATCCGCACTGATACCTTTTACCATGGCGGTCACATAATAAGTTCCATTCTCTAATCCTGAGATGGTCTGATAAATGTGTCCCAGGAACGAACTGCTGCTCCAGAAGCTGATACGTGTTTTTCCTGCATAAGGTGTTTTGTTTTCCAGGAAAGCACCTGTACTCTCCGTAGACCAGCTTGGAATATTTCTTTTATTTGACCATGATGCCTCAAAATCGCCATTCGGAACCGCGATCTGCTCCTTTGCCATCAATACCGGCAATGCGGTCTCTTTGTTCTCAGTAATTACAATATCAGATTTCACAGCTGTCAGTTTTCCGGAAGTAACGATTGCCTGATAGGTTCCCGGAACCAGCTGTTTTAATGCAACCTTTCCATTCTCGTCGGTCTGCGCTGTATAAGTCACATTCTCAGCTCTGCTGTCTGTTTTTCTCAGCAGTACAGATGCATTGCTTACCGGTGTTCCATCTGCCTGGAATACAAAACCGTTCAGATTGCCGGACATGCTCACTCTCCAGATACCGGATCACTGGATCATTGGTGATTGCCCGGGTCACGATGATCCCATCTACTTTGTTCTCCTGAACCACCCGTTTCACTCTGGACAGATCACTGGCATCCAGCATGATCACAAGCACTTCATACAATTTGCTTGCTGCAGTTTCGCATATTCCCATCAGGCACTGCTGAAAAAACGGAATCTCATTCAGCTCCTGATCCGCCGGAAGCAGGACACCGATATTGTATGTTCGGAAAGTCTCATCGGAAACATCCGTCTCCTTTTTCTGCTAACCAACCCGCTTACAATAGGCAAGGATTTTTTTCTGCATCTCCTTCCCCACCCGGCCTTTTCCGAATAATGCTCTTGATACGGTTGTCTTGGAGCAACCGAGATCTTGCGCAATTTGCTCAATCGTTATTTTTGTATCCCCACGTTTTCTGCTCATCTCCCTGCTTTTTTCATTTATTTTATATATACTTATATTACTTTGATATTATTTCATCGTCAATTTGCGTATTTCATAAAATAATCTTTCTGTTTTCTGTAAATTATACATATTTTCTGTTAGTTTGCGCAATTTTGCGCAACTTTATTTGTGCATCTGATATATGCTGCACTTTGCTCAGAAAATCCTGCTATTTTGCACTTCTTTTGTACACAAAGGACAAATCCTATGATATACTAATGTCATTACCGTTGCGATGTACAGGTGTCACGCGGGTTTGTGCATCCGGGCATCGCCATACATAAGGAGGATATGTAGTATTATGAAAAAATTCATTCAGGAATTCAAAGAGTTCGCCTTAAAGGGCAACATGATGGATCTTGCCATAGGTATGATCATCGGCAGTGCATTTACCGGCATCGTAAATTCCCTGGTAAATGACATCATCAATCCGATCCTCGGTATCTTTACCGGAAAAATCGATTTTTCCAATCTGTTTCTCACCCTGGACGGTTCCCACTATGAGACACTGGACGCTGCGGAAAAAGCAGGCGCCGCCGTTTTCAAGTACGGTTCCTTTATCTCCAATGTGATCAACTTTATCATTATGGCACTGGTCGTGTTCTGCATTGTAAAATTCTTAAACAGACTGCGCAGACCGGAACCGGAAAAACCGGCAGCTCCGACCACAAAAAAATGTCCGTACTGTATGTCTGAGATCAGTATCGAAGCAACCCGCTGCCCGAACTGTACTTCCTCTCTCATCGATGTGGACGCAAAGGAATTATCATAAGTATTGTCATAAAGTCTGTATCTGTCCGGCAAAATGGCTCTGCACAGATACAGGCTTTTTATAAAGGTTTTATTATTTAAGAAATGAGTATTAAGAAATGAGGGCTTGAATTATGTGGGCTTACGAAAGTGTATTTTATCAGATTTATCCGCTGGGATTCTGCGGAGCACCTTTTGAAAACGACGGTGTCCTGACACACCGGATCCGAAAGGTCATGGACTGGATTCCACACATCAAAAACCTTGGCGCAAATGCCATCTATTTTTCACCGGTATTTGAATCCGACACCCATGGATACAATACCAGAGATTTCCAGAAAATCGATGTGCGTCTCGGCACAAACGAGGATTTTGCCGATGTCTGCCAGGCATTGCACAAAGAGGGGATCAAAGTCGTGCTGGACGGTGTGTTCAATCATGTCGGCCGCGGATTCTGGGCATTTCAGGATGTGCTGGAAAAACGCTGGGATTCTCCTTATAAAGACTGGTTCCATATCAGTTTTGACGGAAATTCCAACTACAATGACGGACTGTGGTATGAAGGATGGGAAGGCAATTATGACCTGGTAAAATTAAACCTCTGCCACCCGGATGTGAAGCAGCATATTTTTGACAGTATCCGAAGCTGGGTAGAAGAATTTGATATCGACGGCCTGCGCCTGGATGTGGCCTACTGTCTGGATGAGAACTTTGTCCGTGAACTCCGGGCATTCTGCGACAGCCTGAAACCGGACTTCTTCCTGGTAGGTGAAATGCTGCACGGCGATTATAACCGCCTGATGAACGATTCCATGCTGCATTCTGCTACAAACTACGAATGTTACAAAGGACTTTTCTCCAGCTTCAACTCCATGAATATGTTTGAGATCGTACACTCACTCCTGCGTCAGTTCGGCCCGGAGAACTGGACACTCTACCGTGGCAAACATCTGCTCTGCTTCGTAGATAACCATGATGTCAGCCGGATTGCAAGCAACCTGACCAACGAACAGCATCTGCCGCTGATCTACGCACTGTGCTTCGGTATGCCGGGCATTCCGTGTGTGTACTACGGCAGTGAATGGGGTGCAAAAGCAAATAAGAGTGAGGGGGATCCTGCTCTGCGTGCCTGCTTTGACGCACCGGTCGAAAATGATCTGACTGTGTGGATTTCCAAACTTGCTGCTGCGAAAAAATCCAGCAACGCATTGAATTATGGTGATTTCCGTTCCGTGGTACTGACAAACCGACAGTGTATCTTTGAGCGGAAAACTGACAGTGAACGTGTTCTGGTCGCTATCAATGCTGACGGTGCTCCATATACCGCTCATTTTGATGCAGGCTGCGGCACAGCAACAGACCTCATCACCGGAAATACCCACGACTTCGGCGATGGCAGTGAACTTCCACCATACAGCGCATTTTTCTGGAAATGTGAATATTAGAACATTCATTACAGCACACATGTAAATACGATCATACAAAAACCTCCGGACCTGCTTCAGAACTTCCGGATCAGAAGCAGATCCGGAGTTTTTTATCGACTGGGGTAGAAGATCCATTTGGCAAGACAATCCCCTTCATACACTACTTTCAGTGAAAAGAATTGCGGATCATCCGACAGTAAACGCTCCAGGAACAGATGATCCCCTTCCCATGTCGGAAGTGACAGCACTTTTTCTTTGTCCACCCATTCCAGCGTACCCTCGCTGCACTCCGCCAATTCTCCTTCAAACTCCGTCGCCGTAAAAAGATGCATATACTCATCTTCCCACTCGTCAGAGCAGAATGTCACAATTCCCCGAAACTGATACTTTGTCAACTTCAGTCCCGTCTCTTCCCGGACTTCCCGAAGCATACATTCATCCGGTGACTCTCCCTTTTCAAACTTTCCTCCCACACCAATCCATTTATCATGATTCTGATCATTTTTCTTCTTGGTGCGGTGAAGCATCAGGTATTTTCCTTCTTTTTCTATATAACATAACGTAGTAAGCTGCATGATTTTTTCCTTTCTAAACAACAGATACTAATATTTTACATCTTATTCGGCATTGAATGCTTTAATTATAGACTGTATTCTGTCAACATTTTTATCAGTCACTTCAGCAATTTTTTCCACCGGCATTCCCTTTTTATACATGCAAAAAATAATCTTTGCTTCTCCCATCTCCATTGCCCTGTCTTCGATTCCCTGTCCAAGATTACACATAACCGCCATCTCCTCCTCTACATTTTTCTCCGCTGATATATCATATTCCTGTTCCATTACATTCAGTTTCTCTTTTACAGACAATTCATTAGACAACAGTGTGCCAAGCAGCCGGTGCAGTTCATACTGCTCTGTATGTTCCGGTCTTCTCTTTGCGAGCCCGATCATAATGATATTCATTAAATCCAGATTGCCTTTCCAGTTATGAGCACCAACAATCTTTCTGTCCATCATCGCAATATGGTTCATGACATTATCCCTCATATTCATACAAATCCATATTGAATACACCTGTTTGATATCATTATAATTAGAACCTGAAAAATCCCTTTCTTTTTGTGATGAAACCAATCGGCAGACATAAAAAATCGCACGGTTCAAGATATCATATTGATCTGGTTCCTCCTTCTGTGCTTCTACATTAATAATAATCTGAGACACTCTGTTCTTTCGCCTGACATAAAATATAATATCAAATCGAATGAGCCCTTCATTTACTTCCTGATTTTCAGTATTCAACCCTGTAATTTCCTGTTCTGCATTATTTGTATTTGTCATTCCCGGATCAACCGGTACATTTCGAATATATGGCTCTCCTTCAATATAAGAAACCACATCTTCCGGTTGCATTCCCCGGAATTCTTCCACCGTTTTTGCCAGAATATGTGCAAGAATAATTTTCTGTCCTAATAGACGTTTTGCACATTCATCATACTGCGCCTTCTCATCCGTAGCTTTGACTGCATTTTTTAACGCTGTATTCACTTTTTTCCTCCTCTTTGCAGATATCAATAGCAAAAAGAAGTTTTATGCTCAAAGTATATTCCACATATCTGTCAAAGACAAGCTACTCGTCAACACTTCGCTTTAAAAATCCTTTTCTCTATTGATTTTCATTCATTATTTGGAATATACTCGATATATGAGTTTCCGAATTTCTGAAACCTGATGGTTATTTAGATCTTTGTGCAGTTACATAGAATCATAACTGCGTAGATTTAGAATAGCACAAGAGAATATACATTGCAACTATTTTTTATTTTGATTCAGGAGATAACGTTATGTCATACGCACTTGTCCTGCTCTGCGGCGGTCTCAGCACCCGCATGGGTACAAACAAAGCTTTTCTCCCCTTTGGAGAATATACTCTGATTGAATATCAGATTCGGCGTTTTCGCCCTTATTTTGAAAAAATATATCTGTCCGTTCCGGAAATGAATAGCTTCTGGGCTGCGCTTTCCGCAAAACTTGACTGTACAGCGATTCCCGACCGTGTCGAGAAAATCGGTCCACTGGGCGGTCTGTACAGCTGTCTGTCCACTGTTACAGATGAGCTACTATTTTTTACACCGGTAGATGCACCATTTACCGACGCCGCAGCTGCGGTCAGCTTGTGTCAGATGCTGAAACAGGGTATCAAATCAGATACCGAAAAATATGCCTGTGTCCTGCTGCATCCGACTCGCGGTATGCAGCCGCTTTCCGCAGTCTATACAAAATCCTGTCTTCCGGTCATCGAGAACATGATCCTGGAAGAAAATTATCGTCTGCGCCGGCTGCTGATATCGGAGCACACCATCATTAGTGATATCCTTGTTCCACAGGAGCACTTTTATAACATGAATGACATGCCATCCTACTATCATGCCTTGCAGATGCTGGCAGAAAAGCAACCCGCACTGTTTCCACCAGATTTTGTTCCGCAATCGAAACAGACGATTCCCTACATCTCCTTCTCGGCAAAATCAGGTACCGGAAAGACAACCTATCTGGAAAAACTGGTTGCCTGCCTGAAGGAGCGAGGGCTTCGCATTGCCCTGATCAAGCATGACGCTCATGGTTTTGAACTGGATCAGCCCGGAAAAGACAGCTATCGCCTGCGAAAAGCCGGTGTCGATACGATGGTCCTGTCCGGTCCTGATCAGACTGCCCGCCTGGAAACACATACCGCCGGAGAGCCTTCCCTGAATCAACTGATATCCTCTGTGGAACATGCAGATCTGATCCTGATCGAAGGATATAAATTCGGACCACAGCCGAAGATCCAACTGCTCCGCAAGGGTTATAGCGAAACACCCGTTGGCAACCAGGAACAGACCATTGCATATGTTTCCGATTTTCCATACGATGCTGCTCCGTCAGAACTTCCAGTCTTTGATCTAAACAAACCGCAAGATTTAGCGGAATATCTTGTTTCCTGCTTCGGTTTGAAATAGTCTGCCTGTTTTATAAAAGACGGGACTCAGCTATTTTATCTTGTCAGCTAGCAATCGCCCGCCAAGAGAAAATAGCCTGAGTCCCTTCATCTACGTTATGGCTCCACTATTCGATCTATCTTTCATCGTATCTTATGTATCACTATTTTACAATGTTTCCTGACACATCTCTATCCATAATATCTCGTTTATAAACTGTTAAATTACATGTGAATCTTATGCCCTTCTTCCGACAAATAAACTGCACAGCATCAGAACCGGGAACACCAGTGCCGCACAGATTCCCACATGCAGGTTGTTTCCAAAGGCACTGGACACAAATCCGGCCAGTGTCGGTCCGCCGGAGCAGCCCACATCACCGGCAAGGGCAAGCATGGCAAACATTGCCGTTCCGCCGTTGCGGATCGACGCAGATGCCTTGCTGAATGTTCCTGGCCACATGATGCCCACAGAAAAGCCACACACGGCACATCCGATCAGCCCCACCACCGGGTAAGGCACAGCTGCGATACATACATAGGAAATAATACACAGCACCGTGCTGAACTTCATGAACCGTTCCAGATTCATGCGCTCCCCGTATTTTCCATAGATCAGCCGGGCAATTCCCATGAGAAACGCAAAGGACATCGGGCCAGCCAGGTCTCCGACGGTCTTGCTGACACCCAGCCCTTTTTCCGCAAAAGTAGACGCCCACTGGCTTACTGCCTGCTCACTGGCTCCGGCACAGAGCATCATAAGCATCAGCAGCCAGAAGATCTTTTTCGCAAACAGTTCTTTCAGGTTCAGGCCCCGCTCTCCCTCTTCGTTCAGAGAATAAATCGGCACTCTGGTAAAAAGAATCATGTTTGCAACCGGAATGACCGCCCAGATCAGAGTCAGTATCTTCCAGTTGGCAATGCCTGCGATTGTGAAGAAAATCGTGGAAATCAGCACCACGCCCACATGTCCCCAGCAGTAAAAAGAATGTAGCAGACTCATGGCGCTTTCTTTGTGATCCGTGGGGCATGCTTCAATGATCGGGCTGACCAGCACTTCGATCAGACCGCCGCCCACTGCATAAATGGCTACTGCCACCAGGATTCCGGTATACGGATCTGCAAATACCTCCGGCAGGATCGTCAGTGCGATCAGCCCCGACGCAGAACAGATATGCGCCAGGATCACAGAAAAACGGTATCCCAGGCGATCAATAAAGCCTGCGGAAGCCAGATCAATGATAAGCTGGATCAGGAAATTGATCGTGATCAACAGTGTAATCTTTGATAGCGGAATCTGGTAGCTGTTCTGAAACGTCACAAACAATAACGGAACAAAATTATTTACGATTGCCTGCACAATATAGCCGATAAAGCAGGCATACATGGTACTCTTATAGTTCTTTTTCATAGTTTAATTTTCTCTATCTTTTATTTAGTGGGTAAGCAGTGTGGTTTTAGCACAACCTAAAACAAAGGGACTCTGGCTATTTTTTCTCAGCGAGCGATTGTTAGCCGCGGAGACAAAATCGCAGAGTCCTTTTTCATAACTACTATAAAAACCACACAATTACCCGAAACAAGATCTATTTCACGGCCCCGATCAGTTCATTAATATCCGCCACACCATGCATCTGCATGTACTGCTCGATACCATCCACGATCTCCATGGTCACCATCGGATTTGCAAAGTTTGCGGTTCCGACGCTGACAGCTGTGGCACCTGCCAGGATCAGTTCCAGAGCATCCTCAGTATTCTGGATACCGCCCATTCCGATGATCGGAAGGCTCACTGCATTTGCCACCTGATATACCATGCGGACTGCGATCGGATGTACCGCCGGGCCGGAGAGACCTCCGGTTTTATTTGCAATGGCAAAGGTACGTTTGTTGACATCGATCTTCATACCGGTCAGTGTGTTGATCAGGGACAGGGCATCTGCGCCGCCTGCCTCTGCCGCTTTTGCCATCACAGTGATGTCTGTAACGTTCGGGCTCAGTTTCATGATCACCGGCTGTTTTGCATGTTTTTTCACTTCTCTGGTGATCGCTTCCACTGCCTTCGGATCCTGACCAAAGGCGATACCGCCCTCTTTGACATTCGGGCAGGAAATGTTGATCTCCAGCATATCCACCGGCTGATCTGCCAGACGCTCTACGACCTCACAGTAATCTTCCGTGGATTTTCCACACACATTTACAATGATCTTTGTATCATATTTTTTCAGAAACGGAATGTCTCTGGACACAAACACATCGATACCCGGATTCTGCAGACCGATGGCATTGAGCATACCGCCGTATACTTCCGCGATACGCGGAGTCGGATTGCCCGGCCACGGAACGTTTGCCACACCTTTTGTGACTACTGCGCCCAGACGGTTCAGATCCACAAATTCCGAAAATTCCTCACCGGAGCCAAAGGTACCGGAGGCAACCATAACCGGATTGTCAAATGTTACTCCTGCAATCGTTACTTTTGTATTCATTACAGTTCTACCTCCTCTGCTAAAAATACCGGGCCTTCTTTGCAGACACGTTTGTTATGTACATTCGTATGTCCGTCCACTTCTTTGGACTTGCATACGCAGGCCAGACATGCACCGATACCGCATGCCATTTTCTCTTCCATAGAGATCCAGCACTCGATATGGTTCTCTGCCGCATAATTTTTCAGTGCGCGAAGCATCGGAGTCGGACCGCATGCGTAGATGACTTCCGCATCCAGTGCATTCTCCCGGATCGCATCCAGGACATTTCCTTTTGTACCGACGCTGCCGTCCTCTGTGGCAATGTACACTTCTCCCTGTTTTTTGAACTCATCCAGCAGGAACATGTCACTGTTGCGGTATCCAAGGATGATCTGTTTCTCACAGTTTAACTGTTTTGCAAGCTCCAGGATTGGTGGAATACCGATGCCGCCACCGATCAGGAACGCTTTTTTTCCTTTTAACGGAAAACCATTTCCAAGCGGTCCCATTACAGACAGATGATCTCCGGTCTGTTTTTCGGAAAATTCTGCGGTTCCTTTTCCTGCAATACGGTACACCAGATGCAGGGCGGAATCTTCTTTGTCAATCTCACAGATACTGATCGGACGAGGGAGCAGTCTGCTTCCATCATCACAGTAAATGGAAATAAACTGTCCTGCCTTCGCGTACTGTGCAATTTTATCTGTCTTGATCCACAGGCTGTAAATCGCCGGAGCAATCTCCTCCTGACTGATGATCACTGCCTGCTCTTTGAATTTCTCTGCCATATTCTTCTCCTTTTATTTCAGTGCGGAAGCGATATCCTCGATCATGTCGATGACTGCCTGACGGGAAGCATCTGCAAAATTCTCTGCGCCAAACTGTGCATATTTCTCCTGTTTGTAAGCCGCAATGATACCTCTGGAAGAGTTTACGATTGCTCCCAGACCATCTTTATTGAAATAGTGTGTCAGATCCTTTCCTTTGCCGCCCTGTGCACCGTAACCCGGTACCAGAATGAAGCTCTTTGGCATTACCTGACGTAATACTTTGCCGACTTCCGGATAAGTAGCACCTACAACGGCTCCGATGTAGCTGTATTCATCCCCCATGACATCCTCGCCCCATGTAGCGACTTTCTCAGCCACATGCTCATACAGCGGTTTTCCGTCGATAAGACGATCCTGGAATTCACCGCTGGACGGATTGGATGTTTTTACAAGGATAAACAGACCTTTTTTCTCCTCTTTGCACACATCTGCAAATGGTTTGATGCCGTCGGTTCCAAGGTATGGATTTACCGTTGCGAAATCTTCATTAAATGTGCTGTATGTCTTGCTTCCCACCTGGACTTTTCCGAGATGTCCCGTTGCATATGCAGCAGAAGTAGAACCGATATCTCCACGCTTTACATCACCGATGACAACCAGATCTTTTTCATGACAATAATCAACGGTTTTCTGGAATGCTTTCAGACCTTCCACACCAAACTGTTCGTACATGGCAATCTGCGGTTTTACTGCCGGGATCAGATCATATGTACTGTCGATGATCTGTTTGTTGTACTGCCAGATGGCATCTGCCGCACCTTCCAGTGTCTCTCCATACTCAGCAAAAGATTTCTTCTGAATATGCTCCGGCACATAAGAAAGCATCGGGTCTAAGCCGACTACGATCGGTGCGCCTGTTTTTTTGATTTTTTCTACTAACTTGTTGATCATTGTACTTCGTTCTCCTCTTTTCATCTTTTTTAATGCTATATAAAAATTAATTTTATCTTTTTGGAACGTTATTTTCCTGTATCACTGTATCTGATAAAGATCGTGCTATTTCTCCTGATATGCGATCTCTCCGTCCACAATGGTTGCCATGACTTTTCCGGTCACTTTCTTACCGCCAAACGGCGTATTTTTTCCCTTGGATAAAAATTCTGCCGGATCAATGACCCACTCGCACTCCGGATCAAAAATCGTCAGATCCGCAGGGCTTCCGGCTTCTACGGTTCCTTTGTCCAGACCAAGGATCTTCGCCGGATTGTAGCTCATCTTCTCAGCCATCTGCATCGGAGTCAGAATCCCAGGTTTTACCAGTGCTGTGTAAGTCAGCGCTGCCGCTGTCTCTAATCCAACGATACCAAACGGAGCCTTCTGGATGCCCTGTTCTTTCTCTCTGGCTGCATGCGGTGCATGATCCGTTGCGATCACATCCATGATGTCATCTGCCAGACCTTTCTTCAAAACTTCCACATCCTCTTTGGTACGAAGTGGCGGATTCATTTTATAGTTGGCATCATCCTCTGTGATATCATCTGATGTCATGCAGAAATGATGCGGGCATACTTCAGCGGTCACCGGAAGACCTTCTTCTTTGGCAAGTGCCACCATGCGCACACTGTCCTTTGTAGAGCAGTGGCACAGATGCAGATGCACGCCGGTCTCTTTTGCCAGCAGGATATCCCTTGCTACGATGACATCCTCCACGGAATTAGTAATGCCTGCAAATCCAAGTTCTTTTGATTTTGCATCGGCATTCAACACACCACCGTGTACCATATTGATATCTTCACAGTGAGCCAGAACCACAAGACCTTCCTCTGCTGCGATCTGCATGCCTTCCCGGTAAAGCTGTGCGTTCATGACGGATTTGCCATCCTCACTGATGGTACGGCTTCCGGCTGCTGCCATTCCGCGGATATCCGCCAGTTCCTCGCCTTTCTGCCCTTTTGTCACGGCTCCGGTCTGCAGCACATGCACCTTTGTCACAGCCTCCGCTTTATGCTTTACATAATTGATCACATCCGGGCGATCTGCCACCGGTTTTGTATTCGGCATGGCAACGATCGTGGTAAATCCACCATGAAGTGCCGCTGCGCCGCCGGTCTGGATATCCTCTTTGTACTCCAGTCCCGGATCTCTCAGATGTACATGCAGATCAATGAAACCAGGCATGACATAACAGCCCTTCGCATCATAAATTTCATCTGCTTTTTCTTTTATCGCCGGTGCAACTTCCGCCACTGTTCCGTCTTTGATCAAAACATCTGCCTTTGTCATCGTTTTGTCTCCGGGATTAATGACTGTTCCGTTTTTTATCAAAAGTACCATCCTTGACCGTCTCCCTTTCTTACATTTCCATTCCTGTTCATTACATTCACTTATTAAGATTCCATTCAAAAAACTACCTGCTTTTCTGCGTTTCTTCTGCACGGAATCATTATCTTTTATTTTATCATTTTCAACACTTCACCGCAATGTTTTATTACAGTTCCGGCGGCACATATGCCTCCACATAGATGCCCTCCGGTGTGTATTCTTCCTTCAGTAATTCACCGTATTTGCGGATCTTCTGGATCTCTCCGGCTTTCTCATATGGGAAGGTATGCTTGAGCAACACTTTTCCGTCCCGGAGCATATCTTCAAATACTTCTTTCAGCGTATCCAGTCCCATGCCGGTTTTCGCAGAGATACGCAGTGTCTTGTCTGCACGGAAATCCTGCAGAATCTCTTCCCCGGTGATCTGATCACATTTGTTAAATACTGTGATGATCTTCTTGTCCACGACACCCAGATCCTGCAGCGTCATATACACCACATGCATCTGCGCATCCCACTGCGGATTGGATGCATCCACCACATGGATAATAAAATCCGCATACTTTGCTTCTTCCAGCGTACTTTTAAAGGCATCCACCAGATGATGCGGCAGCTTCCGGATAAACCCAACGGTGTCCGTCAGCAGCAGATTCTGATGATTCGATAATTCCAACATTCTCGTTGTCGGATCCAGGGTGGCAAACAGCTGATCCTCTTCCAGAACTCCCGCATCCGTCAGGGTATTCAATAACGTGGATTTTCCTGCATTGGTATAACCTACAATGGCCGCCACCTTGGTATGACTCTTCATACGCTGGCTGCGGGTCAGCTCCCTGTGCCGTACCACTTCTTTCAATTCCCGGTTCAACTGTGCGGTCCTGTGACCGATCAGACGCCGGTCGATCTCCAGCTTTTTCTCACCTGGTCCACGGGTTCCGATACCGCCGCCCAGACGGGACATGGAACGTCCGAATCCCGCCAGTCTGCTTGCACGGTATTTCAACTGTGCCAGCTCTACCTGGATCTTACCTTCACTGGTCCGCGCCCGTGCCGCAAAAATATCAAGAATCAGCAGGGTACGGTCCATGACCTTGCTGTCCAGTACCTGTTCCATGTTTTTCATCTGGATCGGGGAAAGCTCATCGTCACATATAATGCCTGTCGCCTCTTTTTCCCAGATCATATCCCGGATTTCTTCAAGCTTTCCGGTTCCCACATAAGTGCCCGGATGCATGTGTTCCAGGTTCTGGATCACGGTGCCTACCACTTCAGCCCCCGCAGTCGCCGCAAGTTCTGCCAGCTCCGCCAGCGAACTCTCTGTATCATCGCCGTTTCGCTCGCTGATCCCCACCAGGATCACGCGCTCCACCGGCTGTTCATTTTCATATACTGTTCCCACTTACTGTCCGTTTCCTTCCGTCGTTGTATCTGTCGTCGTATCCGCCTGCTGTGCAGCGTCATCTCCGGTATTTTCAAGCCCCGTGAGCACCCTGGTCTGCAAAAACTCATACTCTTTCTGCATATCCTCGTCCTCCGGATAATCTGCCACATAATCCTTTGCCTCTTCCAGAGCAGATGCGAAATCACCATTTTTCTCATACACAGCTACCAGAGACTTCTGTAATGTTTTCACCTGATCGCCGCTGGCTGCATCCATGGCATCTTTATAATACGTTGCCGCATCCTCATAATCTCCTGCATCCGCAGCAATGGATGCCAGCTGTTCCAGCGCATCGGCATCTTTTGGATGTTTTTCCATATATTTCTGGAACGCCGCTTTTGCATCTTCGGTCTTTCCATCTGAAGTATACAGCTTGCCAAGGGTCAGATAGGCACTGTCCGCGCCTTTGTCTGCTGCCTGTGTCAGCATTTTTACCGCATTCTCCGAATCACCCTTGATGACATACAGTTTTCCAAGATTTTCATAATCAGCTGCGGAAGACGGTTTCAGTTTCAGTCCCTGCTCCAGATAGTTCTGCGCTTTCTCTGTCTCGCCTGCATTCTGCAGATTCTCACTGATATGTCCGTACAGTTCCGCATCGGAATCGTGCAGGGATACTGCTTTTTCATAGTCCTTCAGGCAGGCATCCAACTGTCCGTCTGCCAGCAGCACACTTCCTCTGAGATAATATACTTCCCAGTTTTTCGCATCATAATCCACCAGACCATCATAGGTCTTGATGGCCGCCTTGGTATCCCCGGATTTGTACTGTGCCAGCGCTTTGTAATAGCATACATCCAGTTCCTGTGCACGGATCCTGCCAAGGGACTGATCCAGTGCCTTCTGAAAACTGCTGACTGCATCATCATACTTGGCTTCCTGCATCTGCTTGATGCCAAGTTCTTTATACTCCAGTGCCTTTTTCTCTGACTTGCTGGTACAGCCGCCCAGCAGAAGGGACATACCCAGCAGACCGGTCAGGAAACATACCATCACTCTTTTCTTCATATCTATTGTCATTCCTCCATATTCTGTTCCATCCATGCATCTATCCAGTATCTGTAAATGTGGAATTCATTTCCTTATAGTATGCCATGAATAAAGACACACTGCAAGAAAATTATCCCCCGCATCTTCATCGTAATTTTCTATCAATCAAAAAGTCTGTCACATGTTCGCATACATGTAACAGACCTCTTCTTAGAATCATTTTACATCCTATAAATCAATATTGGAAGAATTCAGATATTTCTCCTGCTCCGGTGTCAGTGTATCAATGGACTTGCCAAGGAAACGAAGTTTTCTGTTGGCAACTTCCAGATCTACGTTACGCGGAACATTGATCAGTTTTTCTGTCAGGTTTTTCGCATTTTCCACCAGATATTTTGCACTCAGTGCTTGAATTGCAAAACTCATATCCATGATCTCTGCCGGATGACCATCGCCTGCTGCCAGATTGACCAGACGGCCCTCTGCCAGTACATAGATCCATTTGTCCTCAGAAATCTGATATCCCACAATATTTTTACGCTGATCAATGGTATCCAGTGCGATCTCACGGAGACGTTTCATGTCGATCTCCACATCGAAATGTCCTGCGTTGCACAGGATCGCGCCATTTTTCATCACTTTGAAATCTTCCTCGCTGATAACGCCGGCACAACCGGTCACTGTGATAAAGAAATCACCGATCTTTGCCGCTTCATTCATCGGCATTACATCAAATCCGTCCATAACCGCCTCGATGGCTTTGATTGGATCCACTTCTGTCACGATGACTTTTGCGCCCAGACCTTTGGCACGCATAGCCACACCTTTTCCACACCAGCCGTAGCCTGCTACAACCACATATTTTCCTGCTACGATCAGATTTGTGGTACGGTTGATGCCGTCAAAAACAGACTGGCCGGTTCCGTAACGGTTGTCAAAGAGATGCTTGCAGTCTGCATTGTTTACCAGAACCATCGGGAATTTCAGTTCGTCATTTTTTGCCATGGCGATCAGACGGATGATACCGGTGGTGGTCTCCTCGCAGCCGCCGATGACATACTGTAATTTGTCCTGCATCTTTGTGTGAAGCATATGCACCAGGTCACCGCCGTCATCAATGATGATGTTGCAGTTGTTCTCCAGAACACTTGTAATATGCTGATCATATTCTTCCGGTGTGCAGTTGTACCAAGCGTATACGTTTAATCCGTCAGCCACCAGTGCGGCTGCCACATCATCCTGTGTGGAGAGCGGGTTACTTCCTGTGATATACATCTCAGCACCGCCTGCAGCCAGCACCTTACACAGATATGCGGTTTTTGCCTCCAGATGAATGGAAAGGGCAATACGGATGCCCTCAAAAGGTTTCTCTTTGGAAAAATCATCTTCCAGACTGCGAAGCAGCGGACAGTTTTTCCGAACCCAGTCTATTTTATGTGCTCCGGACGGAGCAAGATTAATATCTTTGATCGCGCTCATCGATTTCCTCCTGTATCTTCTAAACTCTTTTTTCTCACAATTTCTGTGTGCAGATTTTTCTGATGATCGAATCATTTCAGATGTAAAATAAACATTCAGAAAATCTGTCACACAACAATCGTCTCAGTATAACATGGAATGCCGTCCCACGCAACAAACAGATGCCGGTGTAAGAACGGTTATCCTGATATTCTATGAACTTACTGCTGTTCTTCCTCTCTCTGCTGACGCTCTTTCTCCGCAATGATTGCTTCATTCAGCGACAGCATTTTTGCATCCAGCTTGGATGTGATCGCCGCACAGTCCCGCAGTTCCTGGCTGATATACTCCGGCGCATTTCCCTCGAATTTGTAATAGATCTTGTGCTCCAGACTCGCCCAGAAATCCATGGCGATGGTCCGGATCTGAATCTCCACCTTCGTCGGTTTGATGCCGTTGGTGGTCTGTATCGGAACCGTGATCAGCATGTGATAACTGCGGTAGCCGCTCTCCTTCGGATGCTTCATGTAATCTTTGATATAAAGGATCGTAAATTCCTTCTGTTTTCCGATCATATCTGCCAGCCGGTAGATATCGGATGTAAAGGAGCACACGATACGCACACCGGCGATATCATTAATATGCTCCACCATATTTTCCATGGTATTTTCCAGCCCGTGACGGCTTAATTTCTTCGCAATACTGTTCGGCGTCTTGATCCTGGATTTGATATATTCAATGGGATTATACTGATGAATATACTGAAATTCATCATTCATAATATCCAGTTTTGTCCGGACTTCCTTGATCGCCGCATTATATAAAAACATCAGACTTTGCCAGTCGTAGACATTTTCCCCTCGTTCCACTGTCTCTTCTGCCATCTATCTCAAAAAACCTCCTGAACTTCAACATTACAGGCTTTCTTTCTGTATCCATATACAAATACGGTATCAAAAATGCTGTTTTGGCATTGATACCTCTTTGTTCTTTCCTTACACAAAAAACAAATAGCCTGCCGTTCTGTTCATTGTACCATACTTTTGTATGATTTTTGTCTGTTTGCGCGCTTTCTTTATTTATTTTTAAGAAATCCTTTCTTCTCCAGCTCTGCTTCAATCTCATCCAGAATGTCCTCGGATTCTGCCTCCACGGTATGGAAATGACTGCCGCCGGTCAGCACTTTCAGCGGCTGATCGGAGATTTCTCCCATTTTCCGGATAAACTCGTCCACATCCCGGCGGTTTTTCAGGATCAGATCCGCACTGAGCTGGCCATAGATCTCATGTTCCACGATCACATCACAGACATGTCCGCCACAATCCACCATCAGATACAATTCTTCCCGCATCTGTTCATCCGTATGGTTCACCGCAAAAATCCTGCGGCACAGATTCTGTCCATGTTCCGGATCATACAGTACATATCCCTTATTGGTACTCAGAATATTACGGTTGGTCGCCCGCAGCAGTGCAATATCCTGCACGATCACCTGTCGGCTCACGCCAAACCGTTTCGCCAGCTCCGTACCGGACAGCGGCCGGCTTTCCTGTCTCAAGATCTTCATCAATTCCGTTCTGCGTGTCGCTCCGTCCGTCATCTTAATCCTCCTCAATCACCTGAATTTCCAGGAAATCAAATTCAATCTGCTCAATAAAACTGTCCTGGTAAAAACGTGTCTTTGCATGCCGTTTAAATTCGTCAATGGTATGCTCCAGCCAGATCGGTTTTCCCAGATCAAACTCATAACACACTTCTTCCAGTGCATGAAATACTTTGTGCGTGCGGGTCTCGTTACTGTCATCGCAGATCGTCGTATCCCGCAGCATCCGGTTATTTTTAAATTCTTTTGCCCATAAACGAAACATTTCTACTATCCTCTTCTCTGTCTGTTGGCTTCATACATCAGAATGCCCGCTGCCATGGCTGCATTCAGCGACTCTAACTGTCCGCCCATCGGGATCCGGATATAGGCATCTGCCAGTTTTGTAGTCTCTGCTGTCAGCCCGTTTCCTTCATTTCCGATCAGAAATGCGGTACCTGTGGTATAATCCGGCTCATCGTAGCAGACACTGCCCTCCAGATGTGCCGCATAGACACGGATGCCTTTCTTCTGCATCTGCTGAATGGTTCCGTGCAGATCCTCCGTAATGTAAAACGGCACCCGGAAAATGCTTCCCATAGTGGAACGAATGGTTTTCGGATTGTAAATATCCACGGTACACTTGTCCATGATGACACCGGAGATGCCTGCGCCTTCCCCGGTCCGGAACATCGTTCCGAGATTGCCCGGATCCTGGACATTTTCCAGCACCAGCCAGATACCATCCGTATCGGCCAGCATATCCTCCAGCCGGTTTTCTTTCATTTTTACAAGGCAGAGTACACCCTGGGGCGTCTTCGTATCAGACACTGCCGCAAACACGCTGTCGGACAGCATCTCCCAGTCTGTTCCCTCAAAAAGTCCTTCATGTGACGGATCTTTTACAAAAGATTCGGAAACATACACTTTCTCGATCCGTTCCTTCGGAGTCTCACGGAACATCCGGATGCCTTCCACCACATACAGTTGCTGCTGCCGTCTTGCTCTTGCATTTTTTATCAGTTTGCTCAGGGCTTTCACCTGTGTATTTGCTGTACTTGTTATCATTTATCTTTCCTTTTCTTTTCTATATGATTTATTATTTTATACTTATTATACGAAAAAAGCAATTTACACCTGCCGGTGTAAACTGCTTTTTTATTTTGAATATATGTGATGCGTGAATTGAAACTTAAATGGACAAGTTCTTTCCTACGTTAAACTGGTAATCAGAGATATGTTTCTCCATAGCCAGTGCCTCATCCACATCAAAATCTACGAACTTGCCATCTTTGTAAGCAACGATACGGTTGCTCTTGCCCTCGCAGAGCAGATCTACGGCATAAGCACCCATGGTAGATGCATATACACGGTCTTTACATGTCGGGCTTCCGCCACGCTGCATGTGACCAAGGATGGTTGCTCTGGTCTCCATTCCGGTAGCAGCCTCGATACGTCTTGCCAGGGATGTGGAATGTCCGATGCCCTCTGCATTGATGATGATGTAATGTCTCTTGCCACGTTTCCGGTTTGCAATGATATTGTTTACGATCTTCTGCTCGTCGAAATCGTATTTCTCCGGGATCAGTACCTGCTCAGCACCGTTTGCAAGACCACACCATAATGCGATATATCCTGCATCACGTCCCATTACCTCGATAATACTGCAGCGCTCATGGGAGGATGCTGTATCACGGATTTTGTCAATGGCTTCCATTGCTGTATTAACGGCTGTATCAAAACCAATGGTATAATCAGTACAGGAAATGTCCAGATCGATGGTTCCAGGAATACCGATCGTATTGATTCCCTGTGCAGCTAGTTTCTGTGCACCACGGAAAGATCCGTCACCGCCGATTACGATGATTCCCTCGATGCCGTGTTTTCTGCACATCTCAGCGCCAAGTTTCTGTCCTTCTTCTGTACGGAACTCCGGACATCTTGCTGTCTGAAGTACAGTACCGCCTCTCTGAATAATATCAGATACGTCTTTTGCTTCCATATCTACGATATCTTCAGCAAGTAAACCTGTGTAACCTCTTCTTATACCCTTTACTTTTTTCCCCTTTGAGATTGCCTGACGCACTACCGCACGGATAGCTGCATTCATGCCCGGTGCATCTCCACCACTTGTTAACACACCAATTGTCTGTATTTCCTTAGCCATGACAAAACCTCCTATACCTGTATCATTTTCATTTTTCCTCATGTTGTTACTATTCTAAACTTTTTTTTACATTTTTTCAATGGACTTTTCCAAAACTTTGATATTTTTTTCACCAAGTTTTTTATTTAATTCATTTACAAGCTCATTGTTTGCAAAAACAGTCATGTTTGCGCCCAGACGTTTCATGGCACGCTCCTTTGCCAGGTAAATAACCACCTGATCCTGTCCATCAGAACCGGATAAAAGTTCTAAAGTTTCGTTTTCCCGCTGTTCGAAAGTCTCCCGGTCCGCAAACTGGATCCACAGTTCCCGTCTCGCATCATCAAAGGAATAGATTTTTTCGCAGATCAGTTTGCCGTTTTTGTCCTCTTCCGCCGATACCCGGCCTCGGATAAATACTTTCTGTTCTTCCTGCATCAGCGTGTGATACCGCTCATAATCTTTCGGAAAAACAATGATCTCTATACTGCCGTACAGGTCTTCCACGGTCAGGAAAGCCATCGCCTTATTCTGTTTTGTATATTTCACCGTTTTAGCCGTAATGATACCGCCGATCATGACTTTTCCCCCGTCAACGACACCACGGGCCACGCCGGTTTCTTCATCCAGTACAAAATCTCCGGTGGTCTTTGTGATATTTTTCCGCCATTTCGCCTCATATTCCTGCAGCGGATGTCCGCTGACGTAGATGCCAAGCACTTCTTTTTCCATGGCAAGCAACTCTTCCTTGGAAAATTCGCCGCAGTTTGGCAGACGGATCTCAAACTGCTTCTTCTCCTCCGGTGCCACCATGTCAAAAAGGGACATCTGTCCCGCCATGGTGGTTTTACGGTCGTTGGCGATCTGATCCATGATACTGCCATAGACCTGCATAAACTGCTTGCGCGTACCGCCCAGGCCATCAAAGGCCCCACCCTTGATAAAGTTTTCCACGGCACGGCGGTTCATCTCCTTACCGGTCATGCGCTCAATGAAATCCTTCAGGGATTTGAACCGTCCGTTCTCCTCCCGCTCCTGCACCAGGGCATCGATCACCGGGCGGCCGATACTCTTGATGGCAGACAGGCCATAACGGATATCTTTGCCGGACACGGAAAAACCTGCATATCCGTCATTGACATTTGGCGGCAGCACCGCAATCCCCATCTGACGGCACACCTGGATATATTCTGCCACTTTTGTGGAGTTATCAATCACGGACGTCATCAATGCCGCCATAAATTCCACCGGGTAATAATATTTCAGGTACGCAGTCTGATAGGAAACAACCGCATATGCCGCTGCATGGGATTTATTGAAGGCATATTTTGCAAAATCCGTCATCTCATCAAAGATCTTGTTGGCAACTTCCTCGGAAATGCCGTTTGCCATACAGCCCGGAACGCCTTCTTCCTCATTACCGTACACGAAGTTCTGACGCTCCCTGGCCATGACATCGCCCTTTTTCTTTGACATGGCACGGCGCACCAGATCGCTTCGTCCCAGTGTGTAGCCCGCCAGATCACGCACGATCTGCATAACCTGCTCCTGGTAAACGATACAGCCGTAGGTCGGAGCCAGGATCGGTTCCAGCTGCGGGCAGTCATATACGATAGAAGCCGGATTATTTTTACCCCGGATATAGGATGGAATAAAGTCCATCGGACCCGGACGATACAGAGAGATTCCGGCGATGATATCCTCCAGGCTCTGCGGTTTTAACTCCTTCATGAAGTTTTTCATCCCCGCACTCTCCAGCTGGAACACACCGTCGGTACGACCGGTACCGATGGATGCCAGCACATCCGGATCGTTGTAATCGATATGATCCATATCCAGTTCCGTTCCGGTGGAACGCGCCACATTTTTCACGGCATCCTGGATCACCGTCAGTGTCCGAAGCCCCAGGAAATCCATTTTCAAAAGTCCCAGTTCTTCCAGCGTCGTCATGGTAAACTGTGTCGTCACGGAACCATCGGAGGCTCTTGACAGCGGCACATACTCGTCCACAGACTTCTGGCTGATCACCACACCGGCGGCATGCATGGAGGTATGCCGCGGCAGTCCCTCCAGACGCAGGGACATATCGATGAGCTTCGTCACTTCCGGATTGGACTCATACAGCCCCCGCAGCTCCGGATTCATCTTCAGTGCCTTGCTGATGGTAATTCCCAGTTCATTCGGAATCATCTTTGCAATGCTGTCACACATGGCATAGGGCAGATCCATGACACGGCCCACATCCCGGATGACACCCTTGGCAGCCATGGTACCAAAGGTTACGATCTGAACCACCCGGTCCTTGCCGTATTTTCTGACAACATAATCAATGACTTCCTGCCGTCTCTCGTAGCAGAAATCCACATCAATATCCGGCATGGAGACACGTTCCGGATTCAGGAAACGCTCAAACAGCAGACTGTAACGGATCGGATCCAGCTTGGTGATCCCAAGCGTATAGGAAACCAGACTTCCCGCCGCGCTGCCTCGTCCCGGTCCTACCATGATATCGTTCTCTCTGGCAAAATGAATAAAATCCCAGACGATCAGGAAGTAATCCACATATCCCATCTTCTGGATCACAGACAGTTCGTACTCCAGACGGGGCTTCAACTCCTGCACCCGCTCCGGCGTATATCGTTCATCCAGTCCTTCATAACACAGTTTGTTCAGATATTCCCAGGATGTATAGCCATCCGGCACATCGAATTTCGGCAGCTTCGTCACACCGAATTCGATTTCCACATGACAGCGGTCTGCGATCTTCTGTGTATTCTCGATGGCATCCAGTGCATAAGGAAAAAGTGCCCTCATCTCCTCTTCGGATTTTACAAAATACTGGCCGCCCTCATAACGCATACGGTTTTCATCCGAAAGCTTTTTTCCGGTCTGCAGACAGAGCAGGATATCATGCGCCTCCGCATCCTTCTCGTAAGTATAATGAACATCGTTTGTCGCCACCAGATCAATCCCAAGTTCCTGATGCATCCGCAGCAGCTGCTGGTTGACCTGTGCCTGCTCCGGAATCCCATGATCCTGCAGTTCCAGGAAAAAGTTCCCTTTTCCGAAACAGTTTTCATATTTTAAGGCAGTCGCTTTTGCTTCCTCGTACATCCCTCTGGTCAGATAACGCTGCACCTCGCCCGCCAGACACGCTGACAGAGCGATAATGCCCTCATGGTATGTCTCCAACACCTCCATATCCACACGGGGCCGATAGTAATAACCATCCACAAAACCTTTGGAGACGATCTTCATCAGATTCGCATAGCCTGTATTATTTTCCGCCAGCAATACCAGATGATAGTAGCGGTCCTCCCCCTTAACCTGTTCCCGGTCAAAACGGGATCCCGGCGCCACATACACCTCGCAGCCCAGGATCGGATTGATCCCGGCTTTCTTCGCCGCACGGTAAAAATCGATGACACCGTACATGACACCATGATCCGTGATCGCGCCGGCTGTCATCCCCAGTTCCTTGATCCGGTTGACATATTCTGTAATTTTATTGGAACCGTCCAACAGACTGTATTCTGTATGGACATGTAAATGTGCAAATGCCATATATTTCCTCTTTCTATCCTCTTAAACTTTCGCAAAACATTTGTTCTCTCATCTGCCTACCATCTTACCACATTCTTGCAATTGGGAAAAGGTGCTTTTTATTGTTACGATTTTATTAATATTAGATGGAAACTATGGACAAACCGAAAACGGTTTTATAAGATAAATCAGAAGATGTCTTTCAGAAAATACAGAACTGCTTTCCAGAAAAACCGGTCTGTTTTTTCAGATCCATTTTGAAAGATATCAGAGAGGATATATGATATTATGAAAAAATTTGGCTATTTTATAAAAAGTCTGTTTCCCGTGGTTATGGTTTTTATCCTGCAGATCGTGGCAGCAATTCCCACGATGCTCTTTTTTTTGTTCCGCTCTTCCGGCAGGGCAAAACCGAATCTGAGTGAGGCACTTGCCTCCCTGACAGGACTAACCTCTGATCTGGAGTATCTGCAGACATTAAATATCGTCTATGCCATTCTGGCGCTGCTGGTATTTGGCACATGGTACTATAAAGTCTTTGTGAAACCATTCCGTCACCGGACGCGAAAACAGCCGGGTGGATACAGTTTCCACACCATTGTTTCCATGATATTTCTCGGCATTGGCCTGCAATATGTCACAACGATGCTGACAGATGGAATCAGTATCCTCCGTCCGGACCTCATTGCCTCATACAATGCTGGCATGTCCGCCCAGGGCTATGATGATCTGTCACTGCTGCTCATTGCATACTCTGTCATCCTGGCACCGGTCATCGAGGAAACCGTATTTCGCGGACTGGTATTCCGCTACGCAAGACATGCCATGCCATTCTGGTTTGCCAATATCCTGCAGGCAGCGCTGTTCGGATTTGTACATCTGAATCTCGTTCAGGGCATTTATGCTTTCGCCATGGGACTATTCCTTGGCTGGGTATGCCACAGAGGTCGTGGCATCAAGTATTCGATCCCGGTGCATATCGTGTTCAATATCATCGGCTGTTTCTTCTCGGGACTCATTCAGATCTCCCTGACACTGAGTTATCCGCTGTTTGCCGGTCTTGGTGTGCTGCTGACAGTCTTCGCATTGTGGCTGTTTTATACGGACTTCCGGACGGCTGATTAAATTTCTATGCTATGTAAGGAACAAGCGAAAATAACTCCAACATGGACATGAAAAATTTGTGGTTTTATAACGATCCATTGTTTGGAGTTATTTTCCGCTTTGTTCCATTTACACTACTACACAAAAAGTCTATATATTTAGTCTGATCAGTGTGTCATAACTTACATGAAAAAAGTCTCAATATTTAATCTAAGCCGGCGTCATTAGCCCGCGTGATTCGACAGCATACGGAGGGCTAAAATTTATTTCGATAGCTTACATGAAAAAAGTCTCAATATTTAATCTAAGCCGGGCGTCATTGGCCCGCGTGATTCGGCAGCATACGAAGGGCAAAAAATCATTTCGATAACCTACACGAAAAAAGACTCCATATTTAATCTAAGCCGGGCGTCATCAGCCCGCGTGATTCAATATGGAGTCTTTTTTATATTTACCGTACATTATTTTTTTGCCCGCAGATATCAAGTATTCGTTCCACGGCGTCTTCCCGACCGGTATGAACGATATAATCACACAATGCCGCATTTTTCAATTCGTTTTCCAGCGACACCAGCCGCAGCATCTTCTCATGATTGTCCATATCTTTTTCCAGAATGCTCTCGATCATCTGCTCCCGCTTACACTTGCAGAAAATGATCACCGTCGGATAATGCCGTTTCATGGCGATGGCACCGCTCAGATCCATAGGCATCACCACATACCGGCTGCCCTTCATCAGTTCCGTGATATCCTGCCACTTCGTGCCGTAGGCATAGCCTGCATAACGTGTCGTCTCAATAAAGGCTTCCCTGTCACGGATAAATTCCTCTTCCGTGATGGTGGTATGGATACTGTCGGACACCTTTTTCGTGGTATAAGCTTTTGGCACGGTAAATCCGCCCGTTTCGCACAGACGTCTTGTGATTTCATTTTTATTGGAACCGCTCGGTCCCACCAGTGCCACGACGCAGGGCGGCTTGGGTTCCACCCGGTCCTCGATCATAGATGATTTGATCTGATCCAGCAGCTGGAAAAATTCTTCATAATTATGAACGGCCAGCAGTCCCGTCAGTTCCCGGTTCCAGGGACGGCGCATCAGCACCGGAAACCGGGCACTGCTTTTTAAAATATTGTGCGGCCCGTCGTCCAGGGTGATGTCCACCTGCACCACAGATTTCTGAAATCCCATAATGATATTTTCATCCGGGAAATCCGGAAATGCCGTCTTGATCTGTTCCACACGTTTTGACATAAACTGTGGCAGCACAGCTGTCACGATATAGACGATTCCCTTGGTCTGCAGCTTGCGGATAAAGGCTTTTGCCTCCTCGGAAACCTGCTGCATCTCATATAGCCGCGGATCCGAATAATACTGTTTAATCACAGATGCACGCCCTGTATTTTCCCAGGAATCAATATCTTCCAGTGTCAGAGGCGGATCAAACGGATATTCCCGGTTCACCAGTTCAATGGCACAATCGTTTAAGGGTGATATCACATCATCCCAGTCTATTCCAAATGTAAGCATATATCCTCCTGCAAAATCCTATCTCGACTCCGATGCACCATGGCGCTGGTTATAGAAGAACATCCACACTGCCATGCCAATGATGATGACATAGCCCAGCACGCTGTAACGGTCCGGAATCTGATGGAACAGTGCAAAACCGATGATGGCGGAGAAGATGATCTGTGAATAGTCATAGACCGAAATCTCTCTGGCCGGTGCATGGTAATATGCCGCCGTGATGGCAAACTGTCCGCCTGCGGCAGCCACTCCGGCCCCCAGAAGAACGATGCCCTGCCACATGCTCATAGTATGGTAGTTCAGCAACAGATACGGCAGCGTCACCAGACAGGAAAATCCGGAGAAAAACAGCACCACGGATACCCCTTTCTGTCCACGCTGTCCCAGCACCCGCACCATGGTATACGCAATTCCCGCACACAGTCCGCCGCACAGTCCGATCAGAGATGGCACGATATTCATATTCAGCAGCGTCGGTTTGATGATAAACAGACTTCCGATGAAAGCCCCGCACACTGCCGTCACCTGGATCGGTGTCAGCTTTTCTTTTAAGATCAGGAAAGAAAACAAAATAACGAAAAACGGCGACATTTTGTTCAGCATGGAAGCATCGGACAGCACCAGATGATCCACCGCATAGAAATTACACAGAATTCCCAGCGTTCCAAAGGTGGCTCTTAAAATCATAAACTTCCAGTTTCCTTTTTCCACCTGAAAACTTTCTTTGTGCCGCACCATCATCGCCAGGGCAATGATAAACGCCACCAGATTTCGGAAAAAACTCTTCTGTACCGCCGGCAGATCTCCCGCCATCCGCACAAACATATTCATAAACGCAAAGCAAAGCGCCGACAATACAATAAACAGGATTCCCTTATACTTTACTTTCTGTTTCATAACTTACACCTGCTTTCTACACCTATTACCTAATCTGCTTATATACCTCTGATGGATCCGTTATTTTATAGAAACCGCTTCCCCACCGTGGTAAATTTAATACTTAATTTTCATTCTGGGCATTGATTTTTTCTGCAAGTTCTTCCAGATATTCCCAACGCTCCATTTTATGCTCCAGATCCGCTTCTGTCTGTTCCCGCTCTGCCGCCAGTTCCGACAAACGCTTGGAATTGGTGGCATTCGCCGCCATCTCCGCATCCAGGCTTTCCAGTTTTTCCTCCAGATCCAGAATGTCCTGCTCGATGGTCTCATACTCCATCTTTTCCTTATATGTAAACTTCAGCTTGCGCTCCCGATTTGCACGGTAGTTGTCATAAGCCGCGCGGCCACCGGTTTCACCCGTTCCATCGACAGATGCACCTGCATTGGAGCCGGAAGTCATGATTCCGTCCTGCACGGACAGATTGCACTGAGCCGCATCCCCGGCTTTCAGGGCATAATCCGTATAACCGCCCTCATACTGTTTCAGCACGCCGCCGTCCTCAAAGGCAAAAATGCGGTTGACGGTACGGTCCAGAAAGTACCGGTCATGAGATACGATGATCACGATTCCTTGATAATGATCCAGATAATCCTCCAGGATCGTCAGGGTAGAAATATCCAGATCGTTGGTAGGCTCATCCAGGATCAGCACATTCGGGGACTCCATCAGCACCCGAAGCAGATTCAGACGGCGGCGCTCCCCGCCGGAGAGTTTGCCGATCAGACTGTACTGCGCCTGCGGTGGAAATAAAAACCGCTCCAGCATGGCGGAAGCACTGATCAGTCCGTCTTCCGTCCGGACAAATTCTGCGGTCTCGCGGATATAATCAATGACTCTCATGTTCGGATCCATATAGGCGATGCCGGCTTCTTTTCCGGTCTCGATCTCCTGGGAGTAATATCCAATCTTGATGGTCTGACCCACTTTGATAGTTCCTCTGTCCGGTTCTTCCCTGCCAGCCAGCATCTTCATCAGTGTCGTCTTTCCGCAACCGTTGGTTCCCACAAATCCCACACGGTCGTTTTTCAGGAAAATATAGGAAAAATCCCGGATAAACGTATGATCCCCGTAAGACTTGCTGATACCGTCGATCTCAATGGTCGTATTTCCCATGCGGGTGGTGATGGAACTCATAGCCACCTGCCCGTCACTCTGAGGACCATGCTGGTTTTTCATCTCCTCATAACGCTCCAGCCGGGCTTTCTGCTTGGTGGAACGCGCTCTTGCGCCCCGCTTCACCCACTCCAATTCGACCCGGAGGATCGACTGACGCTTCCGCTCCGTGGCAGCTTCCATCTCCTCTCTCTGGGCTTTCAGTTCCAGGAAGCCGGAATAGTTCGTATCGTAGCTGTATATCTTTCCCTTGTCGATCTCCACGATCCGGTTGGAGACACTGTCCAGAAAATACCGGTCATGGGTTACCATGATCAGGCTGCCCCTCCAGCGCTTCAGATAGTCCTCCAGCCATGCTGCCATGGCATGATCTAAATGGTTCGTCGGCTCATCCAGCACAAGGATGTCACAGGGCTGCATCAGGATCTCCGCCAGAGCCAGACGCTTGCGCTGACCGCCGGAAAGTTCCGAGATCTTCTGATCCAGCCGAACAATTCCCAGCGTCTGGAGCATACTTTTTGCCTCTCCTTCCATGTCCCACTGGGTACTCTCGGACATCTTCTTCTCCACATGCTCCCACACCGTACAGGTATCGTCAAATTCCGGTGTCTGCGGCAGATAACGGATCACCACATGATTCGCCTTTGTGCAGCTTCCCGCATCCGGCTCCTCAAGTCCTGCCGCGATCTTCAGCAGCGTGGATTTTCCGGTTCCGTTGATACCGATGATGCCGACTTTTTCCCCTTCCTGCAGGAAAAAAGATGCACCATCCAGCAGCACCCGCTCCGTGTATGCTTTTGTAATATTTTCCAATGATAATAAATTCATAATCTGTCTCGTTCCATTTCTTTGTTTCTAGTCAGTTCTATTTTAACTGATTTTCTGCAAAAATACAAACCCGGACAGAAGATCCATCCATACAAAATAATTCTGTCACAGCATATATCACAGTT
>JALESO010000081.1 GCA_022781925.1 Lachnospiraceae bacterium
TGACTGTGAAATCGAAGCCGTCCTGGCCAGCAATGAGCAGAAGATCGAATATGGCCAGCCACTGTTTAAGGTAAAAAAACTGGATGACTAAGGAGGCTTGCTGATGTTTCACAAAATATTAATCGCAAATCGTGGAGAGATTGCGGTCCGCATTATCCGCGCCTGCCGCAATATGGGCATCCGCAGCGTCGCCGTCTACTCCAAAGAAGATAAAAACAGTCTTCACGTACAGCTGGCAGACCAGCGTGTCTGCATCGGCGAAGGTCCTGCCCGCAACAATTACCTGAACATGGAACGCATCATCACCGCTGCCCGCAACGTCGGCGCCGATGCCATCCATCCGGGTTTTGGATTTTTGTCCGAAAATGCCGATTTTGTCCGTCTTTGTGACGAATACGGCATCACTTTCATCGGTCCGACTGCCGATGTCATCAACAGCATGGGAAACAAATCCCACGCCCGCAAAACAATGATGGACGCCAACGTTCCGGTGGTTCCGGGCACGAAAGAGCCTGTCTACGATGCCGAAACCGGTGAAACATTTGCCGATGAGATCGGTTACCCGGTTATGATCAAGGCTTCCTCCGGCGGTGGTGGAAAAGGTATGCGTGTGGCAAAATCCAAAGACGAATTCGAATTTAATTTCAATATGGCACAGCGTGAATCCGCCAATGCCTTTGGCGATGACACTATGTATATTGAAAAATTCATCGAGAACCCACGCCACGTTGAGATCCAGATCATGGCAGATAACTTCGGAAACGTGGTTGCCCTTGGAGAGCGTGACTGTTCCGTACAGCGAAATCACCAGAAACTGATCGAGGAATCCCCATCTCCTGCCATCACGGAAAAAATGCGTGCTTCCATGAACCATGATGCGATTCTTGCAGCAAAAGCTGTAAATTATACAAATGCCGGAACCGTAGAATTTATTGTTGACCCGAAAGGCACTTATTATTTCATGGAAATGAACACCCGTATCCAGGTAGAGCACGGTGTTACAGAAATGGTCACCGGCACTGACCTGATCATCGAGCAGATCCGCGTGGCCATGGGCGAACCTTTAAGTTTTACCCAGAAGGATGTCACTCCGCGAGGTCATGCCATCGAATGCCGTATCAATGCGGAGATTCCGGAGAAAAACTTTATGCCAAGCCCGGGTGTGGTCAAACATCTGCACCTGCCGTCAGGAAACGGCGTCCGCGTAGATACCGCTCTTTACACCGGCTACCGTATTCCTTCCGAATACGATTCCATGATTGCCAAAGTCATTGTACATGCGCCGGATCGTGATGCGGCGTTGCAGAAAATGCGCTCCGCGCTGGACGAAATGGTGATCATGGGTGTGGAAACCAACCTGGATTTCCAGTATCGTATTCTGAAAAATCCGGAATTCTGTGAAGGAAAAGCCGACACCGGCTTTATTGAACGGATTTTACGTCTGGACTAATAAATTTTTAAAATAGAAATGTCTGCGTTATACTCCTGTAATTTAATTTTCCTATGATTGATCAGATTCAGGAAATCCCTGACGCAGACATCATTTTATATCAGAAAGAGAGGTCTTTACCATGTATCAGGTAGATTTAAACAGTGACCTTGGCGAAAGTTTCGGCCGCTATACCATCGGAATGGACGAGAAGATCATTCCACTTATTTCTTCCGCAAACATTGCCTGTGGGTACCATGCATCCGATCCTGTCGTAATGCTGGAATCCATTGCACGTACCAAAGAGGCAGGCATCAAGATCGGTGCGCATCCGGGACTTCCGGACCTCATGGGATTCGGCCGCAGAAATATGGCAATCTCACCGGCAGAGGCCAAAGCCTACACACTGTATCAGATCAGTGCCCTTGGAGGCATGTGTCAGGCAAACGGAATGCGCCTGCAGCACGTCAAACCACATGGGGCCTTATACAACATGGCTGCCAAAGATTATGCGCTGTCTCTCGCCATCTGCGAGGCGATCCGCGACTATGACCCTGAGATCATTGTCATGGGATTATCCGGAAGTGAGATGATCCGCGCCGCAAAAGACTGTGGTTTAAAAGCAGCCAGCGAAGTGTTCGCAGACCGTGGCTATGAAGAAGACGGTACGCTGGTAAACCGCCGCAAGGAAGGTGCCCTGATCAAAGATGAGGATGAGGCCATTGCCCGTGTTATCCGTATGGTCAAAGAAGGCGTTGTCACCGCTGTCACCGGAAAGGATATTCCGATTCAGGCAGATTCCGTATGTGTACACGGAGATGGCGAAAAGGCACTACTTTTCGTGGAAAAGATCCGTAAGGCACTTACCGAAAATGATATTAAAATCCGTCCATTAGCCGAAATAATTGACTAAATTGGCTAAATTGGCTAAACGGTATGTTGTGAAAGAGAGAGAGTCAGAAAAGAATACCGCAGACTAAGACGTCTGCTTGTATTATTTTCTGACTCTCTCTCTATTTACACTAAAAAAGATTGTATGCTACTTTTATATCTTTAACTCTCGTTCGATTTCGTTTTACAACTATGCATTTATTTACACTTGAAACGACTAATGGCTTATATTTTCTCTACACTGAAAAGCCCGGAGAAACAGAAAATAATACAAGCTGCCGTCTCAGGCTGCGGTATTCTTTTCTGGTTCTCCGGGCTTCAATAACCTAAATTACATACCAGTGAGCTGTTGAATTACATCATTCCCATTCCTGGTGCGCCGCCTGCTGGCATTGCCGGAGCCGGCTCTTTGATGTCTGCTACAACAGACTCTGTTGTTAATAAGGTAGAAGCAACGCTTGTTGCATTCTGTAATGCGCTTCTTGTTACTTTTACAGGATCAAGGATTCCTGCGTCTACCATGTTTACATACTCTTCTTTTGCTGCGTCAAATCCGATACCCGGCTCGCTCTCACGAACTTTGTTGATGATAACAGCACCTTCCAGACCTGCATTTGCGGAGATGTAGTATAACGGAGCTTCCAGAGCTTTCAGGATTACTTTTGCACCTGTCTTCTCGTCACCTTCCAGTGTCTCAGCCAGTTTTGCAACTTCTTTTGTTGCATGGATATATGCGGATCCGCCACCTGCGATGATGCCTTCCTCTACGGCTGCTTTTGTCGCTGCCAGAGCATCTTCCATACGCAGTTTGCTTTCTTTCATCTCTGCCTCAGTAGCTGCACCTACACGGATTACTGCTACGCCGCCTGCCATCTTAGCAAGTCTCTCCTGTAATTTCTCGCGGTCGAAATCAGATGTGGTTGTCTCGATCTCTCCACGGATCTGAGCAACTCTTGCCTGGATTGCATCGGAATCACCCTCACCGTCAACGATGATCGTGTTCTCTTTCTGAACTTTTACAGATTTAGCCTGACCAAGCTGATCTAAGGTTACGTCTTTTAATTCCAGACCAAGCTCGGAAGAAATAACTGTACCACCTGTCAGAATTGCGATATCCTGCAGCATTGCTTTTCTTCTGTCACCATATCCCGGAGCTTTTACGCCGACAACAGTGATGGTTCCACGTAATTTGTTTACGATCAGGTTTGTTAATGCATCACCTTCGATATCCTCAGCAATGATGAGTAATTTTTTACCTGTCTGTAAGATCTGCTCTAACAGTGGTAAGATTTCCTGAATGTTTGTGATTTTTTTATCTGTGATCAGGATGTATGGCTCGTCAAGATTTGCTTCCATTTTATCCATATCTGTTGCCATGTATGCGGAAATGTATCCACGGTCAAACTGCATACCCTCTACCAGGTCTAACTCTGTCTGCATTGTCTTGGACTCTTCGATTGTGATAACACCATCTGCGGAAACTTTCTCCATAGCGTCTGCAACCATGTTTCCTACTGTCTCGTCGCCAGCGGAGATTGCTGCAACTTTAGCGATATGGTTCTTTCCATCCACTTTCTGGCTCATAGCTGCGATTGCTTTTACAGCTGCGTCAGTTGCTTTCTTCATACCTCTTCTCATTACGATTGGGTTTGCGCCTGCTTCCAGGTTTTTCATTCCCTCTTTGATCATTGCCTGAGCAAGAACGGTAGCTGTTGTAGTACCATCACCGGCTACATCATTTGTCTTTGTAGCTGCCTCTTTTACAAGCTGTGCACCCATGTTCTCGAATGCATCCTCAAGCTCAATATCTTTTGCGATTGTAACACCGTCGTTTGTGATCAGCGGAGCACCGAAAGATTTGTCCAGAACTACGTTTCTTCCCTTCGGTCCTAATGTAACACGAACAGTATCTGCTAATTTATCTACACCAGCTTCCAGAGCTTTTCTTGCCTCTGATCCATATTTTAATTCTTTTGCCATGATGAATTTCCTCCTTCATAAACATTCACTGATTCTTTGTGCTGCATACGCTGTAACTATGCATATGCGCTTTTTATTCTGTTATTCTGATTTTCAGGATTTCTTTCAAAATCCCGTCTTTCCTGATTTTTCAGAAATATAATTACTCTACAACAGCGAGGATATCATTCTGTCTTACGATGATGTACTCCTCACCCTCTAATTTTACTTCGTTTCCAGCATATTTAGAATAAATAACTTTATCGCCCGGTTTTACCTGCATGGTTACTTCTTTGCCGTCTACCATTCCGCCAGGTCCTACTGCGATTACTTCTGCTTCCTGAGGTTTCTCCTGTGCACTTGTTGTAAGGATCAGACCTGATTTTGTGGTCTCTTCTGCTTCTACCTGTTTCAATACAACTCTGTCACCTAATGGTACTAATTTCATGATGTGATTCCTCCTTATTCTATATATAAGTATTATGCTTTCTTCTGTTTTATTAGCACTCATTTCTTTTGAGTGCTAACCGATAGTCATATAATAGTAATTCTGCACTGGATTCGCAACTAAATTGATTCGTATTTATATATATTGTTTATGTTATTTTCTTATATATACTCTTTTTTTCTCATTTTTTCTCACTTTTTTATTTTTCTTATCAAAAAAACGTCTCTGTGATGTTACCTCTCTACCTTACTGCTTCATTAAAAAAATGACATACCAATACCCCGTAATACATCTTTCTACTTAATTATTATCTTCATATCCCACTCTCTATGCTTCTATATAAATGCATCTCGCAAAATTGCATTCTTCTTTTCTGTATGGTAAAATCTGCTTAATCAGAAAATACTTACACTTTTCATTAATTTCCATATCCAGGAGAACATTATAATGGCTATAAAAGATTATTATCTTTGGGCAGCTCTTTGTCTGCTTTTTATAGAACTTATTCATTTTATTTATCAACGAAAATTAACTGACAGACGCAGTAAACTGTTCCTTCTTATTATTTTTATTACAATCCTGCATTGTATCTGTGGTATTTCCATTACGGTATTTCTCACTCAGAAAATGGCCGCCCACCCTGGAAATCTTATTATAACAACGCTGCTATATTTGTGTCAGGTTTTGCTGCCGTATCTGCTGTTCTGTCTGAGCTGGCTTACTTTACCTTTGCCACAGAGAAATACGGTATTGATCCGAATTGCATCCATTCCCGTTTTCCTTGGTGCGATTGTTTCCCTGACGAATCCTATTACTGGATTCATTGCCCATGCAGAATCCGATGGGTTATGGCACATAGGCAAAGGATATCCTTATTTTATCTATGGACTTATGATCTGATCTGGTATGGATGCAATATCCTTGTAAACCTGTTTTATTACAAGCAGCTTCGGAAACGTTTTCTCCCGTTAGTCGAGATTTCACTGCTCATGCTTGGGGGCATGATCCTTCAGCATGTTTTTCGCGTACAGCTGTTTGTCGGATTTACTGCAGCGCTGTCCATCACCGTACTTCATCTGACCCTGCACAGTCCATCCGCTTATCTGGATTTTAATACGGAAGTATTCAATGCCAGCTATTTTGACTACTGGATCACAGAACAATTTCAAAAAAAATCAGATGCAGCTGTGACCATGATTGAGTTTTCCAGACTCGAGCAGCTCTGCAATATTTATCCGATCAAGATTTCCAGAAAATTAGTTGTCGATATTGCCGAAAAACTCTGGCAGATCACACCACACCACCGGGTATTCCGTCTGAGCTTTAACCGTTTTGTACTCTGTACCTGCTCTGATGTGGAAAAAAGCTACATGCAGGCACAGTTAAAGCAATTATCTTCTGAATATTGCCTTACTACATCCGATATTTCCTGTCCTGCCCTCGTTTATGATGCCGGAAAGCTTAAAAATCTGCCGGATGCGAAATCCCTATATGGATTTATGGATTTCTTATTGCAACATACGGAACAATCAGAAGAATCCCAGTTTCATAAATGTACCGAAGAAACGTATCAGCAGTTTTTCTACGAACAGGAAGTTGAACAGTTTCTTGGAGAGGCAGTGCAAAAGGATCTTTTTGAAATATGGTTCCAGCCTATTTATTCAGTATCCGAGCAGAGATTTTCCACACTGGAAGCATTAAGCCGCTTGAAGCATCCAAAACATGGCTGGATTTCCCCGGAGCTTTTCATCAATCGGATTGCCTGCAAAAATAATATGATCTATCAGATTACGCCTCTTCAATTGAAAAAAATCTGCCGATTTTTGAAGCAGAATCAAGATCTGAGACAACAGATAAAAACCGTAAAAGTCAACCTAACACCAAATGAATTGTTAAAACCGGATTATTGCGAGCAACTGATTTCCATCATCCGTGCCGAAGGTATTCCTACTTCCTGTTTTCAATTTGAGATCACAGAAACCTCTGCAACCCGCTACACGAAAGAAACAAAGCAGTGTCTTAAAAAGCTGGCTGCTGCCGGTATCGGACTCTGCCTGGATGATTTTGGTTCCGGTTACGCCAATTTGAATAGTATTCTGCGACTTCCGTTTTCCGTAATCAAAATGGACCGCTCTCTTCTGTTCCGACTGTGCGAAGATGAAACGGCAAGAACTTTTTATCACAATATGATTACCACATTAAAAGCCATGGGATATCAAATCGTTGCCGAAGGGATTGAAACAAAAGAAGAAGCAGACTATATACAGGCGTGGAACGTGGACCTGATCCAGGGATATTATTATTCTCCACCATTATCTGAACAGAAACTGCTTACTTTATTTTCATCAAAAGAGGAAACACCATGCGAATCGCACTGATAGAAGATACATACTCCTGTGCCGTAGAGATACAGGAACAGTTAAAACGTTTTTCTCAGGAAACAGGAGCTGAGATTATATGTGAATATTTTTCCGGCGGAGCCGCCTTTTTAACCCATCCTGTCTCTGACTGGGATTTGATCTTACTTGACATCGAGATGCCGGAAATGAACGGTCTGGAAGTTGCACATAAGATTCGTGAGACCGATTCGGACGTATTAATTATTTTTATTACCCAGATGACACAGTATGCCATCGAAGGATATTCCGTTCAGGCTTTTGATTACATCCTGAAACCGGTCAATTACTATTCCTTTTCCATGAAATTGCAGCAGATTGTATCCATCCTGCAATCCAGAGAAGCACAATTTCTTGTGATCAGCAGCCCAAATGGTAAAATCCGCCTAAACCTGAATGATCTGCGTTATGTGGAAGTTTTTGACCATACGCTGACTTACCATACAACGTCAGATACCTTTTCTTCCACCAGTTTCCGCTCTCTTGGGAAGTTGGAAAAGGAACTGCATTCCACGCATTTTGCCCGCTGTCACAGCGGTTATCTCGTCAATCTGGCGTTTGTGAGCGGATACGAAAAAAGTGAAGTATTTCTCGATGAACATACTTCACTTCCACTGAGCCGAACCTACAGCAAATCTTTTCTTGACCAATTATTAGCTTACTGGAGGAATACAGCCATATGATGTTATCTGGTATTTTTTCAAATATGTGCGATTTGAACACAACACAGTGCTGTCTCATCACAGCATCCATTTTCACCATTTCATTTAAAAAACGCGATAACTTTCCGTTGCGGTTGCTTCTTGGAATTGTGATTGGGCTTTTCTGTGCCCCGCTGATCGCAGCATATCAGCACCTGACCATCAGTACACTGACTTCATCAGCCAGTAGTTTACTGACACCGTCTCTTTTTACTTTGATGCTTTTGCAGGCTATTGGAAATATTCTGCTGTATGTGCTCGTGCTGACCATTTTTTTCTTTTTCTGTCTGAAACAGTCATTTCTGACCGCAGCATACTACGCTTCCTGTGCTTATCTGGTACAGGACTTCGCCTACACCCTATTTGTATGGTTACGTCCGGATGCTGCGCATCGAAATCCGCATCCGATCCAACTGGATTCACTTTGGCTGGAACTGCTGCTGATGTTTCTCTGCAATGCATTTTTTTACCTGTACCTTTCAAGGAAAAATTTCATTTATGCTGTACGTAATTCGGAGCGAGTCAGAGCACTTGGATATCTGCTTTTGATGCTTTGCTGCGGACGCACAATGGGAACTTTGTCCAGTGCAGTCAGAACTTCGGATTCTCAGAATTTATTCCGTTTTCTGCTGCTATACGATATGCTGTTGTCCGTCAGTGTGCTTCTGGCCCAGGGTCTGCTGTTTCAGAAAGAGCAGTATCGTCGGGAAGCCGAATTGGAAGCCCAGCTCCGCCAGCAGCAATATCAACAATTCCAACGCTTGGAACAGACCGCAGACCATATCATGCATCAATGTCATGATATGAAACACCTGATTGCAGCACTCCGGGCTAATACCAATCAGGAACAGAGTCAGGCACTGCTTTCCGAACTGGAAACTTCTGTTTCGGATTATGATGCTACCATGAACACCGGAAATCAGACGCTGGATACCATTCTGGGTGATACCTGGCGTAACTGCCGTAAGGAACAGATTCAGTGGACCTGCATGGCAGACGGCAGTGCCCTGCAGTTTATCCCGGATTTTGACCTGTATGTACTTTTTGGCAATGCACTGGATAACGCATTGGAGCATCTACGCCAGATTGAAGATCCTCAAAAACGGGTGCTCGCCGTTAATATCCGTCGTCAGCAGCAGCTTTGTTTTGTCACCATCCAAAATTACTGTACGGACACACCATGCTTTGAGCATGGTCTGCCCGTCACATCAAAATCAGACAAATCTTTTCATGGATACGGAAGTAAAAGTATCCGCTCCATCGTCGAAAAATATCAGGGCAGTCTTTCAATACAGGTGGAACATCATTCCTATATTCTGAGCATGATGTTTCCTATTCCGTCACCGGCCGATCAGTGATTCGACCGGTGAGTACATATCTGCCATCTGTCCCTTTTCCGGGAATGCATGTGGATAAGCTGACAAAATGCTCCTCTGTTCCCATATCCAATTTTCTGAAATACATACTGATCTGTTCCAGATTTTTCAGGTATTCTGCCTGCTCTTCCGGCGATTTTTTCACGTCATAGATTGTTTTCTGATATGCATCCACCTCACAGAAAGAAAACAGTTCCAGTGTATGCCACTGCCCGTTAAAATACAGTTCTCCATAGCAATGTGTCTGGAAAAACTCTTCATCTGCAAATAATTTGAGATCTCCAAACATAGATTCTTTCTGCATATAATGTCCGTAGATCACACTGTTTACATCTGAAAAATCAGATGCGTTTCGATAATCCAGAAAAATACTTCCACACAAAGCAAATTCACCTTTCACATCTGTATTCAGATATTTGGAATTATCCGCCGCCTGAACAATTGGATAATCAATCTCTGTATCCGGAACCGTAATCCAGCCGATCACCTCAGGATTTTCTTTTTTCAAACTGTCAAAAGAATCCTGACCGGTATCCGGGCGGTAAGTCTGAAACTTTTCCGCACTGGCGGTCTGCTCGATCTGATAAGTATCCCACAACGCATATCCACCATAACACAACATCAGCAAAATACCGCTAATGATACATCCATCCAGAATCCGATCTGCCCGATGGATCAGATTCTTTGCTATTTTTCGTTTCACGTTAACTTCTTTTTCTGCCATTTACAACAGCCAGACCGGAAATTGCACAAACGGCTGCAAGGATCATAACGAAAAATGGAATGCGCTGTAAAAATAAACCGGTGATCGGTGTATCAGCATATGTATTGGTGAATGTAACTTTATTTTCCTGCTCGCCCACCAGGGTAGTGTCTGTACCATTTTCACTTGAGGATAAATTTGTACCATCTGTTCCTTTTACCTGACGCACTTCTGTACCTGACGAAATCACCTGAATGGATGGTGTATAGTTATCTGTCTCTTCTACCTCTGTTACAATGTATCTGGTTCCAACCGGAAGGGAATCAAAGACCAGTTCTTCTCCATCGTGAAGCAGGAATTCTGTTTCCTGATCTACGTTACACACAACCTCCTCATTGCCTATTTTTCCAGTATAAGAAGTAACATCTTCTGCCTCTGTTTCGGATTTAAAAAATTTGATTTTAAATGTAAAATCTTTCTCTTTATCAGCCTGCTCTCCTACCGTATCTTTGTGAATAGCAAGAGATCCATTTTCAACATACTGGTTGTCAAATGCAATTTTATCCTGTTTTATGTTATCTTTTTCAGCCGTAATCGTCTTAATCTCAAATCCATCATTGTCACTGTTAACCACATACACTCTGAGGGTATAAGTTCCGGCATCATATGACATGCCATCCGCATTTCCTGCAATTTCTTTTACTTCATATTCGTATACACCAGCTTTGCTAAATTCATCAAAATGTATGGTAGCATTTTTCGAAATAGTATAGGTATTATTTTCCATCGTTCCAACTGCATCCGAATTACTATAATTTACTGTATCGATAGTAGCCAATGGTGCTCCCTCTGTCTGCCGTGTGATTTCAAATGAAAATGTCTGTGTTGGTACCGTCACACCCTCGGCAATTTTCAGATTTTTTGTAAATGGTACCGTTACATCATTCACATCTGTACTTGTCGTTACATTCGGAATTGCTACACCTGCATCTTCTGCAAACGCTGTCACTCCACTCATCCCTGCAAAAATAAGACCTGTCAGTAATAAAATTCCAATTCGTTTTTTCATATCAAATTTCTCCTTCTTTTACTTTTTTCATACTTATCTTTTATAAAAAATTTCATTTTCATCTGTGATTACTGATTACTGTATTTTCAGCCAACTATAATCCTCTTCTTCTGAGTAACGATATTACCGTTCCCTTGATTTCCTTCTGTTTTACCAGTCCGTACATGCGGCTGTCTCTGGCATTTTCTCTGTTATCACCAAGGACAAAATATTCCTCCTGCCCCACTGTAACCGGAAAATCAATCCCTTCTGCAAACCGCATGGTATCCGTGTAAATATCATCTTCCTGCTGCAGATATCCGTTAATCTCCAAACCATTTTCGGAAATATCCACACGATCGCCCGGCCCTGCAATAATTCTTCGCACCTGCACATCGCTCTCCTTTTCAAGAACAACTAAGTCCGAACGGTTATATTCTTTCTGCAGTCTGTAAAAAAAGACCAGATCGCCATCTTTTACTGCCGGGCTCATGCTGTCACCACACTGTCTGTCAAATCCGAATATAAGCCCGGTCAATATCACAAGTGCCACAAATGCAGCACCTGCTTTCAAAATTAAAATTCGAAGTTCCTTCCTCATCTGTGTTTTCTCCGTAAACGTTGTACGATCAGAAGGATTATCACCATAACTCCTGCAGCTCCCGCCACATAAGATATTTTTCCCGGTGTATGTTCATTCACTCCTGTTACAGGAGGATCTTCTTCCTCATAAATATAAGTTCTGGAATCACTTTCCAGATCTCCGCGTGTCAGTCTGTTGATCACATAATCATCGCTTTTTCCATCCGGTAACGACATTGTGATATGCATTTTCAATGTTTTCTGTCCCGGTAGTTCGCCAACCACTGCAATCACAGTCGGGCAGAAATTTTCCGGCAGGATTACAATTCCGGTAGCAGGGTCTGCATTCAGTGCCTTCCACCCTGTTTCACTCTGAAAATCAGAGTTATTGTAATTCATGCTTGTTTTTCCTCTCTGGATAGTATCGTCTGTATAATATATCTGTAACTTATCCAGCAATTCCGGAGTTTTTACCGTAAACTCTGTTACCTGACAGTCTCCGTCAAAAGAGGAACCAACTTCATCTCCATCGTAAGGAAGACTGTCCATGGTAATCAGATTCATTGTATTATCCGCGTTATTTCCTACACTTAACATTGCGCCAATGCCTTCTCCCGGCTTTACCACCGGGTTGTCCGCAATTTTTGCAAGACTGACTGCATTATTTTTACTTACCAGAATGCTGAGTGCTGCCATAGTTCCATTCACTTCTGTGAAATCCCGCTTTTGTTCATCACTGCCCCAGATATAAGCCTGATTTAACAATTGCTGATTATTTTTTATGTCAGTTTCTTCATTTCCAGCTGTACCAATCTCGCAGGAATAATAAATAGGATCAAAATATGTTGTTTCCTGATCTGTAACAATCACATTTTTCAATGTCCATACAAGCGTTGTGGTTCCATCTTCATTTTCCGTAATCTCCGGTTCCAGTCTCTGACCATTTTCCACCAGTCCCTGTTTTCCTTCAGCGCGCTGCGTATATGTACCTCCCAGATATGCAGACCCGTAAATGTAATGAAGCCCTTTTGGCAGAATATCCTTTATGTACAGCGTTGTTTTAATACTCATATCCTCCGTCTGTGATTCTCCTGCGGTCCGCTTCACTGATGGTTTCAATACATAATCCGCTACACGCTGATTGGAATCCATATCATAAGCACGCTTGGATACCTGTACATTTCCAGTACCGGACTGCTGCATCGTATCTTTGGCTATTTCAGTTGCATAGGAAACTACCAGACAGGAATCTCCGTAGCTGAGTCCTGCCGAACCACTGACATAACCCGATTCATTGTATTCCGCTTTCTTATAATTCGTTAAACCATCCCTGCTGCCATATTCATTGACCCAGAATGCCTCTGGATACTCTGTATAAGAAATGGATTGCTGACTGTCTGCTCTGGTCGGAAATTTCCTACTTTGCATATAGCTGATATAATCATTATCTGTCAGAGCCGCCACATCTTTTTTATAATCAGCAGCTATATCCTGTGCCACATCCTGTTTATTCCATGCTCTTGCGCAATGCGTTACCATATAAACCTGATTGCTTTGCGCTGTTTCTTTTACCTTTCCCTGTAAACCAATGTAACAGTTGGTAGACTGTGCGGCTGCAAGTCCTCTCGCCTCCCACAGAACCGCCACACAGATGTATCCCTGATTTCGTAATTCTTCCAGAGAAGAAAAGAAAATCAAATCATCTGCTGTCGCCTGCATCATTTCCAGATCATAACCTTCTTCATCCGGACTCAAATTCTGATGATCCCATCCACTTTTATCCGGCTTTGCACCGTATAAAAACTGATCTGTCATCTGCTGCATTCCGGCGCTGCTTCCCTTTTTTACCTCTTCCAGTTCAAAAAACTGATCATCGAACTTAATCAGATCATCATATGCCACACCAGTGTACATACCTTCTGCACTGTTCTGTTTTAACATTTCCTGAATGTTTAACTGTCCACCTGCTACGATCCAGTCTTTTCCATTCTCAAAACATCCATCTGTCAGGGAAGAACCATATTCAATTTTTCCATATTTCTGATAATTAATGGACTGATCAATGGTTCCCGGCTGTTCCAGCGCCATAGGCAATGCTGCATGATCATCTGACTGTTCCATCTGATTTTTATTATCTGAAACCATATCAAGCAGCTGTCCGCTTTCCCCGGTTGCTTTCAGATTCTGATCTGTCACCGACGTTGTAAATGTTCCCGTACCATATTCATCTACCACATAAGTTTCATTTTCATCATAAAATGGCTGCACGATCCAGCACTCTCCGGCAGAAAAACATGCTTGCTGAATATCCCAGTAATGCTGTGTTGTCGTCGGATTATAGTAGGTATAGATTCCTGCGCTTACATTACCGTCCGCATAAGGTAACTGATTCAGATCTGCCTGATACCCTGTCACTGTAATGTGTAATGTCGTACCTTCCTGGATGGCCGTCCATGCTCCGCCATCTTTGCAGCTTTCGTATGCTGTTCCTTTATTCATCGGAGCACCGCCTGCTGCAAATTTGTAACTGCCTGCAATCTCACGTCCATCCCCCTGTTCATTACTTTTGATATTTGCATCCAGACTCCAGAGTAAGGGCTGATATTCCACGCTTGTATCGTGATGGGTTCCATCTGTTCCGCTGTATTCCGAAGTCAATTCCAGATCAAAAGTAATTGGACTCCCATCCGGTAGTTCACACCCACGTAACCCATGCTGTGGACTTTTTCCGTAAATTTGCAGTGTAATACCAAGCACATTCGCACGCCCATATACGGTTCCGGCCTCCTGATTCTGTGCCAGATCATTTCCGGTAGAAAAGTCAAAAAAGTTAATGTACTGCGCTCTGGTGTCACTGTTTTTTAACTGAATATTGTAACGTGGTGCTGCTGTAACCACCACTTTGGGTGCCTCTATTGTTTTATATTCGATCTCCCCATGTTTGGAACAGACCGTATTACTTCCTGTTACAATCTGATCTTCCCTCTGCTGTACCTCGTTTCCTTCCAGCCAGAATGTAAAACACGGCTGAATTTCCTCACGATTATGCATTGCAAGAACACGGAGTACCACATTCAGTTCCTGATAACTTTCCCCGATAGCCGCCGGATTTTCTTCATTCGGTTCCCACAGATAACTGCCACGAAGTACCTGACAAGTCTGCCCTTGGTACTGCTCCTCTGTAACCTCATAGTGTGCTTCTGTCTTTGCCTTGAGCCAACCCATGGAATCGATCTCATATTGGACCGCATTTGCCCCTCCCGGGACAATAAATTCAAAATGTAAAATTCCTGTTTTATATCCGCTGTACGGTGCATCATTCCTCATCTTGCTTCTAAACCATGTGGTATAGCTCACGACATCAAAGCTGCGAACTGTATTATCCAAATCCGTCGTATCATTGCCGGCTCCGCTATTTTCATCCCATGGTGCAGTTCCTGTACGTATTGCATAGCCTGATTCCGTCGTTGAATCCTTTAAAATCCCCACATCGGAAATATATGCATAATCTTCGTCTAAACGTTCTCCCACACCATTGTCTCTGACTGTTGCTGTCTCCACTCTGCCGTCCCCTGCTCGCTTGCCAGTGCAGAATACACGGTCATCTGGCTTCCGACAACAATAAATAACATGCAGAAACTAAGCATTGCGCCCAGAAAATGGGACACGTTTCTTTGTCTTTTCCTAAATTTCACAATCTTATCTCCCATCTTATTTTTGTCAGACATTGCATGATATCGGCTTGATAAAAACTACCTGTGTGTTGCAATTCATATCTTGTATTCCACCAATATCATCGCTTAAATGTTTGCGGTGAATACTTTATCATTTGCTGTTTTTTTCGACAATATCTATTCCGTATCTCACCTTTTTCAGTCCGTAACTGACAAAAAAATACAAAAAAAGACCGGAACAACCATTTGGGTCATTCAGATCTTTCTCTGTAATCTATTTTTCTGTAACCTGAAATTTTGCTAATCAGAATCACGCATCAGGTCTCATGTACGTTCGACTTAAAATAAAACTCTGGCAATCAGATATCTGATATCTGCCTTACACTTTTCCTAAATCAATTCAAAATGCTTCAGAGCATGATAAATACCATCCTCATGCAGCCCCTTAGTCACATAGTCCGCATGTTCTTTAGCTACATCTGTTCCATCGCCCATAGCTACACCCACACCGGCAAAATCCAGCATATCCACGTCATTGGCACTGTCACCAAATGCATAGGTATCCTTTACATCGATGCCAAGTTTTTCACACACACATGCAATTCCGCTGGCCTTATTGTATCCCTTCGGAACCACTTCCATCGCCACATCACCATGAACCAGAAAATCATAATATTCCTTTAACTGCTCCATGACCGCCAGATAATCCGTATCATGAATCAGAACTGTGAATTTACTTGCCTCCCACTGTTCCTCATTTCCACGGATCGGCATAATATGATCTTTCATCGCTTCCAGCAGATATCTGCCATAAGCATCACGACTGATAATATCCGCATCCATATAAAGCTTGTGACGCCCTTCGATGACCATTGGCATATCATATTTGTAAAATAAATCCACCGATTTTTTCAATACATCCCGGTCAATCGCTTTATACAGTAACTCTTTTCCTTCATATTCTATAAAGGTTCCGCATCCGCTGACAATGCCGTCAAATCCCATCCCCAACAGTTCCTCACTATTGATAAACACTCTGGTCCGGCCACTGCACAGAAAAGTCAGATGACCATGTTCGCGTAACTGTCGGATCGCATCCTTCGTACTCTGCGGAATAAAATTGTCCCTATCCCATAAAGTTCCGTCAATATCAAAAAAAATCGCTGCCATATATGTATTCGTTTCCTTTCTGCTTCTCTTATCTGTCCTGATTTTCAGGCAATTGCACATCGTTTCTGAAATGATTTTCATACAAGATGAATAACCTTCGATTATCTAAAATGAACTCAGCTCAGTCCTTGAATTCTGATTATAACGGTTTTTACATGCAAATGCAAATATAGTGAAGATTTCCTTAATATTGCCTGATTTGACAATTTTGACACATCTTCCATGCTATAATAAGTTCAAATAAGTCATCATACCGGTATCATTGGTAAATGACAAATGTTAAGCATAAGTTGATTTTATCTAAGCACAGCATTACTTACAGATAGTAACAGGAGGTATACAGTATGGCATATCCATACAGACGACATCGTTTACAAAAATTTATCGTATTTCTGATCGCGCTCGCCGTTATTCTTTTGATCGGCTATTTTGTTGCCCTGCCTAAAATAAAAACAAAGGCTGCAGGCACTGTTGCCGAAAAACTGATGGAATCAGAGATCGCATCTGATGCCCAGGCAGTCACCGGTGTAAATGCAAAAGAAATCATGGATGCAATGGATGAATCGGACAGGGAAACCGTCAACGATATCATTACCAGTCATATGTCTACCGAAACCATGAAAAAAGCATCTTCCTATCTCACCAGCGGCGATACTGCCGGTCTGAAACAGTATGCGAAAGATACGCTGACGGCTTCTGAACTGGAACAGATTAAGGAGCTTTATAATAAGTATAAAGGACAGGTTTCTATAAATTAAATTGGACTTAAATCGGAACGTTATTATTATTTCAATGTTCTATATGCATGCGTGGCACGCAGTGCAGGGTGGCGCAAAAATTTACGAAATTCTCTGTGTAAATTAAGAACTCCAGCAATTTTTTCTTGGGGAGCGATTGTTAGCGACCGAGACAAAATTGCTGGAGTTCCTATTAAAACCTAGGTAGTAAATTTTAAGCCACCCGAAACAAGAATTTACTGCACCGACAGATACGAATATCCCATCAGGCTCTCATCCACTTCTCTGGCTGCCTCACGGCCTTCGCGGATCGCCCATACAACCAGTGACTGGCCTCTGTGCATATCACCTGCGGTAAAGACTTTTTTCACATTGGTTTTGTAGCATCCTTCTTCGGTCTCTACGTTTGTTCTGGCATTCAACTTCACGCCAAAGGCATCTGCCACGTATTTTTCTGTACCGAGGAATCCTGCGGCGATGAGTACCAGATCTGCATCCAGTTTCTGCTCACTGCCTTCTACCGGAACCATATTCATGCGACCAGTTTTCTCGTCTTTTTTTGCTTCCAGTTTTATGGTGATCAGACCATTCAGATTGCCGTTTTTATCTTTCAGGAACTCTTTGACCGTTGTCTGATAGATACGCGGATCGTGTCCGAATACCGCAATGGCTTCTTCCTGACCGTAATCTGTCTTACAAACCTTCGGCCATTCCGGCCACGGATTGTTCTCAGCACGCTGATCCGGGGCTTTCGGCATCATCTCCAGCTGTGTGACGGATACTGCTCCGTGACGGATGCTTGTTCCCACACAGTCATTTCCGGTGTCACCACCGCCGATGATCACGACTTTTTTGCCTTTTGCAGAGACAAATTTTTTATCTTTCAGATTGGAATCCAACAGACTCTTTGTAGTCTGTGACAGGAAATCCACCGCAAAATAAATGCCTTTTGCATCACGGCCCGGTGCATTGATATCACGCGGATTTTTTGCGCCGCAGGCAAGTACCACGGCATCATACTCTTTCATGAGTTTTGCCGCTTTTTCATCTTTTCCCACATTCACGCCGGTGACAAAGGTAACGCCTTCCTCGGTCATTACATTGATTTTCCGGTCAATGATATGTTTTTCCAATTTCATATTCGGAATGCCGTACATCAGCAGGCCGCCCACACGGTCATCACGCTCGTAAACCGTTACCAGATGCCCTCTGCGGTTTAACTGATCTGCCACTGCCAGGCCTGCCGGGCCGGAACCGATGACCGCTACTTTTTTGCCGGTACGGACTTTCGGTGGATTTGCTTTCGCATATCCTTTTTCGTATGCATTTTCAATAATTCCGTACTCGTTATCCCTTACAGTGACCGGGTCATCATGCAGACCGCAGGTACATGCAGCCTCGCACAGTGCCGGGCAGACACGGGATGTAAATTCCGGGAAGTTGTTGGTCTTGTGCAGACGCTCGTAAGCCTGCTCCCAGGTTCCCATATAGATCAGGTCGTTCCACTCCGGCACCAGATTGTGCAGTGGGCAGCCGCTGGTCATACCCATAAGTGTCATACCCGACTGACAGAAGGGAACGCCGCATGCCATGCAGCGTGATCCCTGAATCTCCTGTTTTTTCTTTGAGAGGTGGATGTGGAATTCATCAAAATTTTTGATTCTTTCTTTCGGTTCAACCGCTTTGCTTACCTCTCGGTCATATTCCATAAATCCTGTTGGTTTTCCCATTTTAATCCTCCTGTTTTACCGAAATTACGCCTGCTGCTCCAGATTTGCATAAAATGCTTCGATCTGAGCCTGCTCCACGTTGTAGCCCTTTTCCTCCATCTGAACGATGGTGGTCAGCATATGATGATAATCATACGGAACTACTTTTTTGAATTTCGGCAGATATTCTCCGAAGTTATCCAGAATTTCTTTTCCTTTTACGGAATTGGTCAAAGCGACATGTTCCTGAATCAGTTCTTTCAATTCCTGTACATCGTATTTGTTGGTCAATTCCTCGGTAAATACCATTTCTTTGTTGGTTCTTGTATACAGATCGTTGTCCTCATCCAGCACGTATGCGACACCGCCGCTCATACCTGCTGCGAAGTTCTTGCCTGTTTTTCCGATAACAACCACGCGGCCGCCGGTCATGTACTCGCATCCGTGATCACCGACACCTTCTACTACTGCGATGGCACCGGAGTTTCTTACAGCAAAACGCTCACCTGCCACACCGTTGATAAATGCTTTTCCGCTGGTTGCACCGTAAAGTGCCACGTTACCGATGACAATATTTTCATCCTGACGGTATTTGATGCCCTTCGGCGGATATACCACCAGTTTTCCACCGGAAAGTCCTTTTCCGAAGTAATCGTTGCTGTCACCTTCCAGCTCCAGTGTCAGACCGTTCGGGATAAAGGCTCCGAAGCTCTGTCCGCCGGCTCCGTTACATTTTACAACGTAAGTATCGTCTTCCAGAGTGTCTTTGTATCTTCTTGTGATCTCGGAACCGAAAATCGTACCAAAGGAACGGTTGATATTGGAAACATTGATCTCAATGCTCCGTTTCTGTTTCTGCTCCAGTGCGGATTTCATCTGTTTCATCAGAACTTTCTCGTCGGCTGTTTTCTGCAGTTCGAAATCGTATACTTTCTTCGGATCAAATATGACTTTATCCTTCGGGTTTGCAAACGGATTCTCCAGAATATTCTTCAGATCCAGTTTTGCAGCGTGGCCGGTCAGGTTGTCACGTACTTTCAGCAGATCAGAACGTCCAACCAGTTCATCAACGGTACGGACACCAAGTTTTGCCATGTATTCACGCAACTCCTGTGCGATAAAACGCATGAAGTTCATGACGTATTCCGGTTTTCCTGCAAAACGTTTTCTCAGTTCCGGGTTCTGTGTGGCGATACCAACCGGACATGTATCCAGGTTGCAGACACGCATCATGACACATCCCATGGTTACCAGTGGAGCTGTCGCAAAACCGAACTCCTCGGCGCCAAGCATTGCTGCCACGGCTACGTCACGGCCGCTCATCAGCTTACCATCTGTCTCAATGCGGACTTTGTTTCTCAGGCCATTCATGATCAGTGTCTGATGTGTCTCAGCCAGACCAAGCTCCCAGGGAAGTCCTGCATTGTGGATGGAACTTCTCGGTGCGGCACCGGTTCCTCCGTCATAGCCGGAGATCAGGATAACCTGTGCACCTGCTTTTGCAACACCGGCTGCGACGGTTCCGACACCGGCTTCTGATACCAATTTTACGGAAATACGTGCTCTTGTGTTTGCATTTTTCAGGTCAAAGATCAGCTGCTCCAGATCCTCGATGGAGTAAATATCGTGATGAGGAGGCGGGGAGATCAGGCTGACACCCGGTGTGGAAAGTCTTGTTTTTGCGATCCACGGGTAAACTTTTTTGCCCGGTAAATGTCCGCCTTCACCCGGTTTTGCGCCCTGTGCCATCTTGATCTGGATCTCCTGTGCGCTGACAAGATAACGGCTGGTTACACCGAATCGTCCGGAAGCAACCTGTTTGATTGCAGAACATCTTTCAGTATCCAGACGCTCCAGGCTCTCACCTCCCTCACCGGAGTTGGATTTACCATGTAACCGGTTCATGGCGATGGCTAATGTCTCATGGGCTTCCTGTGAAATAGAACCGTAGGACATCGCACCTGTTTTAAATCTTGTCACGATGGAATCAACACTCTCAACTTCATCGATTGGAATGCCTGACTTCGGATATTTGAAATCAAGGGTTCCACGGATATTCATAATGTCGGTCTCATTATTGACCAGTTTTGTATATTCTTTAAATAAATTGTAATCGCCACGTTTTGTGGATTCCTGCAGCAGATGGATGGTCTGCGGATTGTACAGATGTTTCTGTGCACCACTGCGCATCTTGTGATGTCCTTTGCTGTCCAGTGTCAGCTCTGTCTGTAATCCCAGTGGATCAAATGCCATGGAATGCAGCTCGTTGACATCATTTTCAATATCAGAAATCGTGATACCGCCGATCCGGCTGACGGTATCAGTGAAATATTTATCAATGACACTCTTGTCAATTCCGATAGCCTCAAAGATCTTGGATCCCTGATAGGACTGGATGGTGGAAATACCCATCTTGGAAGCAATTTTTACAATTCCATGTAATACGGCGGAGTTGTAATCATCGATGGCTGCGTAATAATCTTTGTCCAGCAGATGATCGTCTACCAGCTGTTCAATGGTATCCTGTGCCAGATACGGGTTGATGGCACAGGCACCGTAGCCAAGCAGTGTTGCAAAATGGTGGATCTCACGCGGCTCACCACTCTCAAGGATCATAGCCACTGCAGTTCTCTTTTTCGTCTGGATCAGATGCTGCTGCATAGCGGAAACTGCCAGCAGGGACGGAATTGCCACATGGTTCTCATCCACGCCACGGTCGGACAGGATCAGGATGTTTGTACCGTCACGGTATGCACGGTCTGCCTCTACAAACAGACGGTCAATGGCTTTCTCCAGACTTGTGTTTTTATAATAAATGATTGGAACAACGCCGACTTTGAAGCCTTCTTTTTTCATATGTTTGATCTTCAGAAGGTCTGTGTTTGTCAGGATCGGGTTTTTGATCTTCAGTACCTGACAGTTTTTCGGCTCTTCTTCCAGAATGTTTCCATCTTCACCAACATAAACTGTTGTGGATGTTACGATTTCCTCACGGATGGCATCGATTGGCGGGTTTGTAACCTGCGCAAACAACTGTTTGAAGTAGTTAAACAGCGGCTGATGATCGTCGGATAATACAGCTAACGGTGTATCAATACCCATGGCTGCGGTGGACTCAGCACCAGTTTTTGCCATTGGAAGCATAACTGTTTTTACAGACTCATAAGAGTAACCGAAAGCTTTCTGGATGCGATGCAGATCATCGCCGGTGTAACGCGGTACACGCACATTCGGAATCTTCAGATCTTTTAGCTCTACCAGATATTCGTCTAACCACTGTCCATAAGGCTGTTTGCCGGCATATGCCTCTTTCAGTTCGTCATCGTCGATCACGCGGCCTTTGACGGTATCAACCAAAAGCATTTTGCCCGGACGCAGACGGTCTTTTGTGACAACTTTGGTCGGATCTACATCCAGCACACCAACCTCAGATGCAAGGATCAGATAATCATCATCTGTGATGTAATAACGGGACGGACGCAGACCGTTACGGTCAAGAACTGCTCCCATGATATCACCATCACTGAACACGATGGATGCAGGACCATCCCACGGCTCCATCATGGTTGCGTAATACTGATAGAAGTCTTTTTTCTTCTGGCTCATCAGGTGGTTGTTTGCCCACGGTTCCGGAATGGTGATCATAACTGCCAGCGGAAGCTCCATGCCACTCATGACAAGGAACTCCAGTGTGTTATCCAGCATCGCGGAATCAGAACCGGATTTATTGACTACCGGAAGCACCTTGGATAACTGACCTTTCAGATGCTCAGATTCCATGGTCTCCTCGCGGGCCAGCATCTTATCGGAATTACCTTTGATGGTGTTGATCTCGCCGTTATGTACCATAAAACGGTTCGGATGCGCGCGCTCCCAGCTCGGATTTGTGTTTGTGGAGAATCTGGAATGAACCATTGCGATGGCAGATTCATAATCCGGATCCTGCAGGTCTTTGAAAAACAAACGCAGCTCATTTACCAGGAACATTCCTTTGTAAACGATGGTTCTGCTGGACAGGGATACCACATAAGTATTGTCGTTGGACTGTTCAAAGACACGGCGTGCCACATACAGGCGGCGGTCAAAATCCAGACCTTTTTCTACGTCGTCCGGACGTTTGATAAATGCCTGCATGATGTATGGCATGCAGTCTACGGCTTTCTGTCCGATAACCGTCGGATCTGTCGGCACTTCACGCCATGCCAGCAGCTCCAGCCCCTCTTTTTCAATGATGACTTCAAACATCTTTTTTGCCTGATTGCGTTTTAACTCGTCCTGTGGGAAGAAAAACATACCGATTCCGTAATCTCTTTCTTCACCTAAAAAGACGCCGAGGGATTTCATGGTTTTGGAGAAGAATCTGTGAGATATCTGTAACAGAATACCTACTCCATCACCAGTTTTTCCTTCGGCGTCTTTGCCAGCTCTATGTTTTAAGTTTTCAACAATTTTTAATGCGTTTTCAACCGTCTGATGTGTTTTCACACCTTTAATGTTTACCACAGCACCAATACCGCAGTTGTCATGTTCGAACCTTGGATCGTACATGCCGACAGCCTTGGCGTTGCTCTCGTTCATATGAAGTTTCATAACATCTTCCTTTCTGCAGACATTTTTCTCGGTCTGAGTTGAAACTCCGACTGAAAAAACGCTCCGCGTGGATGCACATTGATTTTTAATACAGTCCCCTTTATTCAACCCAAACTGATTGATTGGGTATACTATACCGCTTTTTCGGGCAAATGTAAACCCACTTTTTTCTTTGAGTTGTCTGATAATCTGACAATTTTTATTCATTCCTTACTGTTGTTTTTAAATTATCTTATTTATCTGTCCATTTCTTTTTATATCATACAATTTCACTTTGTATTTCTTTACAAAAAAATTTACTTATATGGCTTGATTCCATGCAGCACATGTGAATTTTTCAATTTTTTTGTACAATTTATTCTTATTTTAAATATTTGCCAAAATTTAATATTATATAAGGCGAAATCAGAGATTCCTTCTGCAACCGCTAGTCGCTCGTTACCCTCGTTTCGCTTCGGTTTTATTGCGCTCGTTCCCACGCCTGAAAAAGAGGTCGTTCCCACTCGCGCAAAACTCGCGAAACTCAGTCACTTGCTAAATCGCTTGTCGCAGAAGGAATCTCTGATTTCGCCATTTCAGCTATTATGCTTATCAATAGTCACTTACTTATCATTGCAACATATTCAATCACAAATTGATATATGTAGCCCAATGCCTATTTTCGCAAAATATATACACATACATGATTCACAATATCATTATGAAAAACGCCAATAGTTTCAAAACTTGTAGTCATACATATCAGATCTATAACATATCTAGTCGTAAATTGGCGCATGCTGCATAATGTCTATTTTTCATAAAAAGTATATGCATGCGCGGCACGCCGCACAGTATATAAACTACTAGAAGTTTTAAATGATAAAATCAAAAAAATTGTCTGTCTGAACGATTGCAAAAAACAGGGGAAGCAGTGTGGTTTCAACACAGTCTATCTGAAAGGGACTCTGGCTATTTTTTCTCAAGGAGCGATTGTTAGCGACGGAGACAAAATCGCAGAGTCCTTTTTCATAACTTTTTATTTAAACCACACGCTTCCCCGTACGTCTTACATCTCACCATCAAAAATACAATTTCAGCACCGCATCGTCGGTCTTTTTGCCAACCACAGCTCCGATCAGCATGCACACCAATGATACACTGATTCCAATCAGGATCTGATGCAGATTTGCAATCTTCAATCCAAAGAACATGGTCACGCAGTAACATACGGTTCCACCGATGATTGCACTGATAGCTCCGGCTTTGTTTGCTTTTTTCCAGAACATACCAAGTAAGAAAATCCAGAAAAACGCACTTTCCAGTCCGCCGAAGGCAAACATATTGATCTTCCAGATCACGCTTGGCGGATTAATGGAAATTCCGAAAATGATAAGTCCGATCACTAACGTACAGATCTGGCTCAGCATTGTCGTTGTTTTCTCAGATACCGCATGTCCTTTTTTCTCTTTCTCATGCATATACACATCTTTTACGATGGAAGATGTGGTGCTCAGCAGCAGAGAGGAAATGGTGGAAATAGATGCTGCGATCGGTCCGATGATACAGATTCCGGCTACCAGAGGCTTCAGGGAACCTGCAATGGCAAGCGGAATGATATTGTCCACACTGTTTCCGTAATCTGCCAGATTTCCGGTCAGAACGCCTGCGGATAACACACCGATAAAGTTCATGCCGATATTCATGGCGCCGACAACAACGGTACCGAGAATGATCGCATGGTGCAGGGATTTTGTATCCTTGTAGCTTAAGCAGCGCACTGCTGACTGCGGCAATCCCAGTGTAAAGATACCAACCAGCATCCACTGGGAAATATACAGGCTCACCGGCATATTTCCGCCGGATAACGGCTCCAGCATCTCCGGTTTTGTCGCTGCGATGTTGTCCATGATCGTCTCATAGCCGCCGCCCTGACGGATAATGCCCACCAGCAGGATCACCATACCCGCCAGCATAACCATGGCACAGACTGCATCGGTAATTGCCACGCCGCGGAATCCACCGACCGTTGTATAGATAACAACTACCAGACCGAATACAATGAGTCCAGTGAGATAAGAATATCCCGTTACTGCCTCAAATAATTTTGCACCGCCTACAAACTGTGCTACCATGGTTGCAGCAAAGAAAATAACGATGATAATGGCGGATATATTTGCCAGCACATCGGACTGGTAACGATGTCTGATCACATCGATGATGGTTACCGCATCAATTTTTCGTGATACCATGGCCATCTTTTTGCCAAGAATACCAAGCACCAACAGCAATGCAGTCACCTGAACCACAGACATATAGATCCAGCCGAATCCGACGCTCCATGCCTGTCCCGGTCCACCGACAAAGGAACTTACAGAACTGTAAGTTGCCACTGTGGTCATGGCCAGTACGAAACCGCCCAGACTGCGGGAACCGATAAAATAATCTTTTACAAAGCCTTCAGAGGCTTTTTTTGCGGATGTCCGGCGCACATAAATACTCACGATCAGCATAATGATCATAAAAATAAACACCGGCATCAAAGCCAGAATATTCTTATTCATCCTCGTTTTCCTCCTCCAGATCAAAATCTTTGAATACACGTTTCATCAAATACACCACAATTATAATGGAAAAAATCCAGGTGCCGATGCATCCCGTGATGGCCCATAACGGAGTATGGAAAACGGTAATATGTAACTTACTTACCCCAAAACCTGCAACTATCCAGAACACGATAATTGCAATGACTGCCCAAAGGACAGATTTTGCCTCTTTTGCGATCTGCCGCAATTTTTCCTTTCGCTTCATGACGTCCTCCCTCAATTTTTGGCTCGTGTCAACGATTCCATATTTTTTCTTATTCCTTGCAAATCCACTCATCTCTGTATTCCAGTAGACATAAGGATCTGTGTTTGTCACGTATTTTTATCCAAATTATATCATCAGGCTCAAACAAATCAGTCGAATGATTCGTATACCTTATAGCAGCGCTTCCCGCAATGCTTTCTGATCTTCATATACGGCCACTGCCCCGGCGTCCCACAGTTCTTCCGCGCCTCCGAATCCATAGCCCACACCGACGCAGTCTATGCCGCCTTCTTTTGCACCATCCACGTCATAGTGAGTATCTCCGAGCAGCACTGTCTTTCCCTTTGAGAAATCCGGATACTGTGCGTCCATCCGGCGAAAAGCTTCCCGTAATACTTCAATTTTTGTATCAATCCTGCCATCGTAACTGGCTCCCACGACCTCATCAAATTCCGTCAGAAGTTCAAATTTTTCCAGTACCTGGCGGCACTGCGCCTCCGGCTTAGATGATGTGATGACCTGAATGTATCCGGCTTCTTTGAAAGCCTGAATCGTCTCACGCACCCCTTCAAACAACTCACATTCATACACGCCGATCGGAATATAGCGTTCCCGATAACGCACAATGGCTTTTTCTGCCTCTTCCTCGTTGAGTCCGCAATATTTTGTAAAAGACAGGCGCAGCGGCGGTCCGATAAACTTCCGCAGTTCCTGCTCGCTCTCAAAGTGAATCCCATAAGGCTCCATGGCATATTTCACACAATTTGTCACACCCTCATAGGTGTTTGCCAGCGTACCATCCATATCCCAGAAAATAAATTTGTATTTCTTCATTCACTACTCCTTCACTGCTCATTTTTGTCGATCAGTTCCTGGCGAAGCTGCGCTACGGTCTTATGCAGCACCGGGTGCACCTTTCCCGGACAAAGCATGAAAAGCGGCTCCAGCACAAACAGGCGGTTCTGCATGTCAATGTGCGGAATAACCAGATCCGGCTCTGCCACGACCTCATCATCATAAAATACAATGTCCAGATCAATGGTGCGCGGTCCCCAGTGGATCACACGCTCCCGCCCCAGATCTGCTTCAATCTTGTGGATCACCAGCAGTAACTCCTGTGGGGTAAACAGCGTTTCCAGTTCAATGGCACCGTTCAAAAATGCCGGCTGATCTGTATAGCCATACGGTGCTGTCTCCACCAGTTTTGACACATTTACATTGCGGATCTCCGTACACTCCTGTAAAAGTCTCACTGCTGCCCGCAAAAACTGCTGCCGCTCTCCCAGATTGGAGCCAACAGACAGATAAACAGTATGCCAGCCGCGGCTGATCTCTACAGATACATTTTCCAGTGGCAGGCCGATAGGGGCCCACGGCTTCTGGATTTCCAGATCTATTTTTTTCAGAAGTGGATATTCCATCAGTAACGCCTGCGCCATATGCTCAGCCACAGCCTCGATCAGCTTAAAGGTATGCTTCTGCATATAGCGGGTGATAAAATGGCAGACCTCACCATAATTGATAGAGTTCTCCAGATCATCCGAATAACCCGCTGCCCGCGTACTCGTGTACAGCGTTGCATTTACCAGAAATTTCTGTCCCAGTTTTGTCTCCTCGGAAAACACCCCATGGTGCCCGAACACTTCCAGATTCTGTATTTTTATACGATCCATATCTCGTTTTTCTCCTCCACATCCGACGCGATTCTTTATGTTATGCATTTACTGCACTTTCTAATATTGCTTTTGTCATCTGAATCGCCTGTTTGTTTGCCTTGATATCATGCACACGGACAAAGGCATATCCCTGCTGTACCGCAAACACCGTCGTTACGGCAGTTCCCAGTGCCCGGTCTGTCACCGGTGTATCCAGTGTCAGTCCGATCACGGATTTCCGGGAAGTTCCAAGAAGCAGCGGATAGCCAAGTGTCTTCAATTTGTCCATATATTTGATGGTGATGAGATTCTGCTCATAGGTTTTTCCAAAGCCAACGCCCGGATCCAGCATAATTTTATCATCTGCAATCCCGGCTGCTTTTGCCAGTGTCACACATTCTGCCGTCTCATCGTACCATTCTTTCAGAAAATCCGTATAATCGCTGTTGTCACGGTTATGCATCAGACAGCATGCCACATTCCCTCTTTCGATCACCTCTGCCATCTTCGGATCATATTTCAATCCCCAGATATCATTGATCAGATCTGCGCCTGCTGCAATTCCGGCTTCTGCCACTGCACTCTTGTAAGTATCCAGTGAAATCGGCACATCAAATCTGGCTTTTACTGCCTCGATGATCGGTGCCACACGGTCAATTTCCTCCTGATCCGTGATCTGCACATGCCCCGGCCGGGTAGATTCACCGCCGATATCGATGATATCCGCTCCCTCTGCCAGCATCTCCTCTGTATGACGCAGTGCCGCATCCAGGCAGTTAAAATTGCCGCCATCAGAGAATGAGTCCGGTGTCACATTCAAAATGCCCATAATATATGTCTCGTGATCTGTATCAAAATTTTTTGTTCCTATCTTCATGTCTTTCTCATTCTCCTTCCAGCATACGAAACAAGCTGCCAGGCAAATTTTTTCAATCTGGCCGCTGTATATCCTCGTATAAAATAACTACTACACGCTCTTATTTGACCAAAGTCTGTTTTCTAGCCGTTACTGTTACAATTACCAGAAAATGGTCTGATTGCGTTCCTCATCGCTCCATTTACAGGAATCCGCCGCTTCACAGCAAAAACAGTTCCGCGACAGGTGATCGGCTCTGCGGATATAGTATTCCATGGTGCAGGATTCCTCTCTGGATTCCTCCCGTCCATGATGCACACCCACAATCTGCAGCGTCTGAGCCATCCACTCTGCCGGATATTCAATATCTGTCAGCAGACCTTCCGCGATCCGCATTCCCGCTTCACTGTGATGCTCTCCGGTCTCATACTGTGCCACCCGGCCGATATCATGCAACAGCCCGGTCACATAAAACTGATCCTTTTTTTCCTGCAGGTTCACCATCTTTGTTTCACTGACATCCGCTGTGCTCGCAGCTTGCCCGGCTTCTGTCATCTTCTCACTGTTTTCCAAAACAGATGCCATGTCATACTTATTTTTCAGACCGGTTTCCGACCCGGATCCGAGAAGTTCCTGCATCTGATCTTCCAGATACATCATCCATGCCATACGACAGACATCCAGTGCATGCGACAGCTCATGATGACAGTAAATCCGATCCTGCTCGATCTGCTGCACACGTTTCTGCAAACGCAGAAATTCCGGATGTTTCAGTAATTTTTCCGTAAATTTCATAAATCTATCTTTTCCTGTTCCAACGCAATCATTACACTCTCATACGCTTCCCGCACATTTCTCAGATAAGATAAAGAGCCAAATGCCAGTATCATATCGTCTTTTTGTGCGTCCCGTAAAGCATATAATACCGCATCCTGCACATTTTCACAATATCGCGCCGCAATCTTTTGCTCCAAAAGCTGCTTTTCCAGCTCTTTTCCGTCCAGTGCCCGTGGGTTTTGCGGAGTAACCGTGTATACATGATCTCCCGGCCGGAACATCATCCGAATCATTTTTTCATAATCTTTGTCCGCCAGCACCCCCATGATGTACACAATCCTGCGGTCGGAGAATCCTTCCTCCAGTGTTTTTCGAAGCTTGCGTACCGCATCCTCATTGTGCGCGCCATCCAGATAAAAATCCGGCTCCGTGCCAAGCCGTTCCAGGCGTCCGTGCCATGTTGTGTGCGCCAGTCCATGCTGTATTGTCGCCTTTGTGATCTTCGGATATTTTTTCTGCAAAATCTGCAATACGTTCAGGACACAGACCGCATTTTCCACTTGAAATGCACCGCAGAGGGAAAGATCTATCTGCAATTCCCGTGAACTTCTATCAGCCCCCCCAGTTCTTTCTGTTCCATCAGTTTTTTCGTTCTGCACTCCTTCAAACACGTTCCATGCAAAGGCGTATCTGCCATTTTTCTGCGTAATGTGCTGCGCCTGATCTGCCCGGGCAACGATCAGTTCTGCATCCACCGCTTCTGCTTTCTTTTTAATCTGGGCAAAAGCCTCCGGCTGTTGTTCCATGGTAACCACCGGAATCTGCGGCTTGATGATACCACTTTTTGCCGTTGCAATCTCACTCAAAGAATTTCCCAGGAAACGGATATGATCCATGCTGATGGAGGTCAGAACGCTCACCAGCGGCTGTCTGATCAGATTCGTAGCATCTGTCTCTCCGCCCATTCCGACTTCCAACAGGGCGATATCACAGTTTTCCTCATAAAACCACAAAAATGCAGCCGCTGTCTCCACCTCAAACCGGGTTGGATGCGGCTTTCCCTGTCCGATCAGCTTGTCACACGCTTCCTTCACTTTTGTAAAAAGCTGTGCCAGCCGATCTATTTCTATATTTATACCATTCATCTGAAATTCATCTTCATAGGCAAATACATCCGGGGTACAAAATCGTCCTACCTTGTATCCGGACTCTGCCAGCACCTGAGACAGCATCGCCCCCACCGATCCTTTTCCGTTGGTTCCGCCAATGTGCACCAGAGGAATCTCATCCTGTACATTTCCAAGCTCTGCCATCAGATTCCGGATGCTGGTCAGGCCGAGCTGACTGCCATATTTTTTTGTTTCTTCCAGAAACTCCATTGCTTCTATATAATTCATACTTTTATTCTGCGCTCCTCTTTTTGTTGTATGCTTCCCTGTAAACTAATTTCAGTAACATCTGAATACCTGCTGTATTTCTTCTCTTCCGACCGCACTTATAATATATAGCTGAATCAGAAATATCACTCCGTTTCTGAATACTTTACCACAAACTTTTCTCTGTCACCAGATATTCCATCGGAAGATCATTTTCCTCTGTCGGGAGCTGTTCTGCCACCTGAAGTTCATAAGCGATTCCAAGCTTGACACAATCGGCTTTTCCTGCAAAATAGCGATCATAATAGCCTTTACCGTATCCCATACGTTTTTTCTTCCTGTCAAATGCCACCCCCGGCACCAGTACCAGCGCATCCGCCCAGTCTGCCGGTCGTTCTTCCTTCGGTTCCATCACATGAAACGTTCCTTCCTCCAGTTCCGAGAAATCACTGACTTCAAAATATTTCATCGTATCGCCAAACACCTTGGGAAATGCGATCCGCTTGTTTTGTTTCCACCCTGCTTCGATTGCAAAACGGATATCTGCTTCATTTCCAAGCGGTGCATATGCCAGAATTTTCTCCGCTTTTTGAAACACTTCACTGGAAATGATATTTTTGCAGATCTGATCTGATTTTTCTCTGACTTCATCACTGCTCATTTCATTTCGCAGCGTTTTATATTTTTTTCTAATTTGTTGTTTTTCAGTCATTCTACTCAACTCCTTGCTTTCCAATCAATGATAGGAAGTTTTTACACTTGTCATTCGTAATTCTTTTTCCGCTAAATCATAACGCAAATACGGCATAATATCAATTTATTTTGATATCATGCCGCATTTAACAATTTTGTTTTCTATTATATTTTAATCGAATGAATCTTTTAGCTTTTATATCAGTTTTCAAAAAACGTAAGTACTTTATTCACATAATACTGCATTGTCTTATCACCGCAACTATAAGTCTCATGTTTTGTTCCCGGAAGATACAGAAATTCACAGCTTGCCCCTTCGTACCTTTGGATACGCCTTGCAAACTTACAGATCTCATTTCCCCACACATAATCATCCTGTTCTGCCTGAATCAGAAGCATCGGTGCCCGGTACATTTTCCACGCCCAGCCTTTCAGGTACCAGCTCATCTCCGCAGAAGCAAAAAGCCAGCCATAGGAAGCTGCACAGATCTGCATATATGTATGTGTTTTTCTTCGATCATTAAAGCGTTTAAAACGTGGTTTGGATGTAGAAGCACTTGTTTCAAAGGTCGCACTTCCATCATATGGATGCTGTCCCAACACGTACTCCTCACTTTTTCCAAATAAACACTGCAGTCCCGATACCGATGCAGAAATCACCCATGGCACCTTTGCCGTGCGCGGGCGGATCATCGGAGAATTTAAAATCACCCGGTGAAACCATTCCGGTCTCCATGCAACCGCAATACCACCGATCGCGCCGCCCATAGAATGTGCAAACAGATTTAACGACAGATCCGGATGTTTCTTTCTGATGTATTCACAGACATGCAGAAAATCTCTGACATAACGCTTCCAGTTGTCAATATGTACCAGAGAAGGATCTTTCGTCAGACGGTAACTCAGTCCATGTCCGCAATGCTCCGGCAGATAGACATGATAACCGGTCTGCAAAAAATAATAAACCATCTCATCGTATTTCGGCGCGGATTCCGTATAGCCGTGACAGATCACGATCACGCCTTTCGACTCCTCTGTCAGATAACGCATCATATGGAGCTTTCCAATGCCATCGTAACTGCTGATATATCCGCTTTTACCATGCTTCTTCAGATATGGATCCACCGTTTCTTTCATCACCACATCGTATTCATTTTCCTGAATTGTTTCCATACAACGCTCCTCTTTCTCCAAATGCTATGTAAAATCGGGAACTCTTTTCCTGGCAGGCCGTTGTTAGCCGCCGGGACGAGAGCTCCCGATTTCGTATCATAACCTAAATTCTATTAACTCTAACTTAATTTAGGCAACTATTAAATTCAAACTAGAACATTAAGATTCCACCGATAGATAAGAATAACGGTGCGAATACTAAGGACACGATTGTCATCAGTTTGATCAGGATGTTGATGGACGGACCTGATGTATCCTTGAACGGATCACCTACTGTATCACCAACAACGGCTGCTTTGTGCGGCTCGCTTCCTTTTCCACCATGATGTCCACCCTCGATGTATTTCTTAGCGTTATCCCACGCACCACCTGCGTTTGCCATGAAGATAGCCATCATAACACCAGTAGCAAGTGCGCCGGCAAGAAGTCCACCAAGAGCATCCGGTCCTAACAGGATACCAACAATGATCGGAACTACGATAGCGATAATACCCGGAAGAAGCATCTCTTTTAATGCTGCCTGTGTAGAAATACCTACGCAGGATTTGTAATCCGGTCTGCTTGTTCCTTCCAGGATTCCTTTGTCAGCTTTGAACTGACGACGAACTTCCTCGATCATCTTGTAAGCTGCTTTGGAAACTGCTTCCATTGTGATAGCGGAGAACAGGAACGGAAGCATTGCACCGATCAACAGACCGATGATAACGGTCGGAACCAGTAAGTCGATCTTGCTTAAGTTTACAGCCTCTGCGTAAGATACGAACAGAGATAATGCTGTCAGAGCTGCAGAACCGATAGCGAAACCTTTACCGATAGCTGCTGTTGTGTTACCTACGGAGTCAAGAGAGTCTGTGATCTCACGAACGCTCTCATCCAGTCCGGACATCTCTGCGATACCACCTGCGTTATCTGCGATCGGGCCGTAAGCATCAACGGCAACTGTACTACCTGTTGTAGCAAGCATACCTACTGCTGCAAGTGCGATACCGTAGATACCAGCGAACTGATATGCTGCGAAGATACCAACTGCAATCAGGATGATCGGGATTGTACAGGAGTGCATACCTACTGCAAGACCGCTGATGATGTTTGTAGCGGCACCTGTCTCAGACTGCTCTGCGATTTTCTGAACATGTTTGTAGTTATCAGATGTATAATGCTCTGTAACTGTACCGATCAGTACACCAACGATCAGACCGGCGATGATAGCTCCACACGGAAGGAAAGATCCAAGCAGAGGTTTGGAAAGGATGATTGCAACGATAACTGTGATCACGTTTGCAATGTTCTCACCAAATTTCAGTGCTTTATGAGGATCAGAACCGTCTTTACCACGTACTAAGAATACGCTGATGATGGATGCGATGATACCAACTGCTGCGATCAGAAGCGGATACAGTGCACCAACGATCGGGTTAGAAGCGGATTTGTAAGCCAGCAGACCAAGTGTGATCGCGGATACGATAGAACCAACATAAGACTCAAAAAGGTCAGCTCCCATACCAGCAACGTCACCTACGTTATCACCTACGTTATCAGCGATAACAGCCGGGTTACGAGGATCATCCTCCGGAATACCAGCCTCTACTTTACCTACCAGGTCAGCTCCTACGTCAGCAGCTTTTGTATAGATACCACCACCTACACGTGCAAATAACGCTACGGAAGAAGCACCAAGGCTGAATCCAAACAGAATGGAATCGTTTTTTGTAACAAGGTAAATGATGCTTACACCAAACAGTCCAAGACCTACTACGCAAAGTCCCATAACTGCGCCACCGCGGAATGCGATCGGCAGTGCTGCAGACATACCTTTTTCTCTTGCTGCGTTAGCAGTTCTTACATTTGCTCTTGTAGCAACATTCATACCGCAGTACCCTGCGATGATTGAGAAGAATGCTCCGATGATGAAGCAGATAGCTGTTGCCCAGCTGATTGCGAATCCAACTGCGACAAATACAACTACGATAAAAATAACGAGGATTTTGTACTCAGACATCAGGAATGCCTGTGCACCCTCATGGATTGCTGCTGCAATTTCTTTCATACGGTCTGTACCTTCAGACTGTTTTTTTACATTGGCAGCTAATCCTGCGGCAACCAACAGTGCAAGGATGCCGATGATTGGAATGATAAAAGCCCAAGTCATGATGTATTAACTCTCCCTTCAATAGTTGCGAAGTATGCTTTGTTGTTTTTCATACTTCATTGTGAATATTCAACTCCTGCATCTTTCATATCTCACAGCATACATTCCCCTTTATATACAAAAATGATGCCAGACCTATAAAAGCCTGCAAAAATTGTCTAGGCATTATACTAGCATATCAAAAATCACTTTGTCAACGATTGTTATGCATTTATCAATCTATTCTGTGCAAATTCAACTATCATTTCATGATTCGCCCACTTGTTTTCGTCACTATTCCATGTGATTTTTCCTCTTTTTCGACATTTTTTTCAAAATCGCTATTTTTCCAAAACAAACCGGCTTCATTTTTCTTTCCACAAAATGGCTGTTTATGCTACAATATGCAGAGGCATTCCATATGCCTTTCTTTTAATCATTATTATTTCAGAGGTGAAAATTTATGCAACAGAATATTGCAACAGAATTAACTCAGTTTATAAAAGAAAGCCCTTCGGCTTTTCATGCAGTGGCTGCCATGAAAAAAGAATTTCGTGCAAATGGTTTTACTGCCCTGGCAGAAAATGAACGCTGGCATCTGCAGGCAGGCGGCAATTACTTTGTCACCCGCAATGACTCTTCCATCATCGCATTTTCCATCCCGGCAAACGGTTTTGACGGCATACGTATCATGGCAAGCCACAGTGACTCCCCTTCCTTTAAAATCAAGGAAAATCCGGAGATGGAAGTGGAAAAACAATACATCAAGCTCAACGTGGAACGCTACGGCGGCATGATCTTTGCCCCATGGTTTGACCGTCCGCTCTCCGTTGCCGGACGGCTGATCATCAAAGACCCTTTCACCGGAAAGCTGGAAATCAGACTGGTAAATGTGGACCGTGATCTGGTGATGATTCCGAACCTTGCCATCCATATGAACCGCGAGGTAAACAACGGCTACAAATACAATGCACAGAAAGATATGCTCCCGCTTTACGGCATGAACACAGCAAAAGGCACCTTTATGCAGACGGTTGCAAAAGCAGCCGGTGTATCCGCCGATGACATTCTCGGTCACGATCTCTTCTTATACAACAGGGAGCGTGCCAGCATCTGGGGTGCTTCCGGCGAATTTATTTCTGCTCCGCAGCTGGATGATCTGCAATGTGCATTTTCGTCCATGAAAGGTTTCTTGTCCTCAGAAAAAAACAATTTTCTTGCTTTACATTGTGTATTTGATAACGAAGAGGTGGGAAGCGGCACAAAACAAGGCGCAGCCTCCACATTTTTACGCGATACCCTGCAGCGCATCCACGAAGTGCTTGGTTATGACAGAGAAGATTACCGCATCCATCTGGCAAACAGCCTGATGCTCTCCGCCGACAATGCACATGCGGTTCATCCGAATCATACAGATATGGCAGACCCGACAAACCGCCCGTATCTGAACAGCGGCATCGTAATCAAATTCAATGCAAACCAGAAATACTGTACCGACGCTGTATCTGCGGCAATGTTCCGTGAGATCTGCAAACAGGCGGACGTACCGGTGCAGACATTCACGAACCGCTCCGACATCGCAGGCGGCTCCACACTTGGAAATATTTCCAATACGCAGGTGGCACTCAATACGGTAGATATTGGATTGCCGCAGCTGGCGATGCATTCGCCTTATGAGACAGCAGGCGTGAAAGATACGGAGTATCTTGTGCGGGCAGCTCGGAAATTTTTCGTTTAGGGTGGCTTTTGTAAATCTTAATAAGAACTTCTGTATTTTGTCTCCGTCGCTAACAATCGCTCCTTGAGAAAAAATACAGAAGTTCTTTCATTTACACAATGATATTCGTAAATTTTTGCGCCACCTTGCACTTCATGCCGCACTATGTGCACTACCTTCACTTCACGTCGTTTTCATCGTGCTCGCTTGCCGTCCATACGCCACCCTTGACACTGAAAAAATGAACTGCTAAAAATCTGTTACCGACGGCGAAGAACTCAAAAACAGTTCAATTTTCCGTCGATGACAACAGTATAGCAGTTCTTTTTTTACATAATCAAGGGCAAGCCGCTTTGCGGTAGCTTAGTTTTTCCCTCTGGCTCAGAATCTAAAAACAGTTTTCAACCACATCTTATGTTTTATAACGTAAATCTGCGTGCGCAACAAAAAGTTGAATTTCTATTACATTATATGCGCACGTGGCATGAGGTGCCATCAAGTAAATAGGGCAAATCTGAAAGCAAAATCCAAGACAAGACGGTAGGTTGATTTTCGTCACCGCAGCGAGCATAGCCCGCCTCCGTGAGTGTGTCTGAGCACGCTGTTTTTGCGTGCGAGTTCGCGGGAGGAGGCGGAGATAGGCGGCACAGCGAAGGTAGAAAATCATCCGTGTCTGTCTGGATTTCTGCTTCAGATTTGCCCTTTACACAGATAAACAAAATTTTATTTTTTTACCCCACGGGTATCACGGTTCGCAATCCTCAGCCGATTCAGATGAACCGCCTTTTCTTTTACCATAATAATCTGTTCATTTTCATTATTCAGCTGCCATACAGCTGTCAACAGTTCCCCATCACCAAGTCGCATACCCCGGACACCAACTGCTCCTTTTTTCTTCTCCGGAACATCTTCGGTTGCAAAGCGCAGGAAATAGTTTTTCTGTGACTGCAGCACCAGTGTCATCTCCGGTTCTGCCACTGCCATGTACAGAATCTTATCTCCCTCCTGCAGTTTCGTTGCTGCGGTGGTTCGTTTTGACACATCAAATTCACTGCCTGCCACCTGCTTACACATGGATTGTTCTGTCACAAACAGCAGCTTCTTGTCCATAATATTTTCCAGTGCAGTGATGTATACAATATTTTCCATACTACTGTCATAGTTACTTATGTTGTCCACCGGAATTCCTTTGTCACGGAATTTTCCATACGGAATATCAGCAACTTTTACCAGATGCATCTGTCCATTATCCGTAAACAGACAGATTTTTCCGTCGCTCATGCACGGAACGATCTGTTTATTTTCACTGTCTGCCGCTTCTTTGTTTCGCTCGTAAACGGAATTATCCACGGTTTTCACATAACCAAAGCGATCCATCAGCAATACAGCCGGAACTGCTTCTGCCTCTTTTTCTTTGTATACAGCAGCTTTTCCGTTCTCAATCACCGTCAGGCGCGGATGGGAGAATTCTTTTTTCAGAGCTTTCAGCTCTTTGATGATCACTTTTGCCATTGTAGAACGGCTTCCAAGAATTTCCTGATACAGAGCAATGTTTTTCAGTGTTTCCTCATGCTCCGCCATCAATGCTTCGATTTCCAGCCCGATCAGCTTGTACAGACGCATTTCCAGAATGGCTGTTGCCTGACGCTCGGAAAAATGAAGCATGGAAGCTGTTTTTTCAGAAAGTTTGGATTTGAATTTAATTCCTTCGGTTTCTCCGGTGATCAGACATTTTTTCGCCTGTTTGATATTTTTACTTCCACGCAGGATCTCGATGATCAGGTCAATGACGTCACAAGCCTTGATCAGACCTTCCTGAATCTCACACTTGTCCTGCTCTTTCTTCAACAATGTTGTATACTTACGGGTTGCAAGTTCATACTGGAACTGTACGTTGTGACGGATCACAGACACCAGCCCCATGGTTTCCGGCTTTCCATCCGCTACTGCCAGCATGTTTACGCCAAAAGTATCTTCCAGTCGTGTCTTCTTATATAAAAGGTTGCACAGGTTCTGCGCATCGGCACCTTTTTTCAAATCGATAACAATGCGGATGCCTGCCTTGGAAGACTGGTTGGAAATATCCACGATATCAGATGTCTTTTTCGTTTCCACCAGACTGTATACATCATTCAGGAATTTTCCGATATTTGCACCGATCATGGTGTACGGAATCTCTGTGATAACAATGCGCTCTTTTCCGCCTTTTACCGGTTCGATCTCCACTTTCCCACGCAGCTTGATCTTGCCGTTTCCGGATTCATAAATGGACACCAGTTCATCTTTGTTGATGACGATGCCGCCGGTTGGAAAATCCGGTCCCGGAATGTACTCCATCATTTCTTCTGTGGTAATGTCCGGATTTTTCATGTAGGCGATCACGCCGTCAATGACTTCGCCCAAGTTATGCGGTGGGATGCTGGTGGCCATACCGACAGCGATTCCCTCGGCACCGTTGATCAGAATATTCGGTACTTTGACCGGAAGCACAGAAGGTTCTTTCTCTGTGGCATCAAAGTTCGGGATAAAATCAACCACATCTTTGTCCAAATCTGCCAGATATGCCTGCTGTGTGATTTTCTGCAAACGTGCCTCCGTATAACGCATTGCCGCAGCGCCATCACCCTCGATGGAACCAAAGTTTCCATGTCCATCCACCAGCGGCATACCGTATTTGAAGTCCTGTGCCATCACGACCAGAGCTCCATAAATAGAACTGTCACCATGGGGATGATATTTACCCATGGTATCGCCGACAATACGCGCACACTTACGATACGGGCGGTCATAGCGGATGCCCAGCTCGTGCATATCGTACAGAGTTCTGCGCTGTACCGGCTTTAATCCGTCCCGCACATCCGGCAGGGCACGGGCAATGATAACACTCATTGCATAGTCGATATATGATTTCTGCATAATCTCCGAATACTCCGTCCGGATGATCTGCTCTCTGTTTTCTGCCATCTTTTTCTCCTACAATCATCATTCAGGGTTCGCCTGCGAATCCTGATCCAGATCAGACAGATACTCATTTTCTGATCCGGATTTTTCTACTCTATTCGTTTATCGGATATTTGCAAAATCCGCTTCTATTATTTATTAGATATCCAGTTCAGCATCGTTGGCATGTTCATAAATAAATGCTTTTCGTGGCGGCACATCGGTACCCATCAGCATTTCTGTCACATCCGATGCCATACGTCCATCCTCGATCTCGACCTTTTTCAGCATACGTGTCTCCGGATCCAGTGTAGTCTCCCAGAGCTGCTCCGCATCCATCTCGCCCAGACCTTTGTATCGCTGCAATGTAAAATTACCGGTGTGGGTTCTGCGGTAACGCTCCAGTGCCGCGTCGTCATAAAGATACTCTTCTTTTCCTTTGGATGGAATTACTTTATATAATGGCGGCATAGCAATGTATACATGCCCCTCGAAAATCAGTTCCGGCATAAAACGGTAGAACAGAGTCAACAGCAACGTGGAAATATGCGCTCCGTCCACGTCGGCATCTGCCATGATGACAATCTTGTCATACCGCAGCTTGGAAATATCAAAATCATTGCCGTATCCTTCGGAAAAACCGCATCCGAACGCATTGATCATAGTCTTAATCTCCGCGTTTGCCAGCACTTTGTCAATACTTGCTTTCTCAACGTTCAGAATCTTTCCACGAATCGGAAGGATCGCCTGAAAATTACGGTCACGGGCTGTTTTTGCCGAACCACCGGCGGAATCTCCCTCAACGATGAAGATCTCACATTTGGAAGCATCCCTGCTCTCACAGTTTGCCAGTTTTCCGTTGGAATCAAAGGAAAATTTCTGCTTGGTCAGCAGGTTTGTCTTTGCTTTTTCCTCCGTCTTACGGATCTTCGCTGCTTTTTCCGCGCAGGAAAGCACTGTCTTTAACGTCTCCAGGTTTTTATCAAAAAACAGCTGGATCTCATCGCCGGTAACTTTTGCAGTGATACGGGAAGCATCCTGGTTGTCCAGTTTTGTCTTGGTCTGACCTTCAAAACGCGGATCCGGATGCTTGATGGAAATAACCGCTGTCATGCCGTTACGCACATCTGCGCCGGTGAAATTTGCATCCTTTTCCTTCAAAATTCCAAGCTGGCGGGCATATTGATTCATCACCGTTGTAAAAATCGTCTTGAAACCGGTGATATGGGTACCGCCCTCCGCATTGTAAATATTGTTACAGAAGCCCAAGATATTTTCATGAAATTCATTCGTATACTGAAATGCGGCTTCCACGGTAATGCCTTCGCTCTCGCCTTTAAAATACACCACATCATGAAGCACCTCTGCTTTTTTATTCAGATCACGGACAAATCCAATGATGCCTTCTTCCTCATGATAGACGATATGCTCCGGCTCCTCGCCCCGCAGATCCTCATAAATGATCGTCAGCTTCGGATTCAGATACGCAGTCTCATGCAGACGGCTTTTTACCTCATCCTCTTTGAATCTTGTCTTTTCAAAAATCTCCGGATCCGGAAGAAAATTGATCTTCGTTCCTGTCTTTTTCGTCTTTCCGATCACCGGAAGCAGACCATCCACCAACGGCTCCACTGCCACACCGCGCTCGTAGCGGTCATGATGGATCGCGCCGTCCCGGCTGATCTGCACATCCAGATAAGTAGACAGCGCATTTACAACGGAAGAACCGACCCCGTGCAGACCACCGCTTGTCTTGTATACAGAATCATCAAATTTTCCACCTGCATGCAGCGTCGAAAAAACAAGCCGCGCCGCCGGAACTCCTTTTTCATGCATTCCCACCGGAATACCACGGCCATTATCTTCTACGGTACAGGAACCATCTGCCTCCAGTGTCACTTTGATCTCACTGCAGGCTCCTGCCAGATGCTCGTCCACCGCATTGTCCACGATCTCATAGATCAGATGGTTCAAGCCTTTGCGGGAAACACTTCCGATGTACATACCCGGACGCTTGCGGACCGCTTCGAGCCCTTCCAGAACGGAAATACTGCCCGCATCATATGTTACTTTATCTGCCATTCTCTCACCCTTTCATACATCTACACCAAAAATTAACTGCCAAAATATCTTTTTCCATGCAACAGACTTCTGATCTGTGCTTTTGGAATTTTTCTCCTGGCAGCTAGCATTGTTTTTGCATTTTTTACTCTATTTTCCAATTTTTTCAAATATATATGTACCTGATAATGAACATTTGTTCACTAAAGTTTTTTTATTTTACCATAAAAATGAGAATCCTGCAAGGCAGGATTCCCATGCTTCTTATGTTATGTTCATTACCGTTTACGCTTTCTCAGAGTCCGATTCTTTATTTTCTGCTTTCCTGTGTTTTCTTTTGTGCAAAATCTTACGAACCACTATCACGATCACCACACAGATGACCACAACCGGAATGAGAATTGGCAGACCGCCCAGCAGTCCTACCAGGAAATCCTGAAATCCCTGTCCCATCCGGTACAGATTGTCGTTAAATCTGGAATGAACCCGATCACCAAACGTCTTTCCTGCCGCCAGGCTTTCCCGGTTCACTTCATACAGATCCAGATATATCGTACTGTAATTGATCTGGTTGTCGTATACACGCAGCTGTGATTCATAGCTTTCGATCTCGTAGCGGACATCTGTGATCTGAGACTGGATGGACAGGATATCTTTCATGGAATCTGCCTGTTCCATCATGGAAAATAATGCATCCAGCTCCTCACGCAGTGCTTTGATATGTGTATCCATATCCGTGTACTGCAGCGTGACATCCTCCGTACTTTCTCCAAAGGACCGCACATTCGACGTATCCTTTAAGCCATTTACAAAATCATCCAACTGCTCCGCCGGGATCCGCAGAACCAGATACGCATATCGTGTCTGATCCGTGCCATAACTTCCGCCGATATCAGAGTTTTCCACATAACCGCCGGTGCTTTCCGTCTTTGCCCGCACATCCGCCACCAGTGCATCAAATTCTGTGGTTTCCGCTGTCATATTTACCGTTTTGATCAGTTTCTGGGATACATCCGCAGCAATTCCTTCCCCGTAGACACCATTCGCATCTGCTCCGGTGTCCTGTGCCTGTGTGCCCTCCGTCGCTGTCCCATCAGCTTCGACTGCATTTTCTGTACTGGATGCTTCCTGTCCGCCGCTCCACGCTCCGCTGTCCACACTGTCCCTGACAATATCGAACGTCTGATTGGCACTGGTTTTCACCCCTGTACTGCTTCCACATCCAATCACTCCCATACTCACAGCCAGCATACTTCCTGCCAGTAATACACAAAGGAGCCTTCTCCCCAAATCTGACGGTTTCCCTGTTTTTTTCTTTCCTCTCATAAGCCTTCTCCTCTCTACCTGTTTTTTATTATTCACCGCCTGTAACAAGTCCAAAAGACCCTCGGCTTTGCTGCGGGATGCACGTTTCTATAAGTCTACACTCTGTTTCGATCAGCGCAAAAGCATTGTTCACTGGACAATGTACGTCTTTCCGGATGCTTTTACGGAATATCAAATGTGATCTGCATCTGCTGCACATACTGGCATCCGGCATCCGCATTTCCCACGGAAATATATTTTGTCAGACGATAGTGCCCTGTTTTCAGAGAGCCATAGACTGCCGACCAGTCCACAGACCAGTCACACCCGTTCTGCTTCTGCCCCGGTTTCATCACATATGCGATGTCGTGATATGCAATGTCCGACTGTTTCTGGCATTCGCGCCAGCTGTCAGAAGCTGCATCATAAACTTCAATGCCTTCATAATCATCCCCAAAACGGATCTCTTCCTTGCCTGTATTTTCCAGTCGTACTTTCATAGTTGTCGGTGTCACTTCCAGCACAGTTACACTTACCGAAAGATCCAGCTGCTGCTTTTCATCGGCTTCCTGACCTGCTTCACCGGATACCTCCTGACTTTCCTGACGGCTTTGTGTGCTCTGATCCGTATCGACAGTTCCATCCACATCTCCCTGCGCCAGTGCTGTCTCTTTTGAACCTGCCCCGCCATCCAGATCTTTCCGGCTGCTTTCCGATGCCGCTTCTGTGGTATCTGCATTTCCGGTAGTATCAGCCGTTCTGGCCGCACTTTTCTCAACCCCGTTCTGCCTGCTAAACAAACCACTCTGCCAGCCGACCAGGCCGCCTCCTGCAATCACCACGCACACAATGCAGGCTGCTGCCACACGGCTCCAGTGCCGTCTCTGCGTTTTCTTTTTCTCCTGCTCTTCCGCAGCCCGTCCCTGTTTTAATACAAACTGCATCTTTTCAATAAATGACTTTGAAAATGCATGCTGCCCTTCCGTTTCGATTTTTTTCTCCGCCCGTTCTGCTTCCTCCTGCATACACTCTGCCAGGGCCTGCTTTAACACATCTTCTGCCGTCTGTTCTTCGCTTCTTTTTCGTTTACAATGCTCCGCTTTACTATATGCTGATCTGTTTTCCGCTTCCCGATTTTTTCTGTTCATCGCGTCATCCCTCCTCTCTCAGAAGATTCTGCAATTTTTTCCGCGCCCGGAAAATCCTCACATTTACAACTTTGGACGTCACACCCAGCAGTTCTGCGATCTCCTGATCCGAAAGTTCATGCAGATATTTGTATTCAAATACGATCCGGTAAATCTCATCCAGCTGCCGGATTGCCTGCAAAATACGTTCATAATTTTCCTGCTTCAGATACTGATCCAGCAAATCTCCACCGGCAGCATCCGATTCCTGCGTCTGTGGCAGTTCTTCTATCTCTGAAATCCCCTGCGTTTTCCGCCACAGATCCGTGGCCTTATTTTTTACCGTCGTGGCAAGAAAATTCCGCGTTGCCGCCGACTCCACGCTGCCAATCTTACTCATATGGCGGGTCAGCGCCAGAAACGTCTCCTGCACTGCATCCTCTGCCAGATGCTCATCCTGCAGCCGCTCCCGGGCCAGATACCACAGAAAATGCCGATATTTATGATAAAGCTGAACAAATTTAGACCGGTCTGCTTCGCTGTCCAGCATGGTTAAAAACAATAACATAACGTTTCCTCCCCGTTTTACAGATATCCGTATAAAGCTAAAGCATGTTTTTTCTCTTTCTATATATAATAACGGAAAAAAGGAACCGTTTACTACAAGATTTTTTGATTCCGTAATAAATTTCCTATAAAAGGACAGAAAAAGTACCCTGTCATCAGTAAACCAATGACAGGATACTCTAAAATCCGAATACTATATAACTTTATTTTTAAGAGATTTTGTATATAAGTTTAAGAAGCAGAAATATAGCGATCATCACTATTACAGCAAGTAAAATCAGCGTTCCGCATCCGGTGGAGCCACGCGATGATTTATTTTTTCTGCACTTTTTCCTTTGCTGCGAATATGTATACTGCCGCGATGTCTTTTTCGCCTCTGCTACTGAATACTTCTTCCCATTTTTCCGGGTTGCTTTCCGATATAACGCAAGCGGATCCTTTGCAGACATTACCCTGGAATAAAAGCAATTATCCATTGTATATCACCGGACTTACACATATTTGCTTCCGTACATCCCGGTTCATGTACAATTTGATTTCTCACCCAGCGGTAATGTTTCAACTGCTTCAGGTCCTCATGCCAATTATTGACATAACGAGAACCCTGTGGGGTATTGGTCATTTCATCAATATATAACGAGATACCATGATTATCACCGTATATCTCACTGCATAATTTTTCAAGCTTTTTGTAAGAATCAATAAAATTCATCATCTACTCCACTCGTATTTCAGATTTCAATCCGCATTTTCTCCGGCTTCGTATGCCATCCGGAATATTTCCAGCATATCATCATAAGCCAGTTCTTTGTAGCCGATCAGCGTGCGCGTCTTACCTCTGGAGCAGTGAAATGCCAGTGTTTCCAGATCTTCTGCCTTCACGCCAAGCATTTTCAGATTCGTCGGCATTCCGATGGATGCATAAAAGGCTTCCTGCATGTTAATAGCAGTCTCTATGGTCTTCTCCGGATGTTCAAAATCGACATCCACATTCCATACGTTCTGTGCATACTGCAGCCATCTGCTGATATTTGCACGGTATACATAACGCGCCCAGCTGCACCAGAGTGCTGCCAGACCGGCACCGTGTGCCACCTGTGTATACATACCGGACACTTCATGCTCCAGCTGATGCACCACCAGCTGCGTCTTGCGTCCGCACTGAGTCAGACCATTGTGTGCCAGAGAAGAGGCCCACATCATATTGGCCCGTGCTTCATAGTTTTCCGGATCTGCCAGACACGCTTTTCCGGCTTTGATGACATTTTTAACAACAGCTTCCGCAATGGCATCCGTCAGATAAGTATCTTCCCCCGGGCAGAAATAACGCTCGATGGTGTGCATTCCGATGTCCACGATACCGCAGGCCGTCTGATACGGGCTGACTGTATACGTCAGTTCCGGATTCTCAATAGCAAAATCCATCCGGTTGCAGCTACATCCGTAGCCACGCTTTTCGTTTGTATCCGTATTTGTAATGACACAGGAATTGGACATCTCAGAACCTGCTGCCGCAAGCGTCAGGATCGCGCCTTTCCGCAGCGTTTTTTCCGGCACACATTTTCCCAGAGAAAAATCCCACACATCAATGTCCGGATTCGCCACACCGTTTGCGATATCCTTGGCAGAATCCAGCACAGAGCCACCGCCTACTGCCAGCACAAAATCCACGCCTTCCTTCTGGCAGAGTGCGATTCCTTCCCGCACCAGCTTTAACTCCGGATTTGCTACGACACCGCCGAGTTCCACATAAGCGATCCCCTCTGCATCCAGTGCCTGTTCAACCCGGTCTAACAGACCACTTTTTCTGGCAGACTGTCCTCCAAAATGGATCAGCACTTTCTCCGGTGCATATCCGGCAAGAATCTTGCCAACGTTACATTCCTCACCTTTTCCGAAATATACTTTGGTAGGTGTCTCATATACAAAATTTTCCATATCATTATACCTCCAGTTTCATATCTCCATCTTTGATCCATCCGGCTTTTCGCATTGCCTCTGAGAAGATCAGTGTCACCACTGCCGGAAGGATGAAATGCATGATCAGGATCTGGATCAACGCCATTCTGGATGTCATGCCGGTCTCAAGCATGGCTCCGTAAGCTGCGATCTGTCCCACAAAACCGGCAGAACCCATACCGGATCCGATTGGTGTGCTTACCATATGTAAAAGTGCAGATGCAACCGGTCCCAGGATCGCACTGGATAAGATCGACGGCAGCCAGATCACCGGTCTGCGCAGGATGTTGGGCACCTGAAGCATGGATGTTCCGATTCCCTGCGCGATAAATCCACCAAATTTATTTTCACGGTAGCTTGCTACTGCAAATCCTACCATCTGACAGCAGCATCCGATGGTTGCCGCGCCGGCTGCCAGTCCGGTCAGTCCCATGGATACGCCCAGAGCTGCGGAACTGATCGGCAGTGTCAGGATCATTCCCATCAGCACAGACACTGCGATACCGCCCAGGATCGGTGATGCTTCCACGTTAATATTTACCAAGTTGCCCAGCCATTTCATGAAGTTTGAAATTGGCGGTCCAACCAAGAATCCTGCTGCCGCACCGGTACAGATCGATACCAGCGGAGTCAGGATAATATCAATCTTTGTTCTTCCGGCTACCAGTCTGCCGCACTCGATGCCGATCAGGGCAGCCACGAAGGCGCCCAGTGGTTCCCCTGCTTTTCCCAGTGCAAAACTTTCCATTCCCAGTGTCGGAAACGCTCCGATCATACCTGCCACAGCCGCGGATACCGTCACAAGCGGTCCCTGCTTGAACTTTGCAGCCACACCGACACCGATGCCCGCACCGGTCACAGTTTTTGCCACATTTGAAATGGCGATCAGATACACACCGATCTCATTTCCAAGTAACGTTCCGATCTGACCGATGATTGTTCCGATGATCAGCGTGGAAAACAATCCCAGTGCCATTCCGCTCAGACCATCAATAAAAATGTGATTTAATACTTTTTTCATAAAACGTCTCTCCTTTGCACACATTTTTCATATGCTCATATTCCTAAGGTTTTCATTGTGAAACAACAATCTGTTCGTATAAAAACAGATATTTTGCTGTCTTGTCACTTGTCGTCACATTATACCACAATGATTTTCAAAAGAGAAGTCACTTTACACTATTTCAGCCTGTTTCTGAACCGGCTGACGTTTGAAAAAGAATGCCAGCACCATACAGCCAGCCACGATCAGCATCGGAATCCAGAACAGGTTCTGATAAATTGCCCGGATCGCTTCCGGACTCTGCTGCGCCGCTTCCGCCGCATAATGTCCGGCATGCAGCACTGCTGAAAATACCACACCGGCAATGGCTGTGCCTGCTTTCATGGTGCACATCATAAAGGAAGTCATCACTCCCTGGGGACGCTTGCCGGTCAGTGCTTCCACTTCATCCACCGTATCAGCACAGATGGCATAACACGGACTGGTTGCCATACTTTTCCCCATACCACCCAGCAGAAGGAAAATACAAAACAGCACCAGATTTTTGCGGCATACAAACATCATTGCCGTCAGCACCAGAAACGTGCCGAATCCAAGCATCATGCAGTTTCGGTTACCCAGCCGGTTCAAGACTTTGTCCATAAAAACCGCCGCCAGCAGCTGTGTCAGCGTATAGATAGTCAGCAGCACCGTCGCCATTTTTTCATCAAACAGTACATATTTCGCATAATAGATAATACTCTGATTCTGCAGGATCATAACTACCATCACACAGGCCCCGATGATGCACAGCAGAATCCAGGAACGGCTTTTCACCGCACATTGCAGAGATTCTTTCAGGCTCATACGCCGGCTTTCCTTTGATATCACACGTTCCCGGCAGGAAATCGTGCAGTTGCCAAGCAGCACCAGGCTGAGAATACCATAGATCAGTGCCACCGGTGCAAAACTATACCGTCCGGACACTCCGCAGACCGCCACCAGCGGAAGCGTCAGAAAGCTCACCAGGAGATTTCCTGTGCCACTGCCAAATACCTTAAAACTGTTCAGCACTCTGCGCTCCCGGACATCATACGTCATCAGCGAAAGCAATGTGCCATATCCGGTGTTATTGATTGCATACAAAATGCAGAATGCCAGATAGGTAAAAAACGCAAACACTACCCTGCCCCGGGCATTCAGCTCCGGCACGCAGAAGATCAGTACAAACATCACCATCAACGGAACCGTTGTGGCATACATAAAAGGCTTCACTTTTCCCCGTTTAAAATGGCAGCCGTCAATTGCCACTCCCGTCAGAAAATTCACCAATGCCTCGATCAATCTGGTCACCCCGAGGATCATTCCCACCGCCGCAATGGAAATTCCCGCAATATCCGTATAATAATAGGAAAGATAAGAGCTGACCGCACCAAATGTGATGCAACTTGCCACATCTCCGCCACTGTAACTAAACTTCTCCCACAAAGAGATCTTTTCTGTCTTATCAAAAGATTCTGCTGTTTTCATATCTGTCCCCCAAATCTAACTTTTCCAAAAATTTAACTTTTTCACCGTTTCAATTCTTCCATCGTTTTAAGTTCAAGTCGAACGCATGTGAGACTTGGTGCGTGATTCTGGTCAGCGTAAGCTGACATATTCTTCTCAGAATCACTGCACATCTACACCTTACAAAAATAAGTTTACTACTTTAGGAAGCAGAAATATAGAAATATTTTTCCCAAATACGGTAAATTCGTATCGTTATGTTACATTTTTTGCTGCATATAAAAAACAAATGTACTCAAAGAAAAAAAAATCAGCAGATACTCTCTGCTGATTTCTTTCATGCAGGAAAAGGGACTTGAACCCTCATGACTGCAATAGTCACACGGACCTGAACCGTGCGCGTCTGCCAATTCCGCCATTCCTGCTTATTCAATTATCTCGTTGCCGTTTCGCAACTGACAAAGCATATAATACAACAACCACATTCAAATGTCAACAACTTTTTTCACCGATTTAAAATATACTTCCTTGTATTATCCCGCCAAACAAAAAAATCAGCAGATACTCTCTGCTGATTTCTTCCATGCAGGAAAAGGGACTTGAACCCTCATGACTGCAATAGTCACACGGACCTGAACCGTGCGCGTCTGCCAATTCCGCCATTCCTGCTTATTTCATTGTTCGTCGCTCTCTCGCAACTCGCAAGGTATATATTACAGCACCGGTTTCGAAATGTCAACACTTTTTTTATATTTTTCAAAAAGTATATTTTTTATATTTTTTCGAAAAAGTCTTGACATTATGACACCATTTTGCTATCATACTTTCTTGTCGGGAACAATAAAATGAAACGACACATGCGGAAGTGTCGGAACTGGCAGACGAGCAAGACTAAGGATCTTGTGACTATTGCAGTCGTGTGGGTTCAAGTCCCATCTTCCGCAT